>CAWIQH010000021.1:0-49185 GCA_963838185.1 uncultured Chlamydiae bacterium
CAATGTATTGCTCTCTCGACTTTAGAGCTTTGTTGAGAGATTTTTGCTATATATCTTTGATTAAAGATAACGTTTTAACTCTTTACAAAGAGATCGAAGAGTTGGACTCTCTGACCCTGGAGCCTGTGACCATCTCGACTTCCGGACCCGTTGAACCCAGACTGCAGGTCGTAAAAGACTCGGACAACTACCTCAGTTTTTGAACGATCATCTAAGGCAGGCGAGTCGGGTGAAATGCGGGAATTGATCCGAAACCAACCTGCACAACTGGTCGAAAAGAGAAATTATCTCTAAGTTGAAATCGTCTCAAAAGACATCACTCACACCATTGAGAAATTTCGATCCGACCCTCTTTTTCTCTCCCAAAATTTTCGTGAATTATTCTATGTTTCTCGCTTTCAGGCATTTTCGTTCGCTGGCTGTCGAATCCAATGATCATGAGGGGCTCCAATGGCAATATTTGGATAAACTTTACCGCATCGATATTGATGAGTTTGTAAGTATGGTGACTTTTTTCAGAGAGACCGAGACTTTAACTCCACAAAGGATATGCGACAATATTCAATGTTTTGACCTTTGTTCTTTACTCAAACTTTTAGGGACTATTGGGTATACAAATGGATATCTATTTAAAGTTGAATCCAGATCAATCGTCCCATTCCGCACTGTGTCAGAGAATTGAGTTTTCCCCCCCCCGCGCGTTGAATTAGTGCTCAACCTCGGTCTTTTATCGGTTCACTCCTCCCTTCCGAGTTATTTCACTGAAAAAGATGGATGACAAAAGTTGTCGATTCTGCTCTTTTGACTTGATTTCTCGGGTTTTTGACCATTTTATGATTTCTAACCTTATTTTCCATGAGTTTACCAGAAGATAATGGACTGGTTTTTTTCTGATTGGAAAGAGACGCAGTCTCAATATTTGAATCTTCTAGCCTGAATAGCACTAGTACAACATGCCTATCCTGTTTCAAATCTGCTTTCCTGAGCTTCTTGTCAACGTCGTCAAATTTCAACGTGTTATGAGCACCGAGAGTGCTGTGACGGTTTGGGCTCTACCCTTTTTGGGTAGGGAGTGTTATCTGGGGAAGAAAGAAAAGGTCACTCTCTCGAGTTTTAAGATACTTTTAACGACGGAAGAAGTCGAGACGGATCAACTGGTTCATTGGGCCATCGAAGTGAAAAAAAAGGCTTCAGTCGGTTGGATCTCCCCGATCCTTGCAAGAGTCTATCTGAAGTTCCCAAGTCACTTTGGAGCTTAAAAATGTTTCTGATTTTGTTCGGTCTAACCATGGCAGCTCAACTGGGCTACCGTTGTTTCGGGTGGCTCAAGTAACTCGCTTAGAAGTCTGTTTCGTCGTTTGCAGGTTATACCAACGAGTTCTGAAATTCTGAGAGGAGGTAGGGCATGGGTAATGTTGTTAGCGATGGGACAGAGTTTACATGTTCTCATTGTTCTAGTCCTTCGGAAGCTCAAGGTCAGTACGTCCCCAGGATTGGGCGAGTCGAAGCCTTTGGCCAATAACAGTCAATTTTTTTTTCTCCCTCCTGGTGCTTTATGTCCAAATCACGTCGAGCTCTTGTTCTCCCGATAGTCAAGTTGAAGTCCTGGGCAGGATCCGATTCAGATCTCTGGAAATCCTGCACTGGGTGCAAGCTGTTAAGTTCTCCTGTAGTACGGGTGGGGCTCTTCAAGTAAAATCGCCTGGCCAATCACCTGTTTTCCATGTGACCACAACTTAACAGAACACTCTTCGTCCAGCTGCCATCTTGTGCAAATATTCGGAGCGCGGCCATGATTGCAGCTCAACAGCTCCTAGGTAAAAAGAAAAGTATTACGTATAGCCAAGTCCACCGAACAGGACCCAATTCATATGCATTGCAGCGGATTTGTATAAGAGGTTTACAAAATGGGCGCAGTATTATTCAAAAAGTATGGTATTGAGTACTCCTGCCGTCGCACAACAGGAGGGGGGACCTGGGGCTTTGCGGCTCAATCATTGGCCGTTCAATGAGGTCCTCTTCGATTGTGAAAAAGAGGGTGATATCATTGTTTTGGCTTGAGAAAAAGGGAGCCACTATGACCACGTTGGAATCTATTCAGGCGTACAGGATATTCACGGGCGGTCGCAACCAGCCGTCATCTATGCCAGCTCTGGGGATAATCTCGCTTGTACAAGGATCGGTTGAAGGGCTAACCACAAATTTACAAGCCAAAGGACATCTTTATGTCTTAACATTCGCCGATTGCCAGGGGTGAGAGAATTAATATACCCAAATAACTTGAAAAATTGGAAAGTTGGCAATTTGGGCAAAGCTCTCATTCGGAGCGAGTGACCATTGTTGAAAGACATGTAAGACTTAACTTTATAAGTAAGGATGTAAACAAATTTTCATGCAATTGCCCTGAGCGGGATATGCTCAGGTGTGTGCAAAAGGCCGGATCTTTATCTAGCCAACTATTGGAAATTGTCGAAGGTACTCTGATGTTCACATTTTTGATTACCTAAAAAGCAACCCTCTTTGAATATTTCCAATTAAATCATAAAACAATACCCGCCATATCCTTTGCCTGAACATGATCACAAAGATTTTCTTGCTTTCATAAGATAACTTACCTTTGCATGTCCTATTACATCTTGTTCCTCTATTGAATAAATTGCATCTCGATCATTGACAATCCTCAACTCCCCATAAAAAATACGGCATACGTAAAAAACTCGATTTTCTGATCTTAATTTTAGATTCAACTTGGCATAAAAATGGATAGTCCCTACGAAGAGGTGGTTGTTGGATAACAAATGGATCTTTTCCCGAACACTATTTTATCTTTTATTCGAGCTATAGTAGTCTGTACCTCTTCATCAATTTCTACAGCAAAAGAATCTAACCATTGATGAGTGTCAAATTTTTCAGAAAACAGCAGATATAATGTCCAACATCGCATATACAATCAAAGGAAAGGGCGAATTAATTGCCGGATATATAGGAAATGTGAATCACTAATTCCAAATAATGTGTAAGTCAACTTCACTTTTTCTTGAACAAAGCAACAGCTCCTTCTAAGTTCCCATACTTGACCCCTACATTTGGCAAAAAGACAAATAACATTCAGCAGGCAAAAACCATGGAAAAGTCCGGTAATAGATTGGAAAATTTTCTCAGCTTTCTCTAGTTCTCCCCCAAAAGAGGTAAAACAAGTAGAAAGGCTAAACTGGTAATTCTCCTTAGGATTGTCGATTAATTTAATGCAGTGTTCAAAGTAGGGAATGGCTTGGATATAGGACTTTTTGATGAGAATAAGGGCTACGCCCATCAACCGATGAGTTTCCCGCTGAATATTAATATCGGTATTGTTTAAAGATGAGCTTCCAATAGTCAAGGCAGAATCATAATGCTCTTGGACCACCCACTTGCTGTAGCTGTATCACGGTTGTCATAGGCAAACATTGTTACCCAAAGCATAGAATAAAACCAACTGCCTCTAGTACACAGGCCATAACATGCAAAAATTTATTGACAAAGCTCATAGAGCGGAGTTGCACTATAGTTGCAGGCTGACTATTTTTCCATTTTCAGCCAGACTTCCTATGAGAAGAATGTAAATAAATTTCTTCATGCAATTGCCCTGATTAAAACCAGGGCATTGCCCAGAAAGCGCTAACCTCTTAGAACTCAACATCCATCTGTTTATCGTGAGAACTAATTAATGAACCTGGTTTTCGAGAAGAGTATTCTATCGACTTCTCATGTTGCCAGCGCCGGCAAAGAGATGTTTCGGATCGTTGTCATAAATAATCAGAGTATAAGAGGGCTTTCTTAATAAATTTGCATGGGGTGTAAGGGGTGGTTGGTTCAAAACCTCTTCCAACCCAAGTAAAAAATGTACGGCGTCGGAAAGTTGATCGCTTCAAATTCTTTCAGGCATCTGACTATTTGTATGAAAGGCAGTTCGTTCGACCTGGATTTCGTAAACCGACTGAAAGTGTACGCCATCATCTTTCTTGTTAAAAATATTTCTTGTCATTATGGTGCGAATATATAGACATGGAACATATAGAGCCGTCATTTTTTAAGTCTAAGATCTATTATATCGCCGCCATATTGGTTTTGATGCTGATTGTCATTTTTTGGTGGTGGAGGGCTTATTTCTATCCCTTCCAAACGACTGAAGATGCCAGCATTGCAGGACTAGATCACACCATCAGCGCAGTTCAGTCGGGAAAAATTATGCAAGTGGCTGTAGATGACGGGGCTGTGGTGAAAAAAGGCGATCTTCTTTTCACTTTGGATGATACGATAATGCTCATCGAAAGAGAAAAAGCAGCAGCTGGAGTTGATCATGCGAATGATGAAGTGAAGCTGCAAAAGATCCGGGTTGACCTGGCCAAGGATGATTTAGATAGAGCAACGAAAGAATATGCCGGCGGCGTGATCATCTCAGGAAGCTTTCACTCATGTCGAAAAGACCTATCAGATGATGCAGGCTCAGCTCCAATCGATCAATTCTCTGGCAGATGTTCAGGAAGCGACGCTCAAAGAAATCGAAACCCAGATCCAATATTCTCAGGCGACAGCTCCAATCGATGGAGTCATTGCGATGCGATGGCATGATCCGGGCGATGTGGTCCGTGCTGGTCAAACTGTCCTTTCATTGATGGATCTCTCCAATATTTGGATCACCGCCAATATTGAAGAGACAAAACTCTCCTCGATTCGAATAGGCAGCTCCTGTGATTATCACGGTTGATGCTTATCCGGGGTTAGAGTTTCAGGGCAATGTGACTGTCATTGGGCCGCTGCAGCTTCCCAATTTGCATTGATCCCTCCGAACAATGCTTCGGGCAACTTTACAAAGGTTACCCAACGTATTCCATTTCAGAATCTCTTTCAAGACGTTGGAGAATGCTCAAGGGCTTTATCTTAGACCGGGGATGTCGGTTAAATAAAAATCCGTACGAGGTAAGCATGCTCGAGAAGCAAGAAGGGCTTCTCCGGCGGAGAGCAATCAATTTATTGCCTTCTCTTGACGCTCGCCACCCTGCCTATCCTTGGTTTGTTCTGATCACAGTCATGCTGAGTACATTCATGGTCGTTCTTGATGGAACGATTGTCAACGTTGCGATTCCAACGATCATGGCAGCTTTTGGCCAAACGATTAATCAAGTCGTCTGGGTTTCGACAGCCATCTGATCGCACTTTCGGTTTTACTGGCCATTTCTGCATGGCTTTCCAGCATTTTGGATCTAAAAAGGTTTATATGGTCGGTCTGATTATTTTCGTTTTCGGCTCTTACCTTTGCGCGATAGCATGGAATCTAAATGCATTGATTTTTTTCCGTGTTATTCAAGGAATTGGCGGAGGATTTTAACTCCTGTCGGCATGATCTTTTTTACCAATGAATTCAAAAAAGAAAACCGGACGGTTGCTTTAGGATTTTATTCGATTTCGATTGCTGCAGCGATTTCTCTAGGTCCTAGCGTCGGAGGATATTTAATCCAGGCGATCAACTGGAAATGGATTTTCTTAATCAATTTGCCTTTCGGAGCCTTGACGCTTCTCATGGGATGGGTGATTTTGAAACGGACATTTCGGAAAGATCATCCACTCCTTTGATCTTTGGGGTCTTGTCACACTTATTATTTTTCTGGTCGCTTATTTGTGGGGATTTCTAGTGGAAATGCCCCTGGAATGCCGAAGGCTGGTCATCGACATTTACCTTGATGTGCTTTTTAATTTCGCTGGTTAACCTTCTCTTTTTTTTGCAGATTGAGCTGACAATTGTTAATCCCATCATCGATCTCCGTATTTTTAAAAATCGCAATTTTTTAATGGGTAATATCGTTCTTTTTGTCTTTTCGTTTACCTTGTTTGGATCGAGCTTTCTTCTTCCGCTTTACATGCAAAATGGTCTTGGTTATTCGCAGTTCAGACAGGAATTGTGCTTCTTCCAATTGGTCTTGCCCAAGGGTTTTTCGGTGGAGTTTCCGGTTGGCTTTCCAGAAAGGTCTCCCCCATGTTTCTGGTTTTAGGCAGCCTTATTTTGCTGGCGCTTACCTACCACGTGAATGCCCGCTTTACCTTGTATACATCAGAAGCAACCATGGTCCATCTTTTCATTGTCCGAGGGATTGCCATGGGGATGCTTTTTGCTCCACTGGTTGCATTAACCCTCTCTACCATTCCAGAATCAAAACTTTCTCAAGCGACAGGACTTTTTACTGTTCAACGGCAAATTGGAGCTGCGCTCGGCGTTGCGCTATTTGAGACGACGTTTAACTTCCGGGAGGTTTATCAAGCTTCAGCCATTGGCGCTGTGGTAGATAATTCGAGTCCTTACTTCGAGCGGATCCAAGATCTTCTTGAGGCATCGGGAATCCAGCAATACGGAAAAAATATTTTCGAAGCAGCCGTCCAAGCTCAAAATCTTCCTCATGGCGACTGTTCAAAAACAGGTATTTATCCAGGCTATTGATGACAGTCTTTTGATTGCTGGGCTTATCACGTTTTTTAGCATTATTCCGCTCTTTTTTCTTCAAGAAGGGATTCCAGACCGCTATAATCATGGGCGATGGAATTTTCCTCATTCAGAGCTTAAAAAAGCAGCTCAAGCCCTTTCAGAAAGATATCGAACAGGGCAGAACGCCGTATCTTCGCACGCCCCAAGATCGGCATGCGTATTTGCTCACTCGCTATCCTGCAACTAAAGCCGCTTTACATCGCGTTTTTGAAGAGATCCGCTTTTTCCCGATTCAAACAATACTCGATATCGGAGCAGGCCCTGGAACGTCCTGGGCGGCCGCTTCTGAAACATGGGAGAATTTAAAACAGGCAACGCTGGTGGAAAGAGACCGCGATTTTGTTGAAATCGGCTCAAATGACACCTAAAGACCGTGTCCGCTGGGTGACGGAGATGTCTCTAAACAGCCTCATTTGAGGGGCATGATCTGGTGCTTTTTTCTTATTCGTGGGGAGAGATATTAGATCTGGCTTTACTTGAGAAGGCCTGGCAAGCTGCGGGAAAATTTCTAGTGATTGTCGAGCCTGGGACGCCGCGCGGTTATCAGAGCATGTTAAAAGCGCGCGACTTTTGCGTGACAAAGCAGGCTTCTGTGTTTGCGCCATGTCCGCATTCCAAAGCTTGCCCTTGGCAAAATACACCAGAGTGGTGCCATTTTGGCGTCCGCTTGGAGCGGTCTGATGAGCACCGTTTGGCCAAAGAAGGGTCGATGGGATTTGAAGATGAAAAATATTCTTATGTGATTTTGAGAAAGAGCCTCTGGATACGGACTTTTCTAGGTTGTTAAAAGATCCTTTGAGACGGAAAGGGCATACTCTCATCACGTTATGTACAAAACAGGGGATAGAACAAAAAACGGTTACTAAGAAAGATAAAGAGTATTATAAAAAGATTAATAAACTTAAATGGGGCGATAAAATTATAAATAAAGTATAATAACGGACATGTCGTACTTGTTTCCGTTTATATATCTTTTTTTGAATTCAATGACGCGAATAGTTGTTGAAGGACGCGAGGTATTGATTCAGAAAACCTCCTCCCAATCGTGGAAAGTCTCCACGCCGATCTTCGAAGGCAGAGGTGAATTTCCTCACAGAAATTCACGAATGCTTGCAATTGGTTCAGCAGATGAAATGGGAAAATACAGGAAAAGTCGAAGTCGATGCTGTGCTAGGAACGATCCATTGGACTCAGCAGATCCATCCTCAGAATTTCGGGAAAGAGTTCCCGTTGTTTCTTAAAGAAGCCCGGGAGTGGACCGAAGTTCTTTCTCAGACCTTGGCTAAACTAGCCTAAATAGTAACATCAGGTATTTTCTTTCTGTCGCGGAGAGCAAAGATGGCTCTGCTTGCCAGGATAAAAAGCGGACTTAAAAGAACCGTGGCTAAAGGCGACAGGGTAAGGAAGCACCCTGCGATGAAGGGTTATCTGATAGTGGAAAAAGCTTGGATCGATTGGTGGAGGGCCGCATGATTTTACCATTGTTGTTCGAGGTGCCGTAGTCGGAAACAAGGCCGGTTAAGGAAAGGGATCATCATTTCTTCCGTAGGCTAGGGTAAAAAGTGGGACAATGAGGCAGGCTGCCCAATAGGTTTTGGCAAAAAAAATAGAGGGTGAGTATTTTGACAAAGGCCAAAAAAGTGATAAAATGGTGGAAAAACTTTTCTGCTTTGGCATACCGATGGAGCCAGGAAAACACCTGAAAAATCACTTGAGAAAGAGCAAGACAAAGGCCGTATTGGGAATAGATGTTGAAAACCTGGGCTTCGGCTCCATCGGATCTCTTTTCTGAATCATCAAGACCTTCCAGGTCTTCCTGATTAAGAAAGGAGATCCAATGCATCCGAAGCCCAGGTTTTCAACATCTATTCCCAATACGGCCTTTGGTTTGCTCTTTCTCAAGTGATTTTACATTGCCCTGGCTCCATCGGTATGCCAAAGCAGAAAAGTTTTTCCACCATTTTATCACTTTTTTGGCCTTCTCTATCCTTACCCTCTATTTTGCCAAAACCTATTGGGCAGCCTGCCTCATTGTCCCACTTTTTACCCTAGCCTACGGAATGCTGATCCCTTCCTTAACCGGCCTTGTTTCCGACTACGGCACCTCGAACAACAATGGTAAAATCATGGGCCTCCACCAATCGATCCAAGCTTTTGCCAAGATCGGGGGACCCCTCATCGCAGGGTGCGTCCTTACCCTGTCGCCTTTAGCCAACCGTCCTAATATTGCGCTTTTTATCCTGGCAAGCAGAGCCATCTTTTCTGCTCTCCGCGACAGAAAGAAAATACCTGATGTTACTATTTAGGCTAGTTTGGCAAGCGTTTGAGAAAGGACTTTCAGCCCACTCTTGGGCTTCTTTAAGAAAGGACGGGAATTCTTTCCCGAAGTTTTCGGGATGACCTGTTGAGTCCAATGGATCGTTCCAAGAACTGCATCGACTTCGACTCGGCCTGTATTTTCCCATTTCATCTGCTGAACTAATTTCAGACATTCATGAATTTCTTGGGAAATTCACCTCTGCCTTCAACGATCGGCGTTGAGACTTTCCACGATGGTGAGGAGGTTTTTTGAATCAATACCTCTCGGCCTTCGACAACAATACGCGTCATTGAATTCAAAAAAAGATATATAAACGGAAACAGGTACGACATGTCCATTATTATACTTTATTTACAATTTTATCGCCCCATTTAAGTTTATTAATCTTTTTATAATACTCCTTATCTTTTTTAGTAACCGTTTTTTGCTCGATGCCGTTTTTTGTACATAACGTGATAAGCGTATGCCCTTTTCGCCTCAAAGGATCTTTTAACAGGCGGGAAAAGTCGGTCTCCAAAAGTTCTTTACTCAAAATGACATACGAATATTTTTCATCCTCAAAACCCATAGACCCCTCTTTGGCCAAACGATGTCATCTGATGCTCCAAACGAACGCCAAAATGGCACCACTCTGGGGTGTTTTGCCAAGGGCAAGCATTGGAATGCGGACACGGCGCATATACTGAAGCCTTTTCGAAATACAGAAGTCGCGCCTTTAACATGTTCTGATAACCACGCGGCGTCCCAGGCTCGACAACCACTAAAAATTTCCCCGCCGCCTTCCAGGCCCTCTCAAGTAAAGCCAGATCTAAGATCTCTCCCCAAGAGTAACGAAAAAAGCACAGATCATGTCCGATTCAAAAGAGGGCTGTTTGGAGACATCTCCTGTCATCCATCGAACACGGTCTGTGGGGGTTATTTGTAGAGCCGATCTCGACAAAGTCGCGGTCTCTTTCTAAGAGCGTTGCCTTTAAATTCTCCCATATTTCAGAAGCCGCCGCCCAAGACGTTCCAGGGCCGGCTCCGATATCGAGCATCGTTTGAATCGGGAAAAAACGGATCTCTTCAAAAACGCGATGTAAAGCGGCTTTAGTTGCTGGATAGCGTGTCAGCAGATAGGCATGCCGGTCTTGGGGCGAGCGAAGATACGGCTTCTCTCCTGTCCGATATCTTTCGGAAAGGGCTTGAGCTGCTTTTTTAAGCTCCTGAGGAAAATTCCATAGGCCATGATTATAACGGCTGGAATCCCTTCTTAGTGAGGAAAAAGAGCGGAATAATGCTAAAAAACGTGATAAGTCCTGCAATTAAAAGACTGTCATCAATGGCTTGGATGAATACCTGTTTTTGCACCGTTGCCATGAGGAGATTTTGAGCTTGCACAGCCGCTTCAAAAATGTTTTTCCCATATTGCTGAATTCCCGTGCTTCCAAGAAGATCTTGGAACCGTTCAAAGTAAGGACTCGAATTATTGACTACAGCACCAATGGCTGAAGCTTGATAGACCTCCCGGAAGTTGAACGTCGTCTCAAACAGCGCAACACCGAGCGCAGCCCCAATTTGACGTTGGACCGTGAAAAGTCCTGTCGCTTGAGAAAGCTGAGATTCTGGAATGGTCGAGAGGTTAACGCGACCAGCGGAGCAAACAGCATCCCCATGGCAATCCCTCGGACAATGAAAAGATGGACCATGGTTGCTTCTGATGTATACAATGTAAAGCGGGCATTCACGTAGTAGGTGAGCGCCAGTAAAATAAGGCTGCCTAAAACCAGAAGCATCGGGGAGACCTTTCGAGAAAGCCAACCGGAGACCCCTCCGAAAAATCCTTGGGCAAGTCCAAGAGGAAGAAGCACAATTCCTGTTTGAAGCTGAGAAAAACCAAGACCGTTTTGCATGTAAAGCGGAAGAAGAAAGCTCGATCCAAACAACGTAAACGAAAAGACAAATAGCACAATATTGCCCATTAAGAAGTTGCGATTTTTAAAAATCCGTAGATCGATGATCGGGTTCACAATGGTCAGCTCGATCTGCAAAAAAAAGAGAAGATTGACCAGCGAAATCAAAAAGCAGACGATCGTAAATCTCGATGACCAGCCTTCGGCGTTCCAGGGCGCATTGCCGCTGGAAATCCCGATAAATAACGAGACAAGGAAAACGATGAGCGTCACAAGACCCCATAGATCGAACGAATGGATGATCTTTCTAAAGGTCCGTTTCAGAATCGACCCATCCCATGACAAGCGTCACAGCTCCAAACGGTAAATTGATCAAGAAAATCCACTTCCAATTGATCGCCTGGATTAAATACCCTCCGACACTGGGACCCAGAGAAATCGCTGCAGCAATCGATATCGAATAAAATCCTAAAGCAACCATCCGGTTTTCTTTTTTGAATTCATTGGTAAATAGGATCATCCCGACGGGAGTTAAGATCCCTCCGCCAATTCCTTGAATCACACGGAAAAAAATCAAAGCATTGAGATCCCATGCGATCGCACAAAGATAAGAGCCAAAAACGAAAATAATCAGACCGACCAGATAGACTTTTTTAGACCCAAAATGCTCCGATAGCCATGCAGAAATGGCCAGTAGCACCGAAAGTGCGATCAGATAGGCTGTGGAAACCCAAACAACCTGGTTAATGGTTTGGCCAAAAGCCGCCATGATCGTTGGAATCGCAACGTTGACAATCGTTCCATCCAGAACAACCATGAACGTACTCATCATCACGGTGAATAGAACAAACCAAGGATAAAAGGGGTGGTGGGCATGCAAGAGAAGGAAATAAATGGATTGCTCTCCGCCGAAGAAGCCCTTCTTGCTTCTCGAGCATGCTTACCTCGTACGGATTTTAATTTTAACCGACATTCCAGGTCTAAGATAAAGCCCTTGCGCATTCTCCAACGTCTTGAACGAGATCTTCAAAGGAATACGCTGAGTCACTTTGGTGAAGTTGCCCGAAGCATTATTCGGTGGGATCAAAGCAAATTGAGAAGCCGCCGCTGCTCCAATAACCAGTCACATTGCCTTGAAACTCTATCCCAGGATAAGCATCAACAGTGATGATCACGGGCGCCAACCCGAATCGAGGAGAGCTTCGTCTCTTCAATATTAGCCGTGATCCAAATATTAGAAAGGTCCATCAACGAAAGAACGGTTTGGCCAGCCCGGATCACATCGCCCGGATCGTGCCATCGCATCGCAATGACGCCATCAACTGGAGCCGTCACCTGAGAATATTGGATCTGGGTTTCGACCTCTTTGAGTGTGGCCTCTTGGACATCTGCCAGCGAATTGATCGATTGGAGTGGGCTTGCATCATCTGATAGGTCTTTTCGACATGATTGAAAGCTTCCTGAGAGATCACGCCGCCGGCATATTCTTTTGTCGCTCGATCCAAATCATCTTTGGCCAAGTCGACCCGGATTTTTTGCAGCTTTACCTCGTCATTCGCATGATCTACTCCTGCTGCTGCTTTTTCTCTTTCGATCAGCATCAATGTATCATCCAAGGAGAACAACAGGTCTCCTTTTTTAACGACATCCCCTTCATCTCACAGCCACCTGCATAATTTTTCCCGACTGGACTGCACTGATCGTGTGATCCAGCCCGCAATGCTGGCATCTTCCGTTGTTTGGAAAGGATAAAAATAAGCCCTCCACCACCAAAAGATGACAAGCAGCATTAAAACCACAATGGCGGCGATATAGTAGATCTTAGACTTAAAAAATGACGGCTCTGTTTGTTCCATGTCTTTATATTCGCACCATAATGACAAGAAATATTTTTAACAAGAAAGATAATGACATACAATATCAGTCGGTTACAAAATGTAATCGAACAAGACTGCCTTTCATACAAATAGTCGGATGCCGGGAGGTTTGAAGCGATCACCTTACCGGCGCCGGTAAACTGATAAGACTTTGGTTGGAGGAGGATTTGAACCAACCACCCCTTACACCCCATGCAAATTTATTAAGAAAGCCCTCTTATACTCTGATTATTTATGACAACGATCCGAAACATCTCTTTGCCGGCGCTGGCAACAGGTTACTTCCATCTAATATTTCTTCTCGAAAACCAGGTTCATTGATGAGTCCTGAGTAATTAACAGATGGATGGTTCTGTTGGAAGGGGTTAGCGCTTTCTGGGCAATGCCCTGGTTTTAATCAGGGCAATTGCATGAAGAAATTTATTTACATTCTTCTCATAGGAAGTCTGGCTCGAAAATGGGAAAATAGTCAGCCTGCAACTAGGCTGTAACTCCGCTCTATGAGCTTTGTCAATAAATTTTTTCATGTTATCGCCCTTGTACTGGACGGGCCTGGTTTTATTCTATGCTTTGGGTAACAATGTTTGCCTATGACAACCATGATACAGCTACAGCAAGGGTGGCAAGCGATTGCTCTAGGAGGATTATGATTCTGCCTTGACTATTGGAAGCTCATCTTTAAACAATACCGATATTAATATTCAGCAGGAAACTCATCGGTTGATGGGCGTAGCCATTATTCTCATAAAAAAGTCCTATATCCAAGCCATTCCCTACTTTGAACACTGCATTAAATTAATCGACAATCCTAAGGATGGGTAGGGGTTTAGCCTTTCTACTTGTTATTTTTTTGGGAGAAACGAGAGAAAGCTGAGAAAATTTTCCAATCTATTCCCCTATTTTCCATGGTTTTTGCCTGCTGAATGTTATTTGTCTTTTTGCTTAATGCTCAGGGGTCGAGTATGGGAACTTAGAAGGAGCTGTTGCTTTGTTAAAAAAAAAGTGAAGTTGTCTTACACATTATTTGGAATTAGTGATTCACATTTCCTATATATGCGGCAACTAGTTCGCCTCTTTGATTCTATCTTAAATCAGATGTTGGACATTATATCTGCTGTTTCTGAAAAATTTGACACTCATCAATGGTTAGATTCTTTTGCTGTAGAAATTGATGAAGAGGGACAGACTTCTATAGCTCGAATAAAAGATAAAATAGTGTCGGGAAAAGATCCATTTGTTATCCAACAACCACCTCTTCGTCAGGACTATCCATTTTTATGCCAAGTTGAATCTAAAATTGAGTCAGAAAATCGAGTTTTTTACGTATGCCGTATTTTTTATGGGGAGTTGCGGATCAATGATCGAATTGCGATTTATTCAATAGAGGAACAAGCTGTAATAGGACATGCAAAGGTAAGTTATCTTATGAAAGCAAGAAAATCTTGTGATCATGTTGGCAAAGGATATGGCGGGTATTGTTTTAGATAATTTAATTGGAAATCTCAAAGAGGGTTGCTTTTTAGGTAATCAAAAATGTGAATCTTCAGAGTACTTTCGACAATTTCCAATAGTTGGCTAGATAAAGACCCGACCTTTTGCACACACCTGAGCATATCCCGCTCAGGGCAATTGCATGAAAATTTGTTTACATCCTTACTTATAGATAAAAAGTTAAGTCTACATGTCTTTCAACAATGGTCACTCGCTCCGAATAAATATCTTATGGAGCTTCCTTGCCGACTTCCCAATTTTTCAAGTTATTTGGGTATATTAATTCTCTCACTCCTGGCAATCGGCGAATGTTAAGACATGAATCTGCTTGGCTTGTAAATTTGTGGTTAGCCCTTCAACCGATCCTTGTACAAGCGAATTATGCCCAGAGCTGGCATAGATGACGGCTGGTTGCGACCGCCCGTGAATATCCTGTACGCCTGAATAGATTCCAACGTGGTCATAGCGGCTCCCTTCTTTCTGGAGCCAAACAATGATATCACCCTCTTTAGCTTGATCGAAGAGGACCTCATTGAACGGCCAATGATTGAGCCGCAAAGCCCAGATCCCCCCTCCTGTTGATCGAGTGACGGCAGGGTGCTCAATACCGTACTTTTTGAATGATGCTCCGCCCATTTTGTAAACCTCTGATACAAATCCGCTGCAATCATATGAATTGGGTCCTGTTCGGTGGACTTGGCTATACGTAATACTTTTCTTACCTAGGAGCTGTTGAGCTGCAATCATGGCCGCACTCCGAATATTTGCACAAGATGGCAGCTCGGTCGAGGTCTTCTGTGAAGAGGTGGTCACATGGAGAACCGGTGATTGGCCAGGCGATTTTACTTGAAGAGCCCCACCCGTACTACAGGAGAACTTACAGCTTGCACCCAGTGCAGGATTTCCAGAGATATGAATCGGATCCTGCCCAGGACTTGCGACTTGAGTATCGGGAGAACAAGAGCTCGACGTGATTTGACATAAAGCGCCCGGAGGGGGAGAAAAAGAGTTGACTGTATTGGCCAAAGGCTTCGACTCGCCAAATCCTGGGGACGTACTGACCTTGAGCTTCAAAGGACTAGAACAATGAGAACATGTAAACTCTGTCCCATCGCTAACAACATTGCCCATGCCCTACCTCCTCTCAGATTTAAACTCGTTGGTATAACCTGCAAACGACGAAACTCTAAGCGAGTTACTTGAGCCACCCAAACAACGGTAGCCCAGTTGAGCTGCCATCGTTAACCGAACCACATCAGAAACATTTTTAAGCTCCAAAGTGACTTGCAAATACAGATAGACTCTTGCAAGGATGGGGAATAGAACCGACTGAAGCCTTTTTTTCACTTCGATGGCCCAATGAACCAGTTGATCCGTCTCGACTTCTTCCGTCGTTAAAAGTATCTTAAAACTCGAGAGTGTGACCTTTTCTTTCTTCCCCAGATAACACTCCCTACCCAAAAGGGTAGAGCCCAAAACCGTCACAGCACTCTCGGTGCTCATAACACGTTGAAATTTGACGACGTTGACAAGAAGCTCGGGAAAGCAGATTTGAAACAGATGCCATATTGTGCTCGTGCTATTCAGGGCTAGAAGATTCAAATATTGAGACTGCGTCTCTTTCCAATCAGAAAAAAACCATCCATTATCTTCTGGTAAACTCATGGAAAGGAGGTTAGAAATCATAAAATGGTCAAAAAACCCGAGAAATCGAGTCAAAAGAGCAGAATCGACAACTCCTGCATCCATCTTTTTCATGAAATAACTCGGAAGAGGCGAGTTAACCGATAAAAGACCGAGGTTGAGCACTAATTCAACGCGCGGGAAAACATCGGAAAACTCAATTCTCTGACACAGTGCGGAATGGGACGATTGATCTGGATTCGACTTAAAATAGATATCCCCGATTTTATACCCAATAGTCCCTAAAAGTTTGAGTAAAGAACAAAGGTCAAAACATTGAATATTGTCGCATATCCTCTTTTGAAGAGGCGTTAGAGTTAAAGTCTGAGTCTCTCTGAAAAAAGTCACCATCTTACAAACTCATCAATATCGATGCGGTAAAGTTTATCCAAATATTGCCATTGGAGCCCCTCATGATCGTTCGATTCGACAGCCAGCGAACCAAAATGCCTGGCGAGCAACACAAAATAGTTGGCGAAAATTTTGGGAAAAAAGAGGGTCGGATCAAAATTCTCAATGGAGTGAGTGATGTCTTTTGAGACGATTGCAGCTTTGAGATAATTTCTCTTTTCGACCAGTTGTGCAAAAATATCCAACTTTCGGATCAATACCCGCATTTCATCCGACTCACCTGTATTAGATGATCGTTCAAAAACTGGGGTAGGGTCTGCCTCTTTTACGACTTCCAGCACGGACTCAACGGGTCCGGAAGTCGAGATGGTCACAGGCTCCAGGGTCAACGAAGCCAACTCTTCGATCTCTTTGTAAAGAGTTGAAACGTTATCTTTAATCGAAGATTGTGGCAAAAATGTCTCAACAAAGTCTCTAAAGTCGGCAACGATCACCAGCGTCTCGTTCATCTCTTTCTGGGAGAGCTGGCCCGTTAATTTCCTCCAGAAGGGGTCTCTCTTCCCTGCTTTCGAATTCTCTCTCCCAGCTGGATCCTACTCACAAGATCAGAGAGAAACCATGTTAGACTGTTCTCAATCTGTTTAGATTTACGATTCATCGGCGTTAACACTTTTTCATATTTTGAGAGGAGTGTCACAAAAAGAGGGAGCGTTTGCTGAAGACTTACAACTCCAAAATCTAGAAAATGGAGACAAAAATAGTACGCAATCAGCCGGATATCAAGGGTCCCCTCCTTGATAGCTGGTTCTATCGCCTTTTTGGCTTCCTCCATCTCCTCACGCTCAACTAAACTCGCGATTTTATCAAACGATAGCTGAGATATCTCCAAAATCTGTGACTCGGCATTTTCCAAGGCATGATAAACAATGTTGAGGCTGGTCACAACTTCACCCCATTTTGATCGTTGGAGAAATGATGTTTGTCAGAGGAGACTCAATATCGACGTTCAAGAGCCCCACCTGAGTAATCGACTCTTTTGCATTCAGCACAATTTGATCTGAATTCACTGTGAATTCTTTCGCATTTACAATCACGGAGTCAGGCGCTTGCTCGATCGAGCTGGTCCCTGCACTACCCCGACAGATGTGCCTCATCGTCTCGCCATTAAACACCGTCAATTGAGTCACGCCAGTCGTCTCATCTTCTAACGAAAAAGACAACCCTTGATCTCCGCTCAGCTGTACTACAACTGTTCTTTGACCTTTCTCGACAACGGTGATCAAAATCTCCTTTTCCTGAATCCTCACGGTCTGCGTTTGTGTCGCAGAAGTTGCCTGTTCTAAAGTAACAACCGAATTCTTCCCATCTTCAAACTCGTGCTTTAAAAATGCATATTTGTCCTGACTGTTAGATGAGAACATGATCTGATTTCCCTGTACTCCTGAGGGAAGACGCGTAAACGGCTGCCAATCGATAATTCGCTCAATTTTCGCTGTATGGAAATAGAGAGAGAGAAGAACCCTTTCTCCCTTACAAAACGGAAAGTAAAACTGTCCGCACATCATGTCGGGGGTGAATGGAACAACCAATTTTTTATCTCCACCTGTCAGTGGGACAGTGACAAGGTATTGGCCTTGAGGAGCTTGTTCACTCTCAGAGATTTTATAAGTAGTTTGAGGGGTGTCACCAATATCGCTAAAGATCTTCCCTTGAATGGAGAATGGAAATTGAGGACAGTTAAAAAAAACCGTCTCGATGTATTTCTCATCCTTCAGCTCGAGGATATTCTTGACATAGAGTCGGTAGGGCTGAACTGTTTTTTCGACAATTTCTGCCAAAGTCAGACGATCGGCTTGAAAGACCAGACTACGCGCTCTAAAGACTTTACCTTTGTACATCGGGTCGTTACACCATGTCTCGTCGGCACCCCCATCAAATGAAATCAGGCACCCCGGAAGGACTCTGTGGATATGAAAATCGTCCACAAAAATGGTGGGCTCTAACTCGAAAAGTGGATAAGTTGAGTTTAATGCTGAATGGACAATTTCATGCGCTTGCTCAGGAAAAGCCCGGTAGTTGTCGGTATGAATATCATCTCGACGAATCAGCTTAAAAGCATCTTCATTCGTCTTCGTTGCACCATCTTGGGTATCGGAAGAGTGTTGGATAATTTTTTTGTTATGTCGCTTGGGTTTTGGAAAAACTGCCAAAGGAGGTGCCGCCCACCACTCATGGATCTTGTACGGATCGCCTGCAGCCTCTTTTTGACCGAGAATCGAGTAGCTATTGGCTTTGTAGTCATAAACCAACATCCCTCCTTCTTTCTGGAGATACCAGAGAAGAAACGAATAAAAACTCACTTGCTGAGCTTGTGGTAGAGCATCTTGGTACCCCAATGAAAACGCCGTAATCGGGTGTTTAACCTCGAGGGGAGAGAAATTATACTTGATCGATATATCGCTGTTTTTGTGTTCATCGAGAATATTTTTCATCGACTCATCGACATAGATATTGATTGGAAAGTGTTCGCTCCAGATTGCCTGGGCTGCGTCGAAAAAAGCAATCTCATAAAGACGGATCGACTGCGGTTTATTTTCGCCAATCGCATCCACCCTTCTAACAAGCTTGCCTATGACGATACCCTTCAACTCAAAAATCGGAGCTGCGCCCAGTAGAGGGTCAGTTGGCTTAAAACTCAAAACGATTTTTGTCACCTTTGTCGAGTTGAACACCCCATCTAACTCCTCATTCCCAAAGCTACTGAGCTGCAGACTCCCATTAAATCCATATGAATGTAAATCGAGCGCAATCTTCTCAATACTCCCCGACACGATCTCGGTTTTCGTCCCTTCTGCATCCAATGAAAGTGTTAAATCTAAATCACACTCGAAAAATGAATCGATGAATCTGATGGTGTTTGAACTCATTCAGACGGCCCTCCACTAAAACAGTTTTTTTGACAATTAAATGAGAGATGGAATTCATGACTCTTATCCCTGACTTTACATTTAATTAAGAAAGACAATAAAAATATATTGTTATTGGAAACAGATAATACTTCAGTAACAACTACGCGCTTCTCATACCTTCCGATACAATTTTTGATATCCAAAACAATCTGTTTGGCAAGTTGATTGTTAGAACTCAAGTTGAGATAGGCATCAAGCCCAAGATCTTTTTGATACGCCCCATACCCTCTCCTTGTGTTTAACAAATCACAAATCGACTCGAAAATTTCTTCCACTTCAGTCCACATCTCACGATTTTTACGGAAATGGTTCAGTAAACTCATAAAAATGCCCTCGCTGATCCTTAACGCCAGTACAAAAAGGCCTGCAGTTCCTTGCCCTCATCTTGAACGACGCAGGCAACTCTCTCCTCCGATAACGCATAGTCCCATTCTAAATCTCTCTCAATCTTGTAGATAGCCGCAAATTTAGAGAAGTTATTATTGAAAGGGGCCGACTCGAGTCGGAGGAGGGAAAGGCCCGAAAGAGCGAATCTGACAATGTTGGAAAGGCGCGAGTAGCTTGCCACCTTCAACCCTTCAATCACAATTTTAACCTTGAGATCGACGGGTTGGATGATCAGATAAATTTCGCTGGTGTCATAAATATCCCGAGGCAACTTGTCAGAGACATAACAATTATCCCGTCTCTCAAAGGAAAGCGATGAAAGCCGTTCTGATTTGGGTTTAATATACTGCACAAGAAGGTCGATAAGTTTAGAGAATAAAAGCGCCAATTTTTCGTGCTGATACGGAATCACACTTAAATCGGGATTCGCGACATGGATAAATGCCAAAGTATCCAAAAATTCTGAAAGCTGCTCATACAAAAAGTAGGGATGGGTGATGATGTTACGCTCGACATTGAGTAAACACCGCCGCAACTGAGAGAGCTCCACAAGGCACAACTTAGCCTCTAATGTCCTCTGTTCAAACAATTTCCCGCTTCCCGACTCTTGCTCTAGCTCCTTTTGGAACCCTTCAATAACTGTCCGGAGCCTAAAGAGCTTGGTTTGGAGAAAAGGGTGATCGCAGATTGTAAAAAGAGGTGGGGCATAATTTTCGCTGACCATCCACCGATTTTCGATATCTTTTTCAAACTCGGCTAGTTTCAGACTTGTCTTAGTTGAAAGAAGATGACTCTCATTCGATAAGACAAGCTGGTTCATGAGATAAACGATCTTTTCTTCCTCAGATTGATCGAAGAGCATCTCGTAATCGGAGCTATCTTTCAGAAGATGTAAATAGAGCGGAACACGGTTCTTCTCTGTCTTATTAAGGTCAAAGACAGAAATCTTCCCATTCTCTGGCACATCTACCACTTCTCCGGAAGGAAAAACCACCGTTAACTTAGCAATAGAGACGACACCTTGCAAAAGCAACGTGTCGTCCCATTTGAGTTGACCAATTCCATAGAGGGGAAGCCCCTGGCTCTTCACATAAAAGCTCAAATGTGAAAGAAGAGAATCTTCCTGAGCCACCAAATGGAACGGAAGCAGGGCCTGGCCCGATCTTCCACCCTAATCCTTTAAGCTGCTGCATCCCTTCGATCCTCCTTGTTCAGTCGCAAGGGAGTCTCTCCCCAGCAACATCACCCCGTTTCTATCCGAATCGACGAGAGAACTTCAGCTCAGCACTCGTAGCGCAGCAAAGCTCTTGCTCTTCTGTCCCGCTTTTGGCCGTCAAAGTCATCTCAAACTCGAAATTTTCTGGATCGGCGATATCAGATGACTTAACATCTTTGACTTTCGTCTCTGTTCCATCTGTAATCACCGTCTTCACCTCTTTCTCCCCTGTGTGGAACATTTTGAAGTATATTTTCTTAGGACCATCGTACGCTTTAACGCACCAAGCAATGCTGATATCTGCTCCTCCTTTTAGAGAAGTCACGCTTGACTTAAAGACCCCTTTATTTTCAAAAGAGAAACGACCTTTGATGTAAACAGAAATCTGTCGGCCCGCCCACCCACTGGATAGTGTCCAAAACGGCTACGACTTTCTTGTCTTGATCAGGATTTTCTGGATCCTTGACCGTGATATCTGGAGTCATTTTTGCTCCACTTTCAAAAGACATCGTCTCAATATATCCTAAATCGCTCGATTAGTGATATTGAACTTGTACGCATTGGGCGCATCAAGACTCGTATCGATAATCTTCATTGGCGTTTGTTGTGCCATAGATTCCTCCTCCTAAAAAGTTAAAAACCAGTTCACGCTTTCTTTCCCAGTCTAGCTTCAAGCCGCATCTCTACGTCCATCCCCTCCATCTGAATATGGGTAGAACAGCAATCGTACAGTCATACCAACCGTATTTCTGACCCAAGTTTTTCTTTCACCTGGATCGATGCAGATTTAAAGGGGTAGCGACGAAGGGTAATGTCATCTGGATTTGTGACGGCTGTCACATAATCGAAAATCCAGTGATTCAAAATCCTCTGAATGTAGGCAGCATCGGCAGAACTTCCAATATTATCTCTGGCAATACTCTTCACATAGTGGGCGATCCGAGTAATTGAAAATGTATACGGCAAATTACAGGCCAGCTGAGCATTTTCAGAATCTTTGGGATCCCTAAATTTTTTTGGTCTTTTCAACGACTGGGCACTAAAAAAATAAGCTTCCCCCGTCCCTTTTCGGTAGATCAGGGGAATAAAGCCACTGTTGGCAAACTCTAAATTTTCATAATCGGGAATCATGATCTCAACAGGAACTTTGATCTCCTCTTCCCCACTGATATTGAATGTATGGACAGGAAGACCTGTGATGAGACCTCCCCCCTTAGGCCCCCGCAGATATTGACACCACCCTGAAGTTTGGAACGAGCGGACCAAATTTTTCGCGAAAGTACCGCCGAGTTCCCCCAAAGGTATTTCTGGTGATCATCCCCCCACGTATACTCGGTAAAATTAAAAGTTCCGCACGGATTATTCACAGGATGCCAAGGAAGCCTCAGTACATAAGAGGGAAGGCACAGTCCTAGATAAGCCGCCTCTTCAGAATCCCGCAGCGCATTGAATGCGCTGTACTTCGGGATGGTTCATCAAACCTTCTAAATCTTTAATTGAAGCTAGTTCCTCGATCGAGTCGCATCCGAAAAACCGCGGGGAGACCGAACCTATAAAAGGAGCATGGCTAGCATTGGCTACCTTTCCCATGATCTTCAGCCAAGCTAGATCGGTGGGCGTATGCTCAAATTGGTACAGCCCGACGATCGAACCGAATGGTTTCCCGCCAAATTGGTCATACTCTTTCACGTAGACTTTCTGAAAAAGGGCCGAGTTTGTGAAGTCAATCGCATTATTTTCGAAATCTTGCTGAAGCTCCTCTTTAGAGACATCGAGCATGTCAATCATGATATTGGCTCTAAAATTGGTCCCTGAAACCAGATCATAAAGTCCCCGCCAGGTCGACTCCAACTGTTGGAATTTCTCGTGGTGAATCACCTCGTTAATCTGATCATTGATTATCCCATCGAGCCGAGCAATAAGCTCCTGAATTTTCCCCTTGTCTAACCTGGAAGTCCCCTCATCGACGTTCCAAATGAGCGTAGCCAGTGATGAAACTAAACGAGCCTCATCCGAAACATCCTCTCTCACCTCTAATAGACCCTCACTCAACATCGGTCTTAGCGCCGTCTCTTCATCATAAGAGTCCATCTTCAAAATCTTGGCGAACTGAGCCAGCGACTGATCAGCAAGATCAACGGTTAGTGTCTGAGTATTTGTCATGACTGAGACTCCTTTGATTGTGAGCTATCCTCATCCTTGTGAAAGGGAATGCGGTACATTGAATACATCTTCAACTTTTCTCTGAGGCTAGAGAGAAGATTTCCGTTGGAAAACAATCGACTGAGCAGTTGAGCAAACTCTTTCTTATTAGCGACATTCGATTGAATCTCTTCCAATAGCTTTTTCAAAAGAATCAGCGACCGAATCTGCGGTACCTGCTTAGCGACTTCTTCTGGAGAAAACGACCTTATATTATCGACAGACAGCTTAACACGAAGACTCTCCTCATCAGGGTTTACCTTGTTGGGAACCACCATGTCCAAGGCAATCTCCATATCCCTCATGAGCTCATTGAAATTACCCCCATCC
Organism: uncultured Chlamydiae bacterium; assembly: GCA_963838185.1. Classification (GTDB taxonomy): domain Bacteria; phylum Chlamydiota; class Chlamydiia; order Chlamydiales; family Rhabdochlamydiaceae; genus PALSA-1444. The sequence goes on from CAWIQH010000021.1 coordinate 23,236, forward strand.
AGACTGCGCGATTTTCTCTCCTCAAGATCGACTTGCCGATCTTTGGAAGATCCAGCCGAAAAATCGCCTAAAACCATCAATCGTAAAGGGAGATCAACAACTGCAGGCTCCCCATTGACTTCCGTCTTATATCTCAGTGTGAGTCTTGACTTTTTGACTTCATCTTGTACCGACATCTTTGTCTCCTATATTTAGAGAACTCCGATTAACCCGGACGGGCTTAGATTTTGGCATTCCGCCTCAATCCCCGCTTTAAACGAAAGACACCTTAACTCAAGGAATCCTTTATCACCAAGAAAATTTTTTTTATGCTACCTTCCCCCGGCGGATGTCAGTAAAGAACATCGCATCGTGTTATTGAATAGTAGAGGTTTCTGCTTGATCTTTTTTCGGTAGACTCCATGCTTGAACAGAGCTTGCGAATGATTGTGTACAACAGCACTTGCATACCATGCAGCTGCCTCATCTTTATCTATACCCAAACAGCTTGAAAAATTAATTAGGTATACTGCCACACCAATACTTCACAGCAAAATCCAAGATTGTAGAGAACTTATGAATGAGCATCACCGTGTACCTTTTGATATTGCTGATCCGCAAAAGACATCTTGGTTGCTAAATAACAAGCCCATGAAGTAGAAACGAGGAGAGCGACAGATAGACAACCCACCCCAGCACCAAACTGCCAATCATCAAGCAGATCGCTGGCATCATCGGTGGCGAGGGATATCCCACCCAATGTAGTCAATACTACAACCGTCACTAATGATGACACATTGCAGCACCTCACATCTTCTTTAAAAAATCCTTTCCAACAGTTGCTTTCTTTTATAGATTCTATAGCCATGACATATCTCCTTTTTTATTTTTCAATCACTCAGATATACTGACCTTGCCCCACACACTAGACCACAGCTAAGATAAGAGTTCGTTGCGTGTGTCTTGCATAAGCTTCCGGTGTCAGCCCTCTTAAAGAACTGTGCGGCCTCTGCTCATTGTAGTCTCTTCTCCATCTTTCTGCGAGCACTCTAGCTTCGGCTAGAGTCTCGAACATATTCTCGACATTCGTCCCTGAGCTTCCCATTGAAACTCTCAACGTAGCCGTTTTGCATCGGTTTCCCAGGCTGGATATAGCTCCATTTCACATTCTCTTCCTGAGCCCAGCTTAAGATGGCATTACATGTAAACTCCGTCCCATTATCACTGATGATCTCTTCCAGCTTTCCTGGGCTTTTTATCAGATCTTCGAGCTCTTGGGTAACTCTTATCCCTGTGATAGACCTTTCAACAGGGATCTTTAGACTTTCCCTTGTGTAGTCATCAACAATAGTCATTAGACGTATCCTTCTCCCATCTGCTAAAGCATCCATCACGAAGTCGATGGACCATCTTTGATTGGCTGATGATAATACCCTCGGAGGGATTCTTGATCCTAGAGCTTTTCGTCGCTGTTTGCGCATTCTCACCTCCAACCCTTGGGCCTTGTACAGTCGGTAGACTCTCTTATGGTTGATCTTGTAACCTTATCACAAGAGCAGATAGCCGATTCGGCGTCTTTCCTCTACTATGCTCTTTATCCTTCAACAGAGCTTACCTTCGTCTGACGATCTTTTAACTTGGTATCTGCCCGAAGCACGGCAGAGCTGGACGATCTTACAAGCTTTTCTCTCGCTGATCTTGTGCTCCTCTCTAAGATATCTCAATCGGATAAATTGAACACCACCATCCTTTTTAAAGCCACTTGTAGAGAGCAACAAGAAGCCACAGCTACATTTAAAACAGCAAAAAGTCGCATAGATTCGATCAAAACTGAAAGATCATGTTCTAGAGAACTGATTGATTGCGCTAATTTTGCATCTATTATTCGCTGTTCCGAATCAAGAGAAACCACATCCTTTTCATCAATACCATTTGCCCATAATAGCAGCAGCCTTAACACCTCATTCTGCTCTAAAAACCTATAGTTCGCCTTACTGAGACTATTATATTGTGTCTTAATCTCCTGCCACTCTGTGGAAATTGTGCTTGTCAAAGTAATCGCCTCTTGTTTGGCTGCTTCAGCATTGAAATCTTTTGACTGACACGGCCACACAAACTGCAGAGTTTTCTCTAACTTATCCTTAAAAACGGTCACTAGTTTTTTCACATTGGTTGTTGAGCTCTCCAGAGAATTAGCCCCAGGTGCTTTTGAAGGACTTGACTCTGTTGTCTTTGAAACACTAGGACTAGTCTTGGCACCATCATCATCTGGGTGCTTAGGGATGTTATCAAACTGGAACAAGGGGAAATCCCATTCTTTCATCCCCTCAATTTTCGTTAGAGAATCGGTTATCTCGTTCCCAATAATTTTACTCTTATGAATCATCCCCAGAATTTTCTTGAAACGCTGAATTATTTTGTAAAAGAGCGGGTTGGCGAATTGCATACTCAAACAAATTTAGCCTAGCCTGTAAATCGGTTAACAAAGATCGATTTTGCTTAAAAATAAATTGTTTTCCTTATCCTTATCCTTATCCTTATTATCATGCTTAGAAGCTAATGACCCTAAAGATTTTAATATTTCATCAATCTCCCCGCCAATTTTTTGAAGATTTGCATCTCTTTGTTTTCTGATTTTCAAAAACTTCACGAAGAATATTCCCAACAACCAACAAATTATCTTTGTCATGTTTGCAAGTTCTCTCAGGAACTTCTTGCACCTTTGCTAAAATCTGAATCTGGAATTGATTCTGAGTCATCAGCTGATTTTGTAGCTCAAACTTCGCTTTGGCTTGCTCCAGTAAAGACTGGGAATGATCGAGATTTTTACTGTTGGACACAACTTTTCTTCGTGCATCTAACGTAGATTCCATATTCGATATCAATTCATTCGTCAAGGGCCCAGAACTAAAACTATGGGGCTCAGTGTTGATCAAATCGATCGCAACCGCCAACGCACGAAATAGCTTTTTCGGCCTATCCTTCTTGAATTGGGGTGGTGAAAAATTAGACATTAATTCATCTAATTTTCCCCAAATACCAGACAATGAATCTGGGGCGTCTGTCTTGATAGTATTTACCAACGTAAGTTGGCCAAGCAGATAAGCACTCGTTAGATCTCCACCCTGATCCATCTCTTTTTCAGCACTCCAAGCATGTAGTCTTTCACTCACTGACTTAAGGACGGAGAGCAATCGTGTGTTAGTCTTGCCCAGTTCTCCCAATCTTATATAATGCTTTGCTAAAGATTCGTGTTCAGCTATTAAAATCTCAAAATTTTGACTCAGACAATTTAAGAGCAGCAATATAGAATTGGCATTCAATCTTAAAAATTCCTTATTGTTTCTCTGAGATTCCCAATCAGGTATTTGAGCTTTCTGTCTAGTCAGGGGGGGGGCTACTTTTTTATCTTGCACCACTGATGGTGACAGACGAAGTTTTGGAAAATCCTCATCGAGACCTTTATCATTATTGTTGCTGGACAAAGTAGAGGCCGGCGAAAAGGGATCTAGACTCCTTTGTCTTTCAGGGGGACTTATTCCAGGGATAGCCGCACCTGTTTTATTGGTATTACTGTCCCCAGGATTTTGCTCAGAAAAATATTTCATAATCTTTAACTGATCAATACACTTTGAGATGTTGTCAGCCGCAGTCTTGCGATTTTGGACCACTTGTTCTAGAACGGCTTTGAGGGATGTGAGCTGCTTCGCAGCATACGTTTCTGAAGCCGTGTATTTTTTGACAACAGGCAGCACCATCAAAACTGAAGAGAAGACATACGACGCCAAAAGCACTGAGCTATTCTCTACCGCTACATAGCCAGATAGTAAGGAACTATATTGTGAAACATAGGCAACACCAAAAACTAGATCACCGGCAACTCCTGCCCAGTCCTCGCGAGTCAGTTGTTCGCCTTTCACACACTTATAAAAGACCGGTCCGGTCCTTATCACCGTGACAGCGAGCTGAAGCCCTATCTGCCCCCCTGGGGGAGCCACTATTGTCGCCACGTGAGCAATCACTTGTAGCGCAATGAGCCCAATACCAATCCTTTGATGCTTTGATCCCAGATTTCATTAGGACATCCAGGGTGACAGCTCGACAAATTCATGTAACTACAGGCCAGCTGAGTCATTCTAACAGCAACATCAGGACCAATCAGTGTGGACATACGAAGAAACTCCTCTTAGTGCAAGGTTTCTAGTAATTTGTGCAAACAATGTAAACTTCATTTCGCATTTCTTGCAACAGCAAAATCATCCTAAATTTTTTACTCATGACTGGACTTGAACCTATCCCTTAATGAGAAAAGTTTAATTTTTGCGCCTTTTTCCACAGCTTTAAAAACCGCTTCTTGGCCTACTTATTCAAGTATGCCTGCGAGCGGCTTTAAAAGATGTGAAAAAAACATCAAAAATGAAAGTTTTATCATTAAGGGATAGGTTCTTGGGAGAGAGGTAATTCATCAAGAGAACGCCCGCAGTTACGGAGAATTTTATATGACTAAAGTCCAGGCAACATGAGCTTACCAACTCCAGGCAATTCTTAAGTCACCAGAATAGATTGGGTAGAACTTTGCAATATAAGCATCAAACGCGAGGGTGAATAAAAAGCCGCTTTTATAGACAGTCGTCAGCTTGGCGCCAATATAGAGCTGCTGGCTTTTTGGGTAGGCACCTTGGAAAACCTTTTTTTGATCATCGTCACAAAAAAAGAAGCGTCGAACCATTCGTCAGAGGAGTCAGCAAAACCCATCCCAGAGAAACGCTAGGAATGATAAATCCCTTTCCTTGGTGGTGAAACTCTTTTCGGAATTCAGCCGCAAATTTGCAGCGAAAAAAATCGGCAAAGCCGTTGGTGATGACCACTTCTCCCGCCTCGTTCTCTATTTCACAGTCATTGGATAGGGCAGCGAGATAGCTGAGATTGAATTTTGGCTGGATAAAAAATCGAGGACCAATAAAATCAATTCCTCCCTCTAGAGAACCATAGACATCCCATCGTCTGCTGTCGTTAGAAAAGGATCTGTTTTTTCCAACAATCTGATCAACTTGGTACATGTTGTAGATACCTAAAACTTCTAAATCGATGTACCCTCTGTTGAAGACATAAGCCACATAGGGCCCAAAATAGAGGGTATTGAGACTTCCATCATGGGCCCGGTCTCCCCAGTTAAAATTAGAATGCAGATATCCGACTCCGGCCCCTAGCTGCCAACAATCCTTTAAAGTCAGCCCACCGCTCGCTGAGGCTCCAAAGGTGGTAAGCTTGAAATCATCGTCCTCTAGCTCATACCTCGAGTAAAATCCGTAGGGTTGAACATTGAGCTCATATTGTCCCATCGAGTCGATCTCTGTGAAATAAGAGTCCCGCTGCAAAAGGGATTGAAAAGTCGGTTGGTAGAAATTTTGCAAATTAGAAGCGTTGACCCATTCAACGAGGGGAAGTGGTGAAAGGGTATGATCCCAACGACCGCCAAGACGTTCACAAATACTTGCGCTTGGAGACATCTCAGCAGCGGCGAGAAAATCCTTCATATCTTCATTTGCTTTCTCGAGCTCTTGATGAGTCGTCTGATATCGGTCTGTAAGATCGGCATTCTCCTGAGACAATGCTGCCAATCGCTGTTCAAGATTTTCGTTGATTTTAGCTAACTCTTGGAGTTGTACTTTAGGATCGTTCGGGACAGCTGCTTTAACTGCTTCCAGGTGCTTCGTTGCGCATAGCAACGACAAGCAAGAGAGGAACAAACATAATTTGGACCATACCATCTTCACAAGAAATCTCCTTACATCGAGCAGTGTCCCAAATCTTTCCAATTAGGCTAATCAAGTGAAGAGTTGAAATCAATGAAAGTTTTGATGCAAATCCCTGGACCCCTTATGCTGGGTGGACAAAAACATGGTTGGGTCTTGAGTTTCGATGTTCATAGACGATAAGATCTATCAGGCTTACTTGGAAGAGCTTCAACAGCTGGAGAGTTTTCGGGCTTCGCATATTGAGTTGTATGGAGAGACTCCATTTGAGACTGAGGACCCTCATACCAAGAGGCTCATGGAGACGCTCGCGTTCTTAGGGGCGAGGGCGCGATTGCAGGGTGTTAAGAGGATCACTCATATCCACCAGAGGCTGTTTAGGCAATATTTCCCCTATCTGGTGAATTCGCTTCCGGCTTTTGGTCTTTTGCAGATTAAGCCTTCGATCCGATTTCCCGAAAAGATTATGCTTCCCACGGGGTCTGAGCTGATGATCAAAACCACCGATCAGCTGAAGGCGTTTTTCCAAACGCTCGAATCGACAACGGTCTTTCCGATTTTTCTGAAACGGTGTCAATTCGAGAGGAAGGAAGGGTACGGATGGCGTTTTGTCATGGAATACGGCTCTCATCATGTCAGTACTGAGGAAATCGGGTCTTTTAAGCTTTTCATCAACCACTTGAACAGTTTTTTCTCTTCTTTAAGAGTCTCCTTTGCAATGCAAAGATCGTTGGAAAAAGTGATTGTGTTTTACGATCAGTCACAAAGTGGAGAGGGATTCGATTGCAATGTCTCTTTTGGTTTTGATAGTCAAGAGAGGGTAATTTTTAACCATGAAATTGAGCAGATACGGTCTTTGCTTCACTTTCCCCAGCAAGAGCTTTTCGTCACGTTGAATATTCCGCCGAGCGGTGAGAGATGGCAAACGATGAGAATAGAGTTCCACTTCAATGAAGAGTGGCCCGAGTCGATTAAGCTCAATGAAGAGTCATTGATCCCTTTTATTGTTCCAATTGTAAACCTCAAGAAGGGATATGCTGAACCGATTGTCTGCAATGGGATGAAGGACCAATATTCCATTCTACACCCAGATCCTATTCACAAGTTTGAACTTCACACGGTTCTCCAAGTCTCCGAAATTTTGTCCAGCGGAACTCGGCCTTTGAAACCAGGTATTTTAGGTCCGGGGACCCCCACCTATGAGATCGATTATTTCAATCAGCAGCTATTGTTAGAGATGCCTAGCGCGTTTGCCGAACCAAAAACGGTCACGACTTTGGGGCTGTGGTCACAGCCTTGGTTTTCAGACTACGTCAATGATGACATTGAGTTGCAATTTAACGAAGCCCAGATGTTTGGACTCGAAACGCGTCTTTTAGGCTCATTGCATCGGAGCGAGAAGATGGTCACAGACGACCCCAACTATCTCATTCGAATTCTCTCACTAAAAAATCAAAACTACTTAAGCTTAAATGAAATCTTATTTATCCTAGGTGCTATGAAGCAGTTAAATCAGAGTTTTTTTGATGACGTGCCGGATTCGATTCGGGATGTGAAGATTCATCAAAAAATGAACCAGAGAAACTTTAGCTCTGTTGTCGAGTATGAATTTTTTCTCAGAGACTGGGGTGGGCAAAAGTGGGAGGTTGGGGTGTTATTTTTTAGCTATTTACATCGGATGCTCAACTCTTGGCTCCCCAATTTTGAAATAGAGCTCACGGTCCATTTCCCTAAAAGCAAACAACCTCTCGTCATAACCCAAGGAAAAAAGCATGAACTATCCGCACTGGCAAGAAATTTCTTTTTATCTCAATGAGGTTCAGAAGGAACAGTCGGCTTTTACCAGCAAACCTATCACGACTGAGTCGATGGAAGAAACTAGGCGCTCGATTGCAGCGTTGATCGACCAATTGAGGGGCGCACTTGAGCAAAAGTTGGATAAGGAGAATGCAGCCCTTGCGGTCTTCTCCATTGTCGCCCTTGTCGATGAAGAGATGCAAGGCTACGATTATAACAAAATTCAAGCCAGGTGGGCTCCTCTCCAGAAAGATTTTTATGGAGCTTATACTGCTGGCGAAGTCTTTTTCGAAAAAACCAATAAGATCTTGGATGACCCTTCTGTCCCCTCTATTGTTTATGAGATCTTCTATTTTGTTCTCAAGAAAGGGTTTAAGGGAAAATATCGGGATTCTAAAACCCAGCTCTACAAATATATGCAGCTTCTGAAAGACAAAATTCCTGTGGTTCATCCCAAAGTCGACGAGATAGAACTCTCTCCCCCTTATCCAAAACCTGAAAAACATAAGAAATGGAAGTATTACGGCTGGGCATTTAGCGCCTTTGCACTCATCTATGTTGCACTTTATATTTACTCAAATTTCGATAGATAAATGACGGACGAATTGTACCAAGAGAGTTTTTTCAAAAATTCAGAGCCCCTTTCAATCAAAAGCAGGGAGTCTCAACAGCTTGTGTCTGATGCTTCCCGCAATCAGGCTAATCTGCCAGAAAGCCAAGATGCTCGTTCTCAGATGTTCTTCTTTTTTCGTCTCTTAGGTGAAGATATCCGAAAACAATTTGACCATTGCCCCCACATTCAACTCACATTGCAAAAATTAGAAAGTGCCTATGAGCTGGGTCAACTCGAAATCTTCCTCAAACTCATCGACATGCTGGAAGGTTTTCTCGATGTTGAGCATGCAGCCAAAATCAAGAAAAAGTGAAGCGAAGTTTTTGAGTTAGATGTAGGCTAGGATCTCCTGGACGTGGTTTTCGATGGTATCGGGCTTGTGTAGTGCATCTCATTTGTCAAGCTTGAGGAGTAGGAGTTTTTGGGCTTTTGATGGGGCAGCGCAATGGTGTGGAACATCCCCAGGTCTCTTCCCAAGCTTGACCCAGCAAGAAGAGAATGTTTCTTGAGTAGATACGCTCACCACCCCGTTTAGGTAGTGGTTTGAGGTGACTTTTCCAGTCGATAGTTTTTTCAAGGCCAAATGACTTGAGTACTCCACGTCCACTGTTATAGGCAATATCAAGCAAGGCCAATTGTGCACCAGCTGGGATCGATCGGCCATGTGAGAGGCGGGTCATATATTCGTAGTCAAGTTTGACGTGTTCTGTATATGAAATCGCTGTTAAGAGGTCGTCGTTGACGCTAATGTTGCCGCTCCGTCTATAATGCGTGTACCAGAAGTATTTTCTGTGATTATTTTCCGATTTGGTGACCTCTCTCGATAAATATAAAAGAGCATCTTTGATTGCAGTATCGATATCATCCGTGGCAGAAAATAAACGCTTGGGTGGGAGAGGGTCAAACAAGTTTGAGTCAAGAGGGGGAAGTCGAGAACATAATTGAGACATCACAGGATCCCTTGAGCTATTTATTGAAATACATTGAGTATGTAATTTTTCATTCTGATTCAAAAAATAATGTTTGATGTCCCGAATTATTTGAGTTCGATAAGTTTTGCTATGGATAAATTTCTCGGCAGTGACCTTAACATCTGGCACCCATTTACCTTTTTCCTTTTTTTTCTTTACATGTTCTAATTGAGTAGTGATATTGATTCCTATCCCAGTCGTAATAAGTCCTATGCTATCAAGATAAAGATAGAAAATATGATTTTCTGATTGGGGTAATAAATATTTCATGTACCAATCCCAGAGCCCCTCTAGAGTTTTGGGGCCAAGGGCTCTGGGATCTCCAGGTGCGTAATCAGTGTCCAGAAGACGAGGAGTAAATTCGGGAGGGGCTATTCTTGCACCCTCAATACCTGGAAGAGACACAATCGCATTAAGTGATTTAGCTTTCAGATAACTTTTCGGCAGCAAAGCCTGAATTTGTTCATAGATATCAACAGGCACGTATTGCTTGATAGACATCGATGTGACGTCCTGGCCCAGGGATATTACAGGTCCTGCATTTTGAGATGTTTTCATAGATAAATTCTTTGTTATTTCCCTAATACCTGCTTAGCCAAGTTTTTAACGATGCTCAAGAATAAGTTGAGTTGGTTCTCTCTTTTCATGGAGAGCAGGCCTCTTTGGTATTGATCGGCGCACCATTCTCGATCGATAGAAGAGTCTTTTTCATGGGGAGAGAGGGCATAAAATTCGATAGAGTGGGGGATGAAGTGGGAGCCGACAAGTTGGGAGATTTGGTGGTTAATGTCTTGGCTCCACTTCAGCCGCATTTTGTCAACAAGGTCGTTTTTAAGGGGGTCGACAAAGATCAGGAAAACAAGAGAGTCCGAAAAGATCGATCCCATTTTGGCGGTGTGATGCAGTAGGCACGATTGCACGAAGGGGAGCTGGGAAACAGCATTTTCTATGTTGTCGATGGGGATGGTGACTCCATCTAAGCAGGGCTTAAGGGTAGAGCTGACCAGGCAGCTCTGCTCGATGTGGGAGAGGAGAAGGTTATAGTCGTGCTGGCTATTTTCTTTGGAAGAGAGGGTGGGATAAAACCTTCCAAAACCAGAGACCGAATCGTCACGGTTTGGGTCAAGATTTTTCAGCGACCAGGGAGTTCCAAGGCTAGGTTTTACGTAGATGTTCGCAAGGTTTAGGGTTGGTTTGGAAAAGAGAGCAATGCCACCGATGGAGTTATCGACTAAAATTTGAAAGGAAGGGGTCTGTTCGAGCCGCTGTAGCTGGATAAACGGGCTCCAGTGGTGAGATCGGGATGTTGAGAGGGGTATAAAAAAACCCTTTAAGTGTTTTGATGTGAGTGAGGGGGCAATTGACCAGAGTTCTCGAAGCTGGGGAGAGATGCCGAGAATATCGATTTTTTCTTCTTTGAGTAGGAGAGGATCTTTTTGAAGGGTCTGATCTGTGACATGAAGGGTTGTGGCTCCACTCAATAGGGTAGATAGTGTGGTGCAAGGTTCCGATTGTAGAGGGGAGGTTAGAGGTGCACAGAAGGTGACTCCAGGTTTTAAATTGAGAGTCAAAAGGCCATCTCTGAGAGAATGGAGATAACAGGTTTGAGCGTCCAGGGGGGCGATAACATACGGTTGTGTCCGTAATAATGCTACAGAGAGTTGCATAATTTGAGAGGCGGGATAGGAGTGGGAATGGGGGAGGTGGTTGTTTTCATCTTCTAGAAGTTCTTCGATTTTGTAATGCGGATAACTCTCGGTGGTTTGGACGTTTGATACGATGAGATCGGGTTTAATTTCATCTATCAACGAGAGAATGTGCGGGGGTGGGAGAAATGAGGTGTTTGGGGGTAAATAACAGAGGGTTAGTCCTAGGCGTAGAGCTGTGAGTAGGGCCACGATGAAATGGGGTCCAACAGGGAGGTTGATCAGAACAATTTGCCCAGATTTAAGACTGTATTTGGTCCACTGTTTGGTTTGAAAATTGACGAGCCTATGCAGTTTTTTGTACGTCCAAGGTGTTGTGAATCCTCCTTCTTCGACGATTGCAAATGCTGTGTTGGATTCGATGTGTCGGAGGACGGCATCGTGATAGAAATCGTAGTGTTGATGGAGTTGGCTTCGAATGTGGGTAGGGGCAATGGTTTGTTGGAGTGCAATAAGCGAGGCCCAAAACGGAGTGGGGTCTCGATAGCTCCGTTCGATCCACTCTTCATCCTTCAGTAAAAAGGGGGAAGAAGGGTTAGCCCACAGATGTCGGAGCTCTTCTAGACAAAGGTTAGAATTTATCGACGGATTTGATGGCATTTTCTCCCAGTAAGATTTTGATTTTTTGAGATTTTTCTTCACCGACCAAATACTTCCACTCTTCACCTGGCTTCGAGAAGACAAAGTAGATGGCAAGGGATTTGTTTTCTTGATTTTTGACTTGAAACATCTGGGTTATTCCTGGAATAAAACAGAGCGTCATTAGGGTTGCGGAATCGGGATTGGAGATCATCGTCTGTGTTGCCACTTTTTGGTAATCGTCGCTTAAGAATTGAGCGAGGTCAGTCGATTTCACAACCGCATAAAATGGGACACCCTCGTTTGTCGATTCAGTTGTTTTGACCTGAAATGTCGTTGTCTACTCATCAGAATAGAAACATCCTGTGAGTGTGATGAGTAAAAAAAATGTCAGCAACCGTTCTGTCATTGGATTTTCTCGTTTAAAAGAGTGCGAGGGGTTTCTTTAAAGCGGAAAGAAACCGTGCGGGGGTCTGTTTCTTCTGGAGAAGCGAGGTTCCAGGTCCAAACCAAATCTTTCTGTTCAGTCCCTTGTTTAAGAAGGTGAAAGAAACTCCATGGGGAATTTAGCACATGAGTTGTTCGGTATGATTTGTTTTGCTTTTTCTTATTTACAAGCTCCATTCCGATGAGGGAAGTCTCGAGACTTCCACCATTCCGATAGTGATCGGCTGCCACGACGGATCTTGGTTAAAGTTGTGGAGGGAGCGAGTTCCCAGTACGAGGTACGAAAGAACGAGGACATTGTCAGCGCCGGCGGGTGGGGGTGTCGGGACAGCATGAACCTGTAGGCGGAGTGGTTTTGGGATTTCCTTCTGGATCCAAAAGGAGGTCGGATAGCCGTGATAAATGGGTTAGCTGGTCATAGATTCTTTTGTTGAGCTGCATGGAGTCGCTGTAGAGACAAAGTGCCTTAATTTCTCCAACAAATTTGGAAAAGTCACTTGTGGGAGACAAAACCATTTTCACTTCATCGAGCGTGGCCGATTCTTCGCTTTCGAAATTAAAGGGGAAATGAGAGAGTAAGTGATCGATTTTTGGCCTAAATTGTGTTATCCAGGTTGTATCGATCGAATCCCTGAGTTCGCTTCAACCCCATTTTATACAAAATGTTCACGGGTTTATTGAACGGTTCATAAAACCTTTTAGGGACCCCCATTTTCTGGAGGCAGTGGTCGATCTTAATCAGGTACGAATCTTCGTTTTTTTTAAGAATATCTAGGCTGATCTGGGCAGCGGGCGTTAAATAAGAGCTTAGTTTGTAGGGATCTTGGGTAGAAGGAGGGTGTTCGAGGTCATTGAGCAGTTGGGAAATGATATGCTGGTACTCTGAAATAGGAGCAACTCCCTCTTTCTGTTCAAAAATACGACCTAGGAAGTCAAAATCGTTGGACTCTTCCATGTGAGTCAGGGATAAAATGGGTTCGGACAAGATACTGGTTTGGTGCTGAATTGTTCGAAGAAAATCGTAAAAACTAGATGATGATTGAGTGAGATCGCGGAAGAGTTTTTTTTAGATTGCTTAGTGTATTGGCCTCGACATCGTAGGAATCGAAAAAACTGAGGTATTTCGTTTGGTAGGTTTTGATATAGTTCACCGTCTCGCTGACGAGAAAATTCGTAAACCGCTTCTTTTCCTCAGGGTTTATAGGCAATGAGTCGATCAAGTGGGCGATCTTCTCTGTCGTGGAGCGTACTTTTTTTTCGTAATTCAAACGAGAGTAGCGGCTGGGGACTGTATTTTGTGTTTTAAAAAAGAGGGGGGAGGCAAGGAGGTTTAAAAAGGAGGTATCCGTCGAATCAGGTGTATTGTTAAAGAAAATCGATCCTCCGGTATCTACGTGGGCAGTGATATATTCAGAAATTGATTGCTCAATGCTATTGATCGAAACCAAATTGGTCCACTTATGTGAATCGAAGGAAAATACAAGGTCTCCGATGATAAAATTAAACGATTCGTTTTCTAAATCAGTAAGGGCGGAAATTTCCCTAACTTTAGCAAAGAACTGGGCGATGTTCATTCCATTGATGTCGGGATGGGGAATCGATGTCTGTTTTAAAAAGAGCAAAAAATTCTCTAGGGCGTCGATGTTTTCACCAATCCACTGGATGGCCTGGATACTCTCATTGCCTTTAACTATTTTTTCATCGAGAAGCGTGGCGGTGGCAAAAACAAGGGGCTCTTTCCTGATTCTATCGACGGTATGAAGAAGCTTATCTATCTCTTTTACTATGGTTTCAAAAGTAGAGTCGAGAAGGATGGGTTGATCGATGACCTCTTGGAATTTTTTCATAAACGAGATCCAGGGATTTAGACTGGTCATTGGAAGCAGTGAGTTTACTCGCTTAATATTCTCATAAGAAGAGGGTAGAGGTTTGGAGCTGCATTTAACATAGGTTCTGATGAGCTGCTCGTTGAGATGCAGGACTTCCGTCCACGGTTTAGAGTCTTTGAGGATAAATTTTCCCAAGATGTTGGAGTTCGACGCATGAATCAATGCGAGAAAATAGAGATACCTACATTCGCCTCTGTTTTCCAAGACAGATTTTCTGAATTCCGATTCGATGAAAAATTTTCTGATTCGGTGAGATAAGCTGTCTCTGGCTTGCTCTATTTTTTTGTTAAAAAAATGGAGGTCTAAATAAGAGAGAAGGTTGCGTGAGGCTTTGATGGACAATTCATCTAATTCGGGAATGAGCTGGTTTTCAAAGGCCTTAAACTGCAGAAGATCTAGTAATTCCGACCCCTTGTACGTCAGCTGTAATTCAGACCGAACCAGAAGATAAGAATTGAATAAAAGAGAAGCTCCTACCATGAAGAGAGAGGTAGATGCCACCTGATGTTTAAGCAGAGGATACCGAAAAAAGATGGCGGAGGGGGCAACCTTGATCCACTGAAATGAAGTAAAGGAAGCGCCCTTTTCGTAGTTTGAGGTATAAGAGAGCAGATCCAATTCGATAGAGTTGGTAAAGGAGACTCGACTAACTAAACTGCGTAAAAATTGCTCTATCGCTGGGAAATAAAGGGGCATTTTTTTAAAAAACGCAATAATTTTCAAGTAGTCTTCATAGGAGACGGTCGTGAGGATGAGAGAGAGATGTTTTTCGATAAAATTTTGTGAATAAGAGGCGAGTGCTTGTGTCTCAAAATCTATCGATACAGAGATTGTAAAATTGATATTCTCTTGCTTTAGAAATCGGGCAAATTCCAAATACCCGCTGACTTTGTCGAGAAATGTTAAAGCGATCCTCACCTTGACTGGTTTTTTTACAATTTCCGTCAGCAGCGAAATTTTTCCCGCTATTAACTGGGCGAGTTTATTTGACTCCTTTTGATCGTGAGACCTGGTACAGCAATCATAGGTAATCAGGATAATAGGTGACCGCTTTGCATACAGTTTTTTCCACAGACAAATGATTTGTTTTCGAACGGTGATCGTCCGATTCTCCAAAGCTTCTAAAGAGAGTTCCTGAATGACTTGCCGAGGTCCTAAATAAAATTGGATATCACTGGAAGCTGTATAGGTTGTATCAAAGGGGTAGAGATCTTGGCTCTGTTCAATTAACCCTTGAATCAGCTCGGTTTTACCACTTTGCTTGTCGCCTAAAACGATGAAATGTTGATACTCTTTTGTGAGAGAGCGCGACTCCGGAGGAATTTGTCGCATGAATTTTTTCCAGGCAGAATAAAAAGAGATTGAGAACCCAAACAACTTTGGGAGCTTGAGATTCCAGCGAGGGCGTTTAAAAGTCGGTATTTTTGGCCATTTCATTCATCAGTAACCATTTGGCGAAAGAGGATACAAGAAAGATGTTTTGAATTTCAATTTTAATTTTGGACTGTTAGCCTAAAATGATAATGTCCTGTTTCAACAAGTTAGAAATATCCTCTTTCGTGAGAGACTTCCCCCCTTTCAAGCTAGTTCTTGAAAGGAGGAATCATGAAGGAGTTAAGGAAAAGGTCATTTCACAAGTAGAGATGGCAAAGAGATTGGATGTGACAACACGTCAGGTAAGACGATTAAAAAAGTCATATGAGATGTATGGAGTAATAGAGCTCTTCGTTTTTCACATCGAGTTCGACATTTTGACCCTGTTTGATTTTTCCTTCCAGTATCGCTGATGAGAGGAGGTTAACGACTTCGTTTTGAATCAGCCGTTTTAACGGACGGGCTCCATACAGCGGATCGTACCCTTTTTTCGCCAGATAAGCAGCGGCCACAGGAAGGAGGTTGAGCTGGATATGACGATCGGTCAGCCGAGATTTGACGCGTTCGAGTTGGAGTGCCGCAATCGCTTCCATATCTTTTTCCTGCAGCGGAACAAACGGTAGAATGTCATCGAGCCGGTTCAAGAACTCGGGTCTGAAATGTTTTTTCAAAATCGGTTCAACGACACTTAAGATTTCTTCTTTCGAAGAGAGTTTGTTTTCTAAAAGCTCGGACGATCCTAAGTTCGATGTCATAATGAAGAGAGCATTCTTGCAGTTGACGGTTCTTCCTTTGCTATCAGTCAAGCGGCCGTCATCGAAAATCTGCAGAAGAATATTAAAGACATCGGGATGGGCTTTTTCGATTTCATCGAATAACACAACACTATAAGGGCGACGGCGGAGCGCTTGCGTCAGCTGACCTCCCTCTTCATAACCGACATAGCCCGGAGGAGAACCGATCAGTTTCGACACCGCAGTGTTTCTCCATAAACTCCGACATATCAATGCGGACCATCGCCTCTTCTTGGTTGAAGAGTTCACGAGCAAGGGCTTTTGCCAGCTCTGTTTTACCCGTTCCCGTTGGTCCAACAAATAAGAAGACACCAATCGGTCTTCCGGGATCGTTGAGGCCGGCGCGGGAGCGGCGTATCGCTTCACTGACCGCTCTGACAGCATATGGCTGTCCAACGACGGCTTTTGCAAGGGTGTTTTCAAGCTGAAGCAGTTTAGCTGCTTCGCCTTCGAGCATTTTTTGGACGGGGACTCCTGTGACATTTCGAAACAATTAAAGCGATGAGATTTTCGTCGACCTCTTCTTGGAGGAGACGCTCGGTTTGATCGCCCAGTTTTTGCTCAGCCGCTTCGATTTCTGTTTTGAGAGCCGGGATTTTGCTATAGCGGATTTCAGCGACTTTATTGTAGTCGACCGCACGCTCGGCCTCTTCCTCTTGGAACTTTAACTGCTCGAGTTTGTTTTTCTTCTCTTTCACTGATTCGATCAGTTTTTTTTCATTGTTCCAATGCTGGCGGAGAACACCGAGTTCTTCTTTCAGCTTAGCGATCTCGGCGCTCAGTGTATCTTTTTGAGGAGGGTCTTCTCGTTTAAGGGCTTCTTGTTTGACGATGAGGCTGGCGAGCTCCCGTTCTTTCCGATCGATGGGAAGCGGCATACTGCCGAGCTGCATCCGAATGAGGCTTGCGGCTTCATCGATTAAATCGATCGCTTTATCAGGGAGATGACGCTCTGTAATATACCGGTGAGACAAGAAGACCGCCGCATGGAGTGGCATCTTCGGTGATGCGGACGCCGTGGAAAATCTCATATCTCTCACGCAGTCCCCGGAGAATGGCGATCGCATCTTCTAAAGACGGTTCTTCGACTAAAACGGTTTGGAACCGTCGTTCTAAAGCAGCATCTTTTTCGATGTACTTTTGGTATTCAGCGAGTGTTGTAGCGCCGATGCAATGAAGCGTGCCTCTAGCTAGAGCGGGTTTGAGCAGGTTGGCAGCGTCCATCGCGCCCTCAGAAGCACCAGCGCCGACAAGTGTATGGACTTCGTCAATAAAGAGCAGAATGGCTCCTTCGCTTTTTTCGACTTCTGTCAAAATCGCTTTGAGCCGCTCTTCAAATTCGCCACGGTATTTCGCTCCAGCAATGAGGCTTCCCATATCAAGCACAAGAAGTTGTTTTCCCTTGAGAGAGTCGGGGACGTCATTTTGAATGATGCGCTGTGCCAGCCCTTCAGCTATCGCAGTTTTCCCCACACCAGGATCTCCAATGAGAAGAGGATTGTTTTTCGTCCGCCTTGAAAGGACTTGGATGGTCCGGCGGATCTCTTCGTCACGTCCAATCACAGGGTCGAGCTTCCCTTCACGAGCGAGTGCCGTGAGATTTTTGCAGTATTTATCTAACGCTTGAATATTCTCTTCAGCTGTCGGTGAATCCATTTTGGTTGCTCCTCGAAGTTCTTTGATTTTTCGCTCGATTTCCGCGAGAGAAATCGTTTTCTTCCAGCCGCTGATCGGCTCTTTTCCGATTTTCCAGTAGGCCATCAGCAAATGGTCGGAGGCGATATAGGTGTCTTTCCAGTCAGACGCTATTGTCTGGGCTTCTTGAATAACGGCCTGTAGAGAAGGGGCAATATTCGGTTTAGCTGAAAGTATCATAAGTCGGCAGTTTTTTCAGGGTCTCTTCGAGCTTCTTGACGATCTCAGAGCGATTCAGTTTGAGGGTTTCTGCAAAGGTTGAGAAGTACCCTTTAAAGTCTTTGAAAAGCTCTTTAAGTAAGTGAATATCAGAAACTTCCGTATGCCGCTTTGTTTCAGCTTCTTTGACGGCATTTTGAAGAGCTGTCATCACGATTTCTGTCATCTGGGGTGCCATAGAGACCTCTAGAAAAGAGATTACCATAGGTTGTTATAATTTTAAAACAGAGCAGGTGCGTACGCAGCAGCTCCCGATAAAAAACAGTTGCGCATGTATAATTTATTTTAATTTTACACATTGAACTACAGCAACCGATTTTAAAACAAAACATTAAAAATTTTCGATTTTGAGTTTTTACAATTTTTTCAAGTGGTAGGAAGAGCTGCTCGGCAGTGACCATATTGACATCATCAAAGTTCCCGTAGCTGACAGCCCAAACAAAATCTTGAAGAGCCTGGTGAGTGGATGTTATTTGCATCGGTGCTCTCCTAGAACGACTCATTATAACAAGAACCAATTTTCAGTTGTTCACAGAATGTAAGCGGCTCACTTTGCTGTCGCAGCTCTTCAATGGATTGCAAAAGGAGTTTCTTGTCGTTATTGACTTGAGGAGTACAGGCGGTTGCGAGCAGACAGCAAAGAAGGATGGAAATAAAAAATTTTACAATTGGGGGTTTTCTTTCATTTATGCGTCACCTGCCACATTCCTGGCACATGAGGAGGAAATTGGGGTTTGTGCAAACAGGAGCGTTGAACGCAAGTCCCTGATAAAAAAAATCTGGGTGAGAGGATTTGAACCTCCGACCCCTAGCACCCCATGCTAGTGCGCTAGCCAAGCTGCGCTACACCCAGATAAGATTAAATGCTGGTAAGCCCTTCGAATTGAAATTCTGCCTTTTTGAATTCTTTGACGCCGATACGGGCGCATTCTTCGATGATTTTCTCGAAAATATCGCCCGCATGTACTTCTGCGGCCGAAAGATCGACCGAAATAGAAGCTGTGAAATTAACACCACCTCGAATGCCTTTAACCTTGAAATTTGCTATAATCGTTTCTTTTTTCTTAGAGATATTTTTAAAACGAATTAGATTATTTTCAGCCAAGTCTTTCATGGTTTGCCTCGTAGTAGAGGAAAATCGTAGGGCCTTTAGGTGTTTTAGTCAAGGATAGGTGGTATGATGAAATTAGAAAAAAGCTGGTACGAAAAACTCAAAAACGAAATCGGTCAGCCCTATATTCAGGAGCTGAAAAAGTTTCTCGAAGATGAAAAAAAAGCCGGGAAAACTATTTATCCTCCCGAGCCTCTTGCCTTCAATGCGTTCCTCCAGACGCCCTTTGATCAAGTCAAAGTTGTGATCGTTGGACAAGATCCCTACCATGGTCACGGACAGGCCCACGGCCTTTCTTTCAGCGTCCTGCCAGGCATACCCGTTCCTCCCTCTCTTAAGAATATCTATAAGGAGCTGGAGACCGATCTTGGAATCCGCCGTCCAACATCTGGATGTTTGCTCTCATGGGCAAAACAAGGAGTGCTTCTTCTCAATGCAACACTGACCGTCAAAGCTGGAGACCCTAAATCCCATCATGGAAAGGGCTGGGAGCGGTTTACCGATGCTGTCATCGACGCTCTTGCTCAAAGACCAGATCCCATCGTCTTTTTACTCTGGGGAAAGTCGGCCCAAGAAAAATGCCATAAAGTGATGGGAACCCACCACGCCGTCTTCCAAGCCGCCCATCCCTCTCCTTATTCAGCGACAAACTTTTTAGGATGCCACCATTTCTCCAAGGCCAACGAATTCCTTAAAAAAGTCGGCAAAGAGCCTATTGATTGGAACGTCAATTGACTGTTCATAACCTCTGTTGAACCTGTTTTTTCTGACAAAACTGTAAACAGTCGACAGTAAAAAACATTTTATAGAGAGGTTTGTGAACACCTCAGTTCCTCTATTAAAAGAGGGGTGTTATCAACAAATCCACAGGACCTGAGTAATGAGTAGTATAGATATCTAAATCTAATACTAAAGAGAAGGATGTGGAAAAAGAGCAACTTAAGTAGTATGTGACTATGCAAGAACTTTCTACAAACCAATTCTTTTCTTTAGAAGCATATCTCCATAGAGAGATTTTCGAAGGATCCACCTTCGTATGGGATGCTCTTCATCGTCTTCTTCCTTATCTAGAAGAGCAAGAGCTGGGCAAAATCGAAGTGAAAGTCCCCTCGACAGCTTATCTGATCAATCCAGAATTGATCTCGATCGGCGAAGGGACAGTCATTGAGCCTGGCGCCTATATCGAAGGACCCGCAATCATCGGACCTTATAATCAAATCCGTCACGGCGCCTATGTGCGAGGCTATGTCATTACCGGAGAGAGATGCATCATCGGCCATTCGACTGAAATCAAGCACTCGATCCTCCTAGACCGCGCCCATGCAGCTCATTTTAATTACGTCGGCGACTCGATCTTGGGAAATGATGTCAACTTAGGCGCCGGAGTAAAACTTGCAAACTTTCGTTTAGATCATAAAGATGTATTCGTTCTATTACAGGGACAAAAAATTTCGACAGGATTGAAAAAATTTGGCGCCATCGTTGGTGATGGAGCTCAGCTCGGATGCAATGCTGTCGCAAACCCTGGAACTCTGATCGGTCCTAAAGCATTTTGTTATCCGTGCGTCAATATCAAAGGTATAGTTCCTTCAAGAGCCATCTACAAAGAGAATCTATGACAACAGCAGAATTGCAAAAGACATCGAATTTCTATGCTCACCGCGATAAAATCGAACAAGAAATTGCCAAGAGCATTCTCAGTTTGGGAGAAAAAACAAAGTTAAGGGATGCTTGCGAGTATGCCTTAAAAAGCGGTGGGAAGCGTTTCCGTCCGTTATTAGTGCTCTTGGTAGCCGAAGCCTTGGATAATAACTTAAACGTCCTGGATGCGGCACTATCAGTGGAATTTTTCCACACAGCTTCTCTTATCGTTGATGATCTTCCTTGCATGGACAACGAAGAAGAACGGAGAAGCCAGCCGACACTCCATAAAATCTACGGAGAATCGATTGCTCTGCTTTCAAGCTATGCCCTGATCTGCGCTGCATTTGAAAAGATCCATACGAATACGACAACAATGAGAGAATCTAGTTTCAGGAAACAGCTGATGCAGCGGATGTTAGCTTTGGAAAATGCGACACGCTGCGCAGGAATCTCAGGAGCTACCGGCGGACAGTTCTACGATATTTTCCCTCCGAATTTAACTTTAGAAACACTGCGCCAAGTGATCTATCAAAAAACAGTGACGCTCTTTGAAGTCTCATTTGTTTTCGGATGGCTTTTTGGCGGCGGAGATGCTTTCCGCATCGAACAAGTCAAAAAAAGCGCTTACCATTTCGGCATGGCATTTCAAATTGCCGATGATCTCGGAGATTTAGCCCAAGATGAAAAGAATCAACGCGAAATCAACCTAGCCAAACACATCGGTAAAGAACGAGCTTATTCGGTCTTCGAAGAAGAGCTTAAACTTTTTAAGATTACTTTGATGGAACTGGGACTTGACACACCTTCATTTAAGAAAATGTGCGACATGCTGCAGCAATTAGCTGTCCGCAATTTCGAAACTCTCTAAAAAAAAGCCCGGCTTATTAGAGCCGGGCAATATTTATTAAACGTCTGCAGTTTCTGCTGGAGCGGACTCTTCTACGCGAGCAGAAGGCACTTTTTTCGCAGCAGCGACTGAGATTCCTTTTTCGATCTCATCGGCCAGTTTTGGATTTTTCTTAAGCTCGTCACGTACGGCTTCTCTTCCTTGGCCGAAACGGTTTCCGTTATAGCTAAACCAAGCGCCTTTTTTCTCGATGACACCAAATCAGAGCCGAGGTCGATAATCGAACCTATGCGAGAAATCCCTTCGTTAAAGATGATGTCAAATTCAGCCACTTGGAACGGAGGCGCAATTTTATTTTTCACGACTTTAACTTTGACGCGGTTGCCGATCTCTTGGTATATCGGCGCCTTTGATGCTGCCAATGCGGCGGATGTCCATCCGGATCGAAGCGTAGAATTTCAAGGCTCTTACCGCCTGTTGTTGTCTCAGGATTGCCAAACATCACACCGATTTTTTCCCGGATCTGGTTGATGAAGATCGCAGCAGGTATTGCTTTTAGAAAGCGTTGAAGTCAGCTTTCGAAGAGCTTGTGACATCATGCGCGCTTGAAGGCCCATAATTGATCGCCAATTTCGCCTTCGAGTTCATTTTTTGGAACAAGAGCTGCAACAGAGTCGATCACGATGACATCGATGGCATTTGAACGAGCGAGCATTTCTGCGATGTTAAGCGCTTCTTCACCAGAGCTCTGGTTGTGAAATCAGCAGTTCATCGATGATTGACGCCGATTTTTGCAGCATAGCCAGGATCGAGCGCATGTTCAGCATCGATATAAGCGGCAACGCCGCCTTTTTTTGTGCGTTGGCGACAATATGGTGGCCAGTGTTGATTTACCAGAAGACTCTGGTCCGTAAATTTCGATGATTCTTCCGCGGGGAACTCCGCCGATTCCAAGTGCGATATCAAGAGCGACAGCGCCTGTTGTAATGACGCTGAATTCTCTTGTCAATGAATGTTTCCCAAGAGACATGATCGAGCCTTCGCCAAATTGTTTTTCGATCAAATCGACCGCAGCTTCTAATGCTTTTTTTTTACCAATATCGTGATGCGCCATATGAGGGGCTCCTTTTACAATTAGATTGACGAGGAAATAGCTTATCGTCAAGAACTAAAATATATGTACTTACTCGGGGATATTGGCGGGACTAAGGTCCACCTGGCTTACTATGACCACGACCACGTGGTCAAAGAGGAAAAATTTCCTAGCCGCCACTACAACAGTTTTTACGAAATCTTGAAAAAATTTGTCGATCGTCCGGCTGATAAAAGCTATCTTGCGATCGCAGGTCCTATCCACGACAGAAAATGCCACATGACCAATCTCAGCTGGGACATCGATGCAAATCAAATCGAAAAAGAATATCGTGTTTCAAAAGTCCATCTCATCAACGATCTCGTTGCTGCCGGATGCGGCCTCAAACATTTAAAATCCAAAGACATTTTTACGCTCAATGCAGGCTTAAAGGTCTCTGGCAATCAAGCGATCATCGCCGCAGGAACAGGTCTTGGAATGGGAGGTCTTTGTTGGGATGGGAAAAGTCATCTTCCGCTCGCTTCTGAAGGAGGCCATGTCGATTTTGCTCCGCGCAGCGCTAATGACAAGCAGCTCTGGGATTACCTTCATAAAAAATATGGCCATGTCTCCATAGAACGGGTGGTTTCCGGTCCGGACTTAGAGCATCTCTATTGGTTTTTAGTTGAAAGAGGCAAACACAAAAAAGGATTAGTCGGAGAAGAGATTCCTAGAGCAGGTCATCGAGCAAGGTTAGTCGGGTGAATCGAAAATCTGCCTAAGAAGCGCTTCAGTGGTTTGCATCCCTCTATGGAGCAGCAGCCGGCAATCGTTGCCCTGCAGTTTTTATCAGTTGGCGGGATTTATCTTGCTGGCGGGATTGCTCCTAAAATTTTATCTGTTTTGAAACAAGGCGAGTTTATGAAAGCGTTTACGGATAAAGGACGGTTTCAGGAGCTTCTGGAGAAAATCCCCGTCCATGTTGTTTTGAATCGAAAGCCTTCCTTTGATTAGGTGCTTTAGAGCTCTGTTTAAGGTAGCTTCTTTTTCGAAGTGTTGATAGTCTTGCCGATCCGGCCAATCTCCGCCCCAGGTCCAGCCTCTTTACAAAAAGCTGTATGGCAAGCATCTCCAGGTCAAACCATTCCTTTTTGGTTGATGGAACGGTGAGACGATCGGGCACCACTTTCGGCAAAATAAGTTCTTTTTTAACGTACGGATGTAAAGCGGATGACATCGATCGCCCATGCCAGAGCTATGCTTAGATAAGATCCCGAGTTTAGCCACAAGCGATCGATGAGCGAAAGCGGAAGAGTATTATCTTCCATCGAGAGCCGTCGTCATCATAGCGCCATAATTTTCGATTGGCGCATCTTTTCAATCGGAAATCGGCTTCGAAAATTTCGGATAAAGATCTCTTATTACTTTCTTTGAGCAATGCTCCGATGGAACAGATGAGCTCGCCAAGATGTTCCTCGCCATCGAACCAAAGAGCGGTACTTGAAGATATCTTAATCATCTCCGGAGTGATTTCGGGATTGAGGTCAGCCAGAAATGGACGAAATGAAAAACACGCTGAGTTAATTCTGGAGTAAGCTGTCGGGGTGCCATCGTCGAATATAGAGTTTTATCTTTCCTTCTGCAGTTCGCTCTTGGAGACCCTGCGGTAGACGCTGCTGAAGAGGAGAGACTCTGACACCGTAGCCGACACGACTTTGATAAGAGTTGTCAATGATCGGACATAACGACATGCCCTTTCAGGCGAGAAGATAAGGTTTTTGATTTGCTCAAGGGGGACCTCTTCCAAAACGAATCAGGATCGAGAGGTGTTGCGTGGAGTGTAGCCATCGGTTGCCTGATACAAAAGGCCGGAACAGTCCAAGCCTTGGCATATCGCATCCTCGCAATCTTACTGAAGGAGCATCTTTGAGAAAAGGATAAAAGTCTAAAACCTGTGGAATGCCGAGATGCCCAATTGCCTCCCCAAAAATAACGAAGTCCTACACGCTCTTTCAGGTCCAATTTGAGGGTCTGGTCGATGGGGGAGGGAGGATTTTCATTTTCTGAGGGGTGGCCTCTGGAGCCTTTGTAAAAATTACTGTTAAGTGAAAGGGGAAGCTGTAGAGGGATAATCTGCAGTTTCGGTTTGAAAAATATTGTCTGAGATTTTGCTTAAGATTTTAAATTTTGTACCTGGAATGCAATCGTCTCCACTTCCATTAAGCGGGCCTGGCTATCTTTCTTAAGGGAAGATAATTTAAAAGGGATCATCAGGTGTATTGAAGAGATAGGTGTTGCGATTCTTGTTAGAATGACATAAGTACCATTGTAATGATGTTTAAATTGGTGGAACGATGAGCCTCCTGGAGAGAAAGACTACCCAAGCAGACAGTTAAAACTTAAAGAGGAGGATTTTCATATTTAACTTTATAAATCCCACAAACTTGGCCCCAGCTATTAGGATTTCACAATTTTTACCATCCTGCTTTTTCCTGAACACGGATAGAACGATTGATTTGTTCCAATCGAGTTGTTGAGAACATTTTAGTCACTTGGATGCGCCATGTTTTTATTGTGTTAGCCTTGTTATCGACAGAGCAGTGGGGAAAGCTTCCCATAGATTTTGTAATGATTAGCGATTAATGCGGGTGTATTCCTGGAACAATGCATGAACAGCTTGGATCCAGAATCCTTACCTTGTTCATGGCTTTAATAGTAAAAGCTGTTAAAAACTTCCCTGTATTGTCTCCAAAGCCGGTACAATAAATCCAATAGGACGGGATCATTTTTTGTGCTGATCAGAAATCCACTGAAAGGAATTCTATCGACTGTCCAACGTTTCACAAAAGTATTAACACGTCCATTGGCAGCTTTCATTTGCTCTTCTTTCCAAGCCTCTGCGCCTTTATTTTCAAAACGTTTCTCGTTATCAACAAACAATTTCATTGTAACTGGGTCAGTGTACAAATTCTGCATGAAGCCCAAATCACTTTCTTGGATGGGCGCAGAAGGAGATCTTTCGTTTCAATGGTGATCGGAGTTCCATTTTGGAAAAAATTGGAAACAGTGGTGTTGATATCTACGGGAGCAAAGGTTGACATGGTGAGCCCTTCGGTTGAAATTTAAGAAAAACGGGGGGATTTTAATCTTAGGGATTTTTGTAGATCAAGGGAAAATGAACAAGAAGGTTCGAGATTGACATTTACGCCTTGTTCTTCATAAAGTTTCCCTCAAAAGAGGAAGTTCTAAATGAAAACACTGAGTAAATTTTTCCAAGTATTTGCGTTGCTTGCTTTATTGGTCGGATGCACTGCCAAGAAAGAAAATGTTGTGAGAGTTAACCTGGGAGCAGAGCCAACGACGCTCGATCCGCGTAAAGCCCGGGATCTTCAAGCGATGACGCTGGCGCGGATGTTTTTTGAAGGACTTACTCGAGTTAATCGAGAAGATAAAGCCG
>CAWIQH010000022.1:0-4356 GCA_963838185.1 uncultured Chlamydiae bacterium
GATGTATTGCTCATGGACATGTTCACGTCAACGGGAAGAAAGTCGACCGCCGCTCCTTTTTTGTAAGGCCGGGTATGATCGTTTCGATCAAATATGAAATCCAAGGGATGCCGATCATTAAACAGAGCGTGGAAAACATCGCTGTCAATGTGCCTGAATACCTCTCATCTGATCCTGCTAAATTTTCAGGACAGCTTCTGGTCTCCCCTGCGATCGATCGAGTTCCCTCCCAATCCCGCTGAATGTGCCCTTGATCTGCGAATTCCTTGCGCACACAAGCTAAGCGACTTTTCTTAAGAAAAACGCAAATTATGCTAAGCAGCTCTAAATGAGCTGCTTTTGTATTTTATATAATCTTTAAACAACTTGACTTTTACAAAGCACTTTAATTTAAAATTATTTTTAATTAAAGGCAAATTATGAGCACACTTAATATCTCTCAAAACTACAGATTTCGTACAACAACAGAGAATAATCATGCTCAAATACAATCAAAGCCTTTAGAAACTTTTTAGGGCGTAAATCCTTCCGATTGAATATACGCCTTCCATCATTACAACCGATCGAACAGAGCGTCAGATCGACTCTGATGTCAGTGGCACCAAGGCCCACTTGCGCTTATGCACGTACTACATCAATGCATTGATTGAAAAAGATTTAAAAGTGCCGCTTACACGCGCAAAGACCGATGTCAAGGCGCGCAAGGGAAAAAAGGCTGGCAAGACAGCGCACTCTTCTTTTGCGCCGCGGACAAAAGATCAGTTCATGGACTCTCTGATTAACAGGGTAGTTGAGAATGGAGTAACCCCGGGTCAAATCTAAGCCGATTCTAAAAAGCCGGATCAGCATGACCTCTCCGGAGAGCAGGATTTTGAACGAAAAACATGAAGATCCTTCTTTTGTGAAAGATTTCATCTCGAGCCGCTTGCCCAAAGGTGGAGAAGATTCCATCTTAGCAGCGACACGCTACTATTTTTCAACAATTACGACGATTTTAAAATCCCGATGAGTCCAATCAATATGATTCCCGCTTAAAAAAAGATCTCTGCCTTTTTAGCAATGCTGCAGGACCTGCGGATCAAAGGTCACGCCATCGCAAAAGCAGATTTAAAAATCTCACAAGTCTTTCTCGACAATGCTACCATTACAGTCGAAAAACTCGATGAAACCATCCGCATTCAGGGCTCGATTAGTTCAGACGACTCGATGATCTGGCTCGTCAGTTGGTTGATGGAATACTACAAAAAAGCATTTGTGACATCGAATCTCAAATTGGAAAATATCGAAACCGCACATGCAGCTTTTCAAAAAATGCGCGCCTTTGAACTAGCTTATTTAAATACTCAGGTCATTCCTCTAGATCTTTTTAAAGATTATTTAGTCTGTGTCGAGCAATTTTTAACCGCTTTCGAATCGCTGATCGAAAAGAGAGAAGGCTGCCCTTCTTCAGAAGCTTTTAAAGAGATCCGAAATGATTTTAGTTTTTTAAAAAAAACTAGAGATAAACCGATCGAACAAATTCTCCGCTTTTATCAAGCGAACAAACAGCATTTAGCGCATGATATGTCCTTTGATAAAGCTGCGTTTGTTGAAAAATACAGACTCTACCTCGATGAGGCCAAAGCTCAAAAAGCAAGTACAGAGGTCTTCACAGATCCTTGTGTCATTCCCAATCTTTCTAAATCACTCTTTGGAATCGTGGACAGCGGCGTACGAAGAGCTCCAACCAAAGAAGAATTGAGAACGCAAATTTTTCAGCTCTTTGCGATCGCAACTCCTGAAAAAGCACAGAGTCGCAAACGGCAAATTCCCACTTCTCCCGTTTCAAACAAAGAGAATGCCAACATCAAGAAGTCGAAGACCAAACCCCGTACCCTATTCTCCTAATTTTACAACTTCGTTTCTTCTTTTGAGCCCAATCAATTCAAGCACATCTTCAGCATTGAGCATCCAGGCATAAGAAAAGAAAATCACTACATACGTGCCACTCAGTGCAATAAATTGCATGAGCTGCATTGAAAGATGGCGTGAAACCACCCAGTCTCCATCTCCAAAAGCTATGTTTAGCGATGGATCTCCCAAAAGAAATTTTCCAACAAGTGCAGTTGCGAGCGCAGCAATCAAGCTACAGCTCCCTGTCTTGAGAAAAGCGAGCCCGTCGTTTTATCTAAAAGCGGCGCGTCGACCCGTTTTGTGAGCTGATAGGAAAGAAATAAGTAATTAAACCATGCTGCAGTACTTGTCGCCACCGCAATGCTAAAAGCTCCCCATTGAAAGACAAAGACAAACAGCGACGTCAAAAGGATATTGAAGACGACCGATGCTATAGCGCCGATCATGGGAGTTTTAAAATCCTTTTTAGCAAAAAATGCCGGCGAGAGGAGCAAAACGAAAACAGCCGGCAAAAGTCCGAGGCCGTATCCCCACAGGCAGAGCGCAGTTTGATAAGTCGCTTCCCTGCCAAAATCTCCATGTCCATAGAGAAGATTGATTCCCGACAGCCCAAGCACAAAGAGGGCGAGCGAGCAAGGGAAGATCAGACTAAAGCTGCGTCGAAAAGCAAAACGCAAGAGATGCAGATATTTATCGTAGACGCCTTCTTTGATCGCTCTAGAAAGCGGCGGCAGAAGAGCGGTGGATAGGGCAATCCCAAATAATGCCAAAGGGAGCTGCTCGATACGGACGCATACCAGAGATAGGCTGGGCCTTCCAGGGAAGCAAAGCGCGCAAAGACGGCATCGAGGGTGCTATTGATCTGAATGGCGCTGACGCCGACGACCCCGAGCAAAAAAGGTTTGATGATCTGCCGCAGCTCTAAAGAAAAGAGCTGGGGTTTAAGACATTCCTTCCAGGACAAGGAGGTTTTGAGGCTCTTGAAGGTTTTTGGGGCGAGCATCGCCCATTGCATGAAAAAAGCGATGATGATCGCAACCGATAGCGGCACCATGGCCTGAGCAGGTTCTAAGTCTTTTAACAGCACCATTGCCGCAATCCAAACGATGTTGAACGCCACAGGCGCAAAACCGGTCAAGAAAAACCGCCGCTCGCACTGCAGCAGCCCGCTACACAGACCAAATAGGCAAATGAATAAAATACCGGGCATCATCAGCATGGTTAGATAGAGGATTTGCGCGTTGTCCGGTTGTAAATTTCCCCATTTTAAGATCACCCCTAAGGCAATCTCAATACCCGCGATCAGCACGATCAGAAAAACACTCAATGAAAAAAACAGGTCGCGGAAAAATTGGGCCCCTTTTTCCAATGAGCCTGCGCGCAGCTGTTCGTAATGCGGGATGAACCCGGAAGAGAGCGGGCCCTCCCCAAACAGCCGGCGGATCAAATTGGCAAAACGGAATGCGACCATGAAGGCCGCAAGGGCCGGGTTACTGCCAAAGGCGATCGCCATTGTGGTGTCGCGCCCAAGGCCTGTCAAGCGACTCAAAAAAGTTCCTGATAAAAAAGCAAAAGAAGTACGAGAGACCGTTTGTGGGGTATCGGGGCATCTTTAGACATATTCACACCCATGCATAGAAATTTAATTCGAGAGGTATTACTATATTGCTTAACCTTTTTAAATTCGCAACAGTTTATGAAAAAATCGGATGCCAGAGAGCTTTTGATCGGGGCCCACACCTCTGCCCAAGGCGGGGCGCATCATGCGATTTTAGAGGGCCATGAAATCGGAGCGACCACAGTGCAGCTCTTTACCAGCAATCAAAAGCGCTGGCAGGGAAAAGCGATCACCGATGAAGATGCCGCTCTCTTCAAAGAGGCTGTCCAAGCCACCGGCTTAAAAAAAGATCATGAGCCATGATAGCTATCTGATCAACCTGGGCTCGCCCAACTCTGAAGCTTTGCACAAAAGCCGCAGCGCCTTTAAAGAAGAGCTCGCTCGCTGCCATAAGCTGGAACTCTCCTTCCTCAACTTTCATCCAGGAGCTGCTTTAGAGGGCTCAGAAGAAGCTTGTTTGGATCGGATAGCGGCAAGTCTTATCGAGATGGAAAATTCGTCCACAAAGGCCCTACGCGCCTTCTGCTGGAAACGACCGCAGGCCAAGGCTCATCTGTCGGCTGGCGATTCGAACACTTGGCCTACATCCTGAACCTGGTCCATAAAAAAATTCCCGTCGGCGTCTGTATCGATACTTGCCATATTTTCTCTGCCGGCTATGATATCCGTACTGAGAAGGGATGGGATGAGGCCCTGGAACAGTTCGATAAGATCGTCGGGCTGCAACACCTCTATGCGTTCCATGTCAATGATTCGATGAAGCCGTTTGCCTCCCGTAAAGATCCCATGCGCCTTTAGGCACAGGCGAGATTGGGATCGAATGCTTTAAAGTGATGATGGCCCAC
>CAWIQH010000023.1:0-12539 GCA_963838185.1 uncultured Chlamydiae bacterium
AAACCACTCGAAAGTGCATGTTGGGAAGAAGCTCTTCCACCGTTCCGTCAATTTTTATCGTATCTTCTTTAGGCATAGTTATAAGGATTAAAAAAATGCGTGAATGCGAGCGATCAATAGCAAAACCCCAAATAAACGCAAAGAAGCTTTATTTCTAGACCTAGTTTTTTCTTTGAGTATGACATCTATCAATTCTTTTCTTCTCTCGAGAATTAATGAATCCTTTCCTTGGAATTTAAGTTTGAGCAAGGAGAAAATCATGACAATGGTAACCCCAATCCCGCCACAATCACCGCTTTTGGAGCACAAGGACAACAAGACATCGCAACGATGTGCACCGTTGTAATAGAATCTGATCCCACTTTATACATCCACTACAACACCCAAAAAAATTGGTTGCTCATTTCAGGGAAAAACAATCCAACGATTGAACAATTAACAGCACTATCTTCAGTCTCGTACATATCCGCGCTTGTAGACCAGAAGTTTCTCACCGTGAAAAATGATGGGATAGTCGTTAAAATATTCCCATAACTACGGGCAATGAACCTGTGTCTAAAAGGGAAGAGGGCTAGATAGGGCGAATTTACGCGAAAAAATGATATCAAAATCCGTATAATCCGCGTGGAGGAATAAATCACGATCTCGATAGTAAGAGCTTGGGGGAAGTGTGGCGAATCAAACATACCCGGACCTACTCTCCCGTGAATAAGCTTTATTTCTAGGTCTAATTTTTGATATAATCAAGGCAGTGACTTTTGACGCATGCCTTCAAAAACAAGCTTCTATCAAAGAAATCTTTGCGGCCTGCTCAACCCCTGAATCTCGCTATCAAAAAATTATTAAATGGGACGGCAGCTTCCCCCTTTCAATTCCACATCCGCACCCCTGCCAACCTCGTCCCCGGCTGCCAAAGCATTATGCACCTCGAAGCGACCCTGAATAATGAAAAATTATTTTCAATGCCGACTCCGAAGCCTTAATCTCAAAAGGGCTGGCCGCCCTCCTTATATATGTGTATTCCGGAGAGACCCCTTCCACCATTGCCAACTGCCCGCCTACCTTCATCCAAGAGATCGGCCTTCTAACGTCCATCTCCCCTGCCCGGTCCAATGGGCTTGCCAGCCTATACCACAAGATGCGGCAGGAAGCTCTCAAGCACATACAAACAATTTAATTTGAAAAAAGTACGGATCTTTTATTTGTTAAAAAGGCCAACAGGGCCATTCTATATTTGAGATTTAACTAAGTAGCTCAGTGAGGTCTTGTCTACCTAACCCGCCACATTGCGATTTGCGTAGCTATCTGATAATATTCCATGTCACACTGCATAATTTGCATCTGTGAAATACTTGGATTTTGCAAAGTCTTCTCAAGACCATCAATTTGTTGTGCAAATTCTACGGCTTTCTCAGGGTTAGTTCGCGCAAGTTCCTGGTTCGAATTTCTAAGGTTTTGTATTTTATCTGCAAGCGGATAATTACCCTTTAATGGAGTCGGCCCTTCCTCAATTAGGCTGGCTTGAGCTTGGTTTGTTAACTCACTAATCTGGAATAGCAGATCTGCGAGTCCTCCAATGTCTGTATTTGGATCATTAACTTGTTTTCTGAGATCACCAATTTTTTGTTCCAAGTTGCTGAGCTTGCTCAGGATTAGATTGTTGCAGTTGACTTTGTAAATCTTGAAGTTTATCCAAGGCCCCATTACCTTCGTACAATTAGATATAAAAATTATTGTTCCCAGTTGGTGGAGTGGGAGGCAGGTATTTACCGATTGACATAAAGACTCCTTGTAAAGACTACTTCGTATTTTGAGAAGTAACCAGACGGATTATTTACGTCAAGCTCTGCCTCATCTCTTTTACTGGATATGCACTTGAGCAAATCTAGCAAAGTCATACCAGGGAGCGCCTTCTTCAACTTCAAACGTGTTGCTTTTTAGCATGTCATCCTGATCGGAGAAATTCGTCCAATGGGAAACAGCCGCGAGTTTGCCCTCGTAGATCGACTTCCACAATGATGCAAAATACTTTCTTTCGTTCTCTTGACGTAGGCTAGTGGCTGCACCAACAAAAGAAGGGTCTGAAGATCGCTGAACAAGCCAGTCTGGTTTTTGACGAAAGTTTTCTTTTGTGTGTGGAGAACCAGGATGAGCAAACCCAGTTGCACGGGCTGCAGGAGCAGGCTCAGGATGACGAGCTGCACGTGATGGTAATCTGGGGTCAGCACGTCTTGGCTCTCTCCCATCTTCTGGAGGCGGTCTTCTCCGAGCATCAGCGGGTGGCTGCGTAAGCACCACTTGAAATATCCTGTGACCGCATAAAACGTTGTACAAGCTGTCACCCCTGCAATAGCCGCTCCCCCTACAATCACAAGAAGAATGGATCGGTTTAATAATATTAGAGAGGCAGCACTTGCACCTGCTGCAAATCCTGCAGAAGATTACTGTGAAGGCGATTGAACTAGCTCTCTGTTCGGATTTTAATGCCAGATCTTTATCTCCCCATGCAAATGAATAAGGGGCCTGCACGTGGTCCCATGTCAAAATATACTCTCTTGCAAAAACTCCAAATGGCCTTCCCATGATGACCTCCAAAAAATTTGCATCAAGTTTATCAAATCATTTTGCAATGTCAAGAAAAACAGCAACCGTTACAAAACATCTTCTTCTAAAGTATTTTTCCCTTTGTGTTATCATTTTTCTGCAAAAAGGAGGTGTTTATGGTTAATAGAGTCACTTCAGCATCCCTGCCCGTGGAAAGCACTAATTCTTTAGGTGATGATCTTCCCCATTACATGGAAGGAGGGTTCTCAATGCAGATTGTCGAAGATCTGGCTGACGTACCTCCTATGGTCGGTAAAGCAGAAGAAGCCATGAATCTAAAAAGAAAACGGGCTGCCTACGATCATGGAATTAATCCGGATGGCTTGCCAACTCCTCCTCTCAAAAGGGCCACTAAGCCGCTCGTGCTAGCTCCCAATACCAGTTCCAATACGGGGATACGTCCTGGCAATGAAGATGCCCATGTGATTTTCGAGACACCTTATGGGACAATTTTTGCGATCTGCGATGGCCACGGAGAACTGCTTAAAGAGAGAATGCGATCGGGAGCCCCCCAGCCGGGACTTATCTTTGCACAGATCGTTGCAAAGTCCATCGAAGAAGATCTGCCACTAATCATCCAGGCTAATCTCTACAACATCGAGAAGACTTTCTCCATCTGGGCCGAGATGGTCCATCAAAAGCTGCCTAAAGAGCCCCTTCCGGAAAACAATGCCGGAACAACAGCCCTGGTCGGCCTTTTCGATAAAGTCAGTCACAAATTCTATGTGGGAACCATTGGAGACTCCGAAGGCTACGTTATCCGATCTGACGGCAAAAACTTATTTGCGATCCCTCTTTCTCCGATAAAAAACTGGACCACTCCAGAATGCGAAGAACTGATCAAAAAAATCTATACCCCAGAAGAATATGCTGCATGGAAACAACTTCCGGCTAAACAAAGACGCTTTCCTCCGAAGTGGGGCGTCAACCTCGTCCAGACGTTAGGCGACCATTCGAAAACCTATAAGGGTCAAACAGCTCTATCCCATGTTCCTGATTGCACGGTCCTCCAGCTCCAAGAAGGCGATCTTATTCTGCTAGGCTGCGATGGACTCTTTGACTTTGTTTCAAATCAAAAACCTCATCAGTGATGTAATAAAACCCAATTGGGATAAGCATAACGTCAATCTTGCGCAATTGATCGCCGATTATGCCCTCAAGATCGGAAAAAGCACAGATAACGTGACGGTGATCACCGTCCGTGCTAATCCTCATACAACCCAAATGGAGCTCCAACAATCTGCTTCTCTTTCGACTCAACCGTTATAAAGTCAGCAGCTTGTCTTCGATCCCACCGGTGACTTCGATGGTATGATTGTCATGGATAAAGATATCGTACTCTAATCTAACGCCAAACTCCTTCGGCAGATAGATCCCCGGCTCGATCGAAAAACACGTCTTCGGAATCAAGATCCTATCATCTAACGTCTCAAATCCATCGATGTTCGCTCCAGGCCCATGGTCTTCGGTATGGATGTTATGACCTGTCCGATGGGTAAAATACTCCCCATAGCCCGCATCGACGATGACTTTTCTGCAGGCATCGTGACTACAGCTGCCTCTGACTTCTTTTTTCTTGGTGATTCTATCTCTGACGAGATCAGTTCCGGCTTTCTGGGCTTTTCTAACGATCTGAAAAATCTCCTCATGTCTGGCGGTGGGTCTTCCAGCTACCGCCACACGTCCATGATATCAGCATAAACAGCCTGGGCAGATCTCGCTTGCACCAGAGATCGATCAAGATAAAATCTCCCTTTTTCACCGATCGAGACCCCTTCAATTCAGGACAGTAATGAGGGTTTGCGCTATTTTGATTCACTCCACAGATGGGAGCTCCGTCCATCACGCATTTCCGCTTCTTCATCTCTGCGAGGATATACTGCTGCACGGTATATTCCGTGATCATCTCTTCCCCTTTAAGCCGATCAGCAATCCACTTCCACGTCGCTGCAGCGATCTCATCTAAAGCCTCCGCTGCTTCTTTATGCAGATCGTACTGCTTCTCGGTCCAGACACAGGTGAAGTTCTGTAAAAATGAAGCAGAAGAAACCACAGATGCGCCTTGTTCTCTCACGAGATCAAGCATCCCACCATCGACTTTAGAAGCTGTCGGAATCGCTCCTCTCGGAGAATATTCCATCGCGACAGTTTTCTTGCCTTGCAGGATCTCTTTCAAATGCGACTCAAAAAGCTTCCACGCGGCGTAGACGAATTTTTTTCCTGGCGTATGAGCCAGCACATGCGTCTCGACGCTATGGACGATCCCGATGGGGTCTCCCTGTTTAGGAATCCAATAACAAAATCGTCTGGTGAGCATCGCTTCAGGAGAAATACCGAGGAAATAAGGTAAGACGGTTGCTGTGATGAAAATCGTACAGCAGCCATCCATCGATGTTTTTTTCTTGGAGGATCTTTTGGACGTCGTGGACTTTTTGTTCGAGAACTGCATTTGCCATACTTAAGTTCATACAGCTTTTCAGAGATCTCTTTCAACAGAGTTCTTTCGCTAAAGCCAATGGTTAATCTCCTCCCACTGTAACGGTCACAGGAGCGCTATAGATCCCTTGTGCGTTAAATGCGGTTAATGTGTAAGTGACGGCTTCA
Organism: uncultured Chlamydiae bacterium; assembly: GCA_963838185.1. Taxonomy (GTDB): domain Bacteria; phylum Chlamydiota; class Chlamydiia; order Chlamydiales; family Rhabdochlamydiaceae; genus PALSA-1444. The sequence goes on from CAWIQH010000023.1 coordinate 5,209, forward strand.
GAACTCTGATCATGGTCCTTGTACGATGTCGCCGAGGCTTTCAAAGTGACTGTTTTGAGTTCGCCTTTTTTCAGAAAGGTTAAAGTATACCCGGCTAAACCAGGCGCTGGAGATGACTCCCATTTAAGATGATTAAATAATTCACTGAAAGTTCCAGCATTATTGGTTTGTTGTTTCCCCGTCAATCCTATCGCAGGCGGGATGCTTATGATCGCTATACCCCAAGGAGCACTAAATCCAGGTATGGTTGCAATTACCGTGTTAGTTGCTGTGGCTATGACACTGACAGTAGTGGTGCTACTATTTGACACATAGACAAAGCTCCCATCCGGCGTAATAGCAATGTACTGAGGACCACTTCCTACATGGATAGGAGATCCGACCACAGTATTTGTCGCTATAGCAATGACGCTGACAGTGCCGTCCACATTATTTACCACATAGGCATACTTTCCATCCGGTGTAATGGCGATTCCATAAGGGTTGTTTCCAACGAGGATGGAAGGGAGCACAGTATTTGTCGCGATAGCAACGACGCTGACAGAGGCGCCTCCGAAATTAGTCACATAAGCATAGTTCCCGTCAGGTGTAATGGCTACGCCGAGAGGATTATGAAATCCAGGTAAATTTGTAGCCGTATTAAGCGCGATGTTGAGACGCTGACATTATTGTTTCCATTATCAGGCACATAGGCGTAGTTCCCATCAGGTGTAATAGCTATGAAAGAAGCTTCTGGCCCTATGGGTATGGAAGAACCAACCACCATGTTAGTCGATGTGTCAATGATGCTGACAAAGCCATTTGCAGGGGAGGTAACTGCATTGACCACATAGGCATAGTTCCCATCAGGTGTAATGGCTATGCCGATAGGAGAATTCAATTGCGACAGGGTTCCAGAGATGGTTGCGGTTACCATATTAGTCGATGTGTCGATGACGCTGACAGTGTTACCTCCAATATTTGCCACGTAAGCATAGTTCCCATCAGGTGTAATGGCTATACCCGCAGGAGTGTTTCCTACGGATATTGCAGGTCCAACCACCATATTAGTCGATGTATTGACGACGTTGACAGTGCCGTTTCCTCGATTTACTACATAAGCGTTGTAGGTATTCGCATGCAGCACGCCAAAAGAACTCAACCAAATACCAGCTAAAAACCCAAAAACTCTTCTCATGACAAGACTCCATTTTTGACCGAGTCAAATATATTTAAGTTATTTTTAAAAAGCTCGGATTTTAGTGATACAGACACTGGATCATCGCAGAAGCTGCGATGACACGCAGTAATTGAAACGGCTCGCTTAAAATATCGATGAGAAACGGCACCGACTCTAAACTCCCGACATGGCCAATCGCTTCCAAGATCTGGATTTTGATCTCTCTAGACATCTTCGGATACGCTTCTTGCAGCACTTTCACAGCTTCAGGATCGCTTCCCATCATCGCTAAGATAAAAGCCGCTTGAACCCGGATATGCGGATCTTCATCTTTCAAAAGCCCACTGATCACCGTCATTGCCCCTTCATCGCCTTCTTCCAACAACACTGCGACGCAGCTCCCGTGATGCCCCACGATTCGTTTTTAACGTATCCTTTGACGGCTTCCTGAGCTTTCGGATGCTGCATGATGCATAAGATGTTCAGAAGATCCAATCGAACCATCTGATCGATCACCTTAGGATAATTTGGGATCTGATCGATATGGCTGACCTCGCTTTTCGCTAAGATTCTCATATGAGAGTTCTGATCCCACATGAGCAGCGTCTCTTTTTCTTTCTCTAAGATGTCATAAATCACTTCAGACGCTTTTTGGACCTCGACCCTTTGACCAATCAATCCGATCGCTAAATTGGCTCGTACAAACGCATCTTCGCTCTTTCCCATTTTTTCCAAAGCTAGAGCAATCCCTTTCTTTCCGCAACTATTGAGCGTCGAAGCCGCCAGCAATCTCCACCGGGGATGGATATCGTCGATCCATTTTCCCAGCTGCTCAATCCCCTCTTGCATCCCCTGAAGCGTCGCTACCCAACAAGCGGTAATGGCAACTTGCGGAGAAGAATCTTCCATCAACGCCTTTAGTCTTTTTTCTCCAACTCTATTCCGTAATAGTCCAATCGTATGAAGCGCATGGGACCTCACATCCGGAGACGCATCTTGCAACAGCGGCACGAGATCTTTGACATTGCCCTGCAGATCAAAATAGCTCACCAGCTCGCAGGCCAGCTGCCGTAATCCCGATCGATTGCTGCGAATGAGATCTATGAGATCACTTTCTCTGACGCCATCGTACATCTGCACGAGGGCGATGATCGCTTCAGCTTTTTCTTCCACGAGGGTGTTTTTATCTGCGATCATCTCTTTGAGTTCTTCCCGGAGTCCTGTGATCCGGAGCTGACCGATCGCTCGGATCACTTCTAACCGGACAAACCAGACTTTTTCTTCGGTGAGCATTCTTCGGAGTTCTTCTTGCAAAGGGCCGTCGCCATAGTGGGCAGAAAATCTCACCGCAATCAAACGAAGAAGCGCATTGCTTTCTCGGAGAGCATTCACCAGCATAGGAACGGCTCGGACATCCCGCGTGAGTGATGCGCCAATCAGTGAACTTAAATGGATATTGAGCTGAGAAGAGAGGTCTCCCTTTTTCAAGACGCCCCACGCGAGGATCTCTAAGGCATACCGGTCTTTTTGGAGTTCTTCTTTCCGTTTGCCCCATTCTTGAAGAACGGCGGTCTCGTCTCCTTTTTCAGCTAAGGCTTGCAGATAAGCAAGCCTTAGCTCTTTTGAATCGGGATAGATCTTGAGAAGGTTTTCCGCTTCTTTGACAGCCGATCTTGGATCGTGGACAAAGAGATGGGCATGGATGCGGCGGACATCTTCCTGCTCGCCTGCAAATGCCATGAGCGGAAGCAAAAGAGTGAGAAGATATCTTTTCATCCCAAATGAGTAAGCCTGCGCCCTCCGATGAGATGGAAATGGAGATGGAAGATCGTCTGGCCGGCCTCTTCTCCGCTATTGGTCAAAAAGCGGTAACCGTCTTCGATTTCAAATTCTTTGGCGAAGCTTTTGAGCCACCGTGATGATCTCAGCAATCAGAGGAAAGTCTTCAGGCTGGAGAGCTTGGAGATTCTGGGATCTCTTTTTTAGGCATGATCAGAATATGGACAGGAGCGGCGGGATACCGATCCTTGATCGCGAGGATCCGTTCGTTTTCAAACACTTTTTCACAAGGCAGCTCGCCTCGGATGATTTTCCCAAAGATCGTCATCAGACCACTTCCTTCACTTTGTAAATACACCAAAATGAACCTTTTTCTTTAATTTCTAAAGATTGAATTTTTGCCTACTCATTCGAGTATGTCAAAAATTCAATCTTCAGAAATGAAATAAAAATCTCCCATTTTTTTGTATTCCCAAAGTTCAGTCAGGGTCTCTTTCTCAATATCAGATTCAGGGCTTTCAATGCATCGTCCTTCGTTTCCCATACAGAAATAAACCTCCCTTTATGACAAAAAATGGCTCCGGGGATTCCCGTGACTTTCTTCAACTCGTCATCCATCAAACCTGCCCAAGCTTCAGGAAGAGGAACACGGACTTTCATCCGTTCTTTGGAGTTGGGAGGAATTCCTCTGAGCTTCCAATGCGCCCCCGACGGCATGATGACAAACTGCGCCGGATGCCTCTCTCCTCCCATATCGAAGAAGACATCGATCCACGGCATCGACTTATCAAAAAAGAGGACATTGCCTCCGGCTTTCATGGCGATAGAGACCATTTCTCGGCACTGTTCGACATAATGGTATCTAGCGAGGAGTCTTTTAACATGGCCATGAACAAAATCCACGGCTTCAAAAAAGGCTCTGGTCATTTCTTCGGCTTCGACTTCATAGTCGGGAGGAACAAAATTTGAAATGACCTGAGAAAATGTACAAACGCCAGGTTCAAGGGTGACCCTGCCGTTATCATGGGCATCAACACCCCAGATGAACGACCGGTTCATAAAATCGTAAAGTTTTTCATCGATCAGCTCTTGGTCTTTGAGATAGAGCAAGACCATGCCGGCACTCGCGAAATCGCCTTGATAACCGACCTGATGATGATCGAACCGTTTAGCTTCAGGCTCATAAATGCCGCCGACATCACAGACGTACTCGCAGGTATCGATCAGAGAAAGATCCCGTGTCCGGATAATCTTATCCCGATCGACAAGATCAAAAGCGAGCAGTAAGAGCACACGCTGTGACTTCATCAGCGTGGAAACTCCCATCATGTGTTCCAAGAGATCTAGATTTCATAGTTGGCTACTGTATCAGAATGAGAATAACTTTGCTTTTAGAAAGATCTTTTTTTTATCAACGAATTGAACGCTCAAGGGTCTGGAATTACAAAAAAGCATACTCTTCTTAGAAAAGCTTGTCGGAGGAGTTCTACATTTTTTTGAGCTAATGACCTTGTCCCAGGAAAATAGTCAGATTAAAATAGAAATTCGTGTAGAAGAAGTGCCACCAAATTCTAGCCTAAATAATATGCAAAAAGGTTTATTTTTCACATTTCGTTGTGCTGAAGGGGTTGAGAAGCGGGTCAAAGTCTGTCTAAGGCAGCTTTTACTTGCTGTATAAATCATTACAAAAAAAGGGTTCATAATTCTTTATGGTTGCTTCTACAATAGGACTGAATTCTGTAGTAGAGTAGCCTTTTCTAAGAGTTTGAGCGAATTCCTTATAAAGCTCATCAATCAGCTTTGAGCTATGCGCCGTGTTGAGTCTAATGCTTCCCAAGTTTTAGCTGCGTTTGGAACTTCCTTGATTGCTTTTACTTTCATATTGTTCAAAGTTTCACGTAATGCAGCACCAAAGAAAATCGATTGATCAAACACATCATATTTTTTATGCTCATTTGAACCACTAGCCGCAATTAAACTCATATCTAAAGTCCTTCTTTTAGTTTCCCAATCTTAAATCCTTCGCTGCCATAATACAATATTCCAGCTTTTTGATAAAGAATTGGAATGTCACCATTGATAATATCCAGAGTTGCAAGCCTTTCTATCTCAGAAAGTTCAATCAATGGTTCATACTCCTTACCCAAGACGCTATGGAATAATAAAGCAATTTCTTTACCACCCCATGGAGTAGTGCCAAGATCTCCAGTCGTGCGGTTGCGATCGGAACCGCTCTAAAAAGTCGACCTTTTTGATGCTCTTTAAATTGATTTATCAAAACCCACTCCTCGCTTTTTAAGGGTTTGAGTTCTGGAGTTCTATTTTTACCATATAATCCTGTGACATGCCCAACTTTAATAACCTCAAAAACTATAGGTACCCACTCTATACGATTTCTTAAAATCACGTTTTCTGGATGAAGATCGGTAACACCAATAGCCTGACATACTGATTCAAGACGATCAAAATTGTTTTTAGCCTGCTCATATAAAGGAGTTCTTTTCATAGCTTCCAATTCAACTATGGCGTCGTTTTGTAAATGTCCACCCCCATCAGCTCGAACAATATACTCCCAAATGCTACCAGCATTTCCCAAGTTAACAATCTTAAAAACAGGTAACTCTGCCTCAGAGGGCGCTTTTTTTAAATTCAGGTGTTTAAAAAGTTCGAGAATGGCTATCTCTGTCTCTGCATTTCTTGGCTTGTATACAATTTTTCTTAATAACAAGCCTCTTTGATTTAATAAGTGAACCTCAACAGCGGATTGGCCCCGATTATGAGTTTCATCACCGAGAGGCTTCAAATAATACGTTAATTCACTTTGATCCATCTTTATATCCGGACAGAATTCCTTAAGAATGAGAGCTTTGTTTGCATTAAGAATGTTTTTTGTGGTCATTAAAAACATGCATACATTACGAAGATTGTTGATTAACCTCCCACGCCTAAACTCTATCTCTTGTTCTGACTGCTCAAATCGCAAAGATATGATTGCGCTGAAATTAACTATTAAATGTGATATTGCTTGCGGATAATTTAGAAATTTATTCGCAGAAAGTAGGAGAGCTTTTTCTAAATTTTCAATCCCAATTTTAAGTTCTTGGAACTCCTTTTCTTTATCACGGACTTTCTTTTTTATGAGCCGTATAGTCTTCTGACTTTCGATCAAGATCGTCACCTTTCAGATCTAATAAGTCAATTTCGACAGACAAATCCCTAGCTTGCTTATATCGATGAACAATTTCATTAACTATAGGTTAAATAAAACCGTATTGATCTTGCACGCTTGAGGTATTTTGAAAAGAGATATTACTACTAGATGCTGCAACAATAGGACCTGAATAAATCTTGGAGGTTTGTGAATCCGTTTTATTTAGGCTAGGATTTTTCTGTTCTGAACTAGGAGAAATCGCCGGGTCTTTCTTGTGTGGATCTTTTATTGGTGGCGTTGCCATAATTTATCCTATGTCAAATGTATGTAAGCTTAACCAAAATATATCCCATCCCCATCTTTTATGACAGGCCGATTCACTGACCTGATCCTCAAACTCTAGCTCAAATAATGTGCAAAAAAGATTCATTTTTCACATTTCGTTGGGTTAGAGGTTGGAACAAGCTATTATATCGGATCCGACCTAAATTGCATTTTAACGGCATCATCCTTGCGTGCACTAAACTTCTCTTCCACTATCGAAAAATTTCCATTCTAGGAAGAACTGCCCGTGATCAATACCATCGAAATCTTGGCTAAAAAGCTGCTAGACACTGCTTCAATTTGACAGTTTAGCTTTCTCCTCTAGGATAAGTGTAATGGAGAGTTATCTTTTTTCAGACCATTTTCCGCCCAAGTCACCCCCGATGGCAAGATCACATCGATCAAAAAAAATTCTTCTAATCTTAAAGTTCATTGCTGAAATTCGTAGAAATTGAGAACATCTCCCCTGCTTTTGTCGGCTTTAAAAATCCATCCAAACTTGTCATATTTAATTTTAAAAGCACCCTCGCTCAACTCGGCCTCAATGCCCTTGCTCAGTCGATCTCAATTGATAGCAAGACCCACACCGCACGCATCTCTCTTCAACTCGAAGCAATCGAATCGCCTGCTACTCTGATGCTTCCGCTCATCACCCCCGGCGCCTACATCGGCAAACTGTTTGCCGCGGACGACCAGGGGCGCGTCCGCGATCCTGAATACCTCTCCCGGATGTTTGGACGGGCCCATCGAAACGGCTCCCCTGCTTTCCTTAGGCGGCCTCCAGGGAGGCAATGAACTGATCTTAGAAAAAATCGAAGGCAGGACCGTCGCCTACCTAAGCCTACTCGATGGCGCTGTCTTGACCAGATGAAAGCACAGCGGCATTTTCGCCGTGAAAACACTCCATACCCCGCATAT
>CAWIQH010000024.1:0-23369 GCA_963838185.1 uncultured Chlamydiae bacterium
TCTGAGTTCAGGACCGACAATGATCACGGAACGGCCGGAATAGTCGACGCGTTTACCGAGAAGGTTTTGACGGAAGCGGCCTTGCTTTCCTTTGAGCATGTCGGAGAGCGATTTCAGCGGACGGTTGCCGGCGCCCATGACAGGGTGGCCATGGCGGCCGTTATCAAAGAGAGCATCGACAGCTTCCTGGAGCATCCGTTTTTCGTTACGGATGATCACATCGGGAGTCTTAGTTTAAAATCGCTTTCAAACGGTTATTACGGTTGATGACGCGGCGATAGAGATCGTTAAGTCTGATGTCGCAAAGCGGCCGCCATCGAGTGGAACGAGAGGTCTGAGTTCTGGCGGGATGACAGGAACGCATGACATGACCATCCAGTCGGCTTTGTTCGGAGAAGAGACAAAACCTTCGATGATCTTGAGCCGTTTCGCAAGTTTCATCCGCGCTTGCTTGACTTTGTCTTACGAAGCTTGTCTTTCAGTTCGACAACAAGGGCCGCGAGATCTTCTTTTTCAAGAAGCTCACGGATAGCGTCGCCGCCCATGCGGGCAATAAAGCTGTCTGGACCCCATTTCTCTTGGGCTTCGCGCAGTTCGCTGTCGTTGAGGAGCTGTTTTCTTTCGAGGGTCTGTACGTCCTGGATCGATCACAACGAAATCTTCGTAGTAGATCACTCGCTCGAGGTCGTTGGTTGACATACCGAGGATGTTACCGATACGAGAAGGCATTGTTTTGAAGAACCAGATGTGGACGACAGGAACAGCCAGGTCGATGTGGGCCATTCTTTCACGGCGAACTTTAGAGAGAGTAACTTCTACTCCGCAGCGGTCGCAGACGATCCCTTTGTGTTTGATTTTCTTGTATTTTCCGCAGGCGCATTCCCAGTCGCGTGTTGGTCCGAAGATCTTTTCGCAGAAAAGACCGCCTTTTTCGGGTTTAAAGGTACGATAGTTGATCGTCTCGGGTTTTTTGATCTCGCCGCGCGACCATTCATTGCGGATGACATCTTCCGAGGCAATTTTGATCGTAAGTTTATCAAATTGCGATTCTTGAAAACCTTCCATTCCTTTTTCTCCTCCTTATTCTTGAGTCTGCGCGTTCTGTGCGCACATCTAAGCATAGACCTTGCATTTCTTTAACAAGCACGTTGAACGATTCCGGTGTGCCTGCTGTCAGAACGTTATCCCCTTTCACAATCGATTCGTAAATGCGGGTACGTCCTGTGACATCGTCTGATTTAACAGTGAGCATCTCTTGGAGGAGGTGGGCGGCTCCATAAGCTTCGAGCGCCCATACTTCCATCTCCCCGAAGCGCTGACCGCCCATCTGTGCCTTACCGCCGAGAGGCTGCTGGGTCACAAGCGAGTAGGGTCCGATCGCACGGGCGTGGATCTTATCCGCCACCAAGTGGCTTAATTTAAGCATGTAGATGTAGCCGACGACGACGCGGTTGTCAAAACGCTCTCCGCTGCGTCCGTCATAGAGCCAGCTCTTTCCATCTTCTGGAAGGCCGACGTTCTTCATCATCTCCCAAATACGAGACTCTGGGAATCCTTCGAACACCGGGGTTTTCACATAGATGCCGGCTTTCTTAGCGGCATAACCGAGGTGCGTCTCGAGCAGCTGTCCCATGTTCATACGGGAAGGCACACCGAGAGGGTTTAAGATGATCTCAATCGGTGTCCCATCGTTCAAGTAAGGCATATCGCCTTCCGGAACGATTTTAGAGACGACGCCTTTGTTACCGTGGCGGCCTGCCATCTTATCGCCCACTTGCAGCTTACGCTTTGTGGCGACATAGACTTTGACTTGGCGGATAACACCGGGATCGAGTTCTGTATCCCCTTTCTTCATGTGCTCAATTTCAGTTTTATACTGTGTCTGGAGCGTCTCCATCGCGAGATCGAAGTCACGGAGGATCTGCTTCAGAGTTGAATAGACTTCGTGGTCAGACAAGAGGAGGTCTTCCGCTTTTTCTGACTCGAGGTCCTCGAGCATATCTTGCGTGATGGTATCGCCTTCTTTGATGAGGATATCGCCGGACTTGCGGTGCATGATGGACCAGGAGCCTTCTCGCCAAGGAGAAGAGCGCCGAGTTTTTCATGCAGCTCCATCACGAGCTCGCCTTCTTTATTCTTGTATTCTTGATGGATATCTTTGATACGGCTTGCTTCTTCGACGAGTTCGTCATCTGTTTTTGAGAGACGGTCGCGTCGGCTGAAGACTTTAACGTCCATGACAACACCTTCGGTTCCCGGAGGCGCTGTTAAAGAAGCGTCTTTAACATCTGCAGCTTTTTCACCGAAGATCGCTCGAAGGAGCCGTTCTTCAGGAGCAAGTTCAGTTTCAGATTTCGGTGTGATTTTACCGACCAAGATATCGCCGGGCTTAACTTCTGCGCCGATGCGGATAATGCCATCTTCGCCGAGGTTCGCGAGCGCTTCTTCAGAAACGTTCGGAATATCCCGCGTGATCTCTTCCTTGCCGAGCTTGGTATCACGTGCAGTGAGTTCAAACTCTTCGAGGTAGATCGAAGTATACGTATCTTCGCGGAGCAATTTCTCAGAGATGATGATCGCATCTTCGTAGTTGTATCCGCACCATGGCATAAACGCCACGAGCACGTTTTTACCAAGAGCGACTTCCCCTTTATCGGTCGAAGAGCCGTCTGCAATGATATCCCCTGCTTTAACTTTATCGCCGATGTCGCAAATCGGAGTTTGGTTAAGGCATGTTCCTGCGTTTGAGCGCATGAACTTCTTGAGCGTATAGCTTCTCTTATTCAGCGGATTGGTCTTTGCAGCGACGATGATTTTAAATCCGTCGACGTATTCGACAGTGCCATCTTCTTCTGCAATCACAACAGCGCCGGAGTCTTTTGCGGTACGTCTCTCAAGACCGGTTCCGACAATCGGAGCTTCGGTTCTAAGAAGCGGCACAGCCTTGGCGTTGCATGTTCGATCCCATCAAAGCGCGGTTCGCGTCATCGTGCTCCAAGAACGGAATAAGTCCTGTGACGATCGACACGAGCTGCTTGGACGAAACGTCCATGTGGGTGATCTTGCTCGTTTCAATTTTGGCGATTCGCCTTTGTGACGCGCCCAGCAAGTTGGCTCAACAAACATGTTGAACTCATCGAGAGGAGCAGACGCCTGCGCAATCGATGCAGTTTTCTTCTTGGTCGGCTGTCATGTACTCGATCTCGTCTGTGACAACACCTTCTCTAACAATACGGTAAGGTGTCTCAATAAATCCAAGCTCGTTGATCTTGGCAAATGTCGCGAGAGAGGTGATCAAACCGATGTTCGGACCTTCAGGAGTTTCGATCGGACAGATACGGCCGTAATGGCTTGGGTGAACGTCGCGGACTTCAAATCCAGCGCGCTCGCGGTTTAATCCGCCAGGCCCGAGAGATGAAAGACGGCGTTTATGCGTCAGTTCGGCGATCAGGGTTCGTTTGATCCATGAACTGGGATAGCTGCGATCTGCCGAAGAAGTCTTTCAAGACTCCAGCGAGACCTTTCGCAGAGATCACTTTTCCTGGAGTCAGCGTATCAGCAGAGAAGTCAAACAGGTTGATTCTTTCTTTGATGATTTTTTCCATGCGGGCCAGGCCGATACGGCACTGGTTTTGCACGAGTTCGCCGACAGATCGGACACGGCGGTTGCCGAGGTGATCGATATCATCGACAGAGACATCGCTTTCGCCTCGTTTAAGCTTAATGAGATATTTTAAAGCACCGATCACGTCTTCTTTGCGGAGTGTGACGTATTCGAGCACTTCATCTGCAGTCGAGAAGCCCAATTTGCGGTTGAGCTTATAACGGCCAACTCTTCCGAGGTTGTAACGTTTCGGATCAAAGAAAAGGCGCATCATCGTTGAACGGGCATTAGAGAGCGTTGCTGGCTCGCCCGGACGGATTTTGCGGTAGAAATCTTTTAAAGCAGACTCGTAAGAATCTGTCGGGTCTTTTGCGAGCATTTTGATGATCGGAGATGGTCTCGTCCGCATCTTCGGCAATCTTGATTGCTCGATACCCTGCATCGACCATCCGCTTGAGCATGGCGGTGGTGAGTTTTTCACCGGCTTTTCCAAAGAAACGTACCGTCTGTCTGCATCGACGACATCTTCTGCTAAAATTTTACCAACGAGTTTAGTAAAGTCTTTTTCAGATTTAATTTTGACGCGTTGCGTTGAGAAGAATTCTTCGATGATGTCTGCATCGGTAGAATATCCAAGCGTACGGATAAATGTGGTTGCCAAGAATTTTACGGCGGCGTTTTTTTCGGTCGACGTAGATATAGATCATGTCGCTTGTATCAAAAGAGCCTTCTAGCCAGCTTCCGCGGTAAGGAATAATGCGGAAAGAATAGATCACGATCCCTTTAGGATGGCGTTCTTGTTCAAAAGAGATACCAGGAGAGCGGTGAAGCTGGGAGACAATAACTCGCTCAGCGCCGTTGACGATAAACGTTCCTTTTTCTGTCATCACAGGGAATCGTTCCCATGTAGACTTCTTCTTCTTTAATCCCTGTTTCGTCTGTAAGGCGGAATTTAACTTTGAGGGTGACGTTGTAAGGTGATTCCGCGGCGGATGCATTCTTCAGGGGTGTACTTTGGAACTCCTAGGTTATAGGAGAGATATTCAAGTATGGACTTTGTCGTCATAGGATTTAATAGGAAAAATCTCGTTGAAAACTTCTTGCAAGTCCAACATTCTGCCGCTCATGCGGCAAAACATCCAGCTGCAAAAATTCTTGTAGGACTTCAATCTGAATTTCAATGAGGTTGGGAAGATCGATGATCTCTTCCTTCTCTCGAAAACTGATCCGTTGAGGTGGCTTTTTTAGCATCGCCATTAGCTCCTTGTAATCGTTGGTAAAACTACTAATCGTAATGATTACTAATGCTACAAATGGCCTACAATACAAAGAGCAGAAGCCTCCCAAAAGCGAGCTTCTGCTAGACCTAAACAGGCTTTAAAATCTTACAGACCTTTTACAGTCACTTTTCCGCCGGCAGCTGTGATCTTTTTAATGATCTCATCAGCTTCAGCTTTATTGCAGGATGGCTTCAAGACTTTAGGAGCTGCCGTCCACGATATCTTTCGCTTCTTTCAATCCAAGTCCTGTGATTTCGCGAACGACTTTAATGACGCCGATTTTCTTGTCATCAGGAGTCTTTCCCAAAGTGACTTCGAATTCTGTTGACTCAGCAGCAGCAGGAGCAGCTGCAGCAGGCAGCAGCTGCCATCATCATAGGAGCTGCAGCAGCGGCTTTAACGCCCCATTTGTCTTCGAGCATAGTCTTTCAATTTTGACATGTCGAGAACGCTCAAGCGCGCTTAAGTCTTCGACGATTTGTTCTAATGTTTTGCTCACGGTTAATACCTCTATCTTTAATGTTTTGTTTTTGTTTTCTAAACAGAATGCGACGCTGGTTAGCAATGCATCGATGACTGCAAGCAGTCTGAGATGGTACAGCTTCGAAGAGGCCGAGGAACTGTGCTTGCATTTCTTGCTTTGCCTGGGAGTTTTGAAATGGCTTCCACATCTTTTGCAGAATAGAGTTTGCCTTCAAAGCGTCCACCGATGATTTCTAAAACCTCTTCATTTTCTGATTTGAATTTGAAGATGGTCTTTGTAGTCTGGATAGGATCTTCATCTGCGAAAACAACGCCGATATGACCATCCAACAGCGCGCGGATCAATTGCACATCCAGCTGCTTCAGCAGCTTTTAATAAAATCGTTTTACGGATCACTTCGAAATCGCCGCCTGTTTGAGTAAGGCTGTCGCGAAATGTTGAAGCCAGGTTCGGATCCATCTTGCTATAACGTGTCAGTAACAAACCCTTTAGAGTGATTGATTTTTCCTTTAATGTCGTCGAGTAGAAGTTGTTTTTCTGGTCTCATCTTTAAGCCTCCACCGTGCATTCCGCTCATGTCGACTTTCAGGCCAGGACCCATGGTCGATGAGAGAGCCAGAGACACCATGAAATGCCCTTTCGCGCCAGCGGCTTAGCCTTGCTAACAGCGTTGACGAAAGTTCTAATGTTTTCGATCAGTTTTTCTGTTAGAAAAGGAGAGCTTGCCAACGGCGTTGCTAACAACTCCGTGCTTGTCGTTCTTAAATTCGATACGTCCTGCTTTAATTTCACGGACAGCGGTCGCGATATCGTTGGTGACAGTTCCAGCTTTAGGAGTAGGCATCAGGCCTCGGGGTCCTAAAACTTTCCCGAGTTTACCGACATCCCGCATCATTTCAGGCGTAGAGATGACGGCATCAAAATCGGTCCAGCCGCCTTTGATTTTTTCAAAGAGTTCATCAGTTCCAGCAAAATCAGCTCCGGCCTCGAGGGCTTCTTTGACTTTGTCGCCCTTTGCGAAAACGACAATCACTGTTTTTGCCTGTCCCATTCGGTAATGAGACAACGCCACGCACTTGCTGATCTGATTTTTCGGGATCGATGCCCGTCTTCAGCGCCACGTCCACCGACTGGTCAAATTTGACCGGCGGACATTTTTGCAAAATAGTCGATAGCTTCTTCGAGCTTATACACCTTTTGTGCATCAACAAGCTTATGCTATCTCCCGAGTGCGTTTTACTTTTCATATTTATCCTTCAATAATATCCACACCCATCGAGCGGGCAGTTCCATCACAAGACGCACGCAGCCTCATCGGAACGCACGCGCATATCGGGCACTTTTTGCTTCGCGATTTTCTTCACTTGGATTTGGTCAGTTTTCCGACTTTGTCGCGGTTTGGCACTTTAGATCCCGACTCGATTCCCAGCTCTTTCAAGATCATGCGTGAAACAGGAGGCTGTTTCGTGATAAATGAAAATGACTTATCGGAAAAGACAGAGATCACAACAGGGAGAATGTCCCCTGCTTGGTCTCTGCGTTTTTGCATTGAATTCTTTGCAGAAAGCCATGATGTTTACCTGGGCAGCACCCGAGGGCCGGGCCAATCGGAGGCGCAGGGTTGGCTTTTCCTGCAGGAATTTGCAGTTTAATCATTTTTACTAGTTTTTTTGCCATATATTTCCTCTTATTTAGCGAGATTTCTCTTCCGTTGACAGCTTACTTCTTGTGGGACTTGTTCTACTTGCCAGAACTCGAGTTCATCGACACGTGTTTCGCGGCCGAAAATAGAGACTAGTACGCTCAGACGGCCTTTCTCGTGGAACACTTCGGTACGGTTCCGATGAAGTTAACAAACACACCATCGGTAATTTTGACTTTGTCGCCCATTTGAATGTCGTGTTTCTGAACAACGCCTTTTTTCTTCGCTTCGAGCTCGGCCAGGATGTTGTCGATTTCATTGTGGAGAGGGAGCGGTTTTTCTCCACCGAGAAAATCGATGACGCCGTTTGTATTTTTAACATACATCCAGGAATCATCGGTCAGATCCATCTTCACTAGGATGTAGCCCGGCCACATTCGTTTTTCGCTCACTTTTGCTGTCCGCGCTTTACTTCCGCGACATTTTCCGTCGGAATAAAACTTCGAATGAGCTCGGCCATTCCTTTGGCATCGCGATTCTCCTCGAGAGCTTTCTTCACTCTCTTTTCTGGCTCGAAATCACTTGTACGACGTACCACTTATGCATGTTTTACCCAAAAATGAGTTCGAACTAAGGGCACCAAAACCGTTTAACACGCCCTTGAATCACAAGATCGACGAAATAAATCTCCAAACCCAAGACAAACGTAGATCCAACAACAATCTTCGTGCAAAGAAAAGCTCTCTTTCGTCGTCCAGGTTACTTTTTTCAGCTCTTCTTTAAGCTTCCTGAATGTAACTTGTCTTCACAGTTCTTTAACTCTCTGTCTGAGACGATAAACTGCTCCACTTGTACTCCCATCACACCTTTCTTCGACCTCTTCGATCATTTTATTTATCGAGTGCGGAGGGATTCGAACCCCCGACCGGCGACTTTGGAGATCGCTGCTCTACCAGCTGAGCTACACACCCCCAAAGGGGTCGTAGAGACCCCGAGCAGGGCTTCCCTCTCACAAAGCTTTCTTAGTCAGGATCTTCGTTACTGTTCCCGCACCAATTGTACGTCCGCCTTCACGGATCGCAAAGCGCATTCCTTCTTCCATCGCGATTGGCACAATGAGCTCAGCGGTGATTTCTACGTTATCACCTGGCATCACCATCTCTGTTCCTTCTGGAAGCATCACTTCACCAGTTACGTCCGTTGTACGGAAGTAGAACTGAGGACGGTATTCGTGAAGAATGGCTTATGACGTCCGCCTTCTTCTTTTGTCAGAACGTAAACAGCGCCTTTGAATTTCTTGTGAGGCTTGCAAGTTCCAGGAGCAGCGAGGACCATTCCGCGCTCGATATCATTTTTCTCAAGACCACGGAGGAGATACCCGACGTTTTCGCCAGCACGGCCTTCATCGAGGAGCTTATTGAACATCTCAATTCCAGTTACAACGGTTTCACGAGTATCTCGGAGACCGACGAGTTGGAGCTTATCGTTAACTTTTACATACCGCGCTCAACACGTCCCGTAGCTACAGTTCCACGACCGGAGATGGAGAACACGTCTTCAATCGGCATGAGGAACGGCTTATCGGTTTCACGTGTTGGAGTAGGGATATGCTCATCCACAGCGTCCATCAATTTGAGAATCGCTTTTGTATATTCTGGATCGCCTTCGAGAGCTTTAAGAGCAGAACCGCGGATGATCGGAACGTCTTTGTATCCTTTAGATTCGAGAAGTTCAGTGAGTTCCATCTCGACGAGGTCAACCAGTTCTTCGTCGCCTTTGCCGATCATGTCCATCTTGTTGAGGAACACGACGATCGCAGGAACGCCGACTTGGTGAGCGAGCAAGATGTGCTCTTTTGTTTGAGGCATCGCACCGTCAGTGGCTGCAACAACGAGAATCGCTCCGTCCATCTGAGCAGCGCCGGTGATCATGTTTTTTACGTAGTCAGCGTGGCCAGGGCAGTCGACGTGAGCATAGTGACGCTTGTCTGTTTCGTATTCGACGTGTGTTGCGTTAATCGTAATACCACGCGCTTTTTCTTCAGGCGTATTATCGATCGAAGCGTAGTCGCGGAATTTAGCTTTTCCTTTTTTGCAAATACTTTCGTGATAGCAGCAGTCAGCGACGTTTTACCATGGTCGACGTGACCAATGGTGCCGATATTGACGTGGGGCTTAGTTCTTTGAAATGTTTCTTTTGCCATGTATTTTCCTCCGTTACTCTAAATTCTTTATGCCCAAGATAGGAATCGAACCTACGACCATTTACTTACCATGCAAGTGCTCTACCACTGAGCTATCTGGGCCCTTGCTAGAAAGCCCATCGGGGCCTCCTATCTTTACAGGGAAGGTCTTACCCTTTTCCCGCAAGTAAAGGCACCGAGTTTACATCGCAAAGTAAATAAATTCAACAGTTAAGTATCCATCCAGGGTCTCTCGTTACCAAACTTCCCTTGCGAGAAATTTAAAAACGGCAGTCCTGGCTGATCTTAAAACTCTATTTCTTCCGGTAAATAATCCGCGCTTTTGTCAAATCATAAGGCGACATTTCGACAGTCACCATATCCCCAACCAAAACTCGGATATTTCGCATTCTCATTTTTCCGCACAAATGGGCAATGACATTCATTCCATTCTGCAAAACCACTCGAAAGTGCATGTTGGGAAGAAGCTCTTCCACCGTTCCGTCAATTTTTATCGTATCTTCTTTAGGCATAGTTATAAGGATTAAAAAAATGCGTGAATGGAACAATATTAGCAAAACGGTAAATAAACGCAAAGAAGCTTTATTTCTAGACCTAATTTTTGCTATAATGGCGCCATGACTTTTGACTCGTGCCTTCAAAAACAACAAGCTATCAAAGCAATTTTTGCAGCCTGTCCTACCCCCGAATCCCGCTATCAAAAAATTATTGAACTCGGCCGGCAGCTTCCCCCTTTCAATCCCACCTCTCGCACCCCTGACAACCTCGTCCCCGGCTGCCAAAGCATCATGCACCTCGAAGCTGCCCTGAATAATGGAAAACTTATTTTGAATGCCGACTCCGAAGCCTTAATCTCAAAAGGGCTGGCCGCCCTCCTTATATATGTCTATTCCGGAGAGGCCCCCTCCACCGTCGCCAACTGCCCTCCCACCTTTATCCAAGAGATCGGCCTTCTCACGTCCATCTCCCCTGCCCGCTCCAATGGGCTTGCCAGCCTCTACCACAAGATGCGGCAAGAAGCCCTCAAACTCATATAAATATTTTAATCTGAAAAAGTACGGATCTGTCGAAAACTGAAGTTTTCGACAATTCTTTTACTAAACATGCTTTTGAGCAAATTTAGCAAAGTCTTCCCCAAGGAGCTCCTTTCTCAACTTCAAACGTGTTGTTTTTTAGCAAGCGATCTTCTTCCATGTAAAGCGCCCAATGGTCAGTTATCGCGATATTGCGCAGTTCCGAGTAAAGCGCCCGATGGTCAGTCATCGCTATATCGCCCCTGTACATCCTCTTCCACAACGATGCGAAATATGCTCTTTCTTTTTCTCGACGTGCTGCATCAACAGGGGAAGGGTCTAAAGTAGGCTGAGGGTAAAGCCAGTCTGGTTCTTGGCGAAAGTCTTCTTTTGTGTGTGGAGAATCAGGAGAAGCGATTCTTAGCTCACTTTGTACCGGAACTTCTGGAGGTGGCCTTCTCTGAGCAAGAGCGGGTGGCTGCGTTAAGCACCACTTGAAATATCCTGTCACCGCATAAAACGTGACTAAAGCCGTACCCCCTGCAATCACAAAAAGAGTGGTACGGGATGGATTCAATATTAAAGAAATTCCTGCTGCACCACCTGCATTGATTAACGCGTGGAATTGTGCACGAGCTTTCTGTTTGGGGTTTAATTCCCGCGCTCCTCTAAATTCAAATGAAAAAGGGCTGAGCAAGTGGTTCCATGTCAAAATATACTGTCTCGCAAAAACCCCAAATGGCACTGCCACAATAACCTCGAATTTTAAATGCCAACAGTTTTATCAGACCTTTTTGCAATGTCAAGAAGATAGCCACTGCATCTCGTTCTTTTATTTCTTTTCTGCTATACTTCCGGGAAATCGGAGGTTTTTATGACTGGTAAAGTCACTTCATCATCCCTGCCCATGGACAGCACAAATTTTTTGGGAGATGATATCAAACCCAAAAACCTGCAAAGAAGGTTCACCCTGCAGCTTTTTGAAAACGTAGAAGATCTGCCGCCATATGTGGGCAAAGCCGAAGAAGCCATGAATCAAAAACGGAAGTTCGCAGCCGTTGATCATATGATAGCTCCGGATAAATTGCCCATCCCTGAGCCAAAAAGAGCCACCAAGCAACTGGTTTTAACTCCTCAAATCAGCTCAAATATCGGCATCCGACCTAGTAATGAAGACGTCCATGTCGTGACGGAGATCAGTTACGGGACCATTTTTGCAGTTTGCGATGGCCATGGGCAGCTGATCAAAGAAAGATTCAATCAAAGCAGCCGCAACCGGGTCTTGTCTTCGCCCAAATCGTCGCTGACTCGATCAAACAAGATCTTCCCGACATCATTCAAGCCAATAACTACAGCATCGAGAAGGCCTTTAACGTTTGGGCTGAAATGGTCCACCAAAAGCTGCCGGCACATAAGAGCCCACTATACAATGCAGGCTCTACAGCTCTAATCGGCCTATATGACAAAGTCAGTCATAAGTTCTACACGGCAACCATTGGAGATTCAGAAGGTTTTATCATCCGGCCCGACGGAGACCTGTTATTTCCCATCCCTCTCTCTCCTATTAAAAGCTGGTGCACCCCGGAATACGAACAACGCGTCGCAGCCATTTACTCTCCTGAAGAATTTGCAAACTGGATAGAACTAAAGGGTAAATTCCGCCGCTTTCCTCCGAAAGGCATCAACCTTCCAAATACCTTAGGAGACCATAACCAAGTGCATAATGGTCAAACAGCCCTTACGCATACTCCCGATTGCACAGTCCTTCAGCTTCAAGAAGGCGATCTAATTCTCATGGGCTGCGATGGACTCTTCGACTGTGTCGTTCTCGATAGACTCATCCGAGATGTGATCCAACCCAATTGGAATAATCATCATGTCAATCTCGCCCAATTGATCGCAAATTATGCTCTAACCGTAGGAAAGAGCTCAGATAACGTGACGGTGATCGCTGTCCGTGTCAATCCCCATACAAAGAATGTGGACGTCCAACAATCAACTTCTGAAATGGCTTCCCTGCAAATTTAAAGTGTGAGCAGTTTGTCTTCGATCCCACCGGTGACTTCGATGGTGTGATTGTCATGGATAAAGATATCGTATTCCAGACGGACGCCAAATTCCCTTGGAAGATAGATCCCCGGCTCGATTGAAAAACAAGTCCTCGGGATCAAGATGCGTTCATCTAACGTCTCAAATCCATCGATGTTAGCTCCAGGGCCATGATCTTCGGTATGGATGTTATGTCCTGTTCGATGGGTAAAATATTCCCCATAGCCCGCATCCACGATGACTTTTCTACAGGCATCATCGACTTCGGAACCCTTGACTTGTTTTTTCTTTGTGATTCTTTCTTTGACTAAATCCGTTCCGGCTTTCTGGGCTTTTCTGACGATCTGGAAAATCTCTTCATGCCTTGCTGTCGGTCTTCCTGCGACTGCTACTCTTGTGATATCGGCATAGACAGCCTGTGGCAGATCTCTCTTGCACCAGAGATCGATCAAAATAAAATCTCCCTTCTTCACAGATCTTGATCCTTTCAATTCAGGACAGTAGTGAGGATTGGCGCTATTTTGATTCACCCCGCAGATCGGAGCCCCATCCATCACGCATTTCCGTTTTTTCATCTCGGCTAGGATATACTGCTGCACGGTATATTCCGTGATCATCTCCTCGCCTTTAAGCCGATCGGCAATCCACTTCCAGGTTGCTGCAGCAATTTCATCTAAAGCTTCCGCTGCCTCTTTATGCAGATCGTACTGCTTCTCAGTCCAGACACAGGTAAAGTTTTGTAAAAACGAAGCCGAGCTGACCACTTGAACGCCTTGCTCTCTCACGAGATCGAGCATCCCACCATCGACTTTAGAGGCTGTCGGAATCGCTCCTCTAGGAGAATATTCCATGGCGACTGTTTTTGAGCCTTGCAAGATCTCTTTCAAATGCGACTCAAAGAGCTTCCACGCTGCGTAGACGAGTTTTTTTCCCGGAGTATGAGCCAAAACATGCGTCTCAACGCTATGGACAATTGCGATAGGATCTCCTTTCTTAGGAATCCAATAACAAAACCTTCTTGTCAGCATAGCTTCAGGAGAAATGCCTAAAAAATCACAAGCTAGACGGTTGCTGTGATGAAAATCATACAGCAGCCACCCATCGATATTTTTTTCGACAAGGATCTTTTGAACATCTTGGACTTTTTGTTCGAGAATTGCATTTGCCATACTTAAGTTAATACCCCTTTCAGGAGATCTCTTTCAACAGACTTTTTTCGCTAGAACAGATAAGCCAACCCCAAACCAAAGGTTAACCCACCAGCCTGCACGGTATGTCCTTTTGTCGCCTTCTTAGAACTATGGAAGTGGAGCTTGACATACGAATACTCTCCAAAAACATCTACTGAGAGGTTTTCACTAACATCAAACATAAAGCCGGTATTGGCAAAGCCTCCGATATTATTAGAGTTCAGTGTACGAGGAAGGAAAGAAGAATGAATATGCACATGAGCAAAGAAATACTTAGGGCCAATCGTAAAGTAGTACCGGATGGTGTTATCACTATTGAGTCCGACAATCGGCTGCAATCCGAGGCTCAGAGGGATCTCCCAGATCGATGCTTTTTCATGAGCCCCTAATGTATGGCCATGTTTTCCCATGTACTCCACAGCGGCATAAAGACCCAAGTTTGAGCACAAAGGATAGATTCCACAGACCTGCAGATCAATTCCTCCCTTATTATATACTTTTCGCATCCCAGGAGAATTAAAGAAAAAATATCCGGCTTTGAATTCGATATCAGGCCGGGGGATTTTTTCTGGACAAACAGGCATCTCTTCTTCTTTGCATCTCTGAAAAAATCCCGCATTGACTTGTGAGCAAAATATAGAACCTAAAATAAGAGCATAAAGTTTCTTCGTACATGGTTAATTTCCTCCAACGGTAATGGTCACAGGAGCTCTATTGATTCCCTGTGTGGTAAATGGGGTTAATGTGTAAGTGACGGCCACTGACCTTTTTTGGTTATGATCATCATATGTTGTCGCTGATCTATTCAGAGTTTTAGTGACAAGTTTGCCATTTTTCATAAACGTTAAAGTATATCCGGCTAAATCCGCTACTAAAGATGCTTGCCATTTGAGGTGATTGTATAATTCGCTGACCACTACACCGTCATTGGTTTTTTGTTTTCCAGTAAATTGAGTCGGAGCTTCGTCACCACCGATCGCGATGCCAAAAGGTGAAAACAATCCGGGTCCTGTAATCGTTTGGACAACCATGTTTGTCGAGGTGTTGATGACGCTGATACTATTGGCAAAATCATTTGTCACATAAACAAGTGTCCCATCAGGGTTAATTGCCACTCCAGAAGGAGATGGTAAGTTTATTGTGGTAATGAGCGAGTTAGTCGATGTCTCAAAAACGCCGACAGAGGCGCTATTTGCCTCATAGAGAAAGTTCCCATTGGGAGTGATTGCAAGAGCGTTCGGGTCGTTTCCTACAAAAAGCGTATCAACCACCATGTTAGTGGATGTGTCGATCACGCTGATAGAAGTGCTACCGCTATTTGTGACATAAACAAACCTCCCATCAGGGGTAATTGCTACAGCAACAGGGTTGGTCTCGACCATGATAGAAGGGCCTACAGTGTTTGTGGATATATCGATCACGCTTACAGTGCCGCTAGCTTCATTTGCAACATAGGCATGGTTTCCATCCGGAGTTATGGCTATGCCTTTAGGCCCTTGTAATCCAGTTATGGGTGTAGATACCATATTAGTCGATGTGTTAATGACACTGATACTGTTTCCAACCTGATTTGTCACATAGGCAAATCCCCCATCAGGCGTAATTGCTATTCCAAAAGGAGCCGTTCCTACCATAACCGTAGCAATCACGGTATTGGTCGATGTGTTAATAACACTCACATTGGCACTCGTATTATTTACAACATAAGCAAGAGTTCCATCAGGAGTAACCGCTATGGAAATCGGGTTGGAACCCACCATGATAGAAGAGACAACCGTGTTAGTCGATAGGTCAATGACACTCACGGTTTGGGCTCCATTATTTGCCACATAAGCATTTGCAGATAGCTCGGCAAGAGAACTAAAAACCGATAAATAAACAGCTAAATATCCAAAAACTCTTCTCATGAAAAAACTCCATCTTAACTTTGATTGGGTCAAATATATTTAAGTGGTTTTTTAAAAGCTCTGATTTTAGTGATATAAACACTGGATCATCGCAGACGCTGCAATGACACGCAGTAATTGAAACGGCTCGCTTAAGATGTCGATCAGAAACGGCACCGACTCTAAACTTCCGACATGTCCGATCGCTTCCAAAATCTGGATTTTAATCTCACGGGACATTTTAGGATATGCTTCTTGCAACACTTTCACAGCTTCAGGATCGCTTCCCATCATCGCTAAGATAAAAGCAGCTTGAACACGGATATGCGGATCTTCATCTTTTAAAAGGCCGCTGATCACCGTCATTGCCCCTTCATCGCCTTCTTCTAGCAGTACCGCTACCGCAGCTCCTGTAATCCCCCACGATTCGTTTTTAACGTATCCTTTGACGGCTTCTTGGGCTTTGGGATGCTGCATGATGCATAAGATGTTCAGAAGATCCAATCTAACCATCTGATCGAGGACTTTAGGATAATTCGGGATCTGATCGATATGGCTGACTTGGCTTCTGGCTAAGATTCTCATATGGGAGTTCTGATCCCACATCAGAAGGAGTCTCTTTTTCTTTCTCTAAGATGCTCATAGATCACTTCAGAAGCTTTTTGAACCTCGACTCTTTGACCAATCAGACCAATGGCTAAATTCGCGCGGACAAAAGGATCTTCGCTCTTTTTCCATTTTTTCCAGTGCCAGTGGAATCCCTTTCTTTCCACAGCTGCTCAAAGTTGAAGCTGCGAGCAGCCTCCAGCGTGGATGGACATCATCGATCCATTTACCCAGCTCCTGAATCCCCTCTTCCATGCCTTGAAGTGTTGCGACCCAGCAAGCCGTGATCGCCACCATCGGAGAAGAATCTTCCATCAAGGCTTTAAGCCTTTTTTCTCCAACTCTGGTTCTCAATAGTCCGATCGTATGAAGCGCATGGGACCTGACATCTGGAGAGGCATCTTGCAAAAGCGGCACTAAATCTTTGACATTACCCTGCAGATCAAAATAGCTCATCAGCTCGCAAGCGAGCTGTCTTAAGCCTGCTCGATTGCTGCTGATCAGATCTTTTAAGTCGCTTTCTCTGACACCATCGTACATCTGCACTAAAGCGATGATCGCTTCGGCTTTTTCTTCGACAAGGGTGTTTTTGTCAGCGATCATTTCTTTGAGCTCATCACGTAGAGCTGTGATCCGGAGCTGGCCGATTGCTCGGATGGCCTCTAGGCGGACAAACCAGACTCTTTCTTCCGTGAGCATCCTTCTCAGCTCTTCTTGCAAAGGGCCATCGCCATACTGGGCAGCAAATTTCACTGCTATCAAACGCAGGAGAGCGTTACTTCCCCGGAGGGCACTCACCAGCATCGGAACAGCTCTGACATCCCGTGTGAGCGATGCGCCAATGAGTGAACTTAAATGGATATTGAGCTGGGAAGAGAGGTCTCCTTTTTTCAAGACACCCCAAGCTAAGATCTCTAACGCATACCGGTCTTTTTGGAGTTCTTCTTTCCTTTTGCCCCATTCTTGAAGAACCGCAGTTTCATCGCCTTTTTCAGCCAACGCTTGCAGATAGGCAAGCCTGAGCTCTTTCGAATCGGGATAGATCTTCAGGAAGTGTTCAGCGTCTTTGACAGCGGATCTAGGATCGTGGACAAACAGATGAGCATGGATACGGCGGACGTCTTCTTGCTCGCCTGCAAACACCACTAGCGGAAGCAAAAGTGTCAGAAGATATCTTTTCATCCAAGATGCGTTAATCTACGCCCTCCCATGAGATGGAAATGGAGATGGAAGATCGTTTGACCGGCTTCTTCGCCGCTATTAGTCAAAAAACGGTAGCCGTCTTCGATCTCAAACTCTTTAGCGAATTTTTGAGCCACTAAGATGATCTTCTGCAATCAGAGGAAAATCTTCGGGCTGGAGAGCCTGGAGATTCGGGATTTCTTTTTTGGGCATGATCAGAATATGAACAGGAGCTGCAGGATAACGGTCCTTGATAGCTAGGATCCGTTCGTTTTCAAACACCTTTTCGCAAGGCAGCTCCCCTGGATGATTTTCCCAAAGATGGTCATTTCTTTTTCAATATCAGATTCAGGGCTTTCAATGCATCGTCCTTCGTTTCCCATACAGAAATAAATCTCCCTTTATGACAAAAAATGGCTCCAGAGATACCTGTGACTTTTTTTAGCTCTTCATCCATCAGTCCTGCCCAGGCTTCTGGAAGAGGAACACGGACTTTCATCCGTTCTTTAGAATTAGGAGGAATTCCTCTGAGTTTCCAATGAGTCCCTGATGGCATGACCACAAACTGCGCAGGGTGCCTTTCTCCTCCCATATCGAAAAAGACATCGATCCACGGCATCGACTTTTCAAAGAAGAGGACATTGCCTCCGGCTTTCATCGCGATAGAGACCATTTCACGGCACTGTTCGACATAATGGTATCTCGCTAGAAGTCTTTTGACATGGCCATGGACAAAATCAACCGCTTCAAAAAAGGCCCTCGTCATTTCTTCAGCTTCGACTTCATAGTCAGGAGGAACAAAATTAGAAATGACCTGAGAAAACGTACAAACACCCGGCTCTAAGGTGACTCTGCCGTTATCATGGGCATCGACTCCCCAGATGAACGATCGATTCATAAAATCGTAAAGTTTTTCATCGATCAGTCCTTGGTCTTTGAGATAAAGCAAGACCATGCCGGCGCTGGCAAAATCACCTTGGTAGCCGACTTGATGATGATCGAACCGTTTAGCTTCAGGCTCATAAATACCCCCGACATCGCAGACATATTCGCAAGTATCGATAACTGAAAGATCCCTCGTCCGGATGATTTTATCCCGGTCAACGAGATCAAAAGCAAGAGTAATGCACACGCCGTGACTTCATCGGCGTGGAAACTTCCATCATGGGTTCCAAGAGATCTAGATTTCATAATCGAACGAGTATAACACAAATGGCCATTAGATTTGACAAGTTGAGCTTTCTCCATCTAGGATATGGCTCATGGAGAGTTATCTTTTTTCAGACCACTTTGACCTTGTCACCCCCGATGGCAAGATCACCACAATCGAACAAAATTTCTTCAACAAAGTCGATTGCTGAAGTCGTGATTGAAAATATCTCCCCTGCCTTTGTCGGCTTTAAAATCGACCCCAAACTTGTTATATTTAATTTTAAAAGCACTCTTGCTCAACTCGGCCTCAACGCCAAACTCTCGAGTCGATCGAACTCGATAGCAAAACCCATACCGCCCGATGTCTCTCTTCAACTCAGCAGCCATCGGACCGATCGCCGCGTCATGCTGCCACTGATTACCCCAGGCGCCTACATCGGCAAACTGTTTGCCGCGGACGACCGCAGGCGCGTCCGCGATCCGGAATATCTTTCTCGGATGTTTGGACGGGCTGACGAAACGGCTCTCCCCTGCTTTCTTTAGGAGGACTCCCAGGGAAGCAACGAACTGATTTTAGAAAAAATCGAAGGCAGGACCGTCGCTTATTTAAACCTGCTCGATGGCGCTGTCTCCTATGATGAGAGCATGCCGGGATTTCTTCCGATCCTTGCGAAAGCTCTCTATGATCCCCAGATCAAGGCCAGATCTTTACTGCAACTCCAGCAAATCTGGAAGCCCGGAGCTTCACGCCTCGTTAAAAAAGATGAAATACTTCTAGTCAGAACACTTCCCCTCCACATCCGAACGGTGTTTGCCCGCGTGGTCGACGAGCTTCTTCCAGAAGGCGTCCATCATACCTCAGCTTCAGTCTTACAACCCGATACGAAAGCCTCCGGTAATATCTACGAGCTGTATGGAGAGTCAAAAAAAGAACTGAGTGATATTCCTTTAGAGTTCTACACCTTAGAGCCCCACCGCGAGCACGTTTTCTTTGCAGATCGCGACCAGCTTCAAAGCTGTCTAGAAAATCCCGAGGTGGTCTTCCAAGCTTTTGACACCGCGCCTGCCCCTCTTCATCATCTTGCCGCTGTTTTTGTCGTGAAGGGCGAGCAGCTTTTGAAACTCAAACCCACTGACTGGATTTCCAGGGAGCCCCGGATGAGCGAGTTTCCCGGTATCGTCAATCCCGACCGCCAAGCTGCAGCTGTGGAAAAATATATCCACCAGCAGCCTTCTTATCCTTTCCTCAAAGCCATCGAAGATGGCTTGATCACCAGCGAAGGGATCCTGCTCACAAGGTATTTCCCCTCCCCTCTTTTGAAACAGATGCTCTTAAGCGATCAGATCCATCGGAACCTCAAAGGCATCTACTTTAAGTACCCTTCTAGGACCTACGGAGATTATTTTTCGCATGAAGACCGTTCAGTCCTCCTAGATCTGGCTAAATTTGGAATTCCGACCTACTGGGTCGATCAGTCCAGCCGCAAGATTTTACAGTACTTTCCAAAGCCGCATAAAGATTCCGGAATGTTTGTTCCGAAGGAATCCGTCGAAACCTTTTTGAAATCGACTCTTTTTGGCATCTACGGCTCTAATCTAACAGAGGGTTCATTTGAAAAAGAGCTCACTGAGCTTTTACTGGGCCTTATCCAACTCTCGCCAAGAGATGCACCATCCCCTTCTTAATCAAGATACTCCGATTGCTTTAGTGACAGGCGGAGGGCCCGGCAGCATGGGGCTGGGCAATCGTGTTGCTAAAACCATCGGCATCCTCTCTTGCGCTAACATCATGGACTTCCGCGGAGAAAAAGGCGCCGTTGTCAATGAACAAAAACAAAATCCGTACATCGATGCGAAAATGACCTATCGTTTGGATAAACTTGTCGAGAGACAAGCTGAGTTCAATCTCGACTTTCCTATTTTTCTTATGGGCGGCATCGGAACCGATTTCGAATACTGTTTAGAAGAAGTCCGCAGGAAGGTCGGTCCAGCTGCACCGACGCCAGTCCTCCTTTTCGGAAATCCTGAGTACTGGAAAAAAAAGATCTCTTCCAGATTCAAGTGCAACGTAGAGACGGGGACAATTTCAGGATCGGAATGGGTCAGCAATTGCTTCTTCTGTGTACAAAACGCAGCACAGGGCCTAAAAATCTATAAACAGTTCTTCAGCGGAACGCTGAAGCTCGGGATTAATGGTCCGACCTATGAGGATGGGTTTGTGATCTACAGCTGAGCTCTTGCTCGCAAGAGCGGAAATCGAGCTCATGATGATGATAGCTCCAGGTCCCCTCGATCAAGAACATGTGAGAATCTCTCTCTAAAAATCCATCTTGGGAAAAATCGTGCGTGAATATTTCGCCCATTAGAATCCCCAGG
This sequence comes from uncultured Chlamydiae bacterium, assembly GCA_963838185.1. GTDB lineage: Bacteria > Chlamydiota > Chlamydiia > Chlamydiales > Rhabdochlamydiaceae > PALSA-1444. Next base: position 20,668 of record CAWIQH010000024.1, read on the forward strand.
AGAAGCCGAGTTCTCCGTATCTGACGCGGTAATTAAAGAATTGCCCTTCGTACGAGTAGCCTTGATAGTATTGGATATAGAGCGCGCATTTTACGGCCGACGCCTTGGAGTTTAGAGAACTCATAACCCAGCTTGAGGGTTAAATTCAGGTTCCAGTGCTGCTGCTGCCAGTTTTCCATGTTCGCGGCAAAAAATGGCGTTCCAAAAAGTCTGTGATAATTGAGTTTTTGTCCAAAGAGCCTAACTTCCATCCCGTAGATCGCATAAAGCCTTTTTAAAGGAAATGATTGATCGCTATGGAAGGCAACTCCAGGTCCTCCGTAAAGTCTTAGGGCGCTGGAAAACTGATACGAGGAAATAAAATCAAACGCTTCGAAGCTGGGATTTCTTCTGTCCATCCTAAGCTTATCTCTATTGCAAAGGACTTCATCGCCGAGGTGTCCTGAGATATGGTAGACTCTTGCCCGGAAGGACCATTTATCAAACGCATAGGTCAGCGGGATCCCAACTAAATAGTCGGTATTCATCAGCTCGCAAGCATTATGCTTCCGATTAGGAACATGGCTGAAATTAAATGTCGTCCAAACACCGGCTTGGATGCCGATTTGAAGATCCCCATGCCAGCAAAAAACATCATGCCATCTGAAAATCGGAAAGTCATCGCCGAGTGCGACAGCGACAGCATTTTTTCCTATCACCCAATCTCCGACTCTCCAGTTCACGGAATACATCGGTTCTCTGGGAGCGGCAATCAGAGGCAAAAATAAGCACCGTGGTCTGAGGAAACCAAACTCCAGAGACTCTCGGAGCTTCGGTGTATCCTTTTCTCGCTGAGACTTCTTCTTTTGTCATGGCCTCTTTGGTCTCGACCGAAGTCACCCCTGGCAGATCCTGGACAAACGAGATAATACTCTTGGCCACCAGGTCGTTTTTAGGAAGATTGTAGAGAGTAACTTTATGGTCTTTAACAATGACGATGACATTGTATTCGTAATAGTTGGCGTCGATGAGCGCTTGGATATATCCTTCGAGATAGGGATCCGTCGCATGCTCAAAATTTTCGACCGGCAAGACTATCACTCCTTTTAATGACAGATAGCTCCGGATCGAACTTAGCGATCACTTCATCTTCGTCGTCTTCATCAGGCAGTTCTGCGTCTGCGGCCCAAAGACTTAAGGCGCAAAGACTGGCGATAATAGCAAAGCTACGAGACATCTCTCTCCTTATAGGAGGGCCGCCCAAGCAGGGTCCCCCTTTACGTCTCTATAACTGACTGGCTTATATAATCCAAAAAATTTTTTACATTGCCTGTTCGAACTCACTTAAGTATCATTCTAAGTAACCACTGTGGGGCAGTAGCTCAGTGGTTAGAGCGGCGGACTCATAACCCGTTGGTCCCTGGTTCAATCCCAGGCTGCCCCATCCTTTTAACTCGTTCTATTTCAATAATCTTGTCTGATTTTCTCCTGTTCAAAGACCCGGACCAATATGTCAGAACTTTTGTCGGCTGATTTAATCTCTTAGGCTGTAGGATTTTAAAATAGAAATTTTGTCCCTGTATTTACCTTTTTGAGATAATCACTCCACATGATTACTCCTATTGCCCTTCCGTCTACAGTCCCCGGTTGGATTTTTTATCTAGGCATCAAATGAGAGTGCAAGCCACAGCTAACAGTGCCTTAGCTTGCTTTGCAGGCATATGCGCAGGGGCCGAAGCTGTTTTTTACGCTTCTCTTAAAGCCCAATGCTCCCAGATCATTTCAATTCACCAAATTAATTAGAGAAAAGGCAGTTGCCAATATTCATCAAATCCAACCTTTATTCAATGCTTTAAATGTAGGAATATGCCTAAATCACTCGAAGAAATTTTTTGATGAACGTGTGACTCCGCTAAATTTGTCGGAGAGGGTCCCACTGAATTTGTTATCAATAGAAGCGCGCACAATGTGTGGAGTTTTCGCCGTTGCCATTTCTTGCCTTGCTTCCTGTGCCACTCTCATTGCGATTTTTGATAATGACGATTATCGCCACATTTTTTTTACCCCATCGAAAAAATTGACAGAACCTCCTTTCCAGCAAAAACTGGCACGGAACCTTCATCTCTTACACCTTAGCATGCAAGTTGCCTTAATATGCCTTACTCAAAATCGATTCTGGCTTATTTTCAACGCGCTCGGTTCTGGCTATAGTTTCTTAAAAAATTCTCAGTTGAAATGGCTTGCTTTTCCCAAGGAATTTAAGTTTTCTGAACCGGTACCCTCCCTCTTCCATTCCTAGATTCTCCAAGTCATGGCCATGGGCGGAGGATAATTTTCGCGAGCTCAAAACTTGGGTGACATACAATATGCTCGCCCTTCCGGCAAATAACTCTTCTCGGCAAGAAGAAAACTGCGCCATCTGCCAAGAAGTAGATCCTGATACTGCTTTTTACATGAACCACATTTTCCATCAAAATTGTTTAAAGCCTTTTGCTGAAAATGTGGACTCATATTTTCGTAATGGTGCAAACTACGTTAGGATAGACACTAACTGGAAGCATACGATTTCGAGTTCAAACTCCTCTTCTGTGCGCTACTCGCAGACTCATGCATATTCATTGAAGATACCTGAAGGAAACATTCCTTCCTGTCCAATCTGTAGGACTATACCTCCACAAAATAATTTGGAAGCAATACAACTAACCGAACCAAGTAAAGAGGAC
>CAWIQH010000025.1:0-4755 GCA_963838185.1 uncultured Chlamydiae bacterium
TTCATGCCTTGCCCAATCAGATTTGCCCTGTAGAACTGAGGCTTATCAGGCCCTTAAAGACTTTCAAGGCTTTCTTGACTCTGCACTCTTTGAAAACGCTGAGTTCATGCCGTATATTCACACTGCAGTAAGTGAAAATCCCTTTATTTACCGAAGCGGTGTGACGCAAAGCAATAAACTTTTCAATGAAGAATTCACTGTGCTGAGTTTCAATGCGCATTGCGATCCTTGCCATCCATCGAGAGAGGGTATTTCATTCATAGTTGACAAAATCTTGTCAACAAATGCTGACATCATCTGTTTACAAGAGGTCTATGCGGACGGAGCTGCCGGAGCATTATATGAAAGGCTCAAAGACCAATATGGTCATTTTTACATTGGAATTGGTTCTTGTTCTTCTGCTTTGCCTAGTGGCTTGTTTGTTGCGAGCAAATACCCAATTGAGAACCCTCAATTTACCCCATTCTCTGCAGACGAGAATGAAAAAAATTATGGTTTTTTTGATTTCGTTATCACAGATGGTAAAGCCCCTCTTGGGCATTTTTATACAGCTCACGTACAACCCGGCCAGGGTGAGAAAGGATCGGGATATCCAATTAAATCAAATTGTAGAAAAAATGCAGTCTGATTGTCTGAATACCCAAAATGACAGCTTTCCGTTTTTCCTCTGTGGAAATTTGAGCCCTACTGAATTGGGAACGGATCTAATTCATTCATGCTTTCAAGGAACCGACCATCACAAACAAGCCTCCGAATATGCACTGCTTTTAAAATCGTTGCCTTCTTTCCGAACACAAGGTGTTAGCGAAGGGCATACCATTGATAGTGTAATGATCCGTGCTAACCAATCGATTGGCTTATTGACAAACCTAAAAGAGATTGTGAAGTCATCTACCCCTTTGGCGATGAGAGAAGTGATTCAAAGGGAGGATGATCTATTAATTTTATGTGGTGAAGTCTCAGGCTCTGCAAAGTCAGATACCGATGGGAGCTCTTCTGTAGAAGGCAGGGTCAGCTATGAAAACGAAGAAAGCCGCTATGAAGTAGAGGTTAGTGGCCGTGTAGATCGTGATTCGGATGGTAACTATTCAGGAGAAGTTCGAGTAGATTTCAGCAAGGAGTTCTAGTAGGATTGTCCAAAGTAAATTAAGAATGTTTAATAGAGAATGAGAGTGAAAAACAAAAGCTATTTTTATACAGTCCTTTTGCTTTTGATTGTTTCTGTGACTGGGACAGCATGGTATTTGCATACCCGCAAAGCAATTTGTGCGCGTTTGCCAGTTTCATTTAGTCCAGCACATATACCACGTATCAATGTAGTCATTCAGGAGAAGGTTTTTTCTCTTGAAATAGATCTGGGATCAAAATTCCCTCTTACTTTGAACAAGGATCTTTTAGAAGAGATTGACAACAGACCAAATGGTACAGCTGAATGGAGAGATATCAGGGGGAATCGATATGTTTCCCCTGCTTTTTTGATCCCCAGGCTCAAGTTGGGCGAGTTTGTTTGGGAAGATGTCATGGTAAGGCAAGCAAGAGCTGACTTTACCGAAAGTACAGTTATATGGAGAAAGAATGATGCAAAAGATAGTGTCAAAAGACTTCAGGGTGTTATCGGCAGGCCTTTATTAGAGAAGATAAACCTGTTGTTAGATTTTAGTAATTCCATTGTTTTAGCTTCTAATAATAAATCCAAGTTAAAAGAGCAGGGTTACAATTTGGATGATATGAATAAAATCCCATGTGAAATGAGCGAAAAAGGGATCATTTTATCTATCGAAACTGATATTGGGACAAAAAGATTTGACTTGGACACAGGTGCTACGGTGAATTTTATAAGGACATCTGATGTGTCTCGCAATCAGAAGCTTAATACTGATTCGCGTGGTTTGTCTTATCTCTCAACCTCTAAGTTTGTAATTGATGGAACAGATTTTGGGAGAACGGATTTATTTTTGGTGGATATCACACCCGAATTGCAGGTCTTGGATGGAACTCTCGGAATGGATTTTATCGAAAGGCATATCATCTACATCGATTATCCAAATCAAGTCCTCTATATTAAAAAAAGAGAACGTTAATCGATGTAGATGACATTGTCTGCGTCGAGTGCAATGGTAATTACATTTAATTCATAGGTCATGAAATTGATTAAATCAGCAGTTTTAATGTCGCTTATGCAAATGAGTTTTGCTGGAATATCAGCTTCATGTGGAGAAGCTCTCGAGGAAAACGTGTCTTATCCCTATCTCTTTTACCATGACGCTGAGGAAGTTTCCGATGAAGAGGCAGAAGAACACGAATCCAAGGATGATCTAAAAAAAAACAAATCAAAGACTGCTCAGCATGCCAAGATCGGGAAAGCTGAAGTGATGGTTGACGTAGAAAATACTGATTTTAAATCCCAATGCCAAGCCCAATGGGAGAAAAGGCGGAACAAGGGAGAAAAGAAGAAACGATCTGACTCCAAAAAAGATGACGAAACAGAGGACAGCCATTCTCCTAAAGTAAAAGCATCAATTAAATGGTCAAGTGAAGACTAGATAGCTGTCATCTCTTCATTTGCGCCATGGACGTCGACTCCTGCAATCCCCACACAGTGAGAAGCTTGTCGTACGATCCATCTCTTTTCATTTTGCGCAGGCCTTCGTTAAAGCCTTTGATTAGATCAGTTGCGGCGCCGTGCTTGGCGATCATCCTCAAACCTTCATCGTTGAGAGGGGGCGTGACGATCTTGAGCTCGCCCTGGTAGAGATCGCGGCAAAAGCCGACCGCCGGCAGGATGTCGATCAGGGCCCCGTCGATCTTTTGGGTGAGGATGTCGTTCAACGCTGTGGGAACAGAGTCGTAATAGCGGATCAGGACGCCCGGGCTCTTTTCCAGGATCGACACGCTGGACGCTCCCGAAATGACGGCGATCTCCTTGCCCTGCAGATTGTTGATCGAACTGATCTTGGAATTCATCGCGACGACGAGGACCGGCCCCAAAGGAAGATAGACGTCTGAGAAATCGAACATCTTTTCATTGAAGATGTAGGGAGGCATCGAAGAGAGGACCGCTTCATACTTGTCTTCTTTTTGCAGTCCATCCATCAGATCGTTCCAGTTGACGTTGACCTTGACGAAAGGGATTTTTTCCATGCTTCCGATCATGGTGAGAAGTTCGGTGGAAAATGCGCTCACGTTATTCGTCTGGTTGCCAAACGTTAGGGGATACCAGCTTGAGTCGATTCCGACCCGGGCTCCACCGCCAGAGCTGCCTCCGCAGGCAGAAAGGAACAACAGCACAACGATGAGCAGGGATGGGAAGCGTCGCATTCGACAAAACCTCAGCTATGGATGAATTACCCGTCTATATATCATACAAAATCCTAAAAGGGTATAATTTTAGATTTTGAAAGGGGTTTTCATGGGAAAACGGCGCACCTGTTGGTGAATTTCGGCGGACCGCGGGATTTGAGGGAGATTGAAGAATTTTTGATTGCGCTTCTCACCGATCAAGAGGTGGTCAGGACTTCCCTTCCCTCTTTCTTGCACAGGCTGCTGTTCACGCGGATTGCCAAAAAAAGAACCAAGACCATCTCCCCCGATTACGCCCTCATCGGCGGCAGGTCTCCTATCTATGAGGATACGGAATCGATCGCAGAAGCCGTCGGCGAAAGATTGGATTCCAAGGTCCTGACCTTCCATCGCTATTTGCCAAAGACGCATGGCCCCTTCCTCGAGAAAATGCAAAGTGTGCGCAATTTCGATGCCATCCGGGTCGTTCCGATGTTTCCCCAGTTCAGTTATGCGACGACGGGGAGCATCGCCCTGTGGATGTCGGACAACCTCTCCGCGGAGATCGTCGCGAAAATGCAATGGGCCAAATCCTATCCCTGCCATCCCTCCTATATCGGCGCGATGGAGAGCTGCCTCCGCGATTTTCTCCAGGAGGAAGGCCTAAACGAAGAAGAAACGGTGTTGCTTTTTTCTGCGCATGGGCTGCCCAAGAGTTTCATCGCCACAGGGGATGTGTATGAAACGGAATGCCGCCTCTCGTTTGAGCTTTTGAAGCAGAGGTTTCCTGGGGCTCTTTCCCACTTGAGCTACCAGTCGCAGTTTGGCAAAGAAGAGTGGATCCGCCCCTATACTGCTGAAGTGTGCAAGAGGATTCGGGGACTATTCCGAAGGGCGCAAGAACGCCGTTGTGATCCCGCTGAGCTTCACATCGGACCACATCGAGACCCTCTACGAGATCGAGCATCTCTATGTGGAAGAAATTCGCAAAAGCGGCCTAAAGGCCTATCGCTGCCCTGCGCTTAACCGCAGGAGCGACTGGATTGAATCTCTGGCAGAACTGTTTCTGGAAAATGAAGGACTTGCAAACTCCATGCTGCTGAGAAAACACCGCATCAATGGCTCTCTTCATAAATGAATCCTTTTTCCTTGAGCGATTCAATATTTTTCTGCACATAGATGGGGAAAGAATCATCAATTTTCACAGGAACGCACCATTGCATCAAATAGTGGGTGATGGATTCCTGTTTTTTGTTGGCCGGACTATCAGATTCAGAATGAGAATAAGCCTCTAACTTTTTGATCAGACCCTCCAACCCTCCCATTGAACTAAAATGCCATCCTGCATTGTAAATAATGGGATATTCATAGACTAGCTTTGGATGGTAAGTTTTCCATCGCCTAGCTCTGAGTTTTTCCGGGGTGATCACCTTTGCATCGCGAAAAGAGGCGGCTACTGTTCCCATCCACGGGCTG
>CAWIQH010000026.1:0-19047 GCA_963838185.1 uncultured Chlamydiae bacterium
GATTAATATGAGTACAGAAAAAGAAGTCGAAGCTAAAATGCAGGCCACTCTTGAGCACTTCAAGCAAGAGCTCAAAAACCTCCGGACCAATCGCGCAAATCCTGGCATGGTCGAAGGGGTATCTGTTGAAGTCTACGGCACCCACATGAAGATCAAGGAACTCGCTAACATCTCAGCTCCAGAGCCTCGACAAATCCTCATCACCCCTTTTGATCCTCAAACAGCCGCTGCGATCTCCAAAGGGATTGAAAAAGCAAATTTAAATTTACAGCCGATCTTAGAATCCGGCACCGTCCGTATCAACGTTCCTCCGATGGACCAAGCGATGCGTGTCGAGATCGTTAAACAAGGCAAAAAGAAGGCCGAAGACGCTAAAATCGCACTCCGTGAGATCCGCCGTAAAAGCAACGACACGATCCGTAAGCAGAAAGCCGATGGGATGCTCACCGAAGACGCTTTAAAAAAACTTGAAAAGGCCATCCAAGACTTTACAGATAAGTTTTGCAAGCAAGTAGATGACCTGTTTACTGCCAAAGAGAAGGAAATTATGGCGGTTTAATCCGTCTTGACTTAGAATTTTTGTCTCTCCCGTATAGAGGAGAGTATGGCCCCATCGTCTAGCCTGGCCTAGGACACCAGATTTTCATTCTGATAACAGGGGTTCGAATCCCCTTGGGGTCAACAGTTACCGAGACATTAGCTCAGTGGTAGAGCACCTCACTTTTAATGAGGGGGTCGATGGTTCAAGCCCATCATGTCTCATTTTACCTATCAAGCTTAACCTATCATGAGTCTCAAAATGAGACTTGAGAAAGCCCCACTGTGGCTTTCGTATGGGGCTTGAAGTGCAGCGCGCTTGCGCGCAAACCGGTTTCTCGCCCCTATTTGAAGTAGGGGACGAAAAGAAGAAGCCCATCTAAGTCTCAATTTTTTTCTTTTTGATCTAGCAATCAACTCTGATACGATATGCAAGAAATTATGCTTAAGAAGAAACTGTTAACAGCTGTGCTTAGCACAGCCCTGATCGGTAGCGGTGTGGGACCCACCTTTGTCAACACCGATGAGAATATTGAAAATACGATGGATGCCAACATGGATATACAAGCACTTGCTCAATCACATCAAGGTCGCTCGATTGTAGGCGATTGGTCAGGAGTTTAAGACCGAAATAATGAAAGTGAATTTCGTTCTTCATATTCATCAAGATTCTCGTAGGGCATTGAGTGCAAATTTTGACACTTTAGAGCACAGTGGTACCCCAATCGATGAGATGACATTTGATGGCAGGGTGCTGAAATTCGAGATCAAACGGGCTTTTGCAACATTTGAAGGGTTGCTCAATGAATCTAAATTTCCGGCCAATGGTCCTAGCAGGCCAATCGTATCTCGCTTGCATTTGAGAGAGGCATAAAATCTGTAGAAGCAATAAACCGTCCACAAGAACCGAAGCCCCCTTTTCCTTATACTGAGGAGTATGTATTTTATGACAATCTGGAAGCTGGGGTTACTTTGTCTGGAACTTTGACATTGCCCCTCTCAAAAAAACCATTCCCAGTTGTTTTATTGATTTCTGGTTCAGGGCCCCTTGATCGCGATGAGGCGCTATGTCCATACCAACAATTGCGATACAGAAATATAGGTCATAAGCCGTTTTTAGTATTAGCAGATTATTTGACTCGCCAGGGTATTGCCGTGCTTCGATGGGATAAGCGCGGGTGTGGAAAATCAACAGGCAATTACGACAAAGCAACAACTCAAGATTTCGCTGCTGACGTGTTTGCAGGTGTTGCATATCTCAAATCACGAAAAGAAGTGAATCCAAATCAAATTGGCTTGATTGGTCATAGTGAAGGGGGGATTATTGCTCCGATGGTGGCAGCGGGATCAAAAGACGTTGCTTTCATCGTACTGATGGCAGGACCTGCTGTGAATGGTGAAGAGATTATGTATGAACAGCGCAGATTGGCTCAACAAGCCAGTGGAGATTCTGAAGAGACGATTACTCAAGATCATAACTTTCAAAAGCAGCTATGCACGATCTTGAAAAATGAGCCAGATCCTCAGATCGCTGCTGGACAATTGCGCGAAATGGCCAAAAATCACATGGCTGCACTACAGGGACCCCGGGGAAAAGCAAAGCTCACTTTGTTAGAGAGATGCGGGCAAAATACGGAATGGTGGCGCTACTATCTTCTTTTTGATTCAAGCACAGCTTTAAAGCAGGTGAAGATTCCCGTATTAGCGCTCAATGGGGAACTCGATCGACAGGTATCCCCTACGCAAAATTTGCCTATCATTTCTAAAGCCCTGGAAGAAGGAGAGAATAAGGATTTTACGATTGTTGAGCTGCCGAGGCTTAATCATTTTTTCCAAACTTGTCAGGATGGATCTTTTGGAGAATATTCAAAAATTGAAGAAACGATTGCCCCTTCTGTCCTGAATTTGATTGCTGAATGGATCTTGGAAAGAACAATCCAAAAGTAAAAGACAGAGCCTTTCTGATAGAGCAATTTGTCTAAGCAATATTTTTCATTAAATGCCGAATTTCATTTTCAAGAGTTATGGCTTCTGACATCGTAAGTGTGTCTCCTGCTTTTTGGAAAGCTGAAATTGCTGATTTATTGAGTAATAAGGTGGTCAGAACACTTCAACTGTTATTATTAATGCCTTGTTGCCTTTGTAGTATTTGCAGTGAGTGGGCACTTCTATGTCTATCCATTTTTCCACATAATTAAGATATGGGTTTGTAATGATATGCTCAAAAAACTTCTTATCTTCAAATTTGGATGTAGGGTCTTCTATAAAACAAGAAAAACGAGATCCTTTTCGTGTGTGGTTCTTTAAAATTAGACTTAAGAATTCAAAAAGACGATCTCCCTTCTCTTCAAAGTCGAAGGAACCGATAGGTTTTGCAGGAGGCGAAAATGTTGCAAGATCTGCCTGAGAAATCAGATTTTTCTTCAGCAGCAGTTGTATTGCATCTTGATGTTGTTGAGTTGTGATTTGCTGCCTTTGCTCAAGTTCTAGAAGAAAAAAGAGAAGATGGCGAGGATCGGTTGAGGAAGAAGTCATAACCGAAAAAAACTCAACTAGATCGTCATTCGAGTAGTGTTTAGGCAAAGAAGTCCCAACAGATTGCATAGCTGTTTGAACCGTTTTTTTGCCACTTTCCAAAATAATATTCGACTGACTTGCCTCGCTCTTTAGAGTCTCCATTTGTTCGGATGTTTGCAAGGGATAGTCATCAAAGAATACCACATCAAAAATCCCAAGAGAAGAAAGCGCATTTTGCCACGTATCTTCAATGATCTTAACATCCGGATGTTTTCGAGCAAATTGTCTTCCACGTTCTGCAACTTCAGGGTCGCATTCGATGATAGTGTGGCTTTTGGGGCGGTAATGTTGAATTCTACTGGCTGAATAGCCCAATCCAAAACCAATTTCAAGGACATCTCCGAAAGGCTTTAATGCATCGATGCATGCTTCCATGTATGGCTTTTCCCACTCCATCATGACTTGATGTTTTCCTTCTTTAAGAAGGACTTCGCTACCTTTAACATCTTTTGTAAACTCAAGATTCATAATTGATACCTTCTTAAAATGCCGATTAAGACATGCTACTGTTTCATAGCGATTTTTAAAATCCGTATTTTCTATTTGAGCAGCATAAAATCGATAGAAAACCATTTTTTGAAAATTATGCAGGAAATAGAAGAGAAGATCCCCACAATCAGCCGGCAAGAGTTCGCTTTCAATTACAACAAATTGTTGTTTCATTACAACATTTTGTTGTGAAGTTTTCGGTGTTGTCTATAGAATTTTTTGAGAAGGTTCGACAGTAAAGGGTGACCGGAGATCATTTGAACTGCAGCAACACTTGCTCGGTGAAAATCGGTAGCTTTCTCACCCTGATTTTTCTATTATAGTATCCCGGAGATTCAGGGATACTATGATCACCATTCTATTCATCGTACTTAATCTCATTGTCTATGCGTTGATGGTCTTTTTCGGCGTCGACTTCTTTGCGCCTACAGCAGGGGATATTCTCGCATGGGGAGGCTGTAATGACACGACCATTCTGCATGGAGAGCCGTGGCGCCTCGTTACGGCGATGTTTGTCCATTTCGGGATCTTACATCTTCTGATGAACCTTTATGCTTTGTATGATCTGGGATCGACACTAGAGAGGATCATCGGAAAAGCCCGGTTTATCCTTGCTTACCTAGCAACGGGGATTTTCGGGGGGCTCGTTAGTCAAATCTGGCACTTGGGAACCTATTCAGTCGAAGCAGGGGCGTCAGGTGGAGTCTTTGGGATCATTGGAGTATTAATTGCGCTACTAACGACGAAGTTATTCCCAGAAGAAGTCCGGACTCCCTATTTGAAGCGGATCCTTGGGATGGTGGCAGTCAATCTTGCGTACGGCATGCAGACGACAGTCAATATGGCAGCCCATATGGGAGGACTCGTCAGCGGTTTTATTTTAGGATACGCTCTGTATTTGACGATGGTCCATGAGAGAAGACTCGTTAAGCAAGCAGCGTTTTTCTTTGTCCCCCTAATTACTCTTTTCTCCGTGTCAGGCACTTTGAAGCATATGAGAGGCTCTGATTCGGTTAAATTCGATGAGATTGTGTCACAAGTTAAGTCATTGGAAGATCAAGATGAAAAAATCAAGGATCAGGTGCCATGGAAGGTGGGAGGTGTATCTCAGTTTCTTACAACTCGTCTGCTTCCAGTATGGGAAAAGCAAAAGCTTTTGACTGCTCAAGCCAGGGAAATGAATCTTTCTGGAAATAAAGCAAAGTACCGAGATTATCTAGAGAAGTGGGTCGAGTTGCAAACACGGAGGCTTCAGGCGCTGATCTTTAAAATCGAGGCTTTGGAGCGCAACGAAGAGGTTCATCTCTATGAAAACATGATCAATCAGATTGAGAATCAAATCACTCAGCTCAATGCAGGAAATTAAAGGTTCTTCTCGCAAGACAACAATGATATTTGGAGGGGGAAAAAAGTTCGGACATTGAAATGATCGAATTTGATCTCAAAGCGAGTTTTGCAACTCCCTATTAAGTTTGACCTGCTCTCCAAATACTATTCCATAAGAAAGTTAAGTTTTGTGATAAACTTTTACTGTAAGAAGGATCAATAACGGCAAGAACTTCTTTTCTCCAATTAGCAGTTTTCTTTTTTGTAGCCGGATGACTTAAGCTTTTCCTCATCGCCCATTGGTTATCCCAATTTTTTGCTTCCCAAGGGGCTGATGTTGGTTGAAGAGTTATGGAAATCTCGAGATTGGAAAGTTCATCTCTACGAATTTCTTCGACTCTAACAAATTTAAAAGATTCTTTTGCAACTTCACGAAATTTAAGAGGCATCATAGGATCATGGCAAAGTTTATAAGCTCTTCTCAATTCTTTGTGAGTAACTAAGTCATTTGCCAGACTTGATGTTGTTCCATTTTTTAAAATAGTTTTAGTCTTAGATAATACATCTTCAGAAGTTAGGGGAAATCGATTGTTTGTAATGTCAATACAAAAAATAATAGGAACCATTTTTTTCCCTGTTATTTGAGATTGGTAATTTTCAAGCACCATATTCACAAGAGCAGCTTTACAGCCGAGAAGGACTGCTTTACTAAGTTCTGAAATACCTGTTAGACCTGCATTGATTTGATGGATTTTGCGACCATCCATGCGTTTAGCGAGATCGTTGTATTCCTGACGATGATCATAGCCTAGTACGTTGGTATAGAGGGATATTTCCTTATGACGGAGAGAATAATCCTTTGCCAAATGGAAATGCCCAAAGCAGTGCCTCACCCTATCGAAATCACAATGCTCAAAGCCGTACACCATGGCTTCGTTGTCTGGGCAAAATTGATCAATAGATCCAGCATTTATTGTAAAAGTTGAATTTGTTATATTGTTTTGTGTTGTCATAGTATTTAATTTGTTTGTTTAAAATAAATTATATCAAATTAAATGTTTAAAATAAATATAATTAATAATGTTCTGTTTTTAATCTAAATGTTAGTTATTGATAATAAGATGGTTGTAAGGCAATCAAGGTTGCATAAAAAAGGTGAATAGGTGTATATCCCAAGTTGGCAAGGTTATAACCCATTGATAGACAAGGTGATGCTATTGAAAGCACGACTTATAATCAAAATCTATTAAGTATCAATGAGTTAAGGGCGACTTGCCTTGCTGAGCACCCATTCTGCGATCTCAACATCCAGCTCGGTCGTAATCTTGATGTTGTCTTCCGATCCGAGGACTATGGCCACAGGATGGCCTAATTCTAAGGCTAGGGAGCAGTCATCTGTCGACTCTGTCGCCTTGGTTTTTTGGTGGGCTTCCAAGATGAGTTGATAAGCAAAAGTCTGAGGAGTTTGTCCGCGTTGGTAATTTTTCCGAGATGGAATCGAAGTGATAAATTCTCCATCCTACTGAGTGCACAATCGTATCTGCCGAGGGGATGCAGGTATCGACTGCGCGATGCTTTTGAACAGCGGTGATGTTGCGCTCTAAAATTTCCTGAGATACGAAAGGGCGGACGGCATCGTGGATCATAACGAAATCTGTTGCCAGGCATGCTTGGAGCCCTAGTAAAGAAGAAGACTGGCGAGTCGGTCCGCCAGCGGTGAGGACGATCTTTGGATCTTGCGGAATTTCATTTTTCACTTCATCGATCCAATCGGGATGGCAGACCAGAATAATTTGTTGAAAGAGCTCGGCGGTTAAAAAAGTTTCTAGAGTATGGAGGTAGATTTTTTTAGATCCCAGGAGATGGAATTGTTTGGGCGTCGAACTGCCTAAGCGGCTTCCAATTCCTGCCATGAGAAGGATTGCGGTGCAACGAGTGTCCATAGTGCGAGTTTAATTAAAATCGTCAACAATTGCCAGAGTAAATCAGGCATACAATAAAATATTTTAGTCAGACAATTTTTTGAAGCTCGTGCTATAGTACATCCAATTTTGAAACAGAGGATTGTCTTATGATGACTGCTGTACAGGGGATTGTTGCTGCAGGAACTGTAGCTTACTTAACTCGGGATGCGACCTGGGAAAAAATAGCGTTTACATCGAACCATCTATTTTATCTGGCGGGGATTGCTGCTCATGCAGCGGCTGTTGACATTCCGCACTTTTCTTTAGCTGCAAAGGTTGTTTTTTGTCTGACTCCTATCGTTCTCATTGAGCATTTTCGTCAGGGTCAGGTGAGCACGGCAAAAGCTAAATCATTTGGGTTTTATTTCAACCATTTCTACTATGCTGCAGCAGTCGTTTCTACTTTGGTGCTTGTTGCACTCGGGCATACGGCTTACGGAGTCGGTTTTTTCTCCGTCATGACGTTGGATATGATCTCTCGGAGCAAAAATGTTAATGCATATGCTCAAACAGCTTTTGAGTGGTCCGCAACGACAGCAGCACTTTTAACTTTTGCAAGCCGTGCTGTTAGTCTAACAACACCCAGAGGGCAATATATCATGGGAGTTGTGGCTACATTGGCATTTCTGCCAAGAATTTGCCTGATCCTCGATGCACCAGGGCCCAAGCAAGGAAAAATTCATCAAAATCCCCCACTGTTCGATCCAAATCATATTTATCCATGGAGTGTTCGCTGGCAGATGAGATTTGACCGTTCTATAATGATGCCTGTGAGAGTTTTCTCTGCTGAGCCGTCAGTAAGACCTAGCACGCCAAGCAGGTTCGAAGGAGTAAGAAACTTAACGGGGAATTGGCCTGGTAAACTCTAAAGAAAAATTATTCCTTTAGGGAGATGCCTTGGAGGGCTTTGTGGATGAACTCTGCCCGTTTATGAGGCATGTCTTGGGGGTCGAGGGTTTTTTCATTGAGTAGGTGGGCAAGGTGCGCGCGCCTGCATTTAAAAAAGAGAGTGTTGAGTGCTTGGCTGGTGATGCCTGAGATCCAGCCGAGATCAAGGCCGAGCTTGATAAGACTAAGAGCGTTGAGAGCTTCTTTGGTCTGCAGTTGATACGAATGGATGAGCAGCCCATAAGCGCGGCTGACTAGATCTTTAATTTCAGAATTTCCAGTTTCTTTCAGATGTGTACGGAGCGCTTTTTCAGCAGAGGTGAACTTCATGGCTGTATTTTGCAGAGCATGGAGCATGCTTTCTTCAGCGACGCCTAAGGTATACCGATTTTTCAAGATCAAAAAATCTCCGACGAGATCATCGAGGGATCCTTCGAGTCCCATGGAAATAATACCATCTTCCGTTTGCTTGCCTAAGACTTCATGGAGCTGCCCAGTGTGATGGAGAGCTGGGATATGGAGAAAGAGGAGTGCTTGCAGAGCTGTCCCGCAGAGGGTGGGATCTGAAGTGAGGTAGCCGAACTTAGGAGAAAAAGCATAGTCGAGGGATTTGCCGATCTCGGTCTCTAATTTGGCGATCTGTGTCCAGGCGGTGAGAAGATCAGGCGATGTATCGATAAGTTGGAGCTGCAAATGGTTTTTCAGGTTGATCTGGGCTAAGAAATGACCTGTGTCGTCAAGGAGGAATCCTTGTCCTTTGTCGGCATTTTGAAAACTCTCCATGCAAAGGAAGTGTTCAAAGAGAAACTCTTTGTCCATCGGCGAGAGTTTATCAGCAGAGAAGTAGGTTGAGGTTTTGACATTTTTTTGGAGGGCTTCGGATAGGAGATTGCTGACTTTGACCATGTCGGGTTCTGAGAGCTTCGTGGGAAATTTATACCGGGCGAGATTGCGTTGCAGCGAGAGCGATGATCCCAGCCAGATAGGATTTTTATCTTCTTCCCAAAGAGTATGTTCGTGTAGCGATGGCGGCAAAGAGCTCATTTTTGTTTTTCCGTCAGAGTTTTGATTTGATCTCGGAGCATGGCGGCTTGTTCGTAGTTTTCTCGTTTTAACGCTTCATTGAGCGCTTCATTGAGGGAAGCTAGACGCGATGAGAGGGTGATATCGGCAGTTTGATCGGGAGATTTTCCGATATGGATGACTTGAGATCTTTGAGCGGCCAGTTTTTTTTGAAGAGCAGGAGGGATGGCTTCTGCTGCGATGAATTCTCCGACAAGGAAGTCATTAAAAACGACATAGCATTCAACGCATCCGACGGGCTGTCCCATTTGGACCGATTCAAGAGATGTGCCGCAGCTTCCGCAGCAGACTTGGCTTTCTTTTTTATCTGTTTTGGCGGCTTCTCCGTGGAGCTTGGCTTGCAAGACAGGGCAGTCGGTGCACATTTGGGTACAGTTGATCGCATCGCCTAAGATTTCTTTGTAGAGGACTTTTGCAGGTCGCTTGCACTGGCTGCACTCAATAGGCCTTTCACTCATATTTCCCTCTTTAAAATTGGTATAAACTTAAAGAGTTAAAAAATAAATCTCCTTTTGAGTCCGTGGACAAAAATAGAATGCGTGGCTATATTGAAATTTTTTATCAATAAACGAGGATGAAGATGAAAAAGCTAAAATTAGCACTGGCTGCGATGGCATGTCTATGCTTTATGAGCGGTTTAGTTGCAGAAGAAGCGGTAAAAGAGATAGCTGCGCAAACTCCAATGGATTGCAGCAATATGGGCGCGGATATGCAGCAATTTGCTTCCCAGCTCAATGCAATGAATAAAAAGATGTTCTGCGGGCAGTTCAACGCTGCGCAGCGGTCGACTGCCATGCAGTATGCGTCTCAACAAGATTCGAACGGTAATATGATGTCGGCAGACAAAGCAGTGCAAAAAGTGGCTGCTGAGAACAACATGATCGCCTTCTACAAAATCACCAACAGGCTGTCCTGTAAAATAAGATTTTTTGCCCACCTTCGGAAAGAAGGTGGGATAGGTTCACTCCGCATGGTATGTGAAAAACAGCATGTGCGTCAGATTCACACAGAAGTGGCAGAAGATACTCGCTTCGATCGCTTTCGTATATTGATAGATCGCTCCATACATCACTCCAGCTAGAAAGACAAATCCGAGCATAGCAGCAGAGGCTGTCCAGCCGATATGGAACAGTGTAAAAAGCAGTGATGCTCCGAGGACAGCGGTGATATGTCCTTTGGGGCCGGGTCCTAGGGTTTTAAAGATTTCTTGCTGCACAAAGCCGCGGAAGAAGGCTTCTTCGGGGATCGCGACTAGGAAGAGGTTCGAGGCGATGCGGACGAAGAAGTGAGAAGGGATTTTGACATGCCAATCGATGGTTCCTGAAGGGATAGCGAGCATCGCAAGGATAAAAACCAGCGACCATCGTCGCAGGGATGCGCTTTGATGGCTAATACGATACCAATCGACAGGCTCTCGTAGCAGAGGAAGAAGGAAGGCAACGACAAAGAAGCCCATGAAGGGTTTGTCATAGTTGATCCACAGATTTCCGGAGACATGCCAATTTTGAAAGCCGGGAAATTTATGAAACTCCAGGCCGGCAGCGACCAAGATGGCGACGATTGCAAGGACGAGCCGGGTATGGGGCTGAAGCTCTTTTTTGAAAAATAGAAAGATCACAAAGAGCAGGCCGATCGGAATGATCGAAAACGGTTGTACGACGCTGGTGTGAAAGGCTAAGATGTAAGAAATAGCTCAAGAAAGCGCCCCATAGCCAGGCGGACCGATGGATCCACATGCTGAGGAAAGCCATCATGAGCGTATAGAAAGATAAGTGGCACAAGTCGACCATAGGAAAAATATAAATGCTTCGTAAAAAAAGAGGAAGCCTAGAGTGGCTGGAATTTGAACTTTTGCAAGAGTTTCCCGAAGTCAGGCATGCAGTTTATCTGCGCCAGGGTGGAGTAAGTGAAGGGCCTTATCGTTCTCTCAATGTCGGAGGCGGCACAGGAGACGACGAGACCAATATCAATCTCAACCGCGCTAAAATCCAAAAGCACCTAGGCTGCAAGCATCTCGTCAGTGGAAAACAGGTGCATGGGATCCAAATTGAACTGGCTTCCTCTAGATCCGGAAAATGAAGAGTGCGATGGTCTGATTACGCAGGAAAAATCAGCAGGGCTTTTTATCAAGCATGCCGATTGCCAGGCGGTCATTTTTTACGATCCGATAGAAAAAGCGCTGGGATGCATCCATGCCGGATGGCGGGGAAATGTTCAGAATATCTATGCACAGGCCATCGCCAAGATGCGTCATTTGTTTGGAACAAAGCCGGAAAATCTATTAGTGGGGATTTCTCCGAGTTTAGGTCCCTGCTGCTCGCAGTTCATTCATTTTGAAAAAGAGATTCCGCAGAAGTTTTGGTCTTTTCAGATCAGGCCGCTCTATTTTGATTTATGGGAGATGGCTAGATCGCAATTACTTGAAGCGGGTGTTCTTCCTCATCATCTGGAAATCGCTCCGATCTGCACCTGCTGCAATCCTGCCGATTTCTACTCTTATCGAAGAGACAAGCCGACAGGCCGCAATGCGACTGTCGCCTGTCTAAAAGATCACAAATAAGAGCCGATGGCTGCGCCGATACCAATGGCGGGAAGCAGTGCGTGCACACCAAAGCGGGTTACACAAGGGATTGATACCAACAAGCCTGCAAAGCCAACATAGAGCACAGTCGAGCTCTTATCGCCAATAGAGACAATATAGGCTAAAGACGCACAATAAAGTGCACCTAACACTGGAAGCGCATGCGCGGAAATAAAGTTATAATCGAAGTCCATTGGAATGACAGTTGTTTTTTGACATACATAGAGGCCTGCAGCCGCGCCTGCCATGAAAGCAAAAAGCCGAATGGAAGCGGATGAAGTTTTTTAATGTCTTGAGGCACATCAAGAGAATAGTGGCCGAGTTGAGTTAGCGCTAATGTCACAGCGCTGCTTGTCAGTGCAACTCCAAGAGTCGCAGCAGCATTCCAGCCGACGATTTTCAAAGCAGATGTACCCATAAGAACCTCAGTGATAAATGTTTATTGCAAAGACCCAATCAGATAAAAGTAAGTTAGGTTGGTATTTCGTCCAGCCACGGAGAACCAAGGGCCTGCAATGACGCCGATATTGGCATTGAAATTGTATTCGATGGCCAGGAGCGACACTAAATTGTTCAGACGAAGAGCAACAGCCGACTTTGGAGTCCAGGCAGTTTAGGCGTCTGGCCGGTAAATCGGGTTCGATTGACATGTTGATATATGCGAGGTCTAAAGCTATCGCCCAGTTATGGGTGAGGAGAATTCTAAAACCTTGTTCGATAAAGAAGACATTTCCTGGGATAGACCTTTCCGCGTGTTCCTTTAATACCGGGCCAATGGTCGGTGCACCGCCATAAATGCTCAGCCCATGGACATTGAGCCGGGATGTGGAAAACTCGTATCCAACGCAGAGCCGGACGGCAAAAAAATGGAAATTTCCAAAGTCATAATGACGACCAAAACAATCGATGGACGGGAACCCAATTGCCAACACCGGACAAGTCGGTTCCAAATTTTTTAGGATCTAATCGGTCATATTTCCCCACAGGAACATTAGCTGAGATCCGCAATTTGATCGCAGGCCACCACTCGTTCGGGCTCTATCCATAAGAGCTGAAAGGCAATCGCGACAGGCATATCTGCATAGACACCACTGGTGGGCTTTCAAGATATGGTTATACTGAAATGTAGGGACGAGATCGAGTTCTGTCGCAGGCGGCAATACCAAACTGCAGGAGTGTTTGGCTATTGAAAAGTCGATATAAAACGTGGGTTATGACAGGGAGCAGCCAATGATTATTATAGATTCCTTTAATCTGCTGCCAATATAAATACGGTTCATAGTTTTGATGCCCGACGGGAATGACATGTGCCTGAGGGCGTTACAATAGGTCCGGTGACCCATGGATCCTATATTGAGGGTGATGTGCCTTCATCTACTATGAGCTTTTCGAGCAAAACAAGGAGTGGAAGGCAGGAGAAAAAGGAAGAAGCCGTTTTAACATAGATCTTACTCAGATGATTATCTGGTGCTGAGCAAATGTAGCACATAAATTTTCTTTTTGTCGAGACCATTGGAGATAGGGTTTAAGAGTCTCTTGCGATTCATCGTCCGCGGTGATGATTGCAAGGTTAGAGAGCTGCAGAATTTGCGCCGCGTCCTGGGAAGAGAGAGAGGTTTGGCGAAGCAGATAAGACAAAGTCGTAACGTGTTTTTGCATTCGGCTAGGACTTTAGAAAATACGGGAGATGCCAGAAGCTCAACGCCATGGCGTGTTGTTCCGCCGGAAGTCAGAAGGTCGTAGTGTTTTTCATGCCGGATAGGAAGATCTTCGGCAGTATGATTTAAATATTGCCATAGGCCAGGCTGGTCTTGAGGAGCAACAATCCGATCAAAATTACAATCGATGATCAAGATTTTTTGGTGATGCAGCGAGAGCAGATGGGCTAGGTTGAAACAAAAATTAGAGCCTCTCTTGCTGAGGAGTCCAATCACAGATTGATCGTTTTTTCTCTCTAGAAGAAACGATGCCATGGCACGGAGGGTTTCCAAATCTTGATCCGGCAATTGATTAAATGGGAGATGAGAATTAGAAGAAAATAGTGCCTGACGTGTGCCCTCCCATCAAGCGGAGTGTGGTCAGTAGAAGCGGGCATTCCTTTAATTAAAGCATGCATGAGGGCAAAAGCATAGAAAAAGAGCCGCAAGGACAATAGCTCCCCCAAAGCATTTAATGAGAAGATGAGGGGATTGGGGAGCAAAAGGGGGCAAGGCGGAGTCAAGGGGTTTTGATTCGACTTGATAGAGATGGCGGGAAAGATTTTTTGATTCGGCAATATGGGTGAGCCCTTCCATCATTCCTTTGGTCAGCTCTGCTTTGAATTTAAGCCGTTTATCTAAATGCCAGAGCTCAGGAAGCTCTTGCATGGCGACTTTGAGTTCTTCAATTTTATTTTCTAGGACGCTTTTTTCTTTTTGTAAAAGATCTTTCATCACATCGTATAGCGAGCTGATTTTCTCTTTGATCAGTTGGATCCGAATTTTTCCGAGCTCCAATGTTTGGCTCAGGTGGGATTCGAGAAATCTTTTTTGGATGGCAAGCGCTTCTTTAAGCCGCTCATGCTCTCTGCCGCTGCGGTTGATCAGATCACAGAGCTGTCCTGAAAGTTCACTTGATTTTTGGACGAGCTGCTGTGTGACAGAGTCATTTAAAATATTCGAAAGGGTGCTGATCTCGAAATTGAGGCTCATTGAGATGGTCGCGGAAAAAGATGACTTGTTTCAATTGGGCATGGAGGTCATCGAGTTGCCGGCAGTATTGTTGGAAGAGTCCTCTTGAGGCTTCCAGAGTCATGCCGTTAAAATCGGATTCAAGTTGATCGATATAGGTTGAGCTTTCCTGGAGATTTTTTTGGCGGAGAGCAAGGTGTTCGAGAAAAGTCTGGAGATGAGAGACGAGCTGATGTTTTTTTTCGGGATAGTCGGTCTGTTTTTTGGACCTTGATAATTCGACCTCTGTAACGAGAGGTCCCATTGTGCTGGAGCCTGAGCTTGGAGTCAGCGGCTCATCTTTTTCTAGTTTATGCAGCAAAAGAGAGGCATCGCGTGATTTGCTGCAATGCTTTGTCCAAATTGTTTCACAAGTTTTGGAGGAGCATGATGGGCAGCTATGTCCAAATCGGTCTGGGAAATCCGCTGCATCAGTCCGGCCATTTCGACATCGATCTCATTTAGTCTTGACTCGGTAGGTCTGCAAGGGCAGCAAAATCGATTCCATCTCTTCTTCTATTCCCATGTAGCCTTGTTTGAGCAGGCTTTGTTTGAGCATCGCCACATGATCCTGGACATCGAGGTCTAGCTTGGAATTGAGCTCATTTTGACGCTGGTCTAGGTATTTGAGCTGGGAGCCAATCACGTTTTTATTTTCTTCTATCAAAAACTCTTCATATTTGCTGACCAGCGTATTAACAAAGTGGGCGGATCTTTGCCGATCTGCATCGGAGAAATTGATCATGAGAATGTTTTTGTCTTCCCGGAGCGGCTTGATGAGTGTTCGTTTTTTTACATCGGCAACCACAGAATGTAGAGGGGAAATGGAAAGAGGATAGAGTTTTCCCGTCTTGAGATTCGAAGGTGTTTTGGCCAGAGTAAAAAGGATCTCTTGGAATTGGAGAGGTTCTTTTAGTGTTCCAACAGCGAGTGTTTGCTGATTTTTATCTAGAAGCTCAAAATTCTGAGGGGAAGAAAAACGGAGAAAAAAGCTGCGAGGTTTTTCTCCTGCGTAGCTGACATGTTGAAATTGAAAACTGTCTTCCTCTTCAGGCTGTTTGCCTATTTCAGCCAAAACATTGCTCAGACAGGCCGAGAATTTCTTTGCCAGCGAGCCCTGTTCGTTGACAAAAGCTTGAAGCCCTAATTCTTCCACGGTCTTTGACAGCACGGCGCGAGAGAGCATCAGGGGAATTGTTGCAACTTCCGAGCTTGCCGCCTGAAAATGTACGGACTAGTTTTTTCAGGTCTGTTCCAGATTCACTGGGAGAGGAAGACTGCTTAAAAGTTGCGGTGGCTTGGTAAGAGGGAGGAGAAAAAATAAAGTAACCGAGGGTCAGTAAAGCTCCAAAGACAGCAGACCGCCAGATCTTTTTCTTTCTTTTCTGATAGATCCTTTTGAGGTCGTCTCCGGTGATGTAGATATCATCGTTCATGGGACATTTACTCCAATGCTTTTGACTCCTTGGCGGATCAGGTCGATGTTAACAAATGTCGGCAGCAGCTGGGACATAAAGCGATTCCAGTTGGTGATCGGGGTTGCTGCAACGTAAATAATGTCCCCAGGAATGAGCAGCATGCTGTCGGAGGGAAGATGGATCACATGGTCCCACGTCAGGGTGTAAATCTTGGGGTTCAAGATATTTCCGCGGATGACTTGGATATACGATTTGTTTCCGGTAAACGGGATGCCGCCGGCTTCAGCAAGCGCTTGTCTGATCGTCATAAAGCCGTTAGGGAACATCCACGAGTCTTTCTTTGCCGACTTCTCCCAGTACCATCAAGGTAGAGGCCGATGGGTCGGCGATATAAATTTTGTCGCCGCCTCGCATGACGATATTTTGAGACATGTCGCCTTCTTTGATCAGCTTGTAGAGATCGACGGAGAGCATTTGGTTACTTCTGACGACATAACTTTTAAAGAGATTGGCATTGGGTGGAACTTTTGCCCGAGAAAGAGTCTCAAACAAACGGATGCGTCCATCGATCGGAATGGTCGGCAGCACGACGAGGCCGGCCAGTTCAACTTTTCGCTCCAAACGGTCTTTATAGGATAGAAACACCTGTACATCGCGGATCTGCGTCGAATAAAGCGATTGGATTTTTAACGAAGCTTCTTCCAAGGTCAGGCCGGAAACAGGGATCGGATCGAGGTCAGGCAGGCGGATTTTTCCTTCGTTCACATGGAATCCCACTGTCGAACCGATCGCTTCGATCGCAGCTGAAATATCAGAACGTGTGGGGTGGAAGACAGCGATGTAGAGAACATCTCCATCTTGGATCACATCTTGGTATTCGCAGAGAAGAGAGGGAGAAAGCTCTTCATAGCATTTTCCTTCCAACTGTAATATTGAAAATTTTCCTTGGCGGATTTTATAAGAATCCATGACGAATTCATCGGCTCCGACAGAATCCTTGCCCATATAGGGCCGATTTCCGCAGCCAAACAGCAATAAAAAGATGCAGATAAAATAGAAATGCATACAATTAACCGATATACTTCGGGGCGTTGAATTTTTGTTTTTTCAGCAGCGTGAAAGCCTCGCGGTTTAACGATCGTGAATGACCCACTATCTAAAGAATATGGGATCATTCGCGATCGTCGAACCCCGAGAGCTTTGACGAAGCTCAAAAAGCAAAATGCAACGCCCCGGAGTATAACATCATTAACTTGTAGATTAATTTTTCGCAATGAACATCTTTATAACAGGCATCGCAGGCTTCATCGGATTCCATGTCGCCGCAGGCTCTTAGGAAGCGCGGAGATACCGTTGTCGGCTGCGACAATTTCAATTCATATTACGATCCTAAATTAAAACGAGATCGCGCTGCTATTTTAGAAAAGCTGGGTGTGAAGATCATTGAGATGGACATCTGCGATGGCGCGCTTTTAGAAAAACATGTACGGGAAATAAGATCACCCATTTCCTTCATCTTGCAGCTCAAGCAGGCGTCCGCCACTCGATCAACCATCCGGAAGATTATGTCGCCTCCAATTTAGAGGGATTTGTCCAGGTCATCGAAGTGATCCGCCGCCATCCCAAGATTCCTCTTCATCTATGCATCGTCGTCTTCTGTCTATGGGCTCAACAAGAAAATTCCATTTTCGGAAACAGATCCGACCGATATGCCGTCGAGCCTTTATGGAGCGACGAAAAAATCCAATGAGCTGATTGCTCATGCCTATCACCATATGTATGGAATTTCTGTCACTGCACTGAGATTTTTTACAGTTTATGGCCCTTGGGGACGTCCCGATATGGCTTATTTTTCTTTCACGAATAACATCCTGAAAGGAAAGCCCCTCCAAATCTTTAACGAAGGGAAGATGAAACGGGATTTTACCTACATCGATGACATTGTAGCAGGAACCCTTGCTGCAATCGATTTAGGAGCTCCCTGTGAAGTTTTTAATCTCGGCAATCACAAGCCTGAAGATGTTCTTCATCTCGTCGAACTTTTAGAAAAAAAACTTAAGATAGCCGCAGTCAAAGAACTTCTGCCTATGCAGCCAAGCGAAGTCCCTGTCACTTATGCCGATATTTCTAAAAGCCAAAAACAGCTGGGATTTTCTCCCACGACTTCTTTAGAGAAGGGAATTGAGAAGTTTCTTTCTTGGTATCAAGAATATTATTAGTACGTCATTAAAAGGCGTATCCAAGACCTACGCCAAAAGCAAACCCTCCTACTTGAATTTTTCGGCCAGTGGTGTTGTTATGATGAGCGTGAAAATGCAGTCGGCAATAGGAGTATTCGCCAAAAACATCGATCAGCAGGTGAGGGGTAGGCAGAAAATTAAACCCTGTTCCTACAAAGCCGCCGATTCCATTTTGATTTACTTTCCTATCGACAAAGGGGGAGTTGTTGTGCGCATGCACAAAGAAATAACGCGGGGCAATAGTGAAATAATATTGTGTGTTTTCGCTGATCTTAGCCACCGCTTTCAGCCCCAGGCTGATAGGGTATTCCCAGATCCTGGTCTTTTGGCGATCATTCAACGACTGGCCATGTTTTTCTATTAATTCAACACTACCGTAGATTTGCAGCCATCTCCAGATGGGATACGATCCAGCGATCTGAAGATCTAATCCACCCTTGTTATAGATTTTGCGCATTTTGGATTCAGAAAAAAAGAAGTAGCCTGTTTTGAACTCGATCGTTGGCTGTATTTCATCGCTTTGACACTGGGCTGGCTGACAATATTTTTCATTTTTCCAAGCGAAAACAGTTAAATTTTCACTAGAAGAGAAATCTTGATCGGGCTCCGTGTCACCAAATCCTTGGCTAAAGCAAGCAGTGAAAACAAGAGCGAGAAAAGCCGGTCTACTTATACATTTCCATTTTTGAATTCGCATAGATTTCCTATTTAATTGTGATTGTTACTGGCACGCTTTGATTTCCATGAACATCAAAAGAGGCGACACTATAAGAAGTTGTCACTCCTTTTTTAATGTTATGGTCTTCATATGTAAATGTAGCATTGCTTACGGTAGCGATCTTAACGCCATTGCGAAAAACATTGTAACCTTTCACTACGGATGCGGGGAAAGGATATGCTTTGCCAGCTTAACTTATTGAATCGTTCGAATAGAATTCCAAAATCGTTCTTCTTCTGATGACCGGTGAGGTTGCTGACAGGGGCAAGGAAATAGAATATAATCCCGTTATTCCCCCCCGAACCTCCCAACTGTGTCATTCCATAGAGGACCCCGCTATCCAGGATAAGCGAGCCCAAGGGACTAGCGCCGTCTGTTGGTGAGCCAGTGAAATCGTGCAGGTCTTGGAAGTTTGAGCCATCTGTATTACAGGAGAATATAATCCCATCACCCGGACCTCCCTCCGCCGTCATCCCATAGAGGACCCCGCTATCGAGGATAAGCGAGCCGAAGGGATT
>CAWIQH010000027.1:0-63545 GCA_963838185.1 uncultured Chlamydiae bacterium
ACTTATAGATCAGTTTTTAGTTTCATTTCCTTGGGGTTCTGGCGAAGTTTATTTACACTTAGTTTAAAAAATTAAATAATTAATTTGATTTATTATTAGAAATAACCTACTCTAAAACTAAGGGTAGGCCTTTAAAGAAGTTGTCGAATATCAGCTACACGAAAGTGTAAGCTCATATTGCACTCAAGGTACCATAACCTCTAATAGAGGCGCGACGATAAATCTGTTTAATTAACAGACTATCATCCTAGAGCTTGAGTAAAGACAAACTTCTCTCCTCCCTACATTAGCTGTTGACGTTCTATATCGGTGTAACGACATGGTCACAGCACGTAGGGAGGTCTTCTTTTTTATAGAGTCAGCATTTCTGCATGACCTTTCTCAGAAGACAGATGAATGAGTCCATCAATTCCAACATTTTTAATCAGATTTTCTATAGCTTAAGAAAAGCGGTTTTGGAAGATCCTTCCAACCAAACCATTCCCATCCTTCGCACTTATGCGGCTCTAAAAGTTCAGGCGTGCCTTCGAACTGATGCACAAAGACCCATAGAGTGACGTAGTGCCTTCCTTCCATGATGTCGTTTGTCCAGGGGCCTTGCTTTTGTGAAAGGGGAGTCACACCGGTCTCTTCGGCAAGCTCGCGTGTAACGCAAGTGTCAACGGTTTCTCTCAAACTCCGAGATGACCACCGGGAGGGGCCCATCGCCCTTCGCCATGCGAGCTTTTTCTTTTACCCATGAGGATCTTTCCGTCTTGGATCAGGAGGATGCCGACGCCAACTTTAGTTCTCATGATTGATTTCTCCTCGGAGTTTTGTGAAATAATCGAGCCGTTTTTTCATCTCTCTTTCAAATCCCCGTTCGACTGGATGATAGAAAGAAGGTCTTTCGACATTATCCGGGAAGTAATTCTGTCCTGAGAATCCCTGAGGCAGGTCATGGTCATATTGATACCCTTTTCCGTAGCCGAACTCTTTCATCAGCTGGGTGGGAGCATTGATGATCCACGGAGGAGGCGGGAGCTGGGTGGTATTGGAGGCGAGTTCCTTCGCAGCATTAAAGGCAGTGTAGGCTGCATTGCTTTTGGGAGAAAGTGAAATGTAGATGAGGGCTTGCGCTAGCGCTAGGTCGCCTTCAGGCGATCCAAGCTGATCATACGCGCGCCAGGCATTCAGGGTGATTTGGAGGGCTTCAGGATCAGCAAGGCCGATGTCTTCAACAGCCATGCGGACCATGCGGCGGGCGATAAATTCTGCAGATTCTCCGCCTTCTAACATGCGGGCAAGCCAGTAGAGCGCCGCATCAGGGTCTGATCCTCGGACCGCTTTATGCAGAGCTGAAATGAGCTGATAGTGTCCATCATCGCCTTTGTCGTAGATCGCGGATCTTTTTTGGAGCAGCTGCTGGAGGCGGGTTTGATCGATCGGTCCCTCAATTCCTTGGAGGTTTTCGATCATGTTAAGAAGGTGGCGGGCATCTCCTTGCGAATGTTGAAGGAGTAGAGTTTTAGCCTCCGGAGCCAGATGAAGCGGCTTCTTGACCGATTCATAACGGAGGAGGATTTGTTCTAGATCTTGATCAGAAAGAGCTTTGAGCTGGAGGACGCGCAGACGCGAAAGAAGAGCTTTGTTGAGAGCAAAGGAAGGATTCTCTGTCGTTGCGCCAATCAGGACAACCGTGCCGTTTTCGAGGAAGGGGAGGAAGACATCTTGCTGGGCCTTATTGAACCGGTGGATCTCATCAACGAAGAGGATAATCTGGCGGCTGAGGAGGGGATATTTGCGGGTGTCTTCGATGACTTTTTTCAGATCTCCGATGCCATGCAGGAGAGGGCTGAAAGAAAGGAAATGGGCATCGAGGGCCTGGGCGTAGAGCCTAGCGAGTGTTGTTTTACCGCAGCCGGGAGGGCCCCAAAGCAGTAAGAGCGGTTTTTTTTCGCGGATCAGGTGCGATAAAAAACCGTCTGGATTGAGGAGATGGGATTGCCCTGAGATCTCTTCGAGTTTTTTCGGTCGAAGCTCTTCGGCCAGTGGTACGTTAGTCATGTTCTGTCGCCGCTCTTATCCATGACGGCTGTCGGAATTGATAGATGATCAGAGGAATTCCGCACATGATAAAAAGTCCTGTGATAAGGAAGATCTCATAGAAAAAAAGACTTCCGGTGTTGAGCTGGGACGGAGGAAAGAACGCATGAAGATCGCAAATGCTGAAGATAATATACCTAGCCCTGCAGTGACCCACATGCCAGGCAGTTTGTAAGGGACTCGGTAGGCCCTGGGGACATTGGGTTTGGAATAACGGAGTTTAATGCCCGAAACAAACATCAAAATGTACATGACCAGATAACTCTGTGCTGAGAGGGCTGTTAAGATCCAAAATGAAGCGCTGACGGTGGGCATGTTAAGGAAAACGAATGCCGATAGGGTAACGATGATGGCTTGGAAAAGCAGGAGGTTGACAGGGACGCCTTTTTTGTTCAGCTTTTGGAACAGAGGAGGGAGATTTCCGTGAGTCGAGGTGGCATAGAGTCCTTTGACAGGTCCAATGATCCACGCATTGACTTCTGCAATGGCGCCAATGATCAGCAACCCGGCCATGATGGGAAGGATCCACGCGATATTGTAAGCCATGAAAAAGCGGTGGAAGGCCTCGATCACACCAGCGACCAAGCTGATCTCGGTATTAGGAATGACGACTGCAATCGAAAGAGACCCAAGCATGAAAATCACAAAGGTAATAAACGCTGCCAAGAGGATCGAGCGAGGATAGTTCTTTTGAGGGTTGATGACGTTGCCGGCATGCGCAGCGGTCACTTCAAGTCCCGAAAAGGCTAAAAACATTCCAGCTAAGAATACAAAGCTATTCAGAGAGTTGGCTTTGGGCAAGATCGCGGAAGGTTCTAGCGATGTTTGCGGAGGATGGCCGCTTACAACCCAGGAAATCCCCAGCGTGATAATAAAAATGCCAGGAAGGATGGTTCCAATGATCACTCCTAATGTAGAAAACCAACTGGAAGTTTTGATCCCCAGATAGTTAAGCAATGTCATGCCCCAAAAGGAGACTAAGACAACAGCTATGACATAGTATTTGTTAGATCCCAGTTCAGGATCGACAATGTAGGCCACTGTGGTGGCAACGAATGATAAAATCACGGGATACCAGGAAAGATTATGCGCCCATTGGACCCAGACGGCGAAAAAGCCCCAGCGGTCACCGAGAGCTTCGCGGACCAAACAGATATCCCGCCAGTTTTCGGCCAGCCTGTGGCGAGTTCAGCTGAAATAAGTGCGCAAGGGACTAAGAATAAAAGTGCAACAAGCACAAAATAAAACACTGCCCCTAGACCATATTCTGCAACAAGCGGAAGATTGCGTAAACTTGCCATCACAGAAACGTTGAGCATGGCTAAGACAAAAACACTCAAGACACGACGGGACTTTTTTGGCTTTTCCAACATAATTTATCCTTTTGTCCAGAATAACTACTTCTTTGATTTGGGTAAATCGTCTTGATGATCAGACAGCCAATCGATAATGTCATTGGCATCATAGATCGCTTGTCCATTGACAATGAGACACGGAACAACGAGATAGCCGCCCTGTTCTTCGAGCTCTTTTCTTGCAGGATTATCGATCTTCACGTTTTTCATCGGGATGTCGATCTTTGAATTCTTCAGATAGCTGAGGACCTTTTGGGAATAGGGGCATTGAGGCGTATAGTAAAGGGTGACCTGATAGGTTTTTGGAGCTGTGCAGCCTTCAAAGCAAGTGAAGCTGCTGAAAAAAAGTAAAAAAGAGAGAACGACTTTCATAAATGTTGATTAACATTAAGACTAGTTTTAAGGCAATGAACCTATCCCTTATAAATCTCACTAATCGAGCTTTCCGACAATTTTCAGTTCGAAAAGATCATAATGAGATTTAGTAGGATATATTCATGTGTTTATAACGCATTGAAAGCTAGTTATTTGTAAATAATTAAAATAATAATTTACATTATTCGGCTCATGCTTATTTTAAGAAACACGATTCGCATAATCAGAATGAGTTTCGATCACAAGGAAGGACAAAGAAAATGACCTGTAAAGTACAAATAAAACCAATTAAGAATAATCCACTCTCAGCAAAACTAAAAGCTAAGAAAAAGGCGTTAAAAGTAAATAATCATCAGTTTTTAAAACAAAAACTAAAATAACAATCAATAATTATATTGATTTATAAATAAAATCATATAATAATGTAATTAGGGTCAGGCCCTATAACAAGGATATATTTATGGCTAAGAGAAAAGCAAAGAAAAAAAGAAAGGAACACGTAAACGCGCATCTTGCAAATGGTGCTGGTAGATTAATTGTCAAAAAGGGGGATAATGCCCCCTTTTTGAATTACACCCTGTCTAGTTCTAGATCTAAAACGAAGTTAAAGTCTTTGAGTCTTTGAAATCACCTTTTTCATCCACGAAAGTCTACATTGTTTTCAAAAGAACATAAAAAATCTGCTCAAAAATGCTCCTGTCTTGATTGTTAAGAATTGAAGGATAGTCTCATAGATATTTTTTTCAGAAACTCCCGATTTTAAGGATCATGGATAAGAAAGCAAGCGAAGTTGCCGGTAATCAGTCGTTTAACTCTAAAATTAAGGTTGTCGGCACGAGTGTTCAGTCGCGCATTATGCAAAAAGTTCTATTATTTTAATAATGACGATTTTCATGTATAATAACTGAAAAAAACAAGGAGCATATTTTGATCAGTTTAACAATTCCTGGATATCCTACAGCATTTGCAATGCAGCCTTCGCCTTCTCGGAAAGGTGCCCTGCCTCCAGATTTAAAATCTATCTCAATTAAGACAGTGGAAGAGAAAACCACAATAGTGTTTCGGTCTTCATCCGAGTCGAGGGTTTATACGGTTAAACCTGATGAACTCAAGACGGATTCATTTAAGGTTAAATTTTTAGACAAAGAGGTTCATAGAAGAATTTTCATAACTGATTTAAAGCCTGCAATTGACTTCTCTGCTGTGAAGGAACCTATAAACCCTCAACCGCAAAAAATAAAGGTCGTGCCTCCGTCTTTTGTACCTGATGAAGATGGTTCCGGTTCCCTTTGGCTTGGCCCAGCGGGGGCTGCAGTGCTATCATTAATTGCAGCAGGTGCCGGCTGGACAGTTATTATTGATTCAACTATAAAACGGCAGTTCAATTATTTTCCGAACAAAGCATCAACATATGACAAAATCTGGTTAGTAGCAGGTTTTATATTCGCAAATTTGATAACTGGATTGGTCATTTACGCTCTTTTCGACTGGGTGAAAAGTGAAGAAAGAGAAAAGAAAGTGAAAACAGATGATGAAGCTGTATATCAACACAAACTTGCCGAATACCCAACTTTAAAAGCCGACTACGATAGGGATATGCAAGAGAAACAGATTGAGAGGGCTAACAGGCTGATCACACTCGTGGTGTTCGGTTTGCAAAATCCGGGTGCAAGGGACCAAGTTTTAGAAATGCCCGTTGAGGTGCCTCTTGTTCTTCAAAAACCAGAATAAACTGGCCAGACGTTGGGAAAGCTAGAGTGCTCAAGAATGGTCTTCTTTAAGATTTGAGTTCGAGCGTAAGTAATTAAACAAATGATTTTTAACGTTGGTTTGTGAAATAAATTCAGTTTTTTTATCTGTTAAAAAACTGCTCTACAATATGCTGTAGTAGCGATTTATTGCAAAGTCTTATTGTTTCTATATAAAAATATTTGCAAATAATATATTAATATAATATATATTGAATTGTAGGGAATATAAATGTGTTTATGTGGTCCTAGGCGGATTGTATAAACTTAACTCCTACAAGCCAACAAGGAGATTATATGGCTAAAAAAGATCACGTAAAACAGCTCGCAAGTCTACTAAAAAAAGAAAGACAAAACGCGCTCGCGCACGACGTTCTAAAAAAGCTGCTCGATAAGACAGCTTTCTAAATCGAGCAAGCTTTAGGCTTGCTCGATCCTTTTCTCAAACTTTCCTTTCATGATTATCTGTTCTACCGGCCTTCTAGGGCTTGGACCTTCTTTTTTCTGCAGATCAGGCGGAAGTGTCTCTTTTGGCGCACGTTTGCCAATGGCTGCCATCGCTTCAACTTGATAATCATCAGGAATTTGGAGTGTTTTTTGAGCTTTGTCATAGTCAAAGCCTTCCATTCCATGGACAACATAGCCACGGGAAGATCCTTCTAAGGCCAAATTCATCCAGGCAGCGCCAGTATCATAACTGTGCGTATGAGCAGGTTTTCCATTGTGATAGAACGTTTTTTTAGAGATCACCACAAGAAGGACGGCAGCATTTTTGGTCCATGATTGATTGAATTCAACCATCAGATCAAAGAGGGGCTTCCATTCCGGGGTGTCTCGATGGGCATAGATAAAGATCCAGGGCTGATTGTTGAAAGAGGAAGGAGCCCATCTGGCAGCTTCAAAAAGAGGAAGAAGCTCTTCTTCGGTCATGCCTTCTCCTGTCATTGCCCGTGGTGACCAGCGATAAAGGATCAGAGGATTGATTGGATAATCGGAAGTTCTTACCTTTTTGACTTCAGCATCTTCTTTCATACTTAACCTTTTTTGGATAATGATGTATTATGGCGGGCTTATGCGTCAATGTATTCTCCATCTCATTCGTCATGGTCAAACTGCTTGGAATGCTGAAGAAAGACTCCAAGGGCATATTGATATACCTTTAAATGAGGCGGGGCTGGCTGAAGCTGAATTTGTGGCTCAAGAATTTGCAGATCGTCGTTTGGGTGGAATCTATTCTTCGCCCTTGCAAAGAGCCCACAGCACAGCTCAAATCATCAACAATTCGCATCAACACGAGATCAAACTCTATGATGGCTTAAAAGAAGCGACTTATGGATCTCTGGAAGGAATTTTGGTCGATGAGTACCATCGTAAGTGCGATGAGATTATTCCCGGTTTTCACAAAACGACGTACCAAGAGCGTCTCCATTTCAAGTTAGTTCAAGATGCAGAGAGTTATTTCGAGGTTTACGAAAGGGTTAAACCGGTTTTAGACGAGATTGTCCAAAACCATCTAGGTGAAGAGGTTGTTGTCGTCTCGCACGGGGGGCTCATGCGGGCTGTCATCGCCATGATCGCCGAAGCCAATGTCAGAGAAATTGATATTCAAAATGTTGGGTATTTGACATTAGTGGGAGAGGGATCAAAACTAACAATCCAAGGCCATCGGCGGATTAAATTATGAAAATTGCCATTATCGGTTGCGGGGTCATCGGAAGTGCTTTGGCGCGTCATTTTGCAGATAGAAATCAAGTGCTGCTGGCCGATCATAGTTATCAAAAAAGCCTGGCGCTTGCCCAGGAATTAGGAGGCGTTGCATTTGAGAGCGCTGGTGAGGCGATCAAAAAAGCCGAGATGGTCGTCATTGCAATCAAGCCCAAAGACCTTGCAGCTTTTGTCCAAGACTTTGCTCATGCTTTCAAACACGCTCCTATAGTTGTCAGCGTCTTAGCAGGCACATCCGTAGCGATGTTAAAACAGCATTTTCCTTCTTCTGTGATCGTCCGGATCATGCCGAACTTACCTATGATTTGCGGTGAGGGTGTGATTGGATTTGTCCAGACGCCTCAGATGACGCCTGAGCGTAAAAAGGCGATCGAAGAGGTTTTCGAGGGGCTTGGCCTTCTCCACTGGATTACTGAGGATCAGCTGGAAATGCTCTCTGCAATAGCAGGCTCGGGTCCTGCGTTTAATCTCGTGATCCTTCAGGCCATGATCGATAGCGCTATCAAGCTGGGTTTCTCCCCAGAGCAAGCTAAAGAGTACGTCCTTCAGACAACAGAAGGCTCCATTGCTCTTCTCAAAGCCACAGGAAAAACAGCTGAAGAACTCATCAACCAGGTGGCTCCTCCGGGAGGCACGACTAGAGCTGGCTTAAAGGTCTTAGCAGACAAAGAAGTTTCTCAGATCCTCCAAGAAGCCTATCAAGCGACATTCAATCGCGCTAAAGAATTACACTAATGAATCTATTCCACTAAAGCTCATCTAAAGATTTAGTAGAATAGATTCATACTTCCTAAAATAATTAATTTAAATTATAATACAATTAACTGGGATAGTATTATGTATAAGCTCCATATTCAAAATGAAACAGTTCGAATGAATATTGCTTTGATCATTGATACCATCCGTCATCAACGGAAACTTCCTCAAAGACACTCAGAGCAGCGGCAGAAAACCTTAGCATTTACCATTGATCTAAAGACAGGGGAGCTTCGAGAGGCTTCTATGGAAGGCAAATCGATTGAAATCCACCTGGACTTAGACAAACAGCAAGTCCGCGTTACAGAGAAACCCGATGCTAAGCAATTTAACCTCGAAGTGATGGATCCGAAAGGGCGCAAGGTGCTTTCTGAAACCTGTCATTATCTGAAATCGGCCCTAATGTATCTCCATGATATCCATGAGTTTTCTCATATTGAATTTGAACCGTCCGTCCAAGAGATCATGGGCAGAGACTTTATCCAGGAAGCTTGGCATGCAGTTGAAAGGGAAGATGCAGAGATGATGCTTTTGAACACAGAACCTGGAACGTATCTTTTTAGAAAAGACCATTTTGCTGCAGTGATGGAAGAGATTATATCGGCAGCTAAAAGATTACGTGTTAGGTGCTTGACGCTGAGTTATCTCGATCTCGAAGGACAAGTCCGAGAAAAAACAATTGTGACGTGGAAAGACCACTGGCTTTTCTACGATGACGATCCGACGCTGTCAGGGCGGTATTTTGAGTCTTTAGAGCATCTCTTGTCTTCGATGGGGGCAGTCTTGAAAAGGCCTCTTCCGGCCTTACGGAGCCGCAAAAGCGCCTGAGAAAATGTCGCTTGTTGCATGACGAGTACGTCTTTTCGCATGCCCTGCGATCTCAAAATTACTTTCAAAGAAAGGGTACGGAGTGAGGACTTTAGGTTTTTTCGCATTGACCGAAGCTTTGATTGTCTTCGGAGCATGCACTAGCGAAAATGCCATATTTCTTAGGAATTCAGGGACGCAAAGCTTTAGGGAAAAACCACCATCGCGATTTTCTACATAGCCGCTATTATACACATAGGCTGCTCCTCCAAAGAGAGCGATAATGATTAAGAGGGGTATGGAGATTGCCCAAGGGAAGGCAATGAAGAATCCTACACACGAAATTATACTGATAACAGCGCCGATAATTCTAAGGGCGTGAACAACCTGTTTTTTGGCCGCATACGATTCCATTGTATCTAAGAGTTTTGTTGCCTCATCGATTGTTTTCAGGTCGCCTTTATTAACTTTTCTAAGCAGGTTGCTAAGATAAATTTTTCCGCCTTGATTGGCGATATCCAGCCTTAGCCAATCTGGAAGCGCACGTTCGAGTTCTACTTCAGGCATGTTTACAACTGTTTCCAGTTTATCGCGGATGTTTCGGCCTGTCCAGCGGGCAAAAATTCTCTCGGCTTTTTCTAGGGCTGTTTGGTCTCCGTCTTTGATCTTACCCAAAAGTCTTTCAAGCAGGTGTTTTTTGTCTTTAATGATCCTACTAAATTTTGGAGGAAGTGCTTTTTGAAAACCAGGCTCATTAAAACGATCAATCGTCTCAGCTAAAGCGTTTTCGATATTGGACCCTTTCCATGCATTCCTTTCAAAAAGAGATTGAAATTGAACCTGACGGTATAAAGAGACAGCTTCCTTCGCTCCTCTGGCAGCGTTGGTAACAATACCTACTATACCCATGAATTCCTGTAATGGAATCGAAGTACCCAGGTTCGAAATAAAGGTTGGAATATTATTTGTAAAAACGCCGGCAATCGTCGGAAGGAGACTGATTATTTTTCCGGTATAATACGCGTAGGATGTAACTCCGCTAGAGATTTCAAAGCCGGATTCGACACCACAGAGTGAATGGTGTTGACTCAAACTGCGATTGAGATCTTTTATAGCAGGAACCACCCCAATGGCAGAATCAAACATTATAAGTAGACTAGACATATGTTATATCCTCGACTAACATTATACTAAAAATTACCGTATAATACTACTAAATAGTTGATTTTAAGCTTGTTAAGTAAAATATTTATTACTATATATTAAATATTTTATTAGGTACGGGATGGGCGTCGAAGATAGGCGATAAGACCTGCCATAACCCCCAGAGACACAAGGGCTAACAGTCCGGAAGGCATGAATTTCATCATAGCCAAAAAACGGTAACTGAAAAAGGCGTCTAAAAGCAGAGTTAAAATTAAGGCGAAATAAACAGCTTTTTTAAAGAATTTTTTTGAAAACATTCCTCCGGACGCCACCAATAAAAGAAGCCCGGAAATGACCCCCATGTACAGAGAGGCTTGGCTCCCTGCCTTGATGTGGCCGATTATTCCACCAATTAAAATCAAAATACCGTATAAAGCTACAATGTAAGGCATATTTTTAAGTCCTTACTATAGATTGACTTTTGGCTAAAAAACAAGTAAAATATTACCACCATGTTCGGTTTTGCTAAAAAGATCTACGCTTGGGCTTCCCGTAAGGCAAACTCCCGTTTTGCCCCTCTGTGGCTAGGTACCGTCTTTTTTCTTGAGCTCTTTTTTATCCTCCCAATGGACTCCATTCTCATGCTGTTTTGCTTGGAAAATCCTAAGCGCCGCTATACCTATGCTTTTGTTGCAGGAGCCGCTTCTGTCGCCAGCGCCTTTGTCGGGTATTACATCGGGCTTGCTGCCTGGGACTTCGTTAGTCCCTATGTTTTAGACCATCTGATTTCCACGACCTTTTTTGAGCGTATCCACGGCCACTATTTAGACTATCAGCACTGGGCTGTCTTTTTAGGCTCCCTTTTGCCTATCCCTTTTAAGGCCGTAACTCTGACAGCCGGGGTTTGCGAGCTGGCCCTGATACCTTTTATTCTTGCAGTGGGACTGGCCAGGATGGCCCGGTTCTTCCTGATTGCCAAAGCGGTCCAACGCTGGGGCGTCCAAATTAAGAACTTTGTGGATAAACATTTTCACCGGGTCGTCTACGCTGTCGGTGCTAAGATCGCCCTTGCCCTTGGGTTCTTATGGGCCTTAAGTTAATGTTAATCCTCCGTCCTGATCAAATTGCCTTAGCTGCAGAGTGTCTCCAGAAAGGGGAGCTTGTGGCATTTCCAACAGAAACCGTCTATGGCCTGGGAGCTCCCATTTTCAACCCCGCCGCGATCGCTAAAATCTACCTCGCGAAAGGCCGTCCGTCAGATAATCCCTTAATTGCGCATATTTCTTCTTTAGACCAGATCCAAGAGATTGCCCGGGACATCCCTCCGGAGTTTTACCTGCTTGCTAAAGCGTTCTTTCCAGGTCCTTTGACGGTGGTCTTAAAAAAGCACCCTTCAGTCCCTAGCATCGTTTCTGGGGGCCTTGACACCATTGCAGTACGGATGCCCAGCCATCCGATTGCTCTGGCACTCATTGGCGCTGTAGGACAGCCCATAGTCGCCCCTTCTGCGAACCTCTCTGGCAAGCCTAGCAGCACGACTGCTCAGCACGTAGCCTCTGACTTTGAGGACAAAATCAAGGCTGTGATCGATGGGGGAGCTACGGAATACGGTATTGAATCGACGGTTGTTAGTTTAGTTGCGGAGCCATGTCTATTACGACTCGGAGCCATCCCCAAAGAAGCGATTGAAAAAGTCCTAGGAAAGCTTCTTAGAGAAGCCACGGATGAAAGCAAGCTCTCATCGCCGGGAACTCGTTATCGACATTATGCTCCGGAGGCCCGCATCAAGCTTTTCATCAATCAGCTGGAGATGGAAACGTATCTTAAAGATCATCCGAGTTTGCATCGTTGGATCAATCCAAAAATAACGCTAGCTAATCTATATGCCGTGCTGCGCCAGGCAGATGATGAAAATTACGAAGAAATCGTACTCTACTGTCATCCTGAAATACGCCTAAATGATGCTTTAATGGACCGACTTCTAAAAGCCTCGATCCACTACACTGCCGTAGTGTAATCTAAAGGTTGTTTTGACAACTTTCTGAAGTCTAATCTACACTTGCGTTCCACAAATTAAGGATGGTTGTATGGCTTCTGTTAATGCGCGGTGGGATGCACTTCTTCAATGGACCCTCGGTCAACCGGATCTACAAGTTTCTAAATGTGTCCAAGATGTTCATGCTCTTAGCCTATGGACAAACGGGACAGATGTTGTATCAGCGATTTGGAAGTCTCTGTTTGGGCCTGCGGTGTCTCTTGCGACTGCGGCTGATAAGTTCGTAGAATTCAAGAAAAGGCTTTTAGTCTATCTTGAGAAAGCCCCAAGCGATGAATCATTTACTGTAGAACAGTTACAAGGGATCCAGAAGCTGATTGATGCTAATAGAACAGTCGTTGAGATGTGGAACTGCACAAAAAAAAATTATTTTTTTGAAGCTCGAAAGGGTCGTTTTACTCAGGACTGTCCCGATTATGTATTTGGTTTCAGTCGCTCTGGTACCTTGGTTCAGAGGCTAGGAGAAATTAAGAAGCAAATTGACGATTTACATCATCCTGGAGATCTAGATTTTAGCACCACAACGCACTGGTCGTTGCTCAATACTAATCTGACTCATGCTTTTGTGCCGGAAATAATTGCAAGCCAATTCATTAACATTCAATCTCTAGATATGTGCCATAATAAATTCGATACATTGGCGAACCTGAGCGGTCTAGGTCGGTTGAAAGTGTTGTTGCTTACTAATAACCGTTTACGAGAAATTGCAGCGGATCATCTGCCGGTTTCTTTAAAACGGTTAGATCTGGGCAGAAATTTCTTGGAGATAGCACCTGATTTAACTCGATTAACTCGGCTGAGATCGTTAGATGTTTCGAATAATCGATTTGATAAGGTTCCGAGCGAAAACCTTCCTCCTAGTCTGAGACAATTGGATGTTCGAATTAATCGTTTGAATAGTGTCGCGGATATACAAGCAGCTTTTCCAGCTCTTGAAATAGAGTGTGATCCTGACGTAGAAACTAATCCTATGCCTAATTCTCATGTAAAGTCCGGTGTACGACAACCTGCCAATAGAAGAAAATATAGTTAGACACGGAAATCGACTTATACTGCGGTAATGATGCTGGGAAATCATGCCGTGTGGGGAGTAAAGAAGCAGGGGCCAGTTTTTGATCAGAAGTGGTAAAATCTATTGCCATTTCCACGAATAGCGCCCTATGCGAACTGAAAATTCCAGAGTCCCGGAATTTTTAAAAGTCAAAGTTAATCTAAAGGTTTTTTTTGACAAATTTCCGAAGCCTAATCTACACTGTCATTCCATAAATTAAGGATGGTTGTATGGCTTCAAATGCTGTTAATGCGCGGTGGGATTCACTTGTTCAATGGACTCTCGGTAAACCGGATCTAGAAGTTTCTAAATGTGTCCAAGATGTTCAAGCTCTTAGCGGATGGACAAACGGGACAGATGTTGTATCAGTGGTTTGGCAAGCTCTATTTGGGCCTGAGGTGTCTCTTGCGACTGCGGCTGATAAGTTCGTAGAATTCAAGAGTAGGCTTTTAGTCTATCTTGAGGAAGCCCCAAATGGTCAATCATTTACTGTAGAAAGGTTGAAAGGGATTCAGAAACTGATTGATGCTAATAGAACAGTAGTTGAGATGTGGAACTGCACAAAAAAATATTATTTTTTTGAAGCTCGAAAGGGTCGTGTTCCTAAGGAATTTCCCGATTATGCATTTGGTTTCAGTTACTTCGGTACCTTGGTTGAGAGGGTAGGAAAAATTAAGGAGCAAATTGATGAATTAAATCGGCCTAGATCACTGGCTTTTACTAACACGACGCACTGGTCGTTGCGCAATACTAATCTGACTCATGCTTTTGTGCCGGAAATAATTGCAAACCAATTCATTAACATTAAATTTCTATACATGTGCCATAATAAATTCGATACATTGGGGAACTTGAGCCATCTAGGTCAGTTGGAAGTGTTATTGCTTACTAACAACCTT
Source organism: uncultured Chlamydiae bacterium (assembly GCA_963838185.1). GTDB lineage: Bacteria > Chlamydiota > Chlamydiia > Chlamydiales > Rhabdochlamydiaceae > PALSA-1444. The sequence goes on from CAWIQH010000027.1 coordinate 14,004, forward strand.
ATGCGAGAAATTGCAGAAGATCATCTGCCGGTTTCTTTAAAACGGTTAGATGTAGACAGAAATCACTTGAAGGAAGTACCTGATTTAACTCGATTGACTCGGCTGAGATCGTTAGATGTTTCGAATAATCGATTGGATGAGGTTCTGAGCGAAAACCTTCCTCCTAGTCTTAGACAATTGGATGTTCGAATTAATCGTTTGGATGGTGTCGCGAATATACGAGCAGCTTTTCCAAATCTTGAAATTAGAGTGTGATTCTGACGTAGAAACTAATCCTATACCTAATTCTCATGTAAGGCCTGGTGTACGACATCCTGCCAAAAGAACAAAAATATAGTTAGACACGGAAATCGCTTATACCGTGGTAATGATGCTGGGAAATCATGCCGTGTGGGGAGTAAAGAAGCCGGGGCCAGTTTTTGATCAGAAGTGGTAAAATCTATTGCCACTTTCACAAATAGCGCCCTAAAGGTTTTTTTTGACAAAATTCTGAAGTCTGATCTACACTTGTTTCCCATAAATTAAGGATGGTTGTATGGTTTCAAATGCTGTTAATGCTCGGTGGGATACACTTCTTCGATGGACCCTCGGTAAACCGGATTTAGAAGTTTCTAAATGTGTCCAAGACATTCAAGCTCTTAGCGGATGGACAAACGGGACAGATGTTGTATCAGTGGTTTGGCAAGCTCTATTTGGGCCTGAAGTGTCTCTTGCTGCTGCGGCTGATAAGTTCGTAGAATTCAAGAGAAGGCTTTTAGTCTATCTCGAGAAAGCCCCAAGCAATGCATCATTTACTGTAGAACAGTTGCAAGGGATTCAGAAACTGATTGATGCTAATACAACACTAGTTGAGATGTGGAACTGCACAAAAATATATTATTTTAATGAAGCGCGAAAGGGTCGTGTTCATAAGGAATTCCCCGATTATGTATTTGGCTTCAGTGGCTCCGGTACCTTGATTGAGAGGGTAGGAAAAATTAAGGAGCAAATTGATGAATTAAATCGGCCTAGATCTGCGGCTTTTAGCACCACGACATACTGGGCGTTGCGTAATACTAATCTGACTCATGCTTTTGTGCCGAAAATAATTGCTAGCCAATTCATTAACATTCAATTTCTAGATATGTGCCATAACAAATTCGATACATTGGGGAACCTGAGCCATCTACGTCAGTTGGAAGTGTTATCACTTACTAACAACCGATTGCGAAAAATTGCAGGGGCTCATCTGCCGGTTTCTTTAAAACAGTTAGATCTGGACAGAAATCACTTGGAAATAGCACCCGATTTAACTCGATTGACTCGGCTGACATCGTTAGATGTTTCGACGAATCGATTGGATGAGGTTCCGAGCGAAAACCTTCCTCGTAGTCTGGAACAATTGGATGTTCGAAATACTCTTGTGAATAGTGTCGTGGATATACAAGCAGCTTTTCCAGCTCTTGAAATAGAGTGTGATTCTGACGTAGAAACTAATCCTATGCCTAATTCTCATGTAAGGCCTGTTGTACGACATCCTGCCAAAAGAACAAAAATATAGTTAGACAAGGCGGGCAGGTTTAGGAACCTTACCGACTGTTCTAAGAAGGATGAGAAGGGGTCAGTTTAGACGACTGCCGAATCCCTTCGCCGATGGCTATCAAGAAAAGAGTTATGCCTAAGCATTCCAATAGGTTTGGAAGGCGCTGCTCTAATAAATAAATAAAAAGAAGACCAAAGATTGTTTCAAAGATTGTCAATTGTGCTGCAAGAGACATCGGGAGATAGAGTGTCGCTTTATTCCAAAGGAAAATTCCCAGCCAGGAACAGATAACGCCTAAGATGGCGCATCCCGCAAGGAAGGCTCCGAGCTGAGGAGTAAAGATCAGATATTTTCCGATATCGAGGCTCTCTTTAGAAAAAAGACCTGTTCCCAACACAAAGAGGATAACCCAAAAGAGGGTCGTAACGCCATTTAATGTCGACCAGCCGCTGGAGCTGATTTCTCGATTATTTTTTAAAAATCGAGCGTTGACGACGACGTACCAGCTAAAGGTAAAAAGAGCGACAAAGCAGGTCAAAAGGCCTAGAAAATATGTAGAGGGAGTCTCGCTTGCAAGGAGAGCGGGGCCATTGATGATCGCAAGGCCTATCAAGATTAATAGCGAAGGGATTGCTAAGCTTCGATAAGAGCATTCTTTTTCTCTCCAATTTCCATAAAGAGCAATGGTGATAGGACCGATTCCCATGATGAGGGCGCAGATCGGAGGTGTTGCATAGCGTAATCCTAAGATGACACAAGGGTAATAGCCGACAGCATAAATTAATGAATAGAGAAGAGATTTTGTCCAAGCATGAAGAGGGAAATTCTGGAGCTTGCCTTTGAAAAATAAGCACAGTGAAATGATTCCATAGAAGAAATAGCGTCCTGTTGCAATTTCAATAGAACTGAATCCTTCCATGAACTGAGGGAGGACGAAAATAAGCCCCCAGATCAAACAGGCAGCTAGAACAAAGAGAATTCCTTTAAAAAAGTCGGACGCCATTGGGGACTGGTTTTCCTGGATTGACTAAGATGACTTTTCCATTGGGATCTGGAAGACCGAGTGTCAGCACTTCTGAAATGAAGGGCCCGATCTGTTTGGGTGGAAAATTGACGACAGCAATGACTTGCTTGCCGACTAAAGCATCTTTGTCGGGATAATGCTCAGTGATTTGAGCAGAAGATTTTTTTATCCCAATCTCAGGGCCAAAATCAATGACAAGCTTATAGGCAGGCTTCCGGGCTTCTGGGAAGCTATCTACTTGAACAATTGTTCCAGCTCGAATATCGACTTTGACGAAATCATCATAACTAATCATGGGAGACAGTTTACTGGTTATTTATTAAACCAGCAAGAGTTGGTCTGATTTGGAGACATTTTTGACCTTCTGATTGGCGACGCGGATGCCGCGGGTTTGAGCTCCTTTGACAAGGACCTCTTTGAAAGGATAAAGGATCTTTTTCAGTTTTTGGTTTGCCTGAGGGACGAATTGGACCTCAACAACGGCTTTTGGATCATCTGAGATAAAGAGCAGTTCCCCGAGATCATCAATGTAGTGGTACGTCTTCTCTAAGATGAACTGTTCCACAATAAACCGTTTTGCCCACGCTTGTCCTGTCTCTTTGTTCTTATAGAGGACATTCATCACGGTCTTTTTATCGGCAACAGCGACCCAGGCGACGTTTTCGGCGTATTGTTTCTCAGGGATATTGACTACCTGATAGGTGCCATTTTTGGAGAAGAGAACGACTTTATCAAAGTTGGTGCATTCAAGTTTAACGGGTCCTGCAACTTTGGTCCCGAAGAAGCCGGTTTCAGGATCAAAGCCGACTTTGATCTTCTTGGTCTCGATCGCGCGTTTGTCAATCTCTTCGATGGCTTTAATACGCGTTTTACGCGGATAGTTTTTGCCGTATTTCTCAATGAGTTTTTTCAGATAATCAATGGTGAACTTCTTGACGTTCTTGAGGTTTTTTTCGACTTCTTTGAGATTCTCTTCTAAAAGAGCGATCTCTTCTTGGTTCTTATCGATATCGAACTGAGAAATACGACGGATTGGGATCTGGAGAAGTCTTTCTCGGTCTTCGTGTTTAGGCTCTCGGAGAAGTTGTTTGATAAAGTCTTTGAAAGAAGTTTCGAGGGCTTGGTGGATCCCTTCTAAGGTTTTGACAGTCTCGATCTTTTTGTAGATCCGATTTTCGATGAAGAGTCTCTCGAGGGTTTTGTAGAAGATCTTCTCAAGAAGACGGTCTCTTTCAATTTGTAGCTCTCTTTTGAGGAATTCAACGAGTTTATCTGCATTATACTTGAGGATCTCATGGACGTCAGTTTCCCAAGGATAACCGTCTTTGATGACGATGACTTGCGAGGTGAGTGACATTTCGCATTCGGTAAATCCATAGAGCGCATCAATCAGTTCTTCTGCATACTGTCCGCGGGGGAGTTTGATCTCGATCTCGACATGTCTTGATGTGTAATCGTTGATCGATTCGATCTTGATCTTGCCTTTCTTAGCGGCTTCTTCAATGGAACGGATCAGGGTTTCAGTCGTAGTTCCATAGCAGATTTCACGGATGACGAGGGTTTTGGCGTCTTTGATCTCGATTTTTGCACGGATTTTAATTTTGCCTCGGCCTTTGTCATATTGGCTTCTATCCATGATCCCGCCCGTAGGAAAGTCAGGATAAATTCGGAAATCTTTTTCTTCGAGATAGGCGATCTCGGCTTCAAGAAGCTCTGAAAAGTTATGCGGCAAAATATGGGTCGACATCCCGACAGCGATTCCATCGGCGCCTTGCATGAGGAGCAGTGGGATTTTTGCAGGGAGCGTGACAGGCTCCATATTACGGCTGTCATAAGAGAGGATTTTATCGGTAATGTCGGGGTTGAAGAGTGTTTCGCGAGCCAGTGGTGAAAGGCGTGTTTCGATGTAGCGTGATGCAGCAGAAGGATCGCCTGTAAGATATTTCCAAAATTTCCCTGTCTATCTAGTACAAAGTCTTTATTGGCCAAGTTGACAAGGGCCTCGTAGATCGCAGCATCGCCATGAGGATGGAGCGCATGGTTTGACCGACGACGTTGGCGACTTTATGGAGTTTCTCGTCATTTATACGCCAGAGGGTCTCTAAAATCCGTCTTTGGACGGGTTTGAGTCCATCGATGACGTTCGGGATTGCCCGGTCAAGAATGACGTAAGAGGCGTATTGGATGAAGTGATCCTTCATCTGGCTTTTCAAATCATCCATTTTCGTTCACAAGGTTTTGCATGATAAATGTTTTTCGTTCAGGGGTATTTTTCCCCATGTAAAATTCCAATGTCGGCTTAATATCGGAGAGGTTTTCGATCGTCACGGGATTGAGTCGGATATCTTTTGCGATAAATTGTTGAAATTCATCAGGCGAGATCTCTCCAAGACCTTTAAAGCGGGTAATTTCTAACCCTTTCTTCAGTTCTTTTGCCGCCTCATCTTTTTCTTCAATCGAATAGCAATAGATCGTCTTTTCTTTGTTCCGGACTTTGAAAAGGGGGGTTTGCAGGATAAAAAGATGGCCGCTGGAAACGAGCCCTTCAAAGTAGGTCAAAAAGAACGTGATGAGCAGATTTCTAATATGCATGCCGTCGACGTCGGCATCGGTGGCTAGGATGACTTTATTGTACCGGAGATTGGCGATGTCGTCTTCGATATTAAGCGCTGACATCAGGTTGAACATCTCTTCGTTTTTGTAGAGCTGATCGAGCTTCATGCCGTGGACGTTAAGCGGCTTTCCACGGAGAGAAAACACAGCTTGAGCGAGGGGATCTCTTGTCATGACAATGGAGGCTGAGGCTGATTCTCCCTCAGTGAGGAAGATCATCGACTCTTCGCCTTCTTTAGATCCATCGCCGTAGTGGTATTTTGAGTCTCTTAATTTCGGGATTTTAAACGAGATTTTTTTCTGTTTGTCTTTGGCTTCTTTTTTGACGGCAGCGAGTTCTTTGCGGAGTTTTTCATTGAAGAGGATCCGTTCGACGATTTTCTTGCCGGTCTCTGGATGTTTGTAGAGGAGGTCCTGAACGGCATCTTTGACTTCTTGGACAATCGGACCGCGGATATCGCTGTTGCGAGAGTTTGTTCTTGGTTTGGGATTCAAAGACAGGATCTTTGACTTTGATCAGGATGGTCCCGACGATCCCTTCCCGGACATCGACGCCTTGAAAGTTCTTTTTGGCAAATTCGTTGACCCCTTTCAAGATTCCTTCACGGAAGGCTGAAAGATGCGTTCCGCCATCTTGGGTATATTGTCCATTGACGAAAGAAAAGTACGTCTCTCCATAGCTGGAGGTATGCAAGAAGGCAAACTCGACTTGTTTGCCTTTCCAGTGAAGCGGCTCATAAAGCCTGTCTTCTTTGACTTCAGAATTTAACAGGTCAAGGAGGCCATTTTCAGAGAAGATCGATTCGCCGTTGAAAAGCAGTGTTAGCCCGGTATTGAGATAGGCATAGTGCCAGAGCCGCTTATTGATGAATTCTTTCCGGTAGGCGATATTTTTTAAAGATCTCAGGATCGGGAGTAAACTCGATATACGTGCCGTCGGGTTCTTTGGTCTTCCCTTTTTTTTGTCCTTTAGAACACCTTTGACAAAGCGGGCTTCGACGAATTCGCCCATCGCGCATACTTCGGACGATAAAGTGGGAAGAAAGGGCATTGACAGCTTTTGTTCCGACGCCGTTTAAACCGACAGAGAATTGGAAAACATCGTCGTTGTATTTGGCGCCTGTATTGATTTGGCTGACACATTCGATGACTTTCCCTAGAGGTATACCGCGGCCCCAGTCTCGAACGAGACGGTCTTGTCATCGAGCTTGATCTCGATTTTATTCCCATGATGCATGATGAACTCATCGACTGAGTTGTCGATGACTTCTTTGAGCATGATATAGATCCCGTCATCGGCATGCGATCCATCGCCTAGACGGCCAATGTACATACCGGGACGTAGCCGGATATGGGCCAGGGCATCTAAGGAAAGGACTGTACTTTCGTCGTATTTTTTAGCCATGAGGATCCATGCTAGCAGTTTTCGATTTTTTTTCCGCTCTTGAATTGGGCATGTCTTTTCCTTAAAAAAACTGTTTTACACTAATTTGTCAATGATCGAAAGCGGTAGGCTGCCGTCTAGAATTCATCATCGCAGTCTGGAAATGCAGAGTGTGAGTATTTTGTTTGCGTATAACAGTTTGTGTGTTAATGAGTTGCTAGTTAGTTTGTGGTAAGTTCTTGGTCAACAGCTGATAGAAAATTTTCATTAAATAGCGCAAATTGGCAAAAAAATTCGATTTGCGCTGATTAAAGGGTTATAACCAGCGCAGATGTGTATTAGTCTTCAGCGACGATGCTGGAGAGTCCAGAATTTCCTACAATCAGCCAATAGGAGCCTTGATTAGGCAAGAGTTCAGCCGTGATCAAAGGAAGATATGTCGACTCTAATGTCGCGCTTTTGATGCCAGGGATCTTCCACTTGCCATGATAGAGCTTTGCCCAAAGGCCCTGCAGGGCAGGAAACGAGAAGGGGAGCGCTGCGGCAAGATGAGGGAACAGATTATGACGGGTAGAGGTGCTATAACTATTATGCAGCGTCTCTAGATGGCACAGATTTGAAAATCCCAGCAGATGGAAAGGCCAGTGGATGGTCAGCACTTCTGCTCTAAGTCCGACAAGATCTCCATAGAGATATTGACGGGAGAGTTCTTTCCCTTTTAAATCTTCGACTATCACTTCATAACAATCAAGCCAGGCGCCTTCCAAATTAGAGTGGGGATTTTTCCAAGAGACCCATTCCGACTTCGCATTGCCCGTCATGACGATTTTACCAACTCGATTATCTTCAGTCAGATTAAAAAATGTACAAGAAACGGCTGCAAAAGCCCCGATGGTATAAAGGCAGCTCCAGCCGATCACCGTCTGTAGAGAAAATTTACGTTCTTGAGGGGATTTGGAAAAGCGGCGGTAGAGAGTGACGGCAATGATCGCAGAGATCACAGCAAACGGCTGCCAGTGAAATTCTCTGGGTAATAAAAGAAAGAGGGCCAGAGACAAAGTCCCCAAAGCGACATCGACGACTCTAAGAATAGAAGATTTTTTTGGCTGCCAGGCTAGGATATACGATCTCAAAGCAAGTAAGAGAAATATCCAGCTAAGCATTAGTCGACGTTCACAAGTTTAAGGCCGATGATCCCGATGATGATGAGCATGATCGAAAGCAATCGAACAATATGGTGAGAATCTCCAAAGAAAATAATTCCTGTTACGACTGTCCCAGCAGCGCCGATTCCTGCCCAGACTGCATATGCAGTTCCGATCGGGATGGTTTTCATGGCTTGCGAAACAGCAAAGAAGCTCATCACAATGAAAACCACTGTGATAATGCTCGGAATAAGCTTGCTGAAACCCTGGCTGTATTTCAGGGAAATGGTAAAGCAGATTTCAAAAAATCCTGCTAAAAGTAGAAAGATCCATGCTGTAGACATGCTTTCAACTTATACCTAAATGGCTAATATCATTCCAGCAGATGATGACGCGGTCATTACGTTCATACCCTAAAATCGAAATAGAGGCAGGCGATAAGGTCAATTCGTTTCCGAAAGTTGGAGCGACGCCTAGCCACTGAGTAGCAAAAATTCTTAGAAAATGAGCATGGGAAAAAATCGCGACTTTCCCTTCCAGTGAATGAACCTGATGCAAAAAATGATGGGCTCTTGCAACAATCTGCTGAGGAGATTCACCGCCGGGAGCTCCTTTTTCAAAAAGGTTCCATTCCGGATTTTTTTCATTAATTTGCTGGGATGTCAGCCCTTCATATTCGCCGTAATTCCACTCCTTAAGATCTGGATTGATGCTCGGATTGTATCCGCAGATTTGGCAGGTTTCTAAGGCCCTTTTTAAAGGGCTGCAAAAAACTTTGGTGAACTTTTCCTTCTCAAGCCGCTTTTTGAGTAGCTCAGCCTGTTTTTTACCCAGCTCTGTCAAAGATAGATCGGTCGTGCCGGTGTGCCGGCCATTTTCTGACCATTCGGTGGCTCCATGCCTAATTAGATATAATTCCAGAGGTTTTTCAGGGGAGGTAGTTTTTTGCGACACGCTTAAACTCCCTGACTTGTTTAGCCTGCCAGGCGGCAGATTTTTTCAGTTCTCTGGCTAATATCCGCGCGACTAAAGGCGCTGCTTCAATGGCTGCTCTAGCATCTAAAAATAAGATTCGGGTTCTTCTAGCAAGGATATCTTCAACACTGCGGGCCATTTCATTTCGGGCTGCCCAAACCACTTCAGCCAAAGAGTAAGGAAGACCGGGGGTAATGGCCTGGCCTAACTTTTTATTGTGACGGATGAGTTTTTTGATGGCTTTGGCATCAGTGCCATATAGGCTCCAGTGTTCTGTCCGATCCGCATCTTTATGATAGCCGTGCAACTGAAGATCTGTCGTGATGCAGGCGCGATACGGTAAACCTGCAACGGAAATGGCTTTATTGATCACATCTTCGGCCATTTTGCGATAGGTGGTCCATTTTCCACCGGCTATTGTGACAAGCCCCGACTTAGACAAGGTAATGACATGATCGCGGGAGATGGCTGCTGTCGATTTTCCTGAGGTTTTAACCAGAGGCCTTTGGCCGGCATAGATGCTTAAGATGTCTTTTTTTGTCGGTGCTTTGTGTAAATAACGGGCAGCATGTTTGAGCAAAAAGTCGATCTCTTCTTTCAGGGGCTTGGGTTCTAATGAGACTTTCTCAACCAAGATGTCCGTTGTCCCAACAAGAACTTTCCCATGCCAAGGAACTAAAAAAATCACCCGTTTATCATCGGTATGCGGGACTAAAATAGCGGTATGGCTGGGAAGAAAAGAAGCGGGCAAAACGAGATGGATCCCTTGGCTGGGTTCCATCAACGTTTTGGCTTTTTTATCATCCGATTTACGGAGGCCATCGGAAAAGATTCCCGTGGCGTTGATCACAACTTTGGCTTTGAGATTATAGTGCTTGCCAGTTTCCAGATCTGTAGCGCGGACGCCGTCGATCATCTTGTCTTTTTTCAACAGGGAAGAGACATGCATGTAGTTGACAAGCGTAGCGCCTTGATCAGCTGCTGTCTCGGCAAGGGTAATGGCAAGTCTGGCGTCATCGAATTGTCCGTCATAATAAAGGGCGCCGCCGCGCAGTCCCTCTTTTTCAATCGTCGGGATTGCCAGCAGCGTCTGTTTGCGCGTCAGATGCCGTGACGGCTCAAGCCCGAGTTTTCCCGCTAAGAGATCGTACACTTTTAGACCGATGCCATAAAATGGGCCTTCCCACCAGTGATATAACGGAACTAAAAAGGGGAGATGGTGCACTAAGTGAGGAGCATTGTCACAGAGAAGTCCGCGCTCTCTTAAAGCTTCCGTGACAAGTCCGATGTTGCCTTGCTGGAGATATCTTAAGCCTCCATGAATAAGTTTGGTACTGCGGCTGGATGTTCCCTTGGCAAAATCGCTTTGTTCTAACAGAAGCGTTTTGTAGCCTCTTGAGGCTGCATCGACGGCAGCTCCAAGACCGGTTGCACCGCCACCGACAATAATGATATCCCAAAGGTCTCTTACGAGATCCTGGACCATCTTGGTTCTGTTCATCTTTCTTCCCAGGTTTGCGCGCAGTCGATTGCTTTGCTCCATTTGTGACGAAGCGCTTGGATTTTTGGAAGCGGCATGCTTGGTTCAAACTTCCGATCTTCTTGCCAAGAGGCTGCCGCTTCCTCTTTATTTTTCCAAAAACCGACAGCGATGCCGGCTAAGAAGGCCGCGCCGAGGGCTGTCAGCTCGGTAATTTTCGGCCGGATCACAGGAACTCCCATGAGATCGGCTTGAAATTGCATCAATAGATTATTCTCAACAGCGCCGCCATCGACACGGATTTCTGCAATCGGCACTCCTGCATCAGCTTCCATGGCTTTTAAGACATCCATCACTTGAAAAGCGATACTGTCTAAGGCGCTCTGTGCAATATGGGCAGCCGTTGTTCCGCGGGAAAGGCCGACAAGCGCTCCTCGTGCATACGGATCCCAATAGGGAGCTCCCAAGCCCGTAAAAGCAGGAACGAAATAGACGCCCCCGCTATCGGGAACAGACGAGGCAAGCTTTTCAATATCGGATGATTTTTTAATAAATCCTAAATTGTCGCGGAGCCACTGGACGACAGCGCCTCCGATAAAGACGCTTCCTTCCAAGGCGTAGACGACTTCATCTTTGATCTGATAAGCAATTGTTGTGAGGAGATTATTTTTTGAGATCACGGGCTCCGTGCCAGTGTTCATGAGTAAAAAGCAGCCGGTGCCGTAAGTGGTTTTGACCATCCCTTTAGAAAAACAGGCTTGTCCGATAAGCGCGGCTTGCTGATCGCCCGCAATTCCACAAATCGGAATAGATCCTGTTAGAACAGGGGTATTGGTTTTGCCGTAGATTTCGCTCGAGCTTCTGACTTCAGGCAAGATCTCTTTGGGGATGTTGAGGATTTTTAAAAGGTCTTCGTCCCACTTTAACGTATGGATATTGAAAAGAAGCGTGCGCGAGGCATTCGTGACATCAGTCATGTGGCAGGCGCCGCCTGTCAGCTTCCACAGGAGCCAAGAGTCAACGGTCCCGAATGCAAGTTCGCCTTTCTTCGCTCTTTCTAAAGCTCCGGGGATGCTTTTTAAGATCCAAAAAAGTTTCGTGCCGGAAAAATAAGGATCTAAAAGGAGGCCCGTTTTTTGTCGGAAGAGAGGTTCGAGGCCTTTCCCTTTTAAGTCTTGGCAAATCTCGGTGGTTCTTCTGTCTTGCCAGACGATTGCATTCGCGAGAGGTTTTCCTGTTCTACGGTCCCATACAATAGTGGTTTCACGTTGATTGGTGATTCCGATTCCAGCAATTTGATCGGGACTGATTTGGCCTTTAGCAAGAACTTCGCTCATACAAGAAGCTTGAGAAGACCAGATTTCTTGCGGATCGTGTTCGACCCAGCCGGGCGAGGGAAATATTTGCTTAAATTCTTTTTGTGCGGTAGCGTGGATATTGCCTTCGTGAGAAATTAGAACGGCCCTGGAACTCGTGGTTCCCTGGTCGAGAGCTAAGATATACTTCATTTTTTTAAAGTGAAGCTTTACACTTTAATTTTCAATAGGAGAATTCAATGAGTATTTTTTGGGGAGAATTAATCGGTACGATGCTTTTAGTTTTGCTTGGCAATGGCGTTGTCGCAAACGTCTTACTCAGTAAAACCAAGGGCAACAGCAGCGGATGGATTGTGATCAGCGCAGGCTGGGGATTTGGCGTTGCCATGGCGGTTTATATTACCGGATGGGCCAGCGGCGGACATTTTAATCCTGCTGTGACACTAGGCTTTTGTATCGCAAAGAAAACAGCTTGGGATTTGGTCCCGCTTTATCTTACCGGTCAGTTTATTGGAGCATTTATTGGACAAACGCTTGTTTGGCTTTCTTATTTCCCCCACTGGCAAAAAACTCCCGACCCTCAAATGAAATTGCTCAGCTTCTGCACACAGCCGGCATTACGCAGTTACAAATGGAACTTTGTTTGCGAAGCCATTGGAACGATGGTGCTTCTGTTAGGTGTACTTGGTATTTTTGATATGCATAATGGCATCAGCAATGGCATGGGGCCTTATGCGGTGGGGATCTTGATCTTCTCAATTGGCCTATCACTTGGCGGACCTACCGGTTATGCGATCAATCCTGTCCGAGATCTGGGACCTCGTATTATGTATGCGCTCTTACCTGTTAAAGGGAAAGGGTCTGCAGATTGGAGTTATTCTTGGGTTCCGGTGTTTGGTCCACTCGTTGGCGCAATCATCGGCGCAGTGATCTATTTGCTGTATATCGAGCCTTTAAAGGCTTTAATGTCAGGAATTTTGTAACCCACAGGATGAAAATATGCCCGGCAAAAAAACCGTTCGAATAGCCGTAGATATTCCGGCGGATCAACATGCCTATCTCAAGATATTAGCAGCTAAAGAAGGCTTGACTTTACAGGAGTTTGTTCTCAAATGTTGGCCAAATCCAGAAGATATTGACCAGATGCGTCAAGCTGAAGAAATTATGAAGCGTAATCGAAAGGTTTTAAAGAAGTTGTCGAAATAATTTAGATGCTAGCGAAGTATTCCGGAAGGGGAGAGACGAACTTCATCTTCTTATTCCGGAATGGATGCAGAAATCCCAAGATATGGGCATGCAGGCAGAGCCTGCGGCGGTTGGTCTGTCCGCCATATTTAGTGTCTCCCAAAATGGGAAATCCTGCCTCTGAAGCATGAACGCGGATTTGATTCTTACGGCCCGTTTCCAAGACGAACTTCACAAGCGCGCTGTGTTTTCTTTGCTTGATGACTTCGTAATGCGTAATGGCTAGTTTGCCAGTTTCTTCGCTTTTAACCTTTTGCTCGATGAAGGCTTTTCTTTGCTGATAGCGTGCAGCTTCTCTAGCGCGGAAAGCGTTCACAGGCTTAAAGCTTTTCACAGGGGTAGCTTCCGGAGTCGGAACACTTTTGACAAAGAAGAAATCGTCTTCGACGAGTGTGCTTTTCCAGGTCCCTTTTAAAGGTGTTGGCGTCCCTTCTACGATTGCGATGTAGATCCTGTCGATCTTATGCTCGGCAAACTGTTCTTTCAAGACATCCCGGGCTTCAGTCGTATAAGCAAAAAGCATCACACCCGAAGTATCTCGGTCCAAACGATGAACAGGATAAACCATGCGGCGGAGGCGTCTTTTTAAGATGGCATGGACGGTCTTTTCATTTTCAGCCGCGGTGGCAACTGTGAGGAGTTTATCAGGCTTATCCAAGACCACGAGGTGTTCGTCTTCGTAGAGGATCTTGATGCCGTGTTCGGTATAGGCGACTCTAGGTCCGACCTTGAGTTCTTGGCCTGGAAGGAGCTCTTTACGGCTGGAAGAGATTCGGGTCTCATCGACAGAGACACGGCCCTGCTCAATCCACGATTTCAAAGTATTTTTTGAACTTTCCGGGCTCAGTTGCTGCAAAGCGGCCAAAAGAGAAGTTTTTTCTTGAATTTTCGTTTTCATAGATGACATTCTACCATATTTCTTGATTATGAGCTTGAACGGTTTTCAAACCTCAGTTATATATTTCCTAAAATAGGAGTGTTTATATGAAATCGACACGTGAAAAAGTAAGTTATTGCATTGGCCTTGAGACAGGTCGGAATTTAAAGCGTCAGTTCAGCGATATGGACTCAGGCCTTCTCAAAGAAGGTTTTGAAGATGGAGTTCGAGAAAATAACCCCAAATTGAGCCAAGAAGAGGTCCAATCGATCATGCAGGCTCTCCGCCAGCAAATCGAGCAACAGCAAAGACAATATTTTACTAAAGTCTCTGAGCAAAATAAGAACGAAGGCGAGGCTTATCTGGAAGAAAACAAACAGAAAGACGGCGTCCAAGTTCTGAAAAGCGGACTCCAATACAAAGTCATCCAAAAAGGTGACGGCGATAAACCAACCCCAGTCGATGTCGTTTCTGTCCACTACCGTGGAAGCTTTATCAACGGCGCAATTTTTGACAGCAGCTATGAGCGCGGCAAGCCTCAAGTGTTCCCTGTCAACCGTGTGATCCCAGGTTGGTCAGAAGCTCTCCAACACATGCAAGTCGGCGACAAATGGCAGATCGTTGTGCCTCACTATTTAGCTTACGGCGAAGCTGGTTTTGGCAACGAGATTGGTCCTTGCACAACGCTCATTTTTGAGATGGAACTGCTCGGTATCAATAACGCGCAGCCACAAGAATGATTTCTCAAGCTCGCATCCAGGCTTCAAAGCTCCGAGGAGTCCACAAGATTCCTCCTTCGAAGTCCCAAACGATGCGAGCTTTAATTTTTGCGGCCCTATCAACGGGCCGCTGCATTATCCGCAATTACCTCCATTCTCCTGACACTGAAGCCATGATCCATGCTTGCCGCTTAATGGGAGTCAAGATCAAAGTCATGGACGAGATCCTCGAAATTGAGGGTAATCTAACACCAGCTCAAGATGTGATCGATGCAGGGAATTCTGGACTGGTTCTCCGTTTCATTGGCGCGATCAGTGCGCTGACTCCTCAATATACAATTATCACAGGCGATGATTCGATCCGATCCCGCCGTCCAGTGAAACCTCTCCTAGATGGACTCACACAGCTCGGAGCTTTTGCCGTTTCCTCCCGCGGAAATGACCATGCTCCGATTATTATCAAAGGTCCGCTTAAGGGCGGAATTGCTGTCATCGATGGAGAAGATTCGCAACCTGTTTCAGGGCTTTTGATTGCTTCTGCTTTTGCCTCCAACAAAACAGAACTTTTTGTCACTAATCCAGGAGAAAAACCGTTTGTTGCACTGACGCTGAGCTGGTTTGATAGGCTTGGCATTCCGTATGAAAATGACAATTATGAAAGATATATCATCCCAGGCAGCGCAGAGTTAGAAGGCTTTGACTACAGAGTGCCAGCAGACTGGAGTTCTGCTTCTTATCCAATCGCTGCTGCGCTGATCACTAATTCAGAACTCACGATCGAAGGCGTCGATTTTTCTGATTCACAAGGCGATAAAGAACTGATCAGTCTTTTGCAAGAGATGGGAGCGAAGTTTCACATTGAGGGGCAGAAGCTCACGGTCCTTCCCGGTTCGAAATTAAAAGGACAAAAGATCGACATTGGCCGTTTTATTGATGCGATTACATTGCTGCCGGTCATTGGATGTTTTGCTGAAGGAAAAACAGAAATTACAGGCGGCGCTATCGCACGCTTGAAAGAGTGCGACCGGATCAAATCGATTGTGTCAGAGCTGAAAAAAATGGGTGCGAAGATCGTTGAGACAGAAGACGGCCTCATCGTTGAGCAATCGGAGCTTCATGGAGCTGCTACACAAAGTTATGCCGATCATCGCATGGCGATGTCACTGACAGTTGCAGGGCTTGGAGCAGCAGGGGAGACCCTCGTCACAGGAACCGAGTCGGTGGCCAAAAGCTTTCCAGGATTTTTCGATCGGCTCCGTGAAGTTGGAGCAAAAATTGAGTAACATCATTCTCTGCGGATATAAATCGTGCGGCAAAACCACACTCGGAAAGAAAATTTCAGAAAAAACCGGCATGCACTTTATTGATACTGATGATCTTTGCCATCACAGTTATCTCCATAGCCCAGAAACTTTTTCCGAGATCGAAAAAAAGGTGATTGCTGCTCTTGTCGATTTCCAAAACTCTGTCATTGCTACAGGTGGAGGTTCAATTTTAGCTCCTGAGAATGTTGCCATCTTTAAAGAGATGGGCAAGATTTTTTATTTGCGTGTTCCAAAAGAAATCATCAAAGAACGGCTTTTATCAGGAAGGCTTCCGACTTTCTTAGATCCAAATCGTCCCGAAGAGTCGTTTGAAGAGATGTACGCATCACGCAAAGACCTCTATGAAAGAATCGCTGATCACATCATTGATCGTGAAGACCAGATCTGGCCTTTGATTCAGTAAGTATTGACAAGTTAAAATTACAAGATAAACCATTCTAAATGGAGACTCAAAATTCTCCTTTGCAAAATTGTTCTTAATTAATATGATTAAAATCAGGAGCATAAAACCTAAAAAGGAGAATAATATGTTTTCAGAATTTATAAAAGAATTGGGAATCACAAAGAAAAAAACTGTTGCTGAATTGTTGTCAGAAGGTATCAGTTCTCATTCAAAGCCAACTCTATTTTGGGAAATTAAGAAAGAAAAACCTGCTATCGAGTTGTTGTCTGGAAGAGTTGCTTCTCAAGTACAAGAAAACCTAATTAAAGCATTACGTGGGACTGTACTAGAACAAAAAACTTTTGCTGAATCTATCCTTTCACTACTCAAGTAGAAAAGTAAATTCCAAGACGTTGCTTGGCATTTATGAGAAAGTTGCTCATTATAAAACGTTATGGGCAGTAATTCTTTTGGCGCTATTTTCCGTATCACAACCTGGGGAGAATCCCACGGTCCTGCAATTGGCGTCGTCATCGACGGCTGTCCTGCAGGCCTGGAGCTTTCCGAGCAAGATCTTCTTCCTGATCTTCAAAGACGCGCTCCCGGCTCTAATCCTCATACTTCAACACGTAAAGAACCTGACACTCCTCAAATCCTCTCGGGAGTCTTCGAAGGAAAAACCACCGGCGCTCCGATTTCGATTTTGATTCCAAATCAAGATGCCAATTCCCAAGCTTACCGTTCTTTAGAAAATCTACTTCGTCCAGGCCATGCCAACTTTACTTACCTCGCTAAATACGGCATCTTTGACTACCGAGGCGGAGGAAGAGCTTCTGCTAGAGAAACTGCTTGCCGCGTTGCGGCTGGCTGTATCGCTAAAAAGTTTCTCATGCAAATGAACATCTCCGTCCAAGCCTATATCAAACAAATCGGTTCTATCGAAGCGACAGAGTTAGAGTTAAGTTCTGCTGCTATGAATGCCGTCTATTGTCCTGATGCTAACGCCTCCAAACAAATGGTTGCAGAGCTCGAACGCGTTCGATTAGAGGGCGATTCACTTGGCGGTGTTGTCGAGTTTGTAGCCACAGGGCTTCCCGCAGGACTTGGAGATCCGGTTTATGAAAAGCTCGAAGCTAATCTTGCTAAGGCGATGCTCACGCTTCCCGCCACAAAGGGCTTTGAGATCGGCAGTGGATTTGATGGAGCTGCAATGCAGGGTTCTATGCATAACGATCTCTATGAAAATCAAAATGGAAACATTCGTACTCAAACGAACTCCGCAGGTGGCATCTTAGGCGGGATTTCAACGGGGATGCCTCTAGTCGGGCGTGTAGCCTTTAAACCAGCCTCAAGTATTGCCAAGCCCCAATCTACTGTCACAACAGAAGGCCAAGCGGCGACGTTAGAGCTTCCAGAAGGTTCGCGGCACGATCCTTGCGTGGCCATCCGTGCCGTGCCTGTTGTGGAAGCGATGGTGGCCTTAGTGCTTGTCGATGCTGTTCTTCTTAATCGGTGCGCTCGCGTATGAGATATGCATTAATCACAGATACCCATGTAGAAAAGCTCTGCGGGCAATCTTTGTGCACGCATCTGGATTCAGTTGGTTTTGACATTCAGCTTTTTTCTTTTCCAGCAGGGGAGTCATTTAAGAGTCGGGCAACCAAAGAAAAGCTCGAAGATGCGCTTCTTTTAGAAGGTTACAATCGAGATACGACGATCATCGCGCTCGGTGGGGGAGTGGTCACTGATCTTGTTGGTTTTTTAGCTTCGACATTTTGCAGGGGAGTCGAACTCATTTTAATCCCGACGAGTTTGCTGGGGATGGTCGATGCGGCTATCGGTGGAAAGAATGGTGTGAATACCGATTATGGCAAAAATATGATCGGGTCTTTGTATGATCCAAAGAGGATCTATATTTACCCTGAGTTTTTAAAGACGCTTCCTGAAGATGAATGGTTCAATGGGGCAATTGAGATGCTCAAAGCCGGCCTGATTGCCGATGCTGACTATTTTCATAACTTCTCTAACATCCCCATCGAAGAATCAATTGATCGGGCTATAGAAATCAAGCGGCGCATCATCTCAAAAGATCTCACTGAAAAAGGGCTCCGACGTGTTTTAAATGTCGGCCATACGATCGGACATGCTTTAGAGACGCTGTCGGATTATCAGATTTCGCATGGCAAGGCAGTCGCCACGGGGATTGTCTTAGAGGCGGAGATCTCTTATGAAATGGGCATCTTAAAAAAGGAAGCTTTGGATCTGATCAAAACAAAGTTTCCGCCTTTGACGCTGACATACAGTTTTGAGGAAATTTACGAAGTCATGCGGCGGGATAAAAAGGCGTCTGATGGGGTCCCAAGGTTTGCATTACTCGAAGATATCGGTGTCCCTTTTTCTGCTGAGGGAGCCTATTGTACTGAAGTTCCCCGTGAAATACTAAGAAAGATCTTAGCTGAAACTGCAAGTATTTGTGATTATTGATTAAACATTTGAAAGTCATGGTATCATCGTCTAGATGGTGTGAAATTATGAAACCAAAAATAAAAAACAGCACAGGAAATGTTTTCGCTGATCTTAAAATTCAGAATCCCAAAGAAGCCTTAGCTAAAGCGCATGTAGTTTGTAAAATTCATAAAATTATCAAGAAAAAGAAATTATCTCAGGCAAAAGTCAGTAAGATCCTACAAATGAGCCAATCGGAGGTCTCTTCTTTGTTACGGGGCTATTTTATGGACTTCTCGCTTGAAAAATTGCTGCAATTTTTAAATGTTCTAGAGCAAGATGTTCATAACTGAAGTTCCCCATGAAATACTAAAAAAGGTTCTGGGGCAAGTTTCAAGTCTTATTGGAACTATTTCTTGAATAGATCTGAATGAGAACCAGTACGCTCAAAAATAACTTCGGTTGCAGTTAGTCGATAAATAAGAAGCCAATCGGGTTCAATATGGCATTCCCAATTATGCTTGTAATTACCCGTTAACTTGTGATTTTTGTGCTTAGGATCAAGAGTTTCCTCATCGACTATTTTTGTCATGATTGTCTTGAGCTTTGACATGTTTTTGTGTCTTTTTTCAGCCAGCTTGACATCTCTTTTAAATTGACTGGTTCTGAACGGAATGAGCATTAGATACCAAGATCTTCGAACAATTCATCAAGGGTATTGAATTTTTTTAACCCTTTCTTTTGCTCGGCTAATTTTAATGCTTTTTCAGTCACTTTATTCAGCTTTCTGTGCATGAAATTTTCAAAACTCATCAACAATAGGTTTTTAATAGTAACGCCCATCATGGAAGCAGCCATTTTAATCCGCTTATGTTGTGTTAAAGGAAGATCAATTGTTAATTTAGAAATTCTGTGAGTCATTATTTTCTCCTTGTATCCTTCACATCATACAGAAATACAGGAATACAGATCTATAAGATTTTTTAAGAAGCTATTTCGTTTTTTGCTGGCTCTAGTGCATGATGTTTTTTTAATGAGGTTTTCTATGACGCAGCTTTGTGCTCCTGTTAAGCAATACCAGCTTAATGAAAAAGTCGAGCTGGTGGAAACGCCAGATAAAACGATTTATCAGCAGGGGAGAGCTCGCTATATCGATGTCGATTGGAAGACTCCCTCTCTTCCACCAGGCGATGTGATTGTTTCCTATCACAACTACGAAGAGACCCCTAATCTAGAAGCTATTCTCAAAATCCTCCAGATGACCCATCCGAGGGCTCATCTTTATAAAATCGCTACGATGGCAAGATCAACCCTTGATAGCCTTCGGATGCTGGAGTTTCTCCAGCGTCATCCTGGAATTATCGGACTATGCATGGGGGATCTTGGAAACATTACCCGCATCTGCGCACCGATCTTTCAGGTGCCGATTATGTACGCGCCGCTTATCAAAGAAGATAAAAATGCACCGGGACAACTTCTCGTTGATCAGCTATGTGAAATTTATCAGTTTAGATCGCTTAATCCCCTAACTCAGATCTATGGGTTAATCGGTGATCCGGTTTTCCGGAGCATCGGACACTTGTTTCATAATGAGGCTTTTAGAAAGGCGGAGAAAAACGCCGTCTATCTCAAAATGGTCGTTAAACCAGGTGAGCTTGCTGAGTTTTTTAGCTTAGCTAAAAAACTGCCTTTTGCAGGTCTTAGTGTGACAGTTCCATTAAAAGAAGCTGTTCTTCCCTATGTGGATGTTTTAGATCCTGAGGCTAAAGCAATCGGCGCTGTCAATACGTTGACGTTTAAAGACGGAAAAATCTATGGAGCTAATACCGATGGAAACGCAGCGATAGATGTTTTAGGAAATGTCAAAAATAAAACCATCGTGATGTTAGGCGCAGGAGGATCGGCTAGAGCGATCGGATATATTGCACACAAACGGGGAGCAAAAGTCGTGATTGTGAATCGGACTGCAGAGAAGGCCAGGGAACTTGCTCGAGTTATTGGTTGTGAATGGGGTGAAAAGATCCACTCTTATGACATCTTAGTGAATGCCACCTCTGCGACGATGCCGGTTCTAGGGGAGGAGATTCAAGAGGGCAGTAGGGTGATGGACATCGCTCTCTATGAGACGGAGTTACTTAAAATAGCACGTGAAAAAAACTGCAGATGTATCGATGGCTTCCCAATGTATTTTGAGCAGGCAGTTGCTCAGCAGGTTATTTGGGCTTCTGATCTTCTGTAGGGAATCCTCGAAGAGTCCCATAAGAGATTTTCACCCATGTTCCAACTGCATTCGGCATAGCCATGAAATAGTCTGTGAAGCCTTTTGGAACAGGAGCCGGTTCAGGAGCAAACGTCTCAATCAACCCAGTGCAGAATTGTTTGATAAGACAGCCGACTTTGAGAGCGTGGTGATCGATTTCTATTGTATATTTTTTTTCAGCGCCTTCTTTTTCTTTCTCTTCCCCTGCTTCTATTTCTACTTCCACTTCTTCGATCGTGTTAGTAGCTTTTTCAAAGATCAAGTGGTGGAGCTGAATCGGATAGGCGGGTACTAGAGAAACCGCTAAGAGAATTCCCGTTTTAACCCAGATAGAGTTGAGCATTGAAGAGTAGAGGATATAGGCAATCGCCAAATCATAAACGCCTGTAAAAAGCCGGATCAGGGCGTTTTCGATATCTTGAGGATTGCAACCGTCTTCTTTACTACGAATTTTTTTGATATTGATGACACACCAGACGAGATGGGTGGCTCCGAGGCCCAGATTGGCATAGCCAAACGGCTTAGCAAACTTAGGCAAGATCAGGGCAAAGAAAAGCCGTGCAGCTGTTTGTGTAATTTTATTTTCATTATTCAAATCAAACGCGGGATAGACTACAGAGCTTTCAGTCAGTTGATGTTGTTCCATCCATCCCCAGGGGATATCAACTGCCGACCCTTGAGGAAGATGGCGTAAAGCGTTCATGCAACTTGTGATGATCGTGCCCAAGGGATCCTCCTGGTTTAAAAGAAGTTCTATACTAATCCAATGACAACTAAAAAATCAACTGATCTAAAAAATTTCTTATTAAATTCAACATACTGCAAAACAATAGCTTGTGATTTAGTTAAATAAAAGTTTAGTTTTTGTTCAATTAGTAAACAATGTAAAATTAACCAACGAGGTTTTTAATGAAATTTAAGTCTTTGGTTTATGGAATTTTGGGTTGTGCGGTTCTGATGAGCGCGGTGTGGAAGCCAGCTCCAGTCCCAGCAATTTTTACGCATAATCTAACCCTGGAAGATAAAAAGCTTCAAGTCACAGCAAGGGTTTATTCTGCAGAGGAAAGCGAGCATATTCTGAACGTTGACTTGGTCGATAAGGGCTACGTCCCCGTCGAAGTGACAATCCAAAACCAGGGCGATCATAAATACGCGATCTCCATGGCAAGTACAGCTCAGAAATCAGATAAGCCTAAAGATGTTGCCTGGAAGTTCCATAAAGCCTCTGTGGCACGGGGAATCGGCTGGAGAATTGTCAGCTTCTTTTGCTGGCCGCTATCTATTCCAAGCGCAATTGATTCTATAGTTTCCTATAAGAAAAACCGTTCGGTTTTAAAGGCTCTGACAGCGAAGGGATTTAAAGAGGTGGATGAGGTTGTTTTGCCGTATTCTGTGGTGAAACGGCTTCTCTATATCCCTCAAGCATCGTTCTACAACACCTTTTCAGTCTCCATGGAAGATCTCGATGGAGATGAGCTCGTTGTCGTCCCAATAATTGTTAGTTAACGGACTTCTAGAACCTTTTCGCCTTCCGTATGAGCCACCAAGACCGCACAGGAAGCGTCGCTAAAGACGTTCACTGTCGTGCGGCACATATCTAAGATTCTATCGACCGGCAAGATCAACGCAAGTCCCTCAGCTGGGAATCCCATTGCATTTAAGATAATCAAAATAGCCACTAAACTGCCAGAAGGTATCCCTGCGACTCCCATGGAAGTCAGAAGGGATAAAAAGACCACAATGGCTTGATGCATGATCGTCATCTCAAATCCAATGACCTGGGCAATGAACAGAACCGCGATGCACTCATAAAGAGCAGATCCGGAGAGATTGATCGAGGTTCCAAGAGGCACTACGAAGCTGCAGATCCGGTTGGAAACTCCGGCTCTTTTTTCTACACACTCCATGGTAATCGGTAATGTCGCAGCGGATGAACTAGTTGAAAAAGCAGTGATAAGTGCTGGTGCCATCGCCCGGAAATGCCGCCATGGACTGAGGCCCATAAACCGCATAAAGAGAGGCAGAATCACGAACATAAACGTTGCAAGACCCAGGATCACAGTGAGGAAGAAGTAGAGGAGTGATTCTATACTGCCAAGTCCTCGGATGGCAATTGCTTTGGAGACGAGGAAAAAGACTCCAAAAGGCATGACGCGCATCAGATAATGGGTCATCTTCATCAGGACATGGAAGATCCCTTTGATGACGTTCATGACAGTATCGGAAGCAATGCTTTCGATCTTTGCCAAGGCAAAGCCAAAAAGGAGCGCAAAAAAGATGATCCCGAGCATGTTGCCTTGGGAGGCCGCTTCAAAGATATTGATCGGGATAAGCTTTAGAAGGATCCCACCGATGGCTTCCATATGGGTTTGAGGAGCTGCGGCAATTGCCGGGGCTGCGAGAGTCTCCGCTACTCCTGCCATAAAGGTGCCTGGCTTAATGAGGTTCACGAAGATTAGGCCTGTGATGACGGCTAGGAAGGTCGTAATGATATAGAAAAAGAAGGTTTTGGCTCCTAGACGGCCAAAGGATTTGTCTTTGCCCATCTGGCTGATGCCGTTGACGATCGAAGATCCGACAAGCGGGACGACTAAAAGGGTCAAGGCGTTAAGGAATAGCTGGCCTAGGAAACCAAAGAGTTTAATATAAGGGATGCCGAGAAGCTCAGAATCGGGGCTGGAGAAGCCTCCAATCAGCATGGCTAGGGCGATTGCGATCAGGACTTGGATGAGTAAAGACGATTTTTTAAGCATAAGAAGGAAAGTCTAGCTTGTAACTATTTTATTCTCAAGAGATCTCCACGATCGGTAGGGGCTAGATCAGCTAAGAATATACTGTTCTATTCTGCATTGAATTTGACATGCCGAACATGGTACCCCTCGTTCTCAAGAGACTGAATCATTCCTGACGGCCCATCAAGGTGTCCTGTACCGATAATAATTGCTGTGTTCTTGCCTTGATGGATTGCTGAAGTAACCTTAGGCAGCCATTGCGAATTTCGATAATGTACAGCAAGAGGCAGGCCTTCTTGCTCTTTTTTGAATTCTGAGAGGCTGAAAGTTGTTTCATCGTATACGTTAAGACGATAGGGTTCCAAAACGAAAGCTCCTTGCGCAGCCTCTTTTTTGAACTCTTCAATTTCTTCTTCATTAAGCTGCTTAGCTGAACTGTCAGGAAGTGAATTGTCCTCAAAATGCCGCTCCCAAAATTGTTTAATATGATGATCAAACCCTTGAATTGCCATGCTAACATTTTAACACAGAATTTGACTTGCCAAAAGAGATAAGTTTGGTAACGTCAAACTCTATTTCACCTTTGAAATCTTTAAAAGACTGAGCATAGTTATCAACAATCACCCTGTCATCTTCAATCAGTGTAAACGTATATTTTCCAAGGGGGTTTTGAGGAACATGAATACAAGATCGATGGACTCCTAAGCTTTTATCATAAATAGCGGTGATTTTATCAGATTGAATCAATAGTTTTTGATTTCTGGCCAGCCCAGTCACAAGAAACCGAAGATCTTGGCATCTGCCTGCTGAAAACTCCGCTGCGACTTCTTCAATAGAGGCTCTGTCTTCAAACTTGAATATTTTGCTTAAAATTGAGATATAAAGATCAATCTCTTTCGGAGGCGCTGCTATTTCTAAAGCTTTCTCTCTAAATAGATCTTCCCAAGGCGTTCTAAGTTCCTCTTGAAAAGGCTCTTTCCATCGAACGGTCTCATTTTCGACAACCCAGGGACAGGATTGAAGGTGTTCGATTTTTTTGACCGCAGATGAAGATGGAAGGCCAATCTGACTGAAAATCCTCTGCAGATATATCTTAGTGTTTTCGATTTCCGCTTCCAATGAATTATCGTCACTTTCAATTTCTTCTATGAAAAGTTCTTCTGTTACAAGTTCAAATAGGATCGCTCCTGCGCTCCAAAGCTCGGCTCTTGTCGTGTGGCCCATTTTTAAAAAATTTTCCGGCGCTCGATAGGGGGAATTGGGCTGGAATAAATCATAGAATTTAAAAGGGGCTTCCATAACACGGTTCTTGGATGTTTTAGTTCCAAGACCAAAGTCTATGACAGTCAGATAGCGCGCATCGGGTTCATACAACATGTTTTCCGGTGTTAAATCGGCATGGGCAAGCTCGTTTGAATGCATGCCGCTCAAAAACTCAAAGAATTGTTCTGTAATTGTAGTGATATCTTTCCATGGGAAGCTCACTTGATCGAGGGCCTTTCCAGGAATTAAATCCGTTGCCAGCTCCAGATCATCGTAATTTCGGTATCTTATTGCATGAGGAATCTGACACTCATTAACAAAAGATGTAAAGTCTGCTTCATCCTCTCCTTCGGAGCTGTCGTCAAAAACTTTAATCGCCACCTCAATCTCTTTTAACCGTTTAGGAGAAGGCGCTATGTTTTCTTCCGAAGTTAAACACCGTTTTCCCTTATAGACCTGGCCTTTTACTCCCTCTCCCAACAACTCATCGGTACACAAATAGGAATAGCTATTGATCGGTTGCAGCGACATTTTATTTCCTGGTTAAAACGGCCCAGTCTTTTGTATCTAAATCCGGAGGGTTCTGTCTCCAATTGTCCCTGGCAATCAATTCCGGAATGTTAATCTCATAGTGCGACGTCTCGCGTATGTATAGAGGGTGCTTATCGATAATAACTCTTCCATTTTCGGCCAATGTGACAAGATACGTTCCTGATGGGCTTTGAGGAACAAGGAGCATTGATCGATCCAACGCTAAGCCAGGGTCAGAAGCTGCAGTATACCCTTCGGTCAGATCTGCTTCATCTGTGCTAGGGTTTTTCAAAACATTGCAAGATTGTATCAAAATTCGTTGGTCTCTTCCTAATTTTGATACACGAAATACCAGATTTCTAAATCCATTGTTTGTCTCGTCTATAAATATATCAAGGTCTAATAAAGTTATATTTTGATCTGGTAACAGATATATAGGAATCTCATCTAAAACGAGTTTGTTACTTTTGAGTAGTGTGATTGTATAGATATTAAAGGGGTTTTTTGGTACATGAACGCATCGTTCAGCTATCCATAAACTGTTGTCGAAAACAATAGAAATCTCATCGGAATTGATTATAAGGGTCCCGTTTTTAGCTTGCACTGACACAATAAACTTGATCTCTTGTCCGATGTCGCGCGCATGAAATTCAGCAGACACTTCTTCAATCGAAGCTCGATCCTCAAATCGGAATATTTTATTCAGAATTGAGACATAGCAATCTATAATTTGGGGCGGCATCTGTTTAAGTTCTGCTTTTGTTCTGAAGAATGCTTCCCATCCTGTAAAAATGAAGTCTGCTTCTGTTACAAGATTGTAAATAATCATTCCAAGACTCCAAAGATCTGAACTTGGGATACCCTCTTTTCCCTCCACAACTTCCGGCGCGGAAAATTTGTGTGATTTTAAGATTTCAGTCGGAACGGAATTCTGTGAAACAGAGTTTTTCGATTTTTTAAGTTTCATGCTACTATCTAAGACAGTCAGGTTGCGTGCTTTGGGTTCATATAGCATGTTTTTCAGCTTTAAATTGCCATGGACCCAGTCCATAAAGATCTTCATGTCATTTAAATACTCAAAAGCTTGATCTGTAATAGTTAATAAATCATTCCAACTCAGCTTCGGCGGATTTTATCAAGAGTTTTAGCATCGATTAAATCTAATTTAATCTGAAATTTCAGAGACGAAAGACATCTACATCTTGCTTGGCCAAACGGAAGTACCTCGCCTATCGCGTGTCTAATTTCATAAGGAGGAAAGCTTCGTTGCCATTGCTCATCGATTATTTTTGGGAGAATGCTCGACACCAATTCTTTTTTTGATTTCAAACGTTTCAGGGTCCGGAGGTCTGTTTTCTGAGAAAGGGGTGCCTCTCTTCTTATCTTCAGATCCTGGCGTTTCGGATCCGAACATGTTTTCGATCGGTTTATTTAAAACATTGATTACCAGACATTTACAGCCTTTTTATTAATAATAAATTAAACATCATTTTTTACTAATTATAAATTAATTGTTTGTGTAAACAAACTACTACAATAATTATAATTAAATGTTTGTTGATGATTAAGGGGTTTTAAGGGCTTTGGATTATTAATTTCCCGATCGAGACAGCCATTCAAACAAAAGGGCCTTTCATCAATTAAAGTTTTTTCATTCTCAATCAGGGAGATAGAATATTTTCCCAGCGAATTTTGTAGAATATGAAGACACGGACGTTCTCAGTTGCCTTAGAAGACGCACCAGGGGATGAGCTTGTGGTTATTCCGGTAGATGTCCGAGAATCTTAAGAAAACCACCCGCCGACCTTTTTTGTCATGAGGTCTGCCGGCGTGTAATTACATTTACTCGTCTCTTTTAGATGCTCTGCCAAGAGATATGAAAGTCTATCTGCCATTTTTTCGCCCATCTGTTGGATGAGCTGTTGAAGTGTTTGATTAAAATCAAAATGCGCGATTTGGCTTGAAGGTTGTATTCCTGCTTGCCTTTGCATTCTTCGGATGATTCCATCTGTTAATGCCGTCAATTCCTTCATAGGCATAGGTATTTCTGAACCCATTGGAAGCAGTGGCGATAGATCCAATGCGATATCTTTTTCTGGAATAAGTTGTTCTAATTGTTGCAATTTTAATAGATCGATTGCTTTTGCACTTAATGGGGCCGCTGCAGCTCCAAGAACTCGTCCCACAGCGTTATTTATAGGCTTCGTAACTGGCACAATTGCGTTCCTTGCAACAGGTGGCATTATATAATATATTGGGTCTTGATAAAGCTGCTTACCCATACTAAAGGCCCTGTTTAGCATGCCAGTTACTGCTGCAGTTTTCTTATAATTCAGCTGTCTCATACGAGGATCGCCGAATACAAATACCTTCAAAGAGCTTTTTACAAAATCTTTTCGATCGTGCGGAATTGCTTCAGTAGAATCTACTTGTTTCTGGAGTTCCTCTACAAGACTGGTGAGTGTTTTCTCTGAAGTTAGTTTAAAAAAATTCGAGATTCTAGGAAGGATTTGGGTATAAACCAAGTCGGAGGGTTGTGTTGGAGCAGTTAGATCATGTTCAACTTTCGCATTTTTTTTCCACTTGGCTTTCGTCGCCTCAAATGCCTCTTTAGCTGTCTTGAGCACTTTTTGCTTCCCAATAAGAGTATGCAGGTCTATAACCTGGTAATTCTAAACAATCAAGATGCCAATCAAGCCAGTTCAAGCAATTAAGAAACTCATTTCGTCGTTTCTCACGAATCTTATTTCCCATATCAAAATTCGCAATTAGCCAATCTTTATAGACTTGTATTTCTTGTTGAAATTTTGCTTCAGCTTTTGTTTTCTTTTCTTGCTTTTCAAAATATTCGAGATCTAGATCGGTATAGACATTTAATTTTTTGACATAATCATGCATTTTTATCTCGATCAGCTTGTTTAATTGATCTAAGATACCGTTGCTAAAGAAACCTATAAAATTAACGCCTAAATCCGTCAGGTTTGCGAGTTTAGAGCCCTCTGTAACCCAATCAAGAATATTTTGGATCAAAGAACCCCATTCAAAGGGATTGCAATAATTTTTAATTGCTTTATTTCCAACATATTTTCCCGCCCTATCTACAAGCATAAGTTTTTCGGCGAGATGACCTGCAAGCTCAGGGCCATGAAACTTTGTGGTATTGTGCAATAAAAAATGAAGGTTCTTTCCAAACTTTCTTGCAAATCCGACCATAAAATTAGATGTGAAGGGATCGTAGGGTTGGCTGGGTGTATTCCAAAATTCAACTCCTGCTTGTACGGCATGCAGTAAGTAAGGTGTAAAATCTATTCCTTCATTTAAAGTTTGCACAGCCGTACGTGCAACGACTTTTGCTATTTGCATCACTGATTTAGGTGCTGGAGCAGGAGGAGGATTTTGATCCCGAACAACAAGTTCACCAGACTTTTGTTCTTGGTAGCGGATGATTTCCTTACATTCGTTGTCAAGCGGCAGCGGTTGAACTGAACTAGACGAGGATTCGTCAACTGCCTCGCCCAATTCGTAAGAATCATCACTATTCACTTCGTATGAATAGTACTCGTCGTCGCTATCGGTATCCGAAGAGCTTTCTCTTGATTTTTCACTAAATTGAACGTCAAGTTCTTGCTTTTGTGCTGGTGCTTGAGGAGGTACTTGATCTTTGTCGATATTGCTATCAGTAAAGGAACCGGATAGGGATTCAGATAGCCCATCTTCCTCATCTGGTTCTTCGCTCGATTGAAATGCACTATCAGCTTCACTGTTTTGGGCTGAATCTCTAGCCGCGACTATACCTGGGTCTTTTGCTGCATCCACAGAAGGAGTCTGGTTATGAATAATACGATCAGAGAGCCGGCGGTTTATAAAGTAATATGCAGCAAAGCTTGTAAGTGTAGCAGCAACAATAACAGCAATTTTTTTGTTCTGGGATAGGAATGAACCGACCATTCGGATGTTTTGATGGGAAAAGGCAGAACGGAGATATGGAGTAAACTCTATGTGCACGCAAATAACCTAAAATTTTGGCCGTAATTATAGAACTTTAGAGTGATTTTGTCGAGGCAATAGGGGACAAGTTATTATTTGAAATTTAGCTGTTTTTAAGAACTTTTTTACATTTTGAGTGGGCCACGAGCACGCCAGGTGCTGCCGCTGAAGACGTTACGGCGGTGCGGCACATGTCGAGGATTCGATCGACGGGTAGGATTAAGGCAAGGCCTTCTGCGTGGATGCCCATGGCATTTAAGATCACCATGATGGAGACGAGGCTACCGAATACTAATAATTTGGTTTAAACTAATTGCTTCATATATTAAAGAGAAAAGATATGGGCAACTATTTGAAATTAAATTTACGTTGCTCTACTGACAGAGAATAATTAAGAGGTAATCAACATGACACAAGTTAATCCTAAAGGACCTTTGTCTGATCAAATTTGGCGCCACACGATAGGTCGAGTTTCTAATGGTGTCCGAGTTCCTATAAATCTGATAGCAGCTATTTTACAGGGTGCAAAAATCATTGGAAAAAGCATAGCACTACCACTTACTTATACGATTGTCGGAATCCATGCCCTTACTAGCAAAAAGCACACCGCTTATAAAGGTTCTATGTCTTTCAGGGGGATAGCGATTGATGGGGTCGGATTTATTAAACTTCTTGGACACGTGGGCCTTTGCTTTAATAACGTTATTGTGGCCCCAAATGTGAAGAGCAATGGTTTTGTTAAAGACCTTAAAGAAGGAACATGGAGTATCATAAAGGGTGATCTACAAAATTATTCAGACGTTAGTCCTGTCTCTAGGCTTTTTGATAAAATTGTGCTGGGGAAGAAAGATTTTGCTGAAGTCCAAAATCAACAATCAAAGCGTAAAAGATACCAAAATCGATAAGGGTTAACGATCTTACCAAATTCATAAATCAACACTAGGAATTCTTCCTATATTAGCCAATAATCAATTGGCTTTGCCAAATCCGTTTAAATTCTCTAAATGCTAATAATTGTTTTAAGATAATTGCTTTATAGATTAAAGGGAAGATGTGGGCAACTATTCCTAATTAAATCTGCGTTGCTCTACTGACAGAAAATAACTAAGGGGTGATCAACATGACAGTTAATCGTAATGAATCTTTGCCTGATCGAATTTGGCGCCACACGATAGGTCGAGTTTCTAATGGTGTCCGAGTTCCTATTAATCTAATAGCAGCCATTTTACAGGGTGCAAAAATCGTTGGAAAGAGCCTAGCAGTACCACTTACTTATACGATTGTCGGAATCCATGCCCTTATTAGTAAAAAGCACACCGCTTATAAAGGTTCTATGTCTCTCAGGGGGATAGCGATTGATGGGGTCGGATTTATTGGACTCCTTAAAAGCGTGGGTATTTGTTTTGAAAACGTTATTGTGGCCCCAAAAGTGGAGGACAAAGATTTCGTTAAAGGCCTTAAAGGAACATGGAGTATCATAGGCGGTGACCTACAAAAAGATGCAAAAATTTTTAAAAGAATTTTAAGTGTCTCTGAAGTTTTTGATCTGGTTATACGGAAGAAAGGTCCCAGGATTTAACGATCTTACCGAAATCCTAAATCTACAGATAACAGCCAACATAAGATCAATTATCAGACGTTCTAGGTTAAGCAGTTTTCGAATTCCCTAACTTTTAATAATGCATTAGTCTAAAAATTAAGTGTATAGGTTCGTTATGGCCAACCCTTTAAAAGACTTTTCAAGGCTTCATACTGAGATCCCTGATCGAAGTTCTGTTGGCGACTTAAGACTTGCTCGAAGAAACACTCTTAAATTCTTAGATGAAATGAAGACAGATCAATTTAAATGGCCTGTCAATATCGGAAATATTGACACGGATATTAGGTTTTACTTATCCCGCGTGATCGACCGGTCGGCTCTTAGGGTCTCCAATGAGGCCGTGCGTCTTATTCAAAAGGAACCGGAACACAAAGCTAATTATCAGGCGCTTATCAAAGCCCCTAAGAATTGTGGAGGGTTCAAAGTAGAAAAATCGATCCTGCCCGATGCAAACCATTTTGAGCAGATGGTTGCGTTAGATCACGTCATTAGTGTCAAAGCCAAGGATTGGCCTGTTGGAAGGCGGACTTATGCTTTTTATCATGATGATACCCAGGTCATTCCTATCTATGTCTCCTCCAAGAGAAATTGTTTAGCCTCAACAATGACCACGACTCTAGGGGCAGGTAAAGGTCCTTATAAAGTGCCGACTTATGAGGGATTAGCCGACTCAGAAGAGCAAGCGCAATCCTCAATCTTTATTAAACCGCTCGAAAGTTTAGAGTACGTCCGCCAACCTTATTTTAGCGGGGCTACGATTCTTAAAGCTAATGCTTTTGAGGCTGGGATTATAGATAATCTCTACCGCTATGCCGTTGAAAATACCAATGGAACCCCCTTTTCACTCGCATGTGTTGAGTTAAAACAGCAAAACCATCGTCATCAAGCGCCTGTCAAAGAGCTAAGCGCAGGCTCTAACGTGCTTTTTCTTGAAAAGAATTCGCCAAAAAAGACTCTTGTTAAGACCCTTAATTATGAAGACTGGAGCGTTAACGGATACAGGGATGATGTTGAGACTTCTTTAAAAGTTAAGGAGTATTGGAAGGTGTTAAATGAAACGGTGAGATCGCGAGAGACTGAGGAGCTTGATAATATGATGCGTAATTTATTTGTATCGCGGGTCGGACCTTTTACATCCTCAAATGTCAATGCCTTTTATGCTGAGAAGCTATTCTCAGAGGACTAGGACGAATTCGCCGATCTTCTCAAAGGCCGTTTGGCCTTTCTTTGCTTCGAAGAGCTATTCTCTGGTTTTTTTGCCTTTTGAACTAAATTCTTGAGTTGGTTTAAACTGCCTGACCAATTCGATTATGACAACGACGCCAACGATACTTAAACGTGGTTCTTCAAGAGCTGCCGACTCCTGCCGCCCCTGAACGGATGGAACAAGCAGGAGCCGCACCACCTGCAACTCAAACTTCTGTTCGAGATATTTTCGACACACCGGAAATCGCAGATCGAGTGCGGCTTTGCAGGCAGCCGATCGTCTTAGATGCAGCCGATCAAGAAGCTATCAAACAGGTCTGGGGAATCGAAGCGCAGCGGCAATTTTTTTCAATGGAACTTGAACGGATTTCTCACATATCTAGTCCCCTACTTTTCTTCCAAAACCATCAAAGGAACGATCGAACTCCTGAATGGGACATTTTTTGCTGTTGGAAAACAGTTCTGGTTAAAGACTCTGGGCAGAGTCGTTAATCCAGCTGCCGTCACACCTGAGATCTTGAACTTTTGCACGTCCCCGCCTAGATGCTTTGAGTTGTGGGTCACGCTTCCTGCTGCTTTAGAGAAAGAATGGAATGCGGCGGATAGCATTGGAGCGATTGCTCAGTTGAGCCGGTTTAGAGATATTGTCGTTTACTTGTTTGCCGTCCAAGCTTTGCCTGAGCAGCCGGCGAACGATGTCTCGCCGCTCTCCATGAGTTTAACGCACTGTACGGCGGCGAGGTTCTAGAGGGTGAAGAGAAGGTTCAGCGGTTGGCTGCATTAAGAGAGGTTTTTCAAACAGTCAGCAGATGTGTCTACGTGAACGACATCGCACGGGATCGATCGGCAACGATTGAGATTTTTTGCAGCCAAGACCACTCGTTTAAGGTGACGTTTGCTTTTTCACCTCCGGAGTCTGAGTGTTTCCGTTGCAATGATTTTCGATTGGAGCTTTTCTCTGATTTAGAGGCTGCGCTCCGATGTCCTCCCCTTCCATGGGAATGTTTGCACAATCAGCTGGTTCACCGACTTGAAGCTACGAAGACTCGACCATGCGTGGGGAATATTGGGCCCATTTGACACAAGGCGGGCCTGCTTTAATGGACGTGAAACTGAGAGATTTTCTCCGAGAGCCTCCTGCCCAGGCCTTCGCAGCAGGAATGAAATACCTGCCGCCAGGAGAAGAGGTCCTCGTCGCCTATTATGCCAATGCCGTCTTGTTTCTGGGGAGCGCCAAAGCGGTCGCGCCGCCAGGCAATAGTACTGAGTTAACTCCCATGGGAGACATTTTATCCTCCCATGATATTTTTCTCGCAACTTCCGTACTTCAGGTCATTGGCACCTTGCAATCGTGTTTTAAAATCTCACTCCCTAGCGTGCCTCAATGCCGCAAAAGAGAGATTGTATGGAAGGTCGACGCTTTTCTCCATCTTGTCCTGCCATTTGATTTTGAGGGAGCGCTGGAGAAAGCAACGGGTTGGTTGAAACACGATCCGGAAAAATATTTCAATTGTTTGTCTAATAGCATCTTGACTCTTTTTCCCTGTTTTTATGATGTTCCTCAAACTGATTTTCAGACTCGGTCTGATTGGCGGATCGATAAGCTTTATTTTTCACTGCGGGCTAACTCCTTTGAAGCTGCGATACGGCTTTATTTTCTTTTGCACGGGACCGGCTGGAAAACAGTCAATCAGAGCGATGTGATCGATTTGCCGAATTTTATCGGGTATGCTGTCGCAGCTGATCAATTAGATCTGATGCTGCAGAGTTTGGAGCGGGTCTACAGCGGCTCTCCGTATGCCTCTTTATTGATCGAGGTTCAGAATAGGATCAAGGATCCCGCTTACGCAGGTAGTAGTCAGCAGGCATGTATTCATGAGCTTCTCCTCTGTCGAGATAGCGAGGTTCTTAAACAAGCCTGGAAACTCTATCGAAACGATGTAGAAATGCCGTTCTTGCTGCAGATCGCTCCTTCGGTTCCGGATGAAGCGCTTCCCCTTGCTTTAAACCGAGTCTGCTATTTATGCCGGTCTCTGCCGCCGTCTGACAGCTATAAACTCCTGACCGTTTATCTCAACCGGCTTCTACAGCAAGGTGGAGCGATCTGCGCTTCTTATAAGCCGAAGCTGCTCGATTTATTAACGCCGCTTTTAGAAGATCCAACGCTCCGGCTGCAGCTCCTTTCCAATCGGTTAATTAGTGCGGAGATTCCTGCTCAACTCGCCCAGCTTCTGGCCTGCTTAAGAGCATCGATGGCAGAGCCGGCTGTCTGGTGGGGCCATTTTTTTACAGTGCGGCAGTTGCTGCCAAAGAACGAACTCTCTCAAGAGTTAGCAAGTGTTTTGCAAGCTGCGATCCAAAAATGGGATCTGACCGCTCAAGACGGATATGCAGAGGTTTATCAGACCGTCATGGCAGGGGTATCAGATGTCAAAGACCGTCTTTCCATGTTCATCCATGGCGGCCGGTTCGAAGAGACCGATGTGATGAATCTTCCAGATTATATCGTCTATGGCATCGAGAAGGGTCAATTAAAGTCGGTTTTGGAGAGTTTCAGGAAAAATTTACCATGGAACCCGCTTTGCTCCCCTCTTTGCCGCGATCCGCGCTGAGATCGCCGCATTGAGATCTCCAACAGCCTCTACATGCCGGCAAATTTGTGCTGAGCAATTTCGGGTGTGCGAAGAACCAAATATTCTCGCTGCAGCCTGGTCCCATTATTGAAGATGTTCTCTTCTTAAGGGATATCGCTCCTAGGCTTGGACAAAGCGCCCTCCCCTTTGCTTCAGGCCGCGTCGCGGAAATTAGCGCCTCTTTGTCCCCGTCTGATCGGTTTGATCTCTTGTGTCTCTATATTGCTCGCGGAGCTGAACTGATCGCTTTATTAAAACCTCTATTGGAAGATCCAGAGCTGCGGCTCCGGCTGATTGCCTATCCATCTGTCATGGCTGCGGTCGGTGTATCTGAAGCCTCGCTTGTCGAAAATCTCAGGGCCGCAATTGGTGAAGACTGAGGCGACTGCTTGGTGGAGCCAATTTTTAGTCCTCCGAGCGTCTCAGGGGTCAGTGATGGAGAGTGTTTTCCAAGAGGCTCTTCGCCGCTCGCCGGGAGATGTGATCGGCAGAGAGGGATTTGCGGAGGTCTATACAGCATGTGCAAAGCGGCTATTTGATCAAAGGGACGATGGGCAGTTGGTCTCACTGCTCCGCTTGCTGCCTGACGGGCTTGTCAATACCTGGTTCCAAGCATTGATCGAACGGAATATCCAAGAAAAAAGACCGGTCGCTGAATGGACGGAGACTTTAGCAGCCTTTCGAGAGGCTAAAGCTGCCAATCGAGCCGTTGTGCTTAAATTACTCGCCTATTTGATTGGCAGCAAGGCCGCCCGCGAGGTTCATCAGTTATGTCCTCGGCTTCAGGCTGCAGAGCTGCCTCGTGCGCTCGATTATTTCATGACGTATTACTCCTCAGGACTTGCCGATGGTGTTTTAATCGATGAGTTGCGAAAAGGCATCGGCTATTTTTCGGCTGCAAAAGATCTTCGCATCGCGCCACTGATCCATGCGGTCGCATCACGTCTGAAAAAAAACGATCCTCTCTGGACGAACTTTGCCAAGCTTTATGAGCTGATGGTCAACAACAGCGAACTTTTTTTGGAAGACGCGGTTCAGCTTTTGGAACGACTTGCCGCAGATCCTCCTTTGCAGTGTTTTACGATCCGGATCAAGGAAGTCAAACAGCGGCTCAAAAATGATCAAAAATTCCGCGTTGCCAAAGCTTATGCAGTCGCATTCGGCCATTTGCCTGTGGATGAACTTCTCAGCGCTCTTCCTAACGGCAATTGGCTGATGGATCTGCTTTGCCGCGATGAGTCATGGGAAGAGTTTACCCGTATCTTTCTGCATGCGTCACGGGGATCATTCGATGTGAAACTGCTCCCGTATGCCGCTTGGGCGGCGTCTCATATGCTGGCTCATCCAGACTCTCCCCTCTTTGTCCAATTCGAAAGATACTGCGTCGGCATTCCTACCCAGCATCTCGATACGCCGGAATGGAAGCCGATTGTCACGCAGCTTGTCGATCGGAACCCCAAGCTATTAAATCAGAAGAACGGGGCCAAAGCGAAGTTATTCAAACAATGTCAGACGAAAGTTGAAGCTCCCGAGCCTGCAGCCGTAAAAATAGAGAAAGTTAAAGCTCCAAAGCCTGCAGCCGTAAAAGTAGAGAAAACTGTTCGTGATGAACCGGCTAAAATACGGTCAAAAATCCGCGGGCTGCTAGCGAAGAAGCCGGTCACAATTGAAAAGCTTTTCGTGATTGTCGAAGAACTCGCAAAACTCCCGGAAGAATATCTGTTATGGAAGGATTTCTTTAAGGCTTTGCCCGGAGAAAAAGTCTTCGAAACGCACAAGAATGCGGTCCGTCTGCTGAGATGCGCCTGGCAAGTCTGGCTGCAGACCCATCCGACCAAAGACTTCCGGGAAGGGCACGGAATGGATTGGTCCGCGCCATCAGAAAATTGCTCTGCCTAGCGACAGCTACAGGCGATTTGTGGATCACATTTTTAGTCGGTGATGTGACTGAGTTGCTACAGAAGATGGATATCGAAGCTTTCAAACAACTCACAGATGTTTACCATGAGCTTGCTGTCGTCTATAGCTGGGATGAGCCTAACGGCAGGACTCACGAGATGTTAGCCGCTGTTCATCGAATCCGTGCAAATGCTCTATTGAAGGAAAAATTTGGCCATCCCGACAAAATGTTGTCTCTGCCTATACGAAACCGTCTATTCCTCATGCTTGCTGGGCACCCCGAAAAGGCTGTTCAACAAGCTGGAGAAAGTGGGTCACGGAAGTTATTACAGCTATCCGGCTGTTGGAAAGCCTCCTTGCCGAAGAGAATCGGACTTTATTTAAACTTTTTTGTGCTAGACCTTTTATACCCCGTGCTCCCGGCAACCAGTTGTTTTACATAAGGTGGATCGAAGATTGCTGGGAACTGTATAAACATGAGCTCACGTGGGGCGAGGCGTGCGATTGTCTTAAAACAGTCTATCAGCTGGGATTTGATGGAGCAGACCAAGCCGCAGTTCTCAAGCACATCACATTAATGCACAAAATGTGGGAGTCGCTCGTCATGGATGCCAACTTGGGAAAGTGGCTAGAGTCATGGCAGTAGAAAGGGGCATTGTTTATAGCGCTGGTAAACAGACCCCCCTGATCGAGGTAATTCCCGGGGATCCCAACCGTTTTTCCGATCCCACCGTGATGCTCATCGACAGAACGATGCGAGATATTGAGTCCCCCAAAGAAAAAGCCAAGTTGCTACTCTCTTTACGAAGAGTTTTCTATAAATTCGGCAATGCATTTACTTCCGAGCAAACTAGGAAGAGATTTCGGCTCCGGTTCTGCACGCGGGTTTTATCGCTAGCTTCTTGCCTTCCTGAAAAAAACGAAGTCTTTAGCGAAGCTTTAAACGATTTATGCGCCTGCCTTCACGAGTTCGCAAAAGAAGAGACTGTTGAGCGGCAAGAGTGCGTCCAAACGTTCATTGCCGCTCTGCCTTATCTTTTGGATATGGCAGAACCTGATTTGATACCCAAAATCCGGGTGGCTATCGAAAAGAGCATGAATATTAGATGGGTCGTTGACACAACCTTCACAGTTCCTTATGGCTGGATTCAGCTGCTAGGACAAGTCACTTTCAGCGTACTGAGCGCAAAACCTGAAAGAGAAAAAGCTATTGCTGAGGCCGCCTATCAAATTTTTATGACATGCATTCATCCTTCTCTTGTCTTTAGTAGAAAATCGGATGTACCCAACGAGCTTCTTATCAGTAAGTCGACGATGGCTTTTGGTTTAATTTTTATGACGAGGAGCTTTCCGGATTGCTTAACGGATAAAGAGTGGAAATGCCTCATCCAAGCGATCTACATCGAAGCGTTAAAACCAATAATCTTCGATCTCTTGACGAAAAGAGATGGAGAGACTCCCTTTTTATCAAGCCAGGCCGCAGCCCGCTTAATCCGTTACTCAGAATCGCTTGATCCCCACTTAATCAGCATCTGCCTAGAGGCCGCCGAAAACCACATTCCTCCTGTGAACAAGGAGATGGATTATCTTCTTCAGCTCGACTGCCGCATTCAATGGATCTTGGCAATGTCGGCACTCGCTAAAAGATGCAATGAATTGGATCACGATCTGGCCGTCCACAAAATCCTCCTGACAGCTCAGCTTGTTCAGTATGGGTTTGAGTGCATGAATGATGAAAACTATGACGATATTACCAATCAGCTCCTTCTAGTCATGCACGAAGATTTCGAGGTGACAGAGACGATTCTGAGTATTTTACCCGATGTGCTCGAGAAAGACCGGACTTCATTTTACCATAGCATGGCTGTTGCCCGGATCATCCGCAATTCCACGGTCGCTAACTCTCAATTGATCCTGCTTTGCATGACGGGGCTAAAATTCAACATCCCTCCTATAACCGAAAATGAAGGGTATGTCATTCAGGCCGAATGCCGCGCACAATGGATCTTGGCGATGTCTGCTCTAGAGAAGAGATGCCAAGAACGGTCTATGGAACTTGTCGAACAAAAAATCCTCCTGATCGGTCAGCTCGTTCAGTATGGGTTTGAGTGCGTGACTAACGCAAACTATGCCGATATTGCCGAGATGTTCTTTCTAGTCATGCGCGAAGATCTCGATGTGGCAGAGACGATTCTGAATATTTTACCCTATGTGCTCGCGGAAGGCCGGACTTCATTTTGCGAAAGCATGGTCATCGCCCGGATCATCCGCAACTCCCCTGTCGTTAACTCTCAATTGATCCAGATTTGCCTGAAAGCGGTAAAATTCAACATCCCTCCTATAGCCGATAATGACGGGTATGTCATTCAGGTTGAATACCGCGCACAATGGATTATGGCGATGTCTGCTCTAGAAAACAAATGCCAAGAATGGCCTATAGAACTTGTCGAACAAAAAATTGCTCTGACAAGAGATCTGATTCGGTTTTGTCTCGTTTCCAAAGACGAGTCCAGCAGCAAGTTTGTCGTTAAACTTCTGATGGAGATCATGCTAAGCGATCTTGATGTCGCAGAAGCCATCAACGCTATCCTAACCGTGCCCTCCCCAAGCCCGATAACACCCCACATCTCCTTCCTCAAATCTCAAGTAGAAAGGACGATTGAGCGACTCAAAAAGCTTGAAAGCAAGCATTAATTTGTGCTATCATCAGAGGTTATGAACAATAAAATTTTAATTGTCGGCTGCGGCGCTGTTTCTCAATGCGCAATCCCGCTCGTCCTCCAACTTATCGATATGCCCGCCAAAAACATTACCATTATGGACTCCGTTGACAACCGCCATCGCGTCAAAGAAGCGCTGGACCGCGGCGCCAACTACGTTTTAGATCGCGTGACCAAGGAAAACTATCATCAGCTTCTGCCCCAGTACGTCGCTGCGGGCGACATGATTATGGACCTTGCCACCTCCATCGATTGCAGAGCCATTGTGCAGTGGTGCCGCGATCATGACGTGCTTTACATCAATACCTCTGTCGAAGAGTGGGAACTCTATCTAGGCTCCCCTCGCACGGACCCCAGCCAGCATACACT
Source organism: uncultured Chlamydiae bacterium (assembly GCA_963838185.1). Lineage (GTDB taxonomy): Bacteria > Chlamydiota > Chlamydiia > Chlamydiales > Rhabdochlamydiaceae > PALSA-1444. Next base: position 53,656 of record CAWIQH010000027.1, read on the forward strand.
TTACGCCCGCCATGTTAAGATCCAAGAGATGGTTAAAAAATGGGACCACAATCAAGGCAGCACAGCCGTTGTCGATCATGGCGCCAATCCGGGCCTAGTCTCTCATTTTACCAAACATGCGCTCATCGATATCGCCACCAAGATTCTCACTGAAAAACCGGCAGATCCGCGCTGTCCGGCCCTTGAAAAAGCGCTGCAAGAGAATCAATTCGCAAGACTTGCCCAAATAACCGGCGTTAAAACCATTCACATTAGCGAAAGAGACACGCAAATTACCGATCAGCCTAAGCAGAAGAATGAATTCGTCAACACGTGGAGCATCGAAGGCTTTTTCGAAGAAAGCGTTGTCCCCTCAGAGCTCGGTTGGGGCACGCATGAGCGCCACATCCCGAAAGAAGCCTTTTTTCACGAAAGCGGCCCCAAGAACCAGATCTGCCTCTCTTCTGTAGGAATGAACACCTTGGTCCGCTCCTGGGTTCCTAGCGGTGAAATCATCGGCATGGTGATTCGCCATGGAGAAGCTTACAGCATCTCCGATCGCCTCACCGTCTGGGAAAATGGCAAAGCAATCTACCGTCCCACCGTCCATTTCGCCTACTGCCCGTGCGATGCCGCGGTCAATTCCATGCAAGAACTCGCCACGCGCGAGTACTCCCTGCAGGAAAATCGCCGTATCATGAACGACGAGATTATCAGCGGCCGCGACGAGCTCGGCGTCCTCCTCATGGGACATGATTTCAAATCGTGGTGGACAGGAAGCCTCCTCAACATTGAAGATACACGGCGCCATGTGCCCCACCAGAATGCAACCACACTGCAGGTCGCTATCGGCGTTGTTGCCGCCGCCATCTGGATGTTCAAAAATCCCAGACGCGGTCTTTGCCTGCCCGATGACATTGATCATAAAGCGATTCTCGATATCGCCATTCCTTTCATCAGTCCTTATGTGTCTCAGCCTGTCGACTGGACCCCGATCCAGAACGCCGATCCTCATGAAGATGTCTGGCAATTCAAATCGTTCTTCGTCGGTCCCTCCGAGAAATTTCATACTTCGTGACCTAGTTGCAAAACTCAGGGTCATAGCAAAAATTTTATAAACAGAACAAGGGGCAGTTATCTAATGTCCTTAATTTTAATATATGGTAGACTATAGGCGTTAACAATCAAGGAGAATATATGGCTATAAGAGGATGTCAACGATTGGGCTGTTTGCTACCAACCCAATTTTCTATTGGAGTGGGGCTTTCACGTTCTTGCTTACGCATTGCTAAATTGAGTGCAGCATCTTTTTCATCATTCAATAGGCCTACGCCGACTCTCCTCAATGAGGATGAACCTTCTCATGGGTTACCCAATAAATGGAAAATAAGATATATTGAACTAACAGACATGCCATCAGAATCTAAGCAAAAACCTCTATCCTATGAAGAATATAAGCAAAAGAATTTGCTTTCTTTCGAGGAATATGAAGCAAAACTCAAACCTCATTATAAGGATGATACTATTAAAAAAGCTTACGAGGTTTATTGTAGAGGTTCCTACAAGGGTTACCTTATAGAGTTAGAGCAAATTAACCCAGGCGTTATTCTATAGGACAAGAGCAATACACTGGGTGTTTTTAACTTAGACGTTCTATATGGCCTGGAATTTAATCTTCATCCTTTAATGCTTTGAAAGCGACAAATGCAACATTCAAAGCTACCCCTTTTTCGGAAATCTTTATTAACTCTCCTCTTAAACCTAATGAAGTCATAAATTTGATAAATTTATCTTCGGATGTGATAACAGTTTTGTAATGTTTTCCTGAATGGATTACCCTCGAGAGTCCTTGCTTGTTTTCTGGGCCAAAAGTTAAAAATCTTCCGTTTTCGAACTGCCTTTTATCAACCATAAGGATCGAGAGAGCATCTTTTGGTCCCATTTTTTCGACGATTTGCTCTAAAATGTGTACTGCATCATTCTCTTGAACAACATTTAGTGTAGTCCCTAGGTGAATTACGTACAAAGAATTATCATTTTTAATAAAAAAATCCTTAAAAAATCGCTGACTTGTTGTGACATAATAATCTACCTCTTCTTCGCAAAGAAATGAGGCTAATTGATTCGGATCAATAATGACAGATTTTTGGACTAGGAAACCATCTTCCTTTAAGACGTTCGAGATGGCTCGACATTCATAGCCAATACCCCCTCCAATCGAGAGGATATAAATTGGCTTATTTTTATATATTTTCAATCGATCAAGGATCGGCGCCCAATAGTCTTTTCTCCCAACATGCCTTCCCCCTTCGCCAGAAAGAGTCACTTTGCCAGGTTCAGATGAAAACACACTCAAGTGAGATTCAAATAATCTCGATTCTAGATCCAGTTCTTTAACATTATTTTGTTCGGAAAGAACGGGAGGAAGAATAATACTTAATGCTCTAAAAGCTTTACAATGAGATACACCAGGCTCTTTGTTTGGTTCTACCCTGTACTGATCCCATTTTTTGTGGAAATTTTGTGAAACATGACATTCTCTCATTTCTAATCTAAAAGCTTCAATTTTTCTGTCCTTCAAACATTTTTCAATTTTCTTTTGAGAAACAACACAAGCACAAGCATGTTCATTAATAGTAGAAAATCTTTTAGTGAATTGAGGAAGAAAAGCCTGAAATAAAGGATATGGCAATATTTTTTTAGAAAAAAACATAACTGTCATTTTTACCTCCATAATATTAAGATGCGAGCATTTTAGCATTAACATTAAATGATAGCTAATACAAATGATATACAGGGAGGGGCTCCAGATGGGACATGATTTCAAATCGTGGTGGACAGGAAGCCTCCTCAACATCGAAGATACACGGCGCCATGTGCCTCACCAGAATGCAACCACACTGCAAGTCGCCATCGGCGTTGTTGCCGCCGCCATTTGGATGTTCAAAAATCCCAAACGCGGTCTTTGCCTGCCCGATGACATTGATCACCAAGCGATCCTCGACATCGCCATTCCTTTCATCAGCCCCTATGTGCCTCAGCCTGTCGACTGGACCCCGATCCAGAACGCCGATCCTCATGAAGATGTCTGGCAATTCAAATCGTTCTTCGTCGGCCCCTCCGAACAATTTCATCCCTTATAAGAGATGTACGGTCCCGTTTTGTATTCAGTGGGATGGCGTGTAAAAATGAGCACGATTCCTTGAGTTTTTTCTACGCGGTACTTATCCAAGCAGTCTTGCAAATTGGACACTTCCAGCCCTAATTTCTGAGCAACTTGCGCCATGTCGCGTTGGTGTTTGGCAAGGGGGGTTGGCGATCTACGATTTCCCTAAAGTAAAAGAGCGAGGCAAAAGCCTCGCTCCTTGAGATCAGATTTTTTCATCCCTGGCCGCACGCCTTCAAGTGAAGGAGTGCGGCTTTTTCTAAGAAGATCCTAGAAGTAGAAACCAGCTTTTACAGTTAAACCCTGGAAGCTGAGGTTTCCGTTGGAGTTGTTGTTCAGGAAGTACACAAACTGGTTCTGTCCGAACCAAACTTGTTGTTCCCAACCGGCTTGCACCATGAACAGGTAGTCATCACAGTGGAACGCTGTCTCGTAGCGGAGACCGAGGGACCACTCGAGGATAGCTGTTACATTATGAATGTCTCTATCAACATGTGAGTGTGTAAAGCGTTGGCCATTTGCTCTGTGGACGCGGTCTTTGCGTGTCACGTCGAAATCATTCAACATGCCGCTCAAAGCCAATTCGCCGAAGATCGCCCATTTTTTCCACATGTACCATGTTGTATTAAGACCGGCACGCAGACCAGCGGCCCACTGATCCTGATCCATCTTCATCTTCCAATTATCACCTGCAAGATCCGCTCTAACGAGTGGGTTACCATGGATATTCGTATAGACAACATTGAAATTTTGATCTGTCCAGTCGAACTTCATCCCGACAAAAGGTCTCATTGTCAGCCACTTGCTGATCCAGAAATTGCGTCCAAGCTCGAGGTCCAGCACGTTGAGGTGCAGGTTCCAGGTTGCTTTCGCTTTTTCAGCTGTAAAAGCGCCCAGTGTTGTATGACGGGAAGTTGTTGCAATGTTGGAGTAGACATCAGAATCCCCGTCCCTGTCTCTGCGTACAGAGCTTTCAGCATCATCGACCTGCAGCCATGTGTACTGGGCAAACAAATCCCAGCCATCATGGCAGAATTTGACTCCGGTACCGAGTTTAAAGCCAGGCTGGTAGCTGAAATCAGGGTGTTTCATACTTCCCCGGTCGGCGTTTCTTATAGGAGCGGCAAGTTCGTCTGTAACGCCGTTGAAAGCGTAGTCCATACCTTCCTGCGATGCTCTCCACAAAATGAAGTCAGCTGTCACGAAAGGATCTGCCGTGCGAGTCACTGCGGGCTCGGCAGATGGTGTGATCTCGTCATGCATGCACTGATGTTGCCGGGTCTGTGGACAACACTGTTGTTGCTTGGTCTGCGGACAACATTTTTTCGTTCCCATGTTGCCTGCGCAAAGAGGCGCTGCCGCCGCGCAGAGCAATGAGATCGTTGTAAGAGTCAAATGCTTCATATGGTGCTCCGTATTTTGAAGTTCTAAAATACCCATCATATTAAAAATTGAATTTAATGCAATTTTTTATGAAGACGGGCAAGAAAACCAGCACAAGGCTGGTGGTGTTCTCACTCCTCTTCATAAAAAAAATCATTTAAGCCTCTGAAAAGCACCTACTTCTTGAGGCTATTGAATTGTTGTCAAATGAGTTGTAATGATTTTTTGTCTAACATAAAGTGTTACACACAAATAATCCGTCAAACAAGTTAGGAGGAAAGTTATGTCTCTTAGAATCAATTTACGACCTGCGATGCAAGAACTGCGCGAGGTCGAGCAAACTGCCTCCTATTTAAATCCTTTATCCGCAAGTACCATGCAACAGCTCCGTCGTTTGGCTTTACCTTCTCCACAACTATCCGATTCAGCGATTTCATTTTCTCAGCTTCGGCCTAAGCATTATGAATTGATCAAACAAAAAATCGAAAATATATTAGATCGCAATCTCGTTACTGATGCATATCGAGAAAGACTTGTTGAACCTTTCTATCGGGTATTAGAGGAGAAAGGTCAAGATTGGTTTAAAGACCAACTTGAGGATAAAGATAGCCCTATACGAAATATTGTTTATGCAATTTTACAAAACTTTGAAGAGAACTCCAAAGGAAAAATCCCACGAGCAAACACTGAAGCCCTCAGGGAAGTTATCAGTGATTTGTATCAGAATTTTCTTAAAAAATCTTGTGAGTTAGAATTATGCCGTTTTACTCCATCTCCTGTCCCGAATTGGTACGAAGAAGACCTCTCAACTTATTCCCGCCCCAATGCAATAAGGGATTTTGGGATAAAGGTGGCTATTGTCAATGTCCCTTCCCGCTATGCTTTTAAAGCAACGCTTTCCTGGGGATGCCTAGGACATGAGGTGGCAGGGCATGATATTCTGGGGGCCTATCCAGGAGCCTTAGATCAGTTAAAGGCACGAGTTGTTGATGTTTTGAAGAAACGGGGCCTCTCAAATCTCACCTCTTATTGGGAGCAATGGCTGGAAGAAGGTACAGCTGATGTCTTAGGAAGTCTTGAATATGGGACCCGCTGCAGCTTTTTCTCTGATTGGATTTTTAAGAGCTCTAAATGAAGATCAGTCGTGGAAATTATCTTCGAGAGGGTATGTGAGGGATGAGCATCCCATAGGCCTTGTAAGAGGGTATTTAGTCGCTTATGCTGTCGAATTTTTAGTTTCATCTGGTCGGTTCACCGATACGTTGGGATATGTTAAAGGGATCATGAGTGAAGTTGAAGAAGATGCTACTGGACTATCTGAAGTCAAATGGAACACCATTGTCTTTGGGGATATAAACAAATTAGATGAACTTGTCCGGAAGTTTCGAGATTTAAGATGGACTCCCAATCCTCCAGAAGGCAGCATTGGTTTTGCTCGTCGATGGATTGGGAATCCAAACACTAGGGAGGAATTCATTAACTTCTTAATCTCACAAAATTTACCCCAAACAAGAAAAGCAGCCGCTAAGACGGAAAAGCTGCGAACTATGGAAAAGAGCGGCGTAGCCGCTTCATTAGATCACTTCAAACTGTCAGCTCGGTTTTTTGCCCAAACAGTTATCAAATCAAAGCTACAAGCATTAGGCAATAGATCATTCTCCGATATTAGATCCTGGAGTAATAGAGATGAAGAAATTTCACAAGTTTTCAGATTTCTTTTGAAAATCAACCCCGATATCGATCCTGTAGCAGTCTATAAGGAGGGTTTTTTGGCGGCCCATGTTGTCTCTGCTGCTGTGATGGATTCGATCATGGAGCAAGAAGGAGAAGATTTGACAGAAGCTAAGCTCCATCGTATTTTTCAGAGGATGACCACTATTCTTCAAGAGATGAATAGCACGAATTCCGAATGGCAACTTACCGAGGAATCCTCCGAGAAGTCTGATAGTTTGTCAGCTTCTTAAGGAAGCTCTGGGAAATTCGTTTATTGTGTTTTGACTTTGGCCCTTCACTGACCTAAACAAGATCTCGTACCCAATAAGCGTTTTTACGCGCTTACAATGGCGTCGCTTGGTTTGTGCAATTCACGTTAAATAACCTCAGCTTCGCATTGGGCTCTCATCAGCCGCGATGTGATCCCGGACAGTCGGTATCAATCTTATACCCAGCAGAAGCAGCTCGTGAAGAAGTATCCCTGCTACGAAGTACCTCACATCTTAGATCTGGGCGTCGCTCTCTTCATGGAGCACGTCCAAAGCGACACCCGCCTGTATTCTGATGAGTATCCAACCTATACCCGATGCCAGGAAAAATGCAATGCAATTTATCATTTGGTTGTTGGAGGCTTCGCTGCGGACGGTCTACGCGTCTAAAGCGACTTTTTCGACAAGTGTAGGTCCGACGGCGTCGGGATCCAGCGGAAGCTATAGCTGCCGACAAGACCCTGTTTATAAGGAGGTGAAACTCCTCTTACCGTCAATTGACCGTTTGTACGGCTAGCGTATCTGGTGCGTGTGAAGGTAATGACACACGTTCTGCCCAGATGAAAACGCCACGACCGCTCAGGGATCAGGTGTAATGGTTTAAAAAATCCGGATCATTATACTCATGTTCGGTGGGGGTTAAAGAAGCCGCATTGAGTTCAAATCTTTGTGAAGTATCGCTGTCATTAGTTTCTGTTTCCCGTTTGGTAAGAAAACTGCACCTGCGCCGCAACTGGCAGGTGGTCGGATGGTCTGTTGAACACGCCCAAATCCGTTCTTTGCAGATCAAGTTGCTGGACGCGAACTTGAACCTTTTCACGCCCTTTTGCAAAAATGTAGTCCAATTTTACGCAAGTGGGAGTCATTTCGTCTGCCTCTTTCAGATTAGCGTCATAGATTGTCGGATCGGTGTCTGCACCGTCGGTGATGTAGCCGTGTCTCTGAATAATGTTAAAGCGCGGCGGGTAGTGTTGCGGGGTTGCGTTAAAATCACCTGCAAACACGTACACATCTGCCTCAGAAGCTCTCTTCATCGTTTCTAGATCGTATTCCGTCTGATGATCGCCTGCTGCTGCTGCCCTCAATTGCTGCTGCTTAAGGGTTTCTTCTAGAGCCTCATAATTCAAAGAAAAACCTCTCAGGTGGGCGCTCGCAACGCAGACTAATGTTTTATCCGCATCTCTTAAAAGGGCGATTGTGTCGGGAGATGAATTTATGGACGAGATGTACTCCGCATCATAGGAAAGGTCGGCGTGATCGATTTTGGTAAATTTTGTGGAGTTCCATACAATCGTGCATTCTTTGCCGTCGCGGTTTTCATAACTAAAAAAGGAATAGTCATCCGGTAGAATTTTCTGAAAATCATCGACTCCCATCTCAGCTGTTTCCTGGAGGCAAAGGATGTCCGGGTTTTCAAACCGTAAAAATGCCTTCTTAAAAAGGCGCTCTCTCTTATCTATGTCCTGTGGAGTTGCTTGGTAAACAGCGTCGTTGAGCGTTTTCTGATACGCTTCAAAAAATTCACGCCCTTCTTTCATATTGTTATGAAGGGAGCGAAGGTTAGAGTAATCTCTCAGGGTAGCGACATTCCATGAGACAATGCGGTAAGAGCCCTCGATATTTTTTTCAGGATCCTTAAAGATATTCTTGATTCCACCCATTGCCGAATGTGCGAACTTCGTAATTCTCAGGCCCTTATGTGCGTCGAGATCAGGTTCTGCCTCTGCAGCGCCCACATGCCATCTTCCGTAGTGCGGGTTAATGCGATGCATCATGGCTTCCTCCTATTTGATTTATAATTTGTCCCATAAGTTGCATACCTCATATTCGGGTCCGACCTGCCAAGGGGTTTGGGACTTTAGGTAAGAAGGTATTTAGATTGTCAGCGGCATAGCGGCCTCTAAAGGGTCGCCATGTTAAACTTTTTAAAAAGACGTGTCCAAGGAATTTTTTTCACGGGTAAAATAAGGCTGTCATTAAAATTCTTTTTCATCCTAAAATTCTCGTCAACGTCCATCATTAGCAAGGAAAAAATGACAGTTCTACCGATTTCAGGTCCCCAAGTACAAATTCCTTCTTCTTCCCAGGAACTCATTCAAAGAGCTATCGACTCTCAAGATTACGAAACAGCTCTCACTAAGATGGTTCTCTTAGGCAACTCCCTTGGAAACAAAGGTGACGAACCTCTCCACTTCCTATATGACAAGAGCTTCATTCTTACACCCCTCCTCACGACAGAAGAGTTTGAAAAACTCAAAATGTTGATCCTTCCCAACCTTCTTAAATATTCACCCCATCTTTTTGACCAGCAATGTAAACTCTCAAAAGCCTTAGGGAATTACTACTTTGAACAAGGAACCAGACAAGAAGAGCAGAAGTTTTCCTTGCACAAAACAGCGCTCCATTACTTTATCATAGCTGAGAAAATTGCGAGAGCCCACCGTCTCCAAGAAAGCACCACTTTCTCCATCACACCCATCTTCGCCGCCTTTGTTGAAGACCATCTCATCAAAACAAACACTTTTGAAAAAACCTGTGGAGACCTGACCGGCAAAGCCGATAAAGAAGGGTTCCAAAAACTCTGGAGAAAAGGACAAGAGCTCTCTCCATACTTTCCCTCTGATCTTTTTGCTAAGCTTCATGCTTCCGGTGAAAGGGGCCATGTTAGCCGCATGACCCCCAGCAACCAAAAACACTTTTCTTCTATATCAGAAGAAATTGCTGCGGGGTTTTCCTCAAGCATCAAAACATCATCCACACTTATTGAACGATGGCGCAACTTTTTGCAAGATTTTAGAAAAGCATTTGATGAAGAAAGTCAAGACCTCAAAACCTACCAAGAAAACCTCACCCGTGCTTTTAAGGAACGTTTTTTTATCCCTCTTTTAGAAGATGCCTTTTTCCTCCTCGGCCTGCCACCTTGTGCCTTTGACATCCGCGCCATGGGCTCTCTTGCCAGAAACGCCATTACATTAACCTCCGACCTCGAATACTTTATCCTGATCGAAAAAAAAAGAAGCCCTCCCCTACTTTAAGGTACTCTCCACCCTCTTAGAACTGCAGTTCATCACCCTTGGAGAAACTCTTCCCCTGGGAGATCTGTTAACCTTCTCTGCTTTAGAAAAACCCTCTGAGGGCATGCATATAGATATCGGCGGCAACCCATTGACCAACGACACCATCGATCTTCCCACGTCTCTTGCTGTGAAAATTTTTTCTCCGGCAATGAAGAAGGGTATGAACCTAATAGAATGTTCCACACCCTACTCTGTTCCACTTCTCTCTTTAGCAAGGGAGCGGATCTTTTCCCTGTTTTTGCTAGCAATACGATGGTTGAAGGTACTGGCAGCAAAACCAGTGCCAAGTATTGCTCAATTGTC
>CAWIQH010000028.1:0-72612 GCA_963838185.1 uncultured Chlamydiae bacterium
TCAAATTTAGGCTCTCTTGAATATTTGCCCCACCCCATGAGTTGAGATGAAAGCATGGATACCGCAATGACTGTATATAAAATTTTCATGGGACTGTTATTGTTGAGGAGTTGATTATGCCATTTTGTGCATTTAACCCATTTAGGGTATAGGTGTCTGCCTGATTTTTAGGTCGGTTGTGATCGTTATATCTTAATTTTTTAAATGCCGAAATGGTTTGGATCAAAACGCCATTTCTGAAGAGCTGATAGGATGTAATCGTTGAGCTGGGGCTTTGTGTCCAGAAAAGTCTGTTCACATAATCGGTCTGATCGGGAAGCTTGTTTTTACAGCGGTGGCCTTTAAAATTTGCAGTACTTGGAGCTATGATCGTGATTTGTTGACTCAGCTGGGCGGACGGCCCCCCATTATTGAGCGTGGCTTGGCCAGTAAATGTTTGTGTCGTGGAGGTTTGTGCAGAATTTGTGACGGTCAAAGTGACCACAAAAGTGCCCGATTGAGCGTAGGTGTGTGTAATAATAGGCGTTGATGTTGTGGCTGTATGTCCGTCGCCAAAATCCCAAACATATTGAACTATCGTTCCCACTGGAGATAAAGATTGCGTTGCATCAAAGGTGCTAGTCTCGCCTACCAGGCCCAGTGTTGGGGTAAAATAGGCGACGGGGGCTTGATCAGGGGTATACCAGGATCAGTCGGGGTTACTCCTATTGATAGACTGACAACGCTAGAAGTTGCAAAAGTCACAATACTTTCTTGATTGGACAGCCCATCCCCAACATATGCTTGCTTCCCGTCGGGAGTGATAGAAATTCCATTGGGACCTGTTAACTGACCCTAGAGAAATTGTGGAACCAAAGGCAGGCGTCGGTGTATTGAGCCCCACAACAGAAGCAATGGAGCCTGGATCCGGCATTGGTCCACCCCAAGCGGTGGTTCCATCAGGCGTGATGGCTATTCCCGGGAGAAAGCTTCCATTAGTCAAATCGAATCCAGGTAATCGTTGCAACTATTGTGTTTGTAGTTAGATCAAATACAATAACCGAGTTGCTTGCATCATCCGTGATAACGGCTGTTTGTCCATTGGGGGTGACTGAGATAAACGATGGGGTGACGCCCAAGGGCAGTGGTATCGTAGTTGCAATGAATGTTGTCAGATCGATTTTAGAAGAGAGTCCCGATCCAGAGTTTGTAACATAGCCATACAATCCGTTAGGGAGAATAGCAATGCAGCTTGGGTTGGTTCCTACGGTAATCGAGGGAGACATAGTGAACGTTGTTAGATCAAATACAACCACGGAATTTGAACTATAACCGACGATCGCTGCTTTTTTTCCATCAGGGGTCGGTGCGATAGCCCCTTGGATTGGAAATCCCACTCCAACTGAAAAATTGCCAAGGACTGACTGGGTTGCTACATCAATAACGGAAATTGAATTAGAGCCGCTGTTCGTTACAACGGCAAGTTTCCCATTGGGTGTCAAAACGACATCATTAGGTTCTGATTGAACAACGATCATAGGAAGAAGTGTCTGAGTTGCAACATCAATCGGATAAACATTTGAGGATCCGAAATCGGGTGCGTAGGCATACCAAACACCTTGATAAGTATAATAATCAAAGGGGGGATTTTGCACAGAGGTTCCGCTCGGCGCTGTAACTTGAACATCAATAGCGCCGGGGGCAGTGATGGGTGCAACGGCCTGGAGCGTGTTATCATCGATAACAATGAAGGACGCGTTATTAAGAATTCCGAATGTCACAGCGGTAGCACCTGTAAAACCAGAGCCGGTTATAGTTACAGGGTTGCCTCCAGCACTAGGCCCGAAGAAAGGGTCTACGCTGTTTACTACAGGAACTGCGAATAGTTGGGCCGACCAGAAAACAAGAAGGGAAAAAAAACTAAAACGTTGTAAAGTCATCCATCTATAGTTATACAAGATGATATTTATGCCAACTATTTTTTTCAATACAGCTACTAGTGGGTCCTTCCTTTTTCCTAATTTTAGACCGCATTTTTCCACGTTGAACCATTTGATTTTAGTTGATTATGCCTGCGGAGGAACTAGCGCCGGACTATCCATCGCAAGTCCCATTGCATGCATGCCGTTATCGACATACAGCGTCGTGCCAGTCACTCCGGTTGCAGTAGCTAAGAACGCCGCTGCATAGCCGACTTCTTCCGCTTCGAGGTCTTTCGACATCGGAGCATTTGCCTTTGAATAGGCGATCATACTATCGATAAACCCAATCGCTCTAGCTGCTCGGCTTCTGAGTGGCCCTGCTGAGATCGTATTAACTCGGAGGCCCCATTTACGGCCGGCTTCCCAGGCAAGCATCTTCGTGTCGCTCTCAAGAGCAGCTTTAGCAGAACTCATCCCTCCGCCGTAGCCAGGAACAGCTTTTTCTGAGGCCATGTAAGTCAGAGAAATTGTCGATCCGCCGGCGTTCATGTGAGGTCCAAAATGCTGGAGCAGGCTCACAAACGAATAAGCCGAAGAGCTCACCGCTGCGAGATAACCATTACGGGAGGTTTCTAAGAGAGGTTTTTTCACTTCTGGGCCGTTCGCAAGGGAATGGACCAGGATGTCGATCTTGCCGTAGTCTTTAGCGACTTGGGCAGCGACTTCAGAAATTGTGTAGCCTGTGGCATCTTGGTACCGTTTGTTTTCTCTGGTTTCAGCGGGGACGTCTTCAGGCTTGTCAAAGGCAGCATCTAAAGAATAGACCTTGAGATACTCCATCATCTTGCCGTTGGAGAGCAACTTAGACTCATCGAATTTCCCCATGCTCCAGGATTGAGTGAAAATCTTAACAATCGGCGTCCATGTTCCAATGATGATTTCTGCACCGGCCTCTGCCAGAGCCTTGGCAATGGCCCAGCCATAGCCTTGGTCATCGCCGATTCCTGCGATAAATGCTTTTTTACCTTTGAGATTCATAGAAACCATGGTAGACCCCACTAAATATTTTAGAGGCCAGAGTATACCAGGTGCTAGGACGATTTTCTATATTTTTTCATCATCAGACGTTTCCAACCTTCTGCGGTGAGCAGACGGGGGCTGTGAGCGGTAGCCTTATCAGGCTTAGGGGCTTTAGGCTCTGAAGGTTGATCTTCAGAAGAGGCCTTTTTGGTCTTGCCGAACAGTTTCTTGAACATGCATTCCACCCTAGGCTCAGTATAGAGCCGATTTAGGGGAAAGTCAAGAAATTTTTTTAGTCGCCTTTGTCAAAAAATTACGGTAGGATCAGATAACCAAAAGGATACGTTATGACCAGGATAGATATTACCTATGAAGGCAATCTCAGGACCCGCTGCGTCCATTCTGATAACAAAGAGGAGATCGTGACCGATGCTCCCAAGGACAACCAAGGTAAGGGAGAGATGTTTTCTCCTACGGACCTATTGGCGACAGCTCTAGGTTCCTGCGTATTAACTCTCATGGGCATCGCTGCTAACCGCCTTAAAGTGAATCTAGCAGGCCTAAGACTGACGATCGAGAAGGAGATGGCCCAGATGCCGTCTCGCCGAATCGGCCGCTTGGTGATGCATATCTATTGCCCACAGGCCTTTGATAACGACATCACGCAGAAGCTTGAAACAGCCGGCAGCCACTGCCCCGTCCATCAAAGTCTGCATCCCGATACGAAACAAGAGTTCTTTTTTCACTGGGGAGAATCGTGAAATTTCCTTCCGTTGCAGCTTTTGATAAGCACTTAAAAGAGGCCTTTCCTGACCATTTAGCGCCGATTTTTCTGATCGTTACTCCTGATGAGTACGAGCGGCGCAAAAACATCGATAAGATCAGAGCTCTGATCCAAAAGAAAGACGCCACGGTCCGGATCGTGCATCTTTCAGGTCTTGAAGATCCTCTTGAACAAGTCAGAGGCGAACTGTTAACTCCCAGTCTCTGGGGCGGGCTAACGCTTGTCATCTATGAAGCGGTCGACAAAGTCAAAAATAACGCTGAGCTCGGAGAGCTCTTCACTCACTTTCCTCCGGGCGTTCATCTAGTTCTCGGCGCTAGCGGATTTAAAGCCGTGTCTGAGCTCTACCAGAAAGGAAAAAAAGAGATCGTTGTGCTCGACATGGGCGATGAAAAGCCGTGGGAAAAAGAACGAAGATTGCAAGAGTGGCTTGTGAATGAAGCCCGCTCTCAACAAAAGATCCTCAATTCCGATGTCGTCCACTATCTCATGCAGCATTTAGGCCCTGACCTAGCAACACTCGATCAAGAACTTGCCAAACTGATTTGTTTTGTCGGAGATAAATCCCGCATTGAACTCGAAGATGCCAAGGCGATCTGCGGCACGAGAGATCTTTTCACCGGATGGCAGCTTGCGGAAAAAATCGTCTGGGAACGTGCGGCATCTCTCGGAGAGAAACTCTCCGACATGGGATTTCTATTTCCGTTCATCGGTCAGCTTAGATACCACTTGCAGCTGGGCTATCGTTTAGCAGAGCTGCTCGAATCTAAAGCTACACCCGGAGATATTAAACACCATTTTCCAACACTTCGTCCTCAGCAGATCGAAAAGTTTTCTGCTCAAGCTAAAGCCCGCAAACCGATCTTTTTCCACCGGGGGCTTGAGATGCTTTACAACTTAGAGTTTGCCTCTAAGAGCTCACCACTGGACATCGCTGTCTTATTTGACCTATTCCAAGCTAAATTATATGAAAAAACTGTATCTACTTCCAAATAGCCTTCATGAAGAGTCCAAATGGAGCTACACGCCTCCGCATATTGATGCCCTGATCGCTGAAAGCGATAAAGGGGGATATCAATATCTCAAGAGATTTGGCATGCCGAAAGTTCCCGTTTATCTTCTCAATGAACACACCGATAAACCATCAGAGCTTCTTAAAATCACAGAAGAAACTGTTGGTCTGATTAGTGATGCTGGGCTTCCGTGTCTTGCCGATCCGGGATCGCCACTCGTTGCTGCTGCACGCAAGAAGGGAATAGTGGTAGAAGCAATCCCTGGGCCTAATTCTATTATGATGGCGTTGCAGCTGTCGGGATTTTCCGGTCAGGCGTTCACATTCCATGGCTATTTTCCCAGAGAAGAAAAAGACTTAACTGCGAAGATCCGCAGCCTTTCTAAGGGAATGGCGCATCTTTTTATTGAGACGCCATACAGGACCGAGAAGCTCTTTAGGATGCTGCTATCAATTCTACAGACTCACGATCAGATGTGTGTCGCTTGTGAACTCATGGGGCCGAATCAGTTTGTTGAAACGTATTCTGTCCAAGAATGGAAAAACCGCTCGCTTCCTTCTGGGAAGCCGCGAGCGGTCTTTGTTATTCAGAAAGGTTAGCTAACCCTAATAACGAAACGTCGAAAGAGTGAAACCACACCGACTGCAGCTAAGCCAAGAATTAAGAATCCAGCAAAGATTACAGCAGGTCTTCCAGATCCAATTGGGAAACCTCGTGACACTTTTCTTACAAAGGTGAAGGGTCCTAGTACGTCTTCATCTTGTTTTGGAAGGGCAGCCTTGCAAGTGTCGATTTTCTCTTGAACCGCTTGACGCAATTCAAGATGCTCTTCTGGCAGCATGAGATGGAGCTTAGTTAATAATTCGACCAAGGTAGAATTGATGTCAGGGGGCAAATTTTCCCTGTTTTCATAGACGTTAGAAAGAATTCCTTCAGCACGGAAGATGCCCTCTCTTTCTCTATGGTTTCGGCTGCTAAAAGTGCTGGCTAGTGTCAAGAGACAAGTTGCATGTGCAAGCTTGCTCATGACATCGTCCCGGTCTTGTACAAACTGCAGAGCTTCCCAGTACAACCTCCTTGCTTGGGGTAGTTCCTTTTTTGCAGCACATCGATCTGCCTCTTTTAATTTTTCATTGAACTGATCCAAAGGAAGGATGAATTTTGTACATTCTTCAATTTTGTTTTTGATATCTAGAGTGTTTCGAGTATGTAGCTGAGGAAACAAATCGAGTAATAATTTAAGACAAGATCTAAGTTCTAAGTAGGCTAATGATTTTTTCTCAAGACTCAATCTTTCCCACAGATGTTTATTGTCATAGGGTAGCTGGATGGCTTTCGTAGCCGCGTCTGCAGCAGTAAGTCTTTCGTCGCCCTGTTGTAAGGAATAAGCGATTCCTAAATGACAATGGACAGCAACGAGCGAATCATTTCCTAACTCAGCAGTCTTGAACTTCCCGAGGATTGCTTCGAACAGATATTTAGCTCCAACGTGCTCTTCTGAGCTAAGCATTTGATAAGCTACTGAAAGTTCTCCAGGAAAATCATACTCTTGATCATCTAAACCCACTAAACGGGTTGAGCCATAAGATGGGGTTGATCTTAAGTGACTGCTTGCGAGGCTACTTGCTCTAGCAGCAAGCGACGATTGAGTATGTGTCAATACTGGAGATGTAGACGCAGCGTTAAAAAGGCTTACTGGTGAAGATGACACAGAGACTCCTGGGTTTAAATTCGGTGCTAAATATTGCAATTAACACCAATTTTCATGAAATTAAAAATAAAGATTCACAAACCCGCTCCCTAGTTCAAGCGAAGCTGATGTAACGTCTTCCAAGCACAAAAGCGCCTGCAATGACGACTGCAGCAAACCCAAAAGCGATAAAGAGTTTTGCAGCTTTCCAAGGGTCTACAGGCTCCTTGGACACTTTAGAACCTGGGAGGGGCGTTCCCAAACCCGGGTTTTCTGTTCCTGAAGAACCGCCTGTTGCAGTTTTCAAAGAGTCTACAGGATCCTTGGACACTTTAGAATTTGGGGAGTTGTTCCCAAACCGGAGCCTTCTGGTCCTGAGGAACCGCCTGTTGCAGCTAAATCTCTGAGGAGCTCTCGCTCTTTCAGGCATTCTTCGAGTTTTTCCTTAATCTGCGTTTGAATATCCGCAACATCTGGAATTATTTGGCTAAGTCCCTCGAATACTTGACAGAAGAGATTCAATGCAGTTAATTTCGATTTCTCATCCTTAAACAGCTCATTTTTACGGTCATAGACTTCAAAAGTCAGAACCTGCGCTTCCAAAGCCAATCGATGGTGGTCGCCTCCTGGTGGATAGGTCATTGCTAGATGCATAATTCCGTAAGCTCGAGCTAAGAGATAGTCGGGTTTGGAATGTCCTTCCATTATTCCCAGAGCTTGAGTATAAAACTCACTTGCTTGATCGTAGTTCTTCGCTCTGAAGGATTGAATTCCTTGAGACATTTTGTCATAAAAATCGCTTATGAGAGGGATGTGGCGATTGCATTCTTTGATTTTTGATGGAATATCAGCTTTAAATGATTCTAGGGTATCAGGTATCAAAAAATGTAATTGTTCAAGCATCATTCTCAAAAGTTTATACCGAACAGTCCTTTGATCTATATTTTAAGTATCCCGAAGGAACTCTTATCTTATAAAATAAGATCTAAAGCTTCTTTGCTTCGATTGCAGATCGAGGTCTTTCATAAGAATCTTCAGGATAGATGTAAGCCAAGAAAATTTTGCTATCAGCTAAGTAGAGCAAATTAGTGTCAGTTGGTGGGAGATTGCTGATGATTTCAGCAAATAGGGCTTGTTGTCCTCTAGTTTATTGTCATTAAAAAGACCACGTGTCTCTTGATATTCTTGTAGGGGATCCCTTGCTGGCTACAGCGCCGATTAAACGTGCTGTAGTTGGAGATGGCGGTGGACTTAAGTGACTTCTTGCTACGGTATCCATAGCTGCAGTGTTTGAGCCTGCTGGGCAGGCTGGAGGTGGAGATCTCAATGTAGAGCTAGATGTTGTAAGTGCTGATGTCGCCATAATAATTTCTCGGTTTAAAATTCGGTGCCAGATATTACAAATATGCTGATTTACTCGGAATTAAAAATTAAAAATAAGAAAGACCGCTTGCATTTAGGCAAGCGGTCTTAAAAAGAGCTAGTTCAATCTGGTGATAAAACGGCGGCCAAGAACAGCAGCGCCTGCGATGACAGCAACAGCTATGCTAAAGGCGATAAAGAGTCTTGCAGCTTTCCAAGGCTCTACAGAGTCCTTGGACACTTTAGAACCTGCGGAACCGCCTGTTGCAGGTGAAGGGCTGAGGCGATCGAGCTCTCTCCGGCATTCTTCGAGTTTTTCCTTAATCTGCGTAGGAAATACTTCCCATCACCTGAGATTGTTTGGCTAAGACTGTCGAATGATTGACAGAAGAGATTCAATGCAATTAATTTCGATTTTTCATTCGGAAACAGCGCTTCATACCGTTCATGGGTTTCAAAAGTCAGAAACCTGCGTCTTCCAAAGCCGATCGATTGCTGCCGTCGTCTTTAGGTAGATAGTCCATTGCTAGATACAGAGTTCCTAAAGCTCGAGCTAAGAGATAGTTGGGTTCGGAAAGTTCTTTGATCATTTCCAGAGCCTGACTATAAAACGCACTTGCTTGATCGTAATCTTTCGCTTTGTAAGGTATCGAGTTCCTTCAGCTAGCTTAACATGAAAATCGTCTAAGATAGGGATGTGGTGATTGCATTCTTCGATTTTTGAAGCAATATCAGACTTAAATGGTTCTGAGGGATCAGGAATCAAAAACTTCGAATTGTTCAAGCATCATTCTCAACTGTTTATACTTAAAAGTCTGTTGGTTTATGGTGCCACATGAGCTTATCTTGTCATAAACGGTATTTAGTGTCGCTTTTGCCTTTATCGCAAGATCCAATCTTTCTTTGTCACCTGCGGGGTAAGTGTAAGCCAAGCCAATTACATAATCAGCTAAGTCAAGCAAAGTCTCTTCATTTTTTTGGTAATCTCTGATGAGTTCTAAGAATAAGACCCTAGCACCTTCAGGTTTTTTCTCAGCAAGAGAGACGATGTGCCTCATAATGTTTTCTTGTAGGGGATCCCCTGTGGGCTCAGCGCTGCTTAAAGGCGCTGGAGGCGGAGATGGCGGTGGACTTAGGAGGGGTTTTGCTACGGCAGCCACATCTAAATGGTTTGAGCGCTGGGCTGCCTGGAGGTGGAGATCCCATTGTAGGACTAGATGGTGTAAGTGCTGGTGCGGGTGATGCCATAAAAACTCCTCGGTTAAAATCTCGCTGGTAGATGTTACAATGAACTCGGGTTTTATCTTTAGTTAAAAAATTCGAGATGAGAAAAAATAGCTGATGAGACCGCGGTCCAGAACGACGCCTACGATGACGGCAGCAGCGATAAGATCTTTTGCAAGGTTGCGATGGCAAAGCCAATAAATTAACTTTGTTAAAGATACAAATCTTTGTATCATTTCTTTCATAAATTGGAGAATTTATGGCAATATCACCTTATCCAGAACTTGCTGGCTATGCGGCACTCGATCTTCAAATGAGTGAGCCTGGGCAGGCTTTTCTAGAGGCAGCGGTACGTGGAGAAATTGACACAGTCCAGAAGCTTCTTAAACGGCAGCATTTCGGCAGAATTCCTTGGAAGGGCTTTTCTAGAGGCAGCCCAACAAGGTAATCTTGAGATGGTCAAGGAGCTTCATAGAAACGGTTCTATCCTAGAAAGTTGGCATAAAAGGCTGTTGACAGTGCATCATCCAGGTCTGTTTTATCATTTCTGAATGATGGCTTCGCAATTACCCCCAGCTGATGGGAGAGGCGGCTCCATCGTGCCTGGAACTTCTACCAAAATTGAGACATGCTTAAAGTTTCTGATCGATTTATTTTTACTCTTAAGAATTAGAATAAAATCGCTAAATTTAAAAAAGTTGCAACGCGTGCTTCATAAGCAATTTTTACAGAATAATCTCTTCAGCCACCGAGTCATAAAAGAGAAGGCCTTGCTCGGTGAGCCGGGCTTTGTCTTGATCGAAATGAATCCATCCCTTGTCTTGCAGCTGATGGTAGAGAGCATCACCAACGGGGAATTCTTTTGTATCGACGCCCTCTAGCATGCGGAGTTTGACTGCAAGTCTCTCATGGAGGCTTGCCAAAGGAGATAATTGCTCAGTAAAGTCAACAGGGGAGTTGCCTGCATTAAGTGCAGCGGAATATTTTTTCAGATCGCAGAAGTTCCGGTACCGCTTTCCTTCAAAAAAACTAAACGCTGATGGTCCAAATCCTAAAAACGGCCTTCCCAGCCAATAACCCGTGTTGTGCCGGGCAATAAAACCTTCTTTAGCAAAAGCTGAGATCTCATATCTTTTCAGGCCCATTTTTTCTAATGACGCAACAGCGAGATTGAGCATGGTTAAGCTTTCTTCAGAAGATGGCAGCAGGGGAGTCAGCTCCGACCGTTTTTTGTAAAAAACGGTCTGGGGCTCGATCGTGAGGTTGTAGAGCGATAAATGGGTGATCGGGAGGGTCTCTAGCTGCGTAAGGGTGTTTTTCCAGCTTGTGAGGGTTTGCTGAGGGATTTCATACATCAGATCGATGGTGATGTTGGAGATGCCGGCTTCTTTGGTTGCAAGGATAGCGGAGATCGCTTGCTGGGCAGAGTGGTGACGGCCGAGGACCTTGAGAAGGGGATTGTCGAGAGATTGGACGCCGAGGCTGACGCGGTTGATGCCGGCTTTAGCAAAGGCCTGCATGGCAGGAAGGGTGACGTCTTCAGGGTTTGCTTCGAGTGTGATCTCAGTAGTTGGGAGGTGGCTGGATCCAAGATAAAATTTCAGCGATTGCTTCAGGGCCGATCAGGAAGGGAGTTCCTCCGCCGAAGTAGACAGAGACGATACTCTTTCCTTGAATGAGATGTTTGTTGAGGTCCCACTCGAGACGGAGCGACTCTAAAAGCGAATAGAGGCTTTGTCTCGTGAGGGACCACGTAGAAGTGGCAATAGGGGCACTTACGGCGGCAGAACGGGATATGAAAATAGAGAGAGATCTCACCAGTTGTCGGCATCGGGATCTTCAAGAACACCGCGGCGCCAGCGATTTTTATCGCTGAAGGGATCTTCGTCTTCTTCTTCCTCTGCCTCGGCTTCTTCGCCTTCTCCTGTCGCTGCTGTCTCGGTTCCGGTTTCGGTCTCTTCGCCGCTGGCGGTCTCGAACTCATACGATTCAGTTTCGACGTCGAGGCCAAAGTCTGTTAGGCCTTCTTCAGGGACTTCAATGTCGGGCATGCTGGCGGTATCGGGGAATGCCTGGCGGGCATGAGGGGAGCGTTTAGGGGGAGCATACTCTTCCATCGCGCCGCTTTCTTTCAGGAAGCGGAGACGGTCTTTCTCTTCTTGGATTTTGTCTTTGAGACTGATGATCTCAGTCTTGTG
Source organism: uncultured Chlamydiae bacterium (assembly GCA_963838185.1). GTDB lineage: Bacteria > Chlamydiota > Chlamydiia > Chlamydiales > Rhabdochlamydiaceae > PALSA-1444. The sequence continues at coordinate 11,193 of CAWIQH010000028.1, forward strand.
CTTCTCAATATCTTTTTTCGGGACTAGCCCGAGTTTGAGCCATTGATCCAGATCGGTCAATTCGGCTTCTAACTTTCTAAGACGTTCACTTTTCATCATCATAATTGCCTCGCTTTTCCCCGTTCCAGAGATCTCGATAATAGAGTTCTCTTTAAAATACAAAAGATTTTTTTGCAAGGAGGCAGAATTATTTCCTGCCAGGCAATTAATCACAAGAAAAATTGTCGGTTTTGTCTAGATCTTTTCCCGATTTTTCATTTTAGAAAAAAAAGAATAGATCACAGTTGAAGAAACAGCAGTTAACCCTAGGCAAAAAAATTATTATGGTCTTGAACCCGAGTAGGTTGTTGCGTAGGGTGTTTTTCATTAAACTTAAGGTTCACCATCTCCAAGGCTTCATTCCGTAGTTGAGCAAAGTTATCAGCGGTCTTTCCAAACAGCAAACTGTAAAGTTGATCAACGTGGTTCGCAACATATTTAAAGCTACTATGAATACGGCCTTTGCTTGGCAGCTCATTGGCCCCGAACGGCAAAACGTCTTTAATTTTGTATAAATCTTATTGAAATCAGAATGTTCTTTATATTGTTCAAGCACCGCCTCATCTGGCATTTTCTCGCAATAGGTAATGACTGCGATTTTTTTAGCAGCGGGACGAAGATCATTACCAAAGATTTCTAGAAGTTCAGCCATCGTTTCTATCTGGGTTGTGTCTCCAAAACCTGCAGTAAAGAGAACAGCATCGACTTGTTTAAAACCTCCAAAAGCAATGCGCACTGTTTTTCTGATGCGAGCGATAATCTCATCTTTGCTCCGAGGTTTGTCGGTAGAAGAAGTCGCGTCGTTGAGGCTTTGGGTTTTACGAGAACGGCAACTTTTCGATCGAGGAATTCAAATCTCTTGAGAGACGGATCCTTCGGCTCTGAAAAAAGGCTGCCCCCTCCACCAATGGTGCTCATATCTCTCATTGCTTTAATCAGGTGGCTCTTCCCTGTGCGAGCATTTCCAATGACGAGGATCTTATAGTCGCGGTTTTCAGCACGATCGACCGTCAATGGATCGGGAAAGATTTCAATCATCATAAATGTGTAGGCGGTGTAGAAAATGAGCGGGAGAGCCGATTTACCTGCGATGCCTAAACGGGTGAGAAGTCCGTCATTGGCCTCCGGTTTAATGACCCGGTAGGCGTATTTGGTCCAGTCGACAGCGGCTTTACCATCGGGTTGCCGTAGTCGGTATAATCAAGGGCGTTTAATAAGTATGTCATAGAAAATGACCTCCATTAAAAGTTGCGAAAATTATACGGGATATTTGAGTATCTGTATATTAAAAAAATACTACAATTTACGGTTGGATTTCTTTCAAAGATCTCCTAAAAACGTCAAAGACTCATATTCACCTTTTCTCTAAACTACTGCGCTAAGAAAAAGGAAACATCTTATGTCGACACCTCCCATTGCAAATCCACCACACGTTCTATCTCGTGGACAATCGTTCGATCCCTTCTCGCTGATAGCTCAGGACATTCACTCTAACCTTGACCGGATGAAAAACACCCGAGTTCCCGAGGACCCCTTCTTCAATGAATCGTTGCCTTCCAATGATTTATATCTCGACCCGATCATTTTTAAACGAGAACGCGATCCGTTTGAATATCTACGCGGCCATTCGCTATTCCATTCAGCCGTAAAAGTTGCAGATGATGCCATCAGCAAAAGTGAGCATGATCATCAACCCATTCCCCAGCATTCGATCGTTCAATGCGGTGAAATTGCGCGTGTCATGGGGCTCTATTCACTTGCCATCCGTTGTTTTACTGATGTTATAAGCTATAATCGACACAAGCAGTCTGGTGTCACGATGGCTAGAGAAAATGGATGGGGGATATCTGGCGCTTACGCGGAATTTGGCGAAAGCAGAGAGCCATTTTATCGCTGGAGACGCCTCTTTATAAAGAATATCCATTTGCACTTAACCGCTTGGGGATATTTATCGGCTCAGAAAAAATTTTCAAAAAAGCAGAACAGCTTTTTAGAAAAGCCGAGGACAAAAGATCGGCATAACAGCCTCGCCCTCAGCGGACTTGGAGCCATTTTTCTTGCCCAAGGAAAAGTCTTAGATGCCCATAAGCAATTTCGAAAGGCGCTCGTCACTAACCCTTCGAGTTTAAGCCCTCATTGGCAGAGCGAAGATCTACCTCAGTTGGAATGAAACAAATGTTGCGGCAGAAGATCTTATGAAAGCTTTGAAAAATGTTAATGCGATTCTCGAGGGAGCCGGTGATTTTAAGCTAGCCTATGTGATGACAGAAAAAGCCCACTGCTGCTTCTCGGCCAAAAAACCGAATCTCATCAACGTCGGCCAGAGCTCTACAACGGGCTCTGGATTTCCGCCAGCGCTAGAGTTGAAGAGCATTGAAAGTAGTCAAGAACGGGTCAGAGTTATAGCATTTAGTCCTGAATGAGATAAATTTTTTCGAAAGGAATCCTCCTATGTCAATGCTTTTAAAACTTTTCGGAGTCAATCAGAGTATGTATTTCGATCTAGTCTTGCAGATACAGCCATTTAGTCTTTCGGATAACTTGTTCAATGACAGTTAAGTCAAATTAAAGACCTACATGCAAGAGAAAGTGTATTGAGTTGGATAGAGGGTTAAAATTAGCAGATTCACGATGAATAACAGTGTCACTGTGAATTTAGTGTTTGTCGACGAAGTGTAGAGAAGCTTGGAGCTCCGTAGCGAAGAAGTTGGAGAGACGCGCGCGCGCGCGCGCGCGACCACTCACCAACCACCACGCCGCCACGAACTCCTCACTCACCACTCACCAACTGACCACTCACGCCACCAACGCCACCATGCTACGCCTCCGACGCCACCAACGCCACCCCCCCCCCCCTCCACCAACGCCGCCACGCCACCGCCACCAGCCACCAACGGCCACCACCATACCACGCCACCAACCACCCACCAACGCCACTACGTCACCAGCACGCCACCACGCCACCCGCCACCAGCCACGACGTCACCCACCAACTACCACCGACGCGCCGACGCCGCCACGCCACGCCCAGCCTCCACCAACTCCGCCACCACCACTCCACCCACCCGCCACCAACCACTCGCACTCTACCACCAACCTACCACGCCACCGAACGCCGCCGCTCACTCCACCCTCCACCGACGCCGACGCCAACTCCACCATCCATGCCGCCGCCACCACACCACGCCACCAACGCCGCCCCCCCCACCTCACCCACCCATGCTACGCCACCACGTCTACGCCGCCACAACCACAACTCCACGACAATACAACGCAACTCGACGACATGATGGAAAACCACTCACTCAAAAACCAAGTAGTTAAAAAGGAAAAAAAAAAAAAGATGATAAAATTGGCATTATTTGTTGTTACCACGATTGCTTTAATGAACTGGAATTAATCTTTTCAGTTAAAGAGGGGAAAAGCCTTAAAGTTGAAGCCGCTTGTGTTGTCAGTGTTGTTACAGCGATCTTTGCCTTCCAATCTGATAGAGCTTCTCGTTTCGTCTGAGAGGTACGGACAAATGAGGTGGATGTGGGAAAGTGAGAATTGTGATGCGAGATACGATTTTTTCGAGAATGGGTTAGGTGAAATCAGAGCCGTTCTTCCAGAGCTGCTCCCGAAAGCTGTCACAGTGCTTTAGGCATCGAGAACAAGCACTTCTTTTTACTGATTGGGTAAGAAGCTTAAACAGACATTCACACAAACAGATTAAGAGATTGAACACTTCTATGGAAACCGTTTCAAAAATGACCGATTTTCTATCAGAATGTACGCCATTTCATACGGTTGTTTCCAAGTTTTTGGAATGTTGAAAAAGAAGCGACCATTGCTCATCAAAGGAAACTATAGACGAAAACTACAACGACTTTTTGGAGTTATTTACTGAATAAATTCGTAGATTCTCAGGAAGCCTCTTTAGACTCTGACTAGACCGATTTAGACAATAATACAAACTTTCAGAAGATCGGAGAGTTGCATAGAACAAGCCATGCATCAGTATATGGGACGACAAACATGATAAGATATTGAACACTCCCAATCAGGTTACTTTTTATTCAGTCACGTATATTGCAAACGTTTTGGGGCCCCATCACACAAACATATTCAGGAAGTGTTTTTACAGCCGATGGAGCGCCTCGAGGGCTATGTCTATTGGCTGCGTAAGCAGATAAATGCTCTTCCTGAAAACACTATGTATAAGGGTTCTCTTCTCTGTTGGTTACCAAAAGCTTAAAATCTCTGCTTCCTCTGAGAAGCCGTGGGGACTTTTAAGGTTCTTCCTGCTAGCAGCTGATAATGACAAGGATTTTTTTGAAAGTCGTTGGATTTATACGTATCCACATGTTAATGAACAAATATGGAAGAGATCTCTTTTTCTAACCTGGCCTATTTGGAAGAACAGTATCAGCGGTATCTCACCAATCCGGCCTCATTAGAACCTTCCTGGAGGCACTTTTTTGAAGGATGGGATCTTGCCAGAAGTCTTGCTCCTGCCAGCGGATCTAGCTCCGATTTAAAGATCTATCATCTCATCGAGGCCTACCGGACTTATGGCCATCTCAAAGCCAAGGACAATCCGTTATTTGCTCCTCCGACTGAGGTCCGAGAATTATCGCTCAAGAATTTAGGTTTTGATCAAAGCGATCTGAATAAGAATTTTCCGACCCACGGTTTTCTGCCTGAGCCAGAAGCTCCCTTAAGCCAGATCATCGAAGTGTTAGAAAAGACCTATTGCGGTCCGATCGGTGTGGAGTACATGGGGCTGAGAAAGCCTGAACTCGAGAGCTGGCTTCAAAAAATCATCGAGCCGAACTTTTCACTTCCGTTTACAAAAGAAGACAAATTAGAGATTTTTCATGAACTGAACCGATCTGAACTTTTTGAGACTTTTCTTCACACGAAATACGTCGGACAAAAACGGTTTTCATTGGAAGGGGGAGAGACGCTCATTCCGATGCTCGCGTTTGCCATCGAAGCAGGCGTGGGAGAGGGGATCCATGAAATTGTCCTCGGCATGGCTCACAGGGGCCGTTTGAATGTCTTCGCTAATATTTTGAATAAGTCGTACGGGACTATTTTTAATGAATTTGAATCTCACTTTATCTCAGATCTTGCGGAGGCATCTGGCGATGTCAAATATCACAAAGGCTTCATCGGCTCGCTTCCGACCAAGTCAGGAGAAAAGATCGGGATCACTTTATCGGCCAATCCGAGCCATTTGGAAGCTGTCGATCCTGTTGTTGAAGGACAAGCACGAGCCAAACAAGAACTCAAGGGCCATGAAACAGTCCTGCCGATTTTAGTCCATGGCGATGCCTCGGTAGCGGGACAAGGTGTTGTTTATGAGACATTGCAGCTGAGTAAGCTCAACGGTTATGAGACAGGAGGCACGCTCCATGTGGTGATCAATAACCAGATTGGTTTTACGACTGTTCCAAAAGACGGACGGTCAACGCAGTACTGTACGGACATTGCTTTTGCGTTTGGAGCGCCTGTTTTCCATGTGAATGCCGAAAAACCCGAAGCCTGTGTCTATGCGATGTTATTGGCGTTAAAGATCCGGCAGAAATTCCATTGCGATGTGTTTTTAGATCTTTATTGCTATCGCAAGTACGGCCATAACGAAGGCGATGAACCGGCCTTTACCCAGCCGATTGAAAACACGATCATACAAGAGAAAAAATCGATCCGTGAGATTTACAAAGAGAGTTTGATCCAAGAAGGCGTCTTAGATGCTGCGACAGGAGAGAAGCTTGAAACAGAATTCAAAGACCTGTCTCCAAGCAGCTTTAGATAAAGTCGCTTCAAAAGTTCCTTCAATTGAGGCTCCTGTTAAAGAAGACCTATTTGCTCCGCTTCCCACCGCTGTTCCTGCAGCAACATTGATTGAGCTGGCAGAAGATTTTTGCCATGTGCCCGACGGTTTCAATATCCATCCTAAAATCAAGCGTCTGACAGAAGAGCGTGTTGCGATGGTCAAAGGCGATCCCAATCAGCCGACGATTGATTGGGGAATGGCAGAACATCTAGCTTATGCTTCGCTTCTCATGGATGGCGTCCATGTCAGGCTCTCAGGGCAAGATTCAAGACGGGGAACTTTTTCACACCGGCATGCGATGTGGGTCGATCAAGTCGTCGCAGATAAACGATACTTTCCTCTCTCTCATCTGAAAAATAAAAAAGCGCCGTTCGATGTTTTTAACTCTCCGCTTTCAGAATATGCTGTTCTTGGATTTGAATTCGGCTACAGCCTTTTTTATCCCCATTCTCTTGTGATCTGGGAAGCGCAGTTTGGAGATTTTGCCAATGGCGGACAGATCATCATCGATCAGTTTATTGCTTGTTCCGAACAAAAATGGGGCCACCGGTCCGGCATCACATTATTGCTGCCGCACGGCTATGAAGGCCAAGGACCTGAACACTCTTCAGCTCGAATTGAAAGATATCTCCAACTCTCTGGCAATGACAATTGGCAGGTTGTCAATTGCACGAGCTCAGCCCAGATTTTCCATGTGCTCAGGCGCCAAACAATGTGGAAAGCGCAAAAGCCGCTTGTGATTTTTACTCCAAAAGGTCTCTTAAGAAATCCGCTCTGTTTAAGTCCTCTTAAAGATTTCACCGCAGGCACGTTTGAAGAATTTTTCGACGATCCTAAAAATATCGCAAATCCCAAAAGGGTTTTATTTTGCATCAGGAAAAGTTTATTACGATCTCATTACAGAGAGGAAAAGAGACGATATTGCCATCGTTAGAATCGAACAACTTTATCCCTTTCATCGTGAAAAATTCCAAAAGCTGGTAGAGAAGTATAAAAGCGCACAAGAATTTTGCTATGTCCAAGAAGAGCATAGCAATATGGGAGCCTGGAACTATATCCGGCCGATTTTACAAGAAGTTTTCGGGAAACAGGTCCGCTACGTCGGACGAGGTCTTAGCTCTTCCACGGCCGCAGGTTCCTACGCGCTCCATAAGAAACAGTATGATCAAATGATCCAGGAGGCACTCGGGTGAAAGTTGAGATTAAAGTTCCCGCGATGGGAGAGTCTGATCTCTGAAGCGACGATCAGCCGGATCATCAAAGCCAGCGGCTCTGTCGTCCGCCGCGATGAAGAAATCCTTGAGCTCGAAACTGACAAAGTCAACCAAGTCCTCTACGCTCCTCAAGCCGGACAGCTATCCCTGTCTGTCAAAGTCGGCGACAGTGTCAAAATCGGCCAGGTTCTTGGCACTGTCGACACCGATGTCCAAGCTCCCTCTGCTACTCCAAAAGCCGCGGCTCCAGCTCCGGCAGCCCCTGAACCAGTCAAAGCAGCTCCAGCTTCAACCGGACCTTCAGCTCGCAAAATGGCTCCGGATGTCGTTGCCGAGATGAAATCTCCCAAAGCAGCGCCTGTCGGCAATGGCGCCTCCTGCTCCATCAGGTGACAGAAAACGGATGAGCTCGCTTCGCAGAACCATTGCTCAGAAACTGGTCGAAGTCAAAAACACCACAGCGATGCTCACGACTTTCAATGAAGTCGACATGACGCGGATCATCGAGATCCGGACCAAGGAACAAGAAGACTTCCAAGCCCGCTATGGCGTGAAACTCGGTTTCATGTCGTTCTTTATTAAAGCTGCAGCATCGGCTTTAAAAGCCTTTCCCGATGTCCATGCATATATTGAAGGCGACGACATGGTTTCCTTTCCTAATTTTGACATCGGCGTTGCTGTCTCGACAGAAAAAGGCCTGATGGTCCCTGTCGTCCGCAAATGCGATACAGCTTCTTTTGGAGAGATCGAAAAACAGATCGTCGACTATAGCAAAAAAGCCCGTGAAGGCGGCATCACAATGGATGATCTCCGCGGCGGATGTTTTACGATTACCAATGGAGGAACTTTCGGATCGTTGCTTTCAACACCGATTCTCAATCCTCCTCAAAGCGCCATCTTAGGGATGCATGCGATCCTAAAACGACCGATTGCTCTCAATGATCAAGTCGTCATCCGGCCGATGATGTACTTGCGCTTTCGTATGACCACCGGATCATCGATGGGAAAGAAGCAGTTCAATTTCTCGTCCACATGAAAGAGAATTTAGAAGACCCAACCCGGCTACTCCTAGATTTATGAATACTTTTGATGTCGTTGTCATTGGATCAGGACCTGGAGGCTACGTTGCAGCCATTCGCGCTGCCCAGCTCGGATTCAAAGTCGCCTGTGTCGACAAAAGAAAAGAGCTTGGCGGTACCTGTTTTAACATCGGATGCATCCCTTCAAAAACTCTCCTCCATGCTTCAGAGCTCTATTGGAAAATGGTTCATGAAGCCGAACAATACGGATTGAAAGCAGAGAAATGTTCGTATTCCTTCAAAGACATGATGAACCGGAAGCAAAAAGTCGTCACTTCCTTCAATGAAGGAATTGCCGCGCTTTTCCAAAAAAACAAGATCACCTTTCTTCCCGGCGCTGCCAAAGCTCATCTCTTCTACCGTTGTCCAAGTCGCAGGAGAGCAGATCGGAGCTAAACACATTATTCTAGCTACTGGCTCAGAGCCGAGCGGTTTGCCGTTTCTTCCCTTTGATGAAAAAAAGATCGTCTCTTCCACAGGGGCTCTCTCTCTTGCTAAAGTCCCGGAAAGGCTTCTCGTTGTCGGAGCCGGCGTGATCGGCGTGGAACTCGGCTCTGTCTATAGCCGTTTGGGAAGCAAAGTCGAATTTGTTGAGTTTCTCGATAAGATCTGTCCAACACTCGATGAATCGATCTCCAAAGAACTCCAAAAGATCCTGACTAAGCAGGGGATGACCTTCCGGCTCTCCACAAAAGTCACTGGAGCGGATATTTCTTCGAATGAAATCATCCTCCGCATCGGCCAAGAACAGCTCAAGGGCGATGTCGTGCTCATCTCAGTGGGACGCAAGCCCTACACCCAAAATCTCGGATTAGAAGCTCGTCGGCATTACACCAACCGCCAAAGGAACAATCCCCATTGATAATCGATTCCGCACATCGGTCCCTAACATCTATGCCATCGGAGACATCGTTGATGGCCCCATGCTAGCCCATAAGGCCTCAGAAGAGGGTGTTGCCGTGGCTGAGATCATCGCCGGCCAAAATCCTGTGGTGAACTACCTAGCCATCCCGAATGTCATCTATACCAATCCAGAAGTCGCTGCTGTCGGTCTGACAGAAGCAGAAGCGAAAGCTTTAGGTGTGACGGTCAAAACAGGGATGTTTCCGTTTAAGATTAATTCCAGGGCAAAGTGCACAGGGGAAGAAGAAGGGTTTGTGAAGATCGTTTCGGATAGCGCAACCGATCAGATCCTAGGCGTCCATATTATAGGAGCTCATGCTTCAGAACTCATTGCAGAAGGGGCATTCGCGATCCAGAACCGCCTAACGACTCTAGATCTAGCCCACACTCCTCATGCCCATCCGACTCTGTCGGAAGCGATCAAAGAAGCAGCGCTGGCCGTCCATGGCCGAGCGCTTCATCGATAGTAGCTTTGTTGCTAGGTGCTTTTTGCTGAGGGAGAATTGGACTCAAATCCAGTTACTAAGGAATCCTTAGTAACTGCCTGTGACGGAAAAAAATTTCAGACGAAGCTATACCGATCAGAAGTCATTATTGCAGTCGGTTACCGAATCCAATCAAACAGTAGGTTGATGAAAAAAGACCGACATTGTATGATGAGCTTTATAAATGGGTTGGGGCTGCCTGGCCGGCGTCTATACCTCAGAGGGTGCTCTGGGGTTTTTCGCTTTTTATGGGTAAAGGCAAAGGCCATGTCCCAAAACAATTCCCTCGATACTTTTGTGAAATTTTTTCTCCAGTATCTTTATTGCTCTATTTGATTGTTGTGGACGAAAAGTTGATAATCCTACAGGCCGTGCAACTATATCGGCAAATTGCAAACCTTCAGAATTGGTTTTTTTATCAGCTATGACAATATCAAAGGGCAGAATCTGCTTAAGAGCATTTTGACCAGAACAGACACGTCGAAATTCTAATTCGAGCTCTTGATCTTCCTTACGTCCACGCGCTTCGCATATTACATAGGTATGGCGATCTTCCTGCCCATGAATTTGAAGAAAAGAATATAACCGTTCTAGGCCGAGCTGCATTGCTAGATGATAAACATGCATGTCTTGAATATTCTGTTTTTTTATTTTGTACTTATCAATGACACTTGCGAAGAGAGTAAAACTTGTCTCGGCGACCAAAATATTCAGTTTTTCTAGAAAAAGTTCTCTTTGATCTTTTTTGAGAAAATTAAACGCTCCATAACCCTTACGAATATCATGCTCATGCAAGATCACCATGTCATGTCCGAACGTTGCAAATTTGAGCATCCGCATAGCAGGTGTTACGATCTGAGCGTAATTCTCCTTTTGAAAAACACAAAAGGAAAGCACAAAGACGGGATAGCCTTCGTCGATATGAGTTGTACTATGGTCACCACTTTCATCGACATATACGATATAATCGCTATGTTTTCGCTCAACACTAGTCATTGATGCCTAAAAAGAAAAAATATAATCGTTTGAAGAAATATATTTCTATATGAACATGATATTATAGGAAAAAATCTTCGGATTGCGTTGAATTTCACACGGGCAATCTCGAAACATTTATGAAACCATTTTAGCGGCGTTGCTAAAATGGTCTGCTAGTAGTGTGCCTTGAATATAAAGTTCTCGAGCAAAAAAAATGCTCCAGATATAAAATGGTTTTCGTAAAGCCCCAAATTCTTTGAAAAGATGAAATACACTTACTGGTCTTGTTCTAAATTTGCTGATTGGTTGCGCGGTACTCCCAAGATTTCTGCAGGTACTGAAAAGGAGTGGAAGACTTGGGAAAAAACTGCAAGGGCAAAAAAGGTCCGTTATTGGCTAGCAGAAGAGGGTCTCGATCTCCTGCAGAACATTGTCTGCTCACCCGTGTACTTAATAAATAACGTCCGTCATTATCTTGAAAATCGATGGATTTCCAAGACGCATGCGCTCACTTCAAATCTCAATCGTGGAAAATACTACGAATTTGACACGCGCCTGCTCCACGCTCTTTTCGATGAAATTGTTAACTTTGTCGAAATTGAACAGGCCCAGCATGCTGTTGCACAGGAAGAGGAGCCAAGCAAATATCAGGCCCTAGGGTATCCTAAGACCAGGTATCTAAGGAAATGGCGTTGTCCTGAAGCGGGGCTTGCATATCTTGAATGGGCGGCACAACTGAAATATGATCAAGATTTTACCAACCGTGAAGACCCAAAATTTGGCCAACCTACTTCTCAAGCATTAGCCGCAAAACAGACGATCATGCTCTACAAATGGTGGAAGGAGATTCGACCCAAACGACCAGACCCTATGGCCGCTAGTGGGTGGAACGAATACTCTGAGAAAAGACGTAATGCTTCCGAAGACGATGATATCCTATCAATTAGCTCCAATGACAACGAGGCTTCTAAAATTTTAGAGAATTGCCGTAAAATAGAACAAGAGCAAGAAGATGAAGATACTGAAATGCTAATTTGTCTTATTAAACTACGAAGCCATCTTTGGACTTAACATCATCTAATCTGATCACTTTGTCGGCGCCGACAAAGTGATCAGTGCAAGAATCTCGTTCATAACCGAGCGCTTCACCGTTAGTAGCTTAATTGCTAGTCGATAATGGGTTGGGGCTGCCTGGCCGGCGTCTATACCTCAGAAGGTGCTCTGGGGTTTTTCTCTTTCTATGGGTAAAAGGCATAGGCCATAGTCCTAGCGCAATAATCCTCTATGACAGAACATGGTCTAATATCTATTCCTATCTAGCTCAACTAGTAAGGGTTGCTTACTAGTTCAAAATCAGGGAACCGGATAAATGGGTCGCGCCATTTGACATATACCGTATATTAAGGTAATATTACCTAATATTGAGGTATATTATGCTAGAGGCTCTTTTTGGGAACGAATCCATTGAGCGGGTTCTTTTCTATGTGTACAAGAACAAATCTTGCTACGCTTTGCAGTTGAAGAAACAATTTCGAACAGCTCTTTCACCTATGCAGCAAGCTCTACTGCGGCTTGAAAAAGGTGGTATTCTAGCAAGCACGCTTGTAGGAAAAACTAGAGTTTTTCAGTTCAATCCTCGTTACTTTTTCCTCGATGAATTATGTGCATTTCTTCAGCGTGCTTATGAAACACTCCCGGAAGAAATCAAAAAACAATATTATGAACCGATGATAAGAAAACGACCTCGTCGTACTGGAAAACCATTGCCATGACTAGCGTAGATTTCAAAATTATCTCGATCTCCGAGCTAGCTGCTGTGATCAATAATAAATTCACGCAACACAACATGAAAACCATTCTGGTAGGTGGTGCTTGCGTCGCAATATATTCGAATAATCGTTACCAATCCTACGATCTGGATTTTGTAACATTTGAACATAGTGAAAAAATAAAGAAAGCATTAGCAGAACTTTCGTTTGTACTAAAAGGCAAATATTTTGCCCGTCATGACTGTCCTTATTTCGTTGAGTTTGTATCACCACCTGTTGCCATAGGTAAAGAATTAATACACAAATTTGAAGCTCTTGCTACACCATTTGGTCATGTTGTTCTTCTTACGCCTACAGATTGTGTCAAAGATAGACTGGCTAGCTTCTTTCATTGGCAAGATAATCAGGCTCTTGAGCAAGCCGTCATGGTTTTTCAGGATCAAAAAATAGATCTTCAAGACATAGAACAGTGGGCAAAAGCAGAGAACCATCTTGATAAATATAAGGAATTTCTAAAAACGCTAAAAAAAATGAACTGACCGAAGCAGTTGTCAGGGATAACTTGACAACTGCCCTGTTTAACTAAAAATCACAAGCTTAGTAGCTTTGGGATTTGCCGCAGCCGCAAGAGCCTTTGGCGTTAGGATTACTGATTTTGAAGCCTGATCCGTTGAGTCCTTCAACGAAGTCAATAACGCAGCCCTTTAGACGAGAAACAGCAGATTGGTTCACGTGGATATCGATTCCATTGGAATGGAACACTTCATCATCGGCTTCGGCTTTCTCTGAATAGTCTAAAACATACTCAAAGCCGCTGCATCCGCCAGCGCGGTCTGCAAAACGAAGGCCCCAGTTGTCTTTTCCTTCTTCAGCGAGGATCTCTTTGAACTTCTCAGCTGCTTTAGGGGTCATAACGATCGTTGAAGTATCGATTTCTTCTGCTAAGATCGCATTGAGTTTTCCCATGAGTTTTTGGAGGTCTTCTTCTTTAAACCCGTGTCCGAGCATCCCGGCTTCTAAGGTCTCCCAAACAGAGGCTCCGCAGCCTACGCAGTTAAGGCCTGCATTTTGCATCTCTTGGGCTAGTTTTTGACCTCTTTGAGGAAACCTTGTGAAGATCTCGTCGATGGTCATGTCTTTCGTAATTTGGTCTTGCATGGTTTCCTCTAGAATTTAATTTTTATGCATCCGCCGCGGAGCTTACATTGGCAGGCAAGTCTTTCATTGCCTTCGTCTCCGAGGAAGTCTTTTTCTTCTTGGGTAAAGGGAGATAGGTTGTCCATTCCTTCGACAACTTCAATAACACAGGTGCCGCAGACACCTTCGGTACAGGCAAAAGGAACCCCTGCTTCTTCACATACCGAAGCGATCGGCTCCCCATCGGGAACTTCCTTCTCTTCTCCGCTATGTTCAAAAATCAACTTACCCATAAATCTACTACGATTAAACCCTAAAATTCCCTAAAAAGCAAGAGGACAGACCTTTTAAGGTCTGTCCTCTGTTGTAATTGAATGTAACTATCTTATCTTAAAGAACTTGAGATTCGTCGTCGTTAAGTTCAATCGAGCTTTCGCTTAAAAGCTCTTCGACAGTCATTTTCAGAGTCTTGATCCCTTGAGGGAATCCGCATTTAAGAAGCAATTGGTCGATATAGCTCAGTTCCGATTCCAATAAATCGACGTGACTTTCGAGACCTGCAATCTTACTGTTCAATTCTGTGGTATTATTCATATTAACCCCTTTATTATACCTATATATTAGTAAATTAAAATTAAATATTCAATTAAATTGTTATTAATATCTTGATAATACGCGTTAATGTATAAGTATTTAATAATTAGGTTGTTATGGCGATAAGTGTCATAACTATTTGTGTCTGATAATGTTATATTAAAATTTTAATTATTAGTATCGTTTAAAGGTTTATTTATATATAATAGTGAAATATTAAATAACTAATAACTAAAATAAGAGGATAATATGTCAGGTTTAAATATGTCGTCAGATTCAATAGGTTTAAGAATAGCTGTACCATCATCGGATTTAGCAGGAGTTGCTCCAAGAGCGTCCTTATCAAGATCAAGCTCAGCGTCATTTACAGATACATTAGCACCAGAATTTAGCGCCGAACTTCCCACAACAAAAAAAGCAGACGCCGTAGCAAGGGAAGCTTTTGATCGTGCGAAAGCCTCCTCTAAGAGCTATGGTATTAAAACCATCCATTATGGACTTATTCTTCCTCTGAAAAAAATGCTTGGCGAACTTTCTGGGATTGGCGGGCTTAAGCTTACTGATGAACAAGCAACTAACCTAGACCTCTATAAAACACACAAAGCACTTTGCTCAGGAATCAAAACAGTCAAAAAGGCCTATCAACAATATGTTGTGGCTAAAAAAGGAACAGAAAGCGCTACAACTGATTTTAATGCCAGATGTGCTCTTACTGAAGAGCGTTCAAAAGCGGGCACTCTGACAAGTAGCTACGAGGAATTGCTCACATTAGCAACGAATCAAGCAAGAGGGTTAATAGGGGTTTCTGAAACTGATCTTAAGACTGATCTTTATGAGGTGTTGAATGGAGTCGAAGAGGGTAAGATTCTTCCTGCTATTACTACGGTTCGCGAAAAGTTCGCAATTGTGATTTCTCCTGAAGATAGTTTACAAGCACAATATGTTAATCATATTTTTGGCTTAGTTGAACATATTCAGCAAGTAGTCAAAAATTGTGGCGATACATCGGAGGCAGCCCTTAAAGTGATTACTCAGGCGGCAATTGATGGCTTAGCTTCAATTCCTGAACTGGGTGGTAACAGTCTAGAAATTATCGAGTGTTATGCTCAATTAGTTAAGCTGCGCGATGGACTAGCACCTGATGCAAGAGGCCAAATTGAACAAAACCTGACCGATCACTTTGTTCAGAAACTTAATGATCTGATGAACACAAGCGGACTTATTAATAGGGCCCGTTTAGAAGAAATCCAATACAACGGGATTCGCCTTCTTTCTGTGATCGAAATTTCGGATAAAGATCTAATTTTATTGCAAAATCTAAAAGAACTAAAAAGTCAGCATGGAGAAATTCAAGATAAATTGGCAGGTTGCCAAGTTCAGTTAACAGCATGTGAAAAAACATTAACCGACGTAACAGCGTATCCTGTTAGTCATCTTGTTGAATTTTTAACAGCCTGTTCTGTAGCGGGTAATTTCACAAGAACGAATGCGAATACATTTGAAACTGCTCCAGCAGACCGCGACTTATCAACAAGAGAAGGCTTCAAGAGCTACAGAACAGCCGTTGAGGAATTGGCTCAAGCTCAAAACGATCTCAAAGCTTTAAATACAGCTAGGGGATCAGCAGAAGATCTGTCAGATCTGGCGATTAGGGGTCTTGTTCTAGAGGAAGCTCGATTGAGTGGATTAATCGCGGGTCTTACAAAAACGATTTCTCAAAACGCGAAAGAAATTAGACGTTTGGGAATTGTTAAAGGTCAATACCACCAAGCATCCGAAAAAGATCAGAACGATATAATAAAGAGTGCGAAAAAAGCCGACGAAGGGACTAGGCTGTATATAGAAGTTAAAGCAAGGGCCCTGAAAAAGAATGCTGATGATCAAGAAAACGCACTGCAAGCAGAAATTGAAGGTTTAACAGAGACTTCAGCTCAAGCTGGAGCGACAAAGACTGAGCATGAACAAGCGTTGGTCCTTGTACGTGAAAACAAGGTACAGCGGGTAGCTCAAGCTGTTGCAGCTGCAATACAGTACAAAGAACAACTGAGTGCATTAGAAGCTCAGATCAAGGAATTGAATAATCAGCCGATCAATCTCTCTGGAGATGATCTCAGAGTGCTCGTAAAGTATTTGGGTATATATGACCGAGCTGAAGACCAAGCCGGAGCAACTCTTTTCGAGAACAAAGTGTATGAAGATTATGCAACTCCAAGAGGTGCTTACCGTGTAAAGAAGGTTTTAGTGGAAGAGCGTACACTCATACTTAGCAGCGCTGAGGCGATTACTCAACGAATGGAAGGACTGCTTGTTGGATCAAAGTTTGAGAATGTAGTTGGGTATACTCCAGCGACACAAAGTTTTACTGTTGATGCCAAAAAGTTGATTGGTGAACAAGAGGAATATAACATCGAAGAGTATGTTAACTCTAACTTGGATATTGCTATAGAAGTGACCTTAAGAGCTGCTGAAGCTCTTATTGCAAAGCAAAATCAAGAACGCGAAGCTGGAATTAATCAGGTGAAGCTTGCTTCAGCTAGGGAAGCCTTACGTCAGGAATCAGCAGCTTCTAATATGTTAAGAATTTTCAGAGAAGAGCATCCTGAACAGGAGTTGGCCCGCGAAGAGGAGTTGATCCGTATGATCAGAGCAAGAATTGCCATCTTCCCAAAGAATGATGCAGTCCAATTTTCAGATCGAGTCGTGTTTTTGGAGCCAGTGCCAAGTGAAGATTTTGAAGCCTCAGGATCTGATACGGATACGAGACCACCTTCGCGCGCCTCAGTATCTGTAGACGGTCCATTGAAAGCAGCTTCGAAGGTTGATGATCAACTTCCACCACTCTTCTTAATGGAAGCAATAAATTTATCAGATGATGAGTCTTCGAACGAGAAGTTATAACAGATGATAGACTATGGTGAAGTCTAATCAGACTGTTTAGAGTAGAAACACAAAAGGCTGCAGGTTTTCCTGCAGCCTTTTTTATTAGACGTAAGACTCTTCGGAATGGCTTAAAAGATGAGAAAGCTTAGCTAGGACGTCCCGGAGGACTTCGAGGGGTCTCTGATCGGCCTTAAAGCGGCTGATGAGGTTAGAGGGGTAGTGCTCTAAGAGCTTTTGGGTGTCTTCCGCATAGACCCTCATACGGGTCTCTAAAACGGTGTCTTCTAGGTCGTCAGCGCGTCTTTCGATGAGGGCACGTCTTTTCATCCGTTTGATCAGTTCATCGATATTATGGGTCTCTAGAACGATGATATGCATGATCTGGATGTACTTCTCTAGAAGCTCGGCTTGAAGGATGGTTCGGGGGATGCCGTCAAGGAGGAGAAGCTGTTGGTGGGGGAAGTACCGGTTAGTGGCAATGAGACCCTCTACGAAGTGGTGCCAGATGCCTACGGTAACATCATCGGGGAGGAGGTGGCCCTTGCCGGCATAGGAATGGTATAGCTTGCCTGCAGGGGACTCTGGAGAGAGGCCTCTGAAGATGTCCCCGGAGGAGAGATGGAAGTGGTTCCCAGCGCTGCTCAGCAGCTTACCTAGGGTGCCTTTACCAGCTCCTGGAGGGCCCAATAGCAATATCGAACGGTAGGGGCGGCTCTTGCCAGATATAAGTGATTGGATATCAAGCTCTTTTTTCATAGTTGGGAAAAGGCCTATCATAACCTATTGAGGATTAATCTGGCAATAATCAATAGATAAAACTTGATATATAGTAAATATTTTGTTAAAATTTAATAAAGAAAAAAGGCTATATGACAAAACCAGTACATCCAGAATTTTCAGCATTTACAGTGGAAGTCCAATTCAAAGGCACCTTCTATGATGTCGAGATCACGCCTACCCTAAATGGTATGCCAATTAAATGGCTTGAGGAACGCGTTGGTCAATGGAACTTTGCTGAAAAAACTGCTAGATTATTCAGTCGAAAGATTGAGGAAATGTTAGACAATCCCAATATTCCTGCAGACTATTCCTTAGTCAAAGACGGAGCAATAACAGCAGGATCTGCAGAAGGTTTTACTTTTGCAAAGGGCTTAACGGTTACACATAAGACTCTAGATGTTTGGAATGAATTTATCGGATGTTTGGAAGATCCTGTTTCTCCGACCACAGGTCGACCACCCGTAGCCCAAAGTGCTGCAAAAGTTGCACCAATTGGCTTAGGTGCTTTGCTCAGTTCAATAGTAGAGAATCCTTATAAAAACTTGACAGCTGATGAACAAAGAAAAGTCCGTTCAGAATTGTTAGAGAATAACTATCGTCTTCACTTTGCTGGAGAAGTTGATATTGATTTAGAGAATTATACGCCTCAAGACAAGCCTGTGCTAAAGTTCTACTGGATGCACACGAGGGTAAATCTCTATCTATCGAGACTCTTCAACATCTGATACTTGCTCTTTGGACCTCCAAAGCCTTACCAAGAGAAGAAAAAAATCAATTATCTGTCTTATTTCTAAGAATGAGTGAAAAAGCTAAAGCAGCCGTTGATGAATTGTACAGAGCAGCAGCTGATGCAGAGGATGATGATTCTGATGAATTGTCTGCTCTCCTTAGTGACGCTTCATCCTATCGCTCCGCTGAAGCAGGGGATGATTCTGATAGTGAATCGCCTGCGCTCCGTAGTTCAGAAAAGTCAGATGACGATTCACTCTATGGCTCCGCTGTTCAAACAGATGATTCAGGCAGCTAAACGAGCTGATGGTGCTTGGAACTGATTTCGGATCGTTTCTGGCTCCTTTTGGAGCGTTGCTAATATCGAGCGTAAATGCTTAGAGATTTCTTCTTGGTTCCTCAATATTTTGCAGTTAAATTATAAAAGAAGCCCAACCTTTCGGTTGGGCTTTTTTTTATAGGTGTTTAGAAGTTCTGAACATCCGCGGGTTTCATATGGGCGTCCAAAAGCTATTCATTTTAGATATCCAGTGTCTATAAGTTATTAATAATCATATTGTTATATTATAGTAATTAATTGATTATAAATACTATTTTATGTTATAATAATAGTTTAAAACAGGGATCTATGGGCACTATCTCAAACATCTTAAGGACCTACCTTCAGAGGAACGGCTTTGCAGGAGTTCCTTTGTCTGAAGTGAGCCCGCAGGATGCTCTCATTTACACAACAGTTCGGCCAAATATCAAAACTACTCCCCCAAGAAAATCTCTGCTAACGTCAGACTTTTATGTCGTGCTTGCAGATGCCTCTTCTACATTCAGAAGCATTCCAGCAGGAATCAGCGAAATATTTGGACGTTCAATGGGCAAGTCTGGAGCTCCATTAGTTGGTTTGACATCGGTGCTTTATTGTTTGATCGGCGCTGGCCAGGCTCGGGATAGCTATAAAGTAATGAAAGATTTGGAGAAAATTGGAGATGCCTCCGGAGCAAATGCTGCAAGGGCTCAAATCGTCTCAAACATCTTTTTGGCTTCTAGTTCTGCAGCGGCGGCCATTGTGAGGATCTTCGGTGCGGTCCAAGAGCTTTTTGAGCTATTGAAAAGTCCATTAGTTGTATCGTCAGCTTTGCTCACTGTAAAAGCAGTTGCTGTTTGGGCCTCTACGGCTTTGTTAGTTTTATTTTATGCGATCTATGCTGGGCTGCAAGGTGTAGTTTTATATAATCTTTCCAAGGGAAATGAGCTGAGGGAAAAACTCACAAATAGTAAAGATCCGGTTGAAGCGTTGAGACAGCACATCGATTGGGAGATGTTCAAAGGAAGCGGCTTTACAAAAGAAGAATGCATCGAAATGACGCTTCAAGAAGGCGCTGGCTGGTTAGAGAAATTGGAAAAAGAAGTCAAAGAGTTTCCATGGGATCCGACAGATAAGAGCCGAAGAGAACACGTCTATGTGCTTTTCAGAGACATTCCTGAATTTATGATGGCCGAGATGGGCAAACCTCTAGGTTATGACAAGCTGACGCCTGAAGGGAAAATGGTGCGCTTTGGAAGATTTATTGGACAAAAGAGACTGGCTGCCAAAATCGAAATCGATCTGAAAAATCAATTAGGCCCGGATGCAATGGAAGCGTTCAATAAAAAACTCCAGATGCAAATGTCTTTGTCAAAGCTTTGAAATCTGCAGACTGGTCTCAGTGGGGAGTTCGTTGGAAAACGGTGGCGAAGATCGGCTTGGCTGTTGCCTGCGCTGCAGGTGCCGTTGCAGGGGTTGTTGTCTCTGGGGGATTGGCTTTAGGTATTCCATTGCTGATTCTAGGAGTTGCAGGGCTTCTCTGGATTGTTCTGTCTGATGGCGCTGCATTTAAGTCTCAATGGAATTCAGGCGATGTCCGCAAACGGGATAAATTCTTAGTCTACTTTAGCTTAGCGTTGAGCCTTGTTGCTATCGGAACGTTGATTGCCTTCACGGTCCTTTCTGGCGGGGCTGCGATTTATATCGCTGGGATTGTCTTTGCCGCAGCATGGCTGATCATCAATGCCCGCGCGCTTTACTTGGTGGGCGACAATCAGAAACATCCTTGGAAATATCAGAAAGAAGTCACCATCCAAGCTTTTAGACAGTTCTTAGCGACAAAACCTTCCAAAGAAGAACGGCAAAAGATTTACAACAAGATGTCACTTGCCAATCAAAAAGGGATCACGCAAGGGCTTAAAGCATCCGTCACGCTTGAAAAAGCGGCAGAAAGTTGGGAAAAACACCTCAAGGACATCAGAGCAGGAAGCCTTGCTGTGCTGATGGACAGCTTAACTGAAGCCTCTGAAGTTGTCCGATTGTGGAATCTTGCTATTTGAACTACTCCCCATTAACATGAAGAAGTGGAAAGAGAAATCGCCGACTTCTTAGCTTACCTCGGTTCTGAAAAAGGACTTAGCCCCCATACGCTTGCAGCGTATGGCAGGGATTTGAGATCTTATGCCACGTACTCTCAAGGAAAAAAAACAGAAGAAGTCGTCTCTGACCAGATCATTGAATATTTCCAAACACTCAAAAATAAAGGCATCGCCTCTAGCAGTCTTTGCAGAGCGCTCGTTGCCATCAAAGTCTTTTTCCGTTTCTTAAAACGAGAAAAAATTATCTCCAATAATCCCACTGTTTTCTTAGAAAGCCCCAAGATGTGGCAGCTGATACCTGAGGTGCTCACAATAGAAGAGGTGGGACAATTTTTAGAGATGCCCTCTGTTGAAACGGCCATTGGAGCTAGAGATAAGGCGATCTTCATGGTGATGTATGCTTCGGGACTGAGGGTTTCGGAGCTTTGCGGACTGAATCTGGGAGATATCTCGGATGATCAGGTGAGGGTCAGGGGCAAAGGCAATAAAGAAAGGGTGATTCCGATTGCGTCTGCTGCGGTTGATGCGGTCGATTTTTATTTGACGCAGTTTCGGACAGAAGGCGATGGGCCTCTATTCTTGAGCAGCAAAGGCAAAAGAATGGACCGTGTAGCTGTGTGGGAAAGGGTCAAGTTCTACGGCAAGAAAGCCGGAATTACCAAAGAGATCTCGCCTCATACGCTGAGGCATTCGTTTGCAACGCATCTTCTCGAAAACGGGGCGGATTTAAGGGTGATCCAGGAGATGCTGGGCCATTCGAATATCGCAACGACAGATCGGTATACCCATGTCAGTCGGAAGCATCTGCACGAGGCTTTTGAGAAATTCCATCCTAAGCCTTAAGACAATATTAGTGCATTTGGAAGCACAATAATCAAGTAAACGATAACACGAAAATCAAGTAAATGAAATATGCAGAACAAATTCATTTTCAGTGTGTTAGAAGATTTTCCAGTGATTTTATTCCATCATTCCAACAGGAAAATCAAGTAAACGATAACACGAAAATCAAGTAAATGATATGGCAACATCCTCTATAGCCTTAGCCATTTGCTCGCTTTGTTGCAAAGGAACAAGACGGTTAGAATCTGTCTACCATGATCTGGATGCTTTGAGAAATTTCATCCTAAACCATAGAAAGACGTTGAAAGAATTGTTGGAGCTCTTCTCCTTTAAGAGTGCGTCCTACCATTCCTTGCAGATGAGCAAACTCTTGAGGATAGGCTTTTTCTAAGACTTTCCAGACAATTTTCCCAACGACCCACTGACGGATATTATTTTCTAAGAGGCGCTGATTGAGAATATCCCAAGCCTGGGCAAGTTCAGGATGCTGTCTTGATTCTGCAAGAAAGCTAGCGTAATTTTCATAACCTACATTGGGGGCTAGATAGAAGGCTTGCTTTTTGTGTTGTTGCCGGCCGTAGATTTTTTGGAGATGTTCATTGAGCGTGATAAAGGCGCCTTGTTCTTCACGTGCAAGCTGCTCTGAAAGACTAAAATTCCTATAAGACATTCCGCTTTATGGATCAGTCGTTCTCGGATCCAGTGTTTTATTGCAGAGAATCCTTCTCACCAGCTTTGGTCGCCGGTTGTTTGCATCTCTTTTTTTCAGACGCCATAAAAAATAATGAATTGCATCGGAGGGTTGCAGAGGAGAAAAAATACAACGGATTTTTCTGCGAAAGGGTTGATTGAGTGAGATAATGCGTTGGCTATTGTCAGTCAGATCATTCAGTTCGATGGAGCTGATGTCTAACTTCTTTAAAATGGACTGATGTTGATTGAGCAATTTTACGAAAGAGCTTAGGCAAGGGCTAAAAAAGAAAAAACAGAGTTCTTGATCGGTTTTTAAATGTTTGTAGAACTCGGTAGCAATGGAAAAAATAAAGCGCAAGCTGGTCTCTTCTGAAGAGCTATAACAGCCAAATAGGAGAGAGTTTTGAGCGAAATCTTCAATCGAATTTTGCTGCAATATCGCTTGGCGGACTTCTTCAGGCAGGTCATTGAGATGGTTCAAACAGGCGATGCGATCTTCATTTTGAGCGGCCCATCTCATTAGAGGTTCATGGACAAGCATGCCGACAAGAGGCTTAGCAGGACCTGACACATAGTCGTTAGGGAAGTTGTACCCTACGTTTTTAAAGGTGAATCCATATTCTCGGATGGTTAGATGAGGCCGGGTATCCATCAAGGATTGGAGAGGGGACAACTCAGTCCAAGTCACTGGAGCAATGATCAAAAAATCGCAGGAGAATTGATGGATCAAGCTCGCCACTTGGTCTAACGGCAGTTCACAATTTTCCTCATACATTAATATTTGCGTTGCCCTGTCTTCGTTGAGCTTTAAAGCTTTTCCGGGCCGATCTGTGGCAAGGGCTACTGTGATGCCAGGCAGAGATTGCCGCAAGATATCCAACATCTTCAACCCGAACATATAATCGCCAAAACCTCCTAGATCTTTACAGAAGATGACGATTTTCTTTCCTGAGAGGTCCAAAGGCAGCTGAGAAAAATACCGAGATAAAGAGGCGTCGTCGCAAATGATATCTTCATTAGGGTCCAGAGCCTGGGCCAGCGATTGAAGCGCTGGTTTTAGATGAGACCTCTGGACTGTTTCAAGTGCGCCGGGGCCTTCTAGTGTAGAGACAGAGCTGGTGACAGGGGTAGGAAATATCGGTTGAGGGACTGTAGGAAGTCTATAGAATGAAGATTTTGCCGGCGTGACAGGGGTAGGAAATACCGGTGGAGGTCTGTGGGATGAAGATTTTGCCAGCCGGCAACCCAGCTGATACCAAGCCCAGGTGAAGGGAAGGGTCATGAGACCTATAACTAGGGCCAGCGCTCTTTGGAAAACCGTAAAAACTTTATTTAAAAAAGGTTGCGGAAGCGGTCGTCTAAGGCCGTTTACATGGGAGAAGCTCCAAATGTAAGGAGTTGTAAAAACAGGTTTTACTGCCATAAGTTATGGCAGGCATTATACCAAAATCATTGATTTCCTTCAGGGCCAGATATGGCTTTATTTTGTCCTATCTGGCCCAAATAGACTATGATTTTAGGGCCAGATACGCCTTTATTTTACCCTATCTGGCCCGTGCAAATTACCTAACCTATTCAATTTTAGTGATTAAAGCGTTTTTGATGAAAAGCGTTCTCGAAGATTTTCTAAAAATAAATACAGCACAGGCGTGAGATAAAGGGTCAGGATTTGGGAGACGATCGAGTCCGCCGATGATGACAAGGCCTAGGGGGATGCGGCTTTGCGCTGTCATGCCGCCCATCCCGATGGCAATCGGGACGGCTCCCATGAGGGCAGAGAAGGTGGTCATGAGGATCGGACGGAAACGTTATGGCAGGCGTGTTTGATGGCCTCTAATGGAGTTTTGCCTTCTAGAGATGGCGTCATTGGCAAAATCGATGAGGATGATGCCGTTTTTCATGACGATACCTAGGAGGAGGATGAGTCCGACAAAGGCATAGAGCGAGAGGGGGTAGTTGAAAATTAACAGGGTGAGAAGGCCGCCTAAAGCTGCAGGGGGAAGGGTCGACATGACGGTGATCGGATGGAGGAAGTTTTCATAGAGGATGCCGAGGATGATGTAGATCACAAAGAAGGTGATCATGAGCAGGAGGGAGAGATTGGCAAACGAGTCTTTGAAGACATCGGCGGTTCCTTGGACTTGTCCTGTGACGGTAGGAGGGCAACGTCTGATGGGCGAGTTTTTCAATTTTTGCAACGGCCGGACCAAGGGCATTCGTGCCGACATCGAAGAAGATGTTGACGGCGGGAAGACCATTGAAACGGTTGATGTTTAAAGGGCCGACGGTTTGGCTTTGGCGTGTTGCTGCAGAAAGAGGAACGAGTTTATTGGTCGATGAGCGGATGTAGAGCTGAGACAGGAGCGAGGGATCGCTGTAGAACTTAGGCTCGAGTTCTAAAATCGCGTAGTACTGGTATTCAGGATCGTTAATAGGGGAGAGGTTGCTGGCGGAGAAGGCATAGGAAAGGGCATTTTCGATGTCGGCGGCAGAGAGATTAAGGGCAGAGGCTTTGTCGCGGAGAATTTCGATATTGAGCTGGGGTTGCTTGATCTCAAGGTCGGTGCTGACTTGTGTGAGCCCGGGAAGGGTTTTCATTTGCTGGATCAGGATGTCTGTCGATTGATAGAGCAAAGTCGGATCGAGGCTTTGCAAGGTGTATTGGTAGGGGAATTGATGTCGGTCGTTGAGACTTGAAGATCGATCAGCGGCATTGGCTTGAGATAGGTCTGGACACCGGGAAACGTTTGAAACGTATTTTGGAGCTCTTCGATGATCTTTGGCATCGAAGGCCGCTTTTTATACGGTTTAAGCTGGATAAACATCTCCCCTTTATTGTCGTCGGGAAGCGCGCCAATTGAGATGATCGATTCAATGGCTGGGTGATTTTTGATTTTTCGGGTTAGCTCGTCTTGGTACTTCATCATTTGGAAGGGGGAGGTGCCCGTTGCTGCTTGGGTGTGGGCGACAATGAATCCAATATCATCGGGAGGAAGGAAGTCAGCTGGGAGAAATTTAAAGAGAGCAACTGAGAGGACAACAGAGCAGGCTCCGACAGAAAGAGTGGCCTTGGGATGGCGCAGCACGACAGCGAGGGTTTTTTCAT
Source organism: uncultured Chlamydiae bacterium (assembly GCA_963838185.1). Taxonomy (GTDB): domain Bacteria; phylum Chlamydiota; class Chlamydiia; order Chlamydiales; family Rhabdochlamydiaceae; genus PALSA-1444. The sequence goes on from CAWIQH010000028.1 coordinate 36,640, forward strand.
AGAAGGTGACGAAGACGAGGTTGAATTTTTCAGAGAAACGTTCCATGAACGTTTTTTTGTTTTGCTCGTGATGCGGACGGACAAGACGTGAGCAGAGCATGGGAGTGAGTGTCAGAGAAATAAATCCGGAGATGAGTACTGCTGCAACAATGACGACGGCAAATTCATGGAAAAGCTTTCCAATGACGCCATCCATAAAGAGAAGCGGGATGAAAGCTGAGCAGAGAGAAAGTGTCATGGAGACGATCGTGAAGCCGATTTCTTTAGAGCCTTTGAGCGCAGCTTCAAAAGGCGGCATGCCGGCTTCGACATGCCGGACGATATTTTCTAAGACGACAATGGCATCATCGACAAGAAATCCGATGGAGAGGGTGATGGCAAGAAGCGAGAGAATGTCGACCGTGAAGCCGAGAAGATACATCGCTGCAAAGGTCCCGACGATGATGACAGGAAGGGCCATAGCGGGGATGAGGGTATTCATCGGTTTGCCGAGGTAGAAGAAGATCACAAAGACGACGAGGAGAAAGGCAACACAAAGGGTCATCTCGACATCGCTGACAGCTTCTTGGATATAGACGGCTTTATCGAAGACGCGGTAAAGAGAAACCGATCCGGGAAGGCTGGCTTCGAGTTTTGGGAGGACTTTATTGATAGCGGAGATGACCTTCATGGAGTTGACGCCGGGCTGGGTCAGGACTCCAAAGATCACGCAGGCTCTATCTGTATCTGAGGAAAGATACCGGAGATATTGTTTGTCATCATTGGTGCTATCGAGGGACTTGCCGACATCACGGACCCGAACGATATTGCCGGTGTCGTTTTTAATGATGATCGAGTCGTAATACGCCGCTTGATTCAGCTGGCCGTCGACATCGATGGTAAACTCGCCGGTTTTTCCAAAGAGCGTTCCTGTGGGGATGTTGACGTTGGCGTTTTTAATGGCACTTGCGACTTCATCGATCCCGATCTGTTTAGCAGCGAGTTTTTGCGGATTGACTTGGACGCGGACGGCAAAAGGAGATCCATACACAACAACTTGAGCAACGCCGCTGATGGTACTGAGCCTTTCACCGATAAACGTATAGGCATAGCCATAGAGCTCATGCTGGGGCATGGTGTCAGAAGCAACAGCAAAGTAGAGGATCGGTGTTTGGGAGGGGTTTGTTTTGTCATAGGTGGGAGCATAGGGGAGGTTTTGGGGAAGCTCAGGACCTGCTGTGTTGATCGCATTTTGGACATCAAGAGCTGCGGAATCTATTGATTTGTCCAGGACAAATTGCAAGACGATGGTGGCGCTTCCCGTGGAACTTGTCGATGCGATGGATTGGACGCCTTCAATCGTCAGAAACTGTCTTTCTAAAGGGCTGACAACGTTGTTGGCCACGACGTTAGGATTTGCACCTGGATACTCAACTGAGACGGTGATCGCCGGATAGTTGACATTAGGAAGATCGCTGACGGGGATCTTTTTATAGGCAACGATCCCAAAAAATACGATGGCGATCATCACCAGAGTCGTCATGACGGGGCGTTTGATGAACAGTTGCGAGATCATTTGATGGCGACCTTAGCTCCAGGATAGAGGTTGATCTGACCTTCTAAGACAACGGTTTCGCCAGGGGCGACACCGGTTTCGACGATGATCCGCTCTTCTTCTTTTTGACCGGTTTTGACTTTTCGCAGTTCAACCGTCTGATCGGCATTGACGACATAGACATAGGGGCCGTCTTGGCCGATCTGGACGGCTTGGCTCGGCAGGAGGACGGCATCTTTTTTTGTTTCTAAGATCAAACGAACATCAAGGTATTCGCCAGGCCAGAGTTTTTGATCTTCATTGGAAAATAGGGCTTGGAGCAGGATCGTCCCTGTATTTTCATCGACTTCATTGTTGATGAGGTAGAGGTCGCCTTCGATGCATTCGTTGTTGAGGATGACGGTTGTCTTGAGTGAATTTTGCAGGTGGAGAGAGGTGATGCGGGGCAGATCTTTTTCGGGGACATAAAAGCTGACGCGGATCGGAGAGATCTGATTGACGACGAGAATAATGTTTTCACTATTTCCATAACCGCCAATGGGGACATAGTTTCCGACATCAATTTGGAGCTTGCTAGTGACGCCTTTAAAAGGGGCGGTAATCGTGCAGTAGCTAAGATCGATCTGAGCTTTTTCGACATCGGCCATCGATTGTTTAACAGTCGGCATCAGCTGTGGCGACGTTGGTGATATACCGATCGTAATCGAGCTGAGAGACATACTCATCTTGAACAAGGACGGAATATCTTTCGGCGGTGTCTTTGGCCTGCCGCAATGTTGCGAGAGTTTGGGCAAGCTCGGCATTGGCTCGGTCGAGCTCGGCTTGATAGGGAGCAGGATCGATCGTCAGGAGTAGATCATTTGCTTGGACTTCTTGCCCTTCAGTGAAATACTTCGCGATGATAATCCCTTGGGCTTGCGGTTTGATCCGTGCTGATTGGTTCGGTTCGACATGGCCGATATATTCATAAAAGAGGGGGACGTTTTCGACTTTGGGCTGGACAACGGTGACGTAAGGAGTTGGAGCGACTGGAGCCGGAGGTTTAGAGCAAGCAGCTAAAAGTAGAAGAAGGGCGAGTCTTTTCATCGGACCTCTTGTTTGGAAGGAGGTTCTAAAGTACCTGCAGCGTAGCTGAGATTGACAAGGGAGTTGAGCCATTGGTTGGTGCTGCTGACTTGGCTGGCCCTTGCATCAGCGAGCGTGCTTTGCGCCGAGACGAGTTCCAATATGGTGGCGACACCAGCTTTATAACGGCCGAGGATCACATCGTATTGTTTTTGGGCTGTTTCGAGAAGGCTATCGGCAAATTGAAGCGCATCGAAAGCAGATTTGACAGAAGCATGTGTCGTGACGACATCTTGGATGACGGTGAGTTGATTTTGTCGCAGTTCGGCTTCTGCAACGGTTTTATTAGCACGGGCTTTTTTCAAATTATTGAGAGTAGAGAGTCCAGAAAAGATCGGGAAGTTCAGCGCAATGGTGCTTGTGTAGTTGATGTTGAGGTTGCCGCCGGGATTTGAAAACTCTTGAAAGGCAGTCAAGTTATAGGTCACAGTCGGCCAAAATTGACGCCAGGCGGCATCGACAGCGGCTTCTTCTGATCGGAGCCTTGCTTCAGAAGCAATCAAGTCAGACCGTTTGCGCATGGCAATGGTCAGGAGTTGATTGGCGGTTTTTAGCATCTCCTCGATGGGAGGCACAGCAGGGAGTTGCTGGATGTTGATCGATTGGTTGGCACTGACTCCCATATCGGTGAGTAGGAGTGCTCTAGCATTAATCACGGTCTGCTTTTGGTTGACGAGCGTGATTTGGGTTTGTAGGAGCTGAGTTTGAGCTTGTAGAAGATCAGATTTGTCTTTAGTTCCGGCGCAGAGTTCTTCTTCAACGGCTCTAAAAGTCGTTTGAGCGGTGTAGAGGTCAGCTTCTTGAGCGTTGAGGAGTTCCTGCTGGCTGAGGTAATTATAATAATCAGAGGTGACTTGCTGCATGATCGTTTGGATCTGCCGGTTATGCGTAAAGTCGGCGTAGAGCAGGGCTTGTCTTGCAGCTTCTGTTGTTGCGCGCGTTTGACCAAAGTCTAAAAGAGTGTAAGAAAGAGAAAGTTCTGGTCCCCAATCAGAAAGAAACTGAACGAATCGCGGCGAGCCAAATTCGGGAGGATACGTCGTTTTAGATCTTTCGTAGGTGAAGTTTCCACTCAGCGTTGGGAAGTTAGGGCTTTGGCTTTGTCCGTAGATTGCTGAGGCAGCTCTAGCTTTTGCCCATGTCAGTTTAGTCGAGGGATTATTGCGGAGGGCCACATCGATAATTTCAGCCAGCGATAGGGCATTATCTGGGGAAAAGCACGTCACATCGGTGATGTCGAGAGGCTGCTGGTACATGGTGGAAGGGGATTTGGGAGCATATGAATACGGGTCGATGACGCCGTGGGTACAGCCGGCGAGCAGCATAAGAGATAGCGCGTATCTTCTTCTCACCCCTTAGTCCTCCCCATATCATGGCTATAGGGAAAGGGGAATTTGGTGTCAAAAAATTTCTTTAATTCTAGATAAGTTGTGAGAGGAACGTTTTAGCCGGTACAATGACTGGTCCTTTGAACTTAAAGCAATCTTGATCGACATAAGGCAGATCAAAACCTAATTGGAAGGCATGTGGAACTTTGAGTTTTTCCTGATAGTAATAGAGCCATCTAGAAATGCCTTGCTCTCCCGATGCTTTTGCTTCAACAATGAACCATGGTTTACGGTCTTTTGTCACAAGAAAATCGACTTCTCGTTTGTCTTTGTCACGGAGATAGTAAAGGCCATATTCGCCAAAGCCTTGATCCGTCCAAAATTGAACAGCCTTGTAAAGATGTGAGGCAACAAAGTTTTCAAGACGTGCGCCTTTATCTTCGATTAGTGCCCAGTTCCATAAATAGATTTTTGGTTCTTTGATGAGAGAGCGATTTAAATTCTTTGACCAAGGTTGAATCGTGAAACAAAAAAATAAATTTTTTAAAAGTTCGATCCAACGATGCAAAGTGGGAGCAGAGACTTTAATTTTTGTCGCCAGTGTTGAGTGATTGAGAGCATGGGAAGCTTCTTCTTGTAAAATTTCAGCAAGGAGCTGAATTTGGCTGATCTCTTGGATGCGGCTTAAGTCTCGTAAATCTTCACGAAAAAGTTGTTCAATACGTAGCCGTTTCCAGTGATTGAAAAAGGATTTGCTTCTTTTGAGATAGGGCTCTGGAAAGCCGCTATAGTTAAGAAGCGCTTCGTAATTTTCTTCAGTGATTGGACAAGGATTCCTAATTTCCTGTTTTGGAACACTTGGATCTGTAATTTCTCTAATGGAAAGTGGATGCAAGTGATAGAGAAAATATCGGCCCATAAGACTATCGCCGCCACGCTTATAGACATCTAAACGTGCGCTTCCTGTGACCAAAATGCGGCATTTCTTCTCGTAGGTATCAAAAAAACCTTTAAGAAAGCGTTTCCAGTTTCGGTACTTATGGATTTCATCAAAAACGAGAATAGGAAGAGTACTTCTTACTTCATTAAGTCTTGCCTCTTTTGCAACTGCTGAAGGGCCTTCAATTATGAGGGCTCTGTGATCGTCGTTATCCCAATTGAAATAGTAGTGGAGAGGGCTTTCAGAAGAAGCCTCAAGGCTAGTTGTAGTTTTTCCCACTTGCCTAGGGCCTGATAGAAAAGATCATTTGGCGGTTATGAGCAAAGTGCTCTTCTAGGAGAATTTCATAGACTCTTTTCATACGACCAATTTAACACATATGTTATTTTAGTCGCGACTATTTTAACATATGCGTTAAAATAGTCGGATGTAAGTCGTTGGAGATAAGCGGATTGTTATTTTAAGTGGCTATCAACTTAGTTTTTTAACTAAGAAGTCATTGACGATGGTGGGGGAGGCTTTACCGCGTGAGGCCTTCATGATCTGTCCGATCAAGAAAGCAAACGCCTTGGTTTTGCCGGCTTTATAGTCGGCAATAACGGCGGGATTGGCGGCAAGCACTTGGTCAACGAGGGCTTCGATTTCGCCGGTGTCGGAGATCGGTTGGAAGTCAGGGTTAGCCTTGACGATGGCAGAGGGCGATGTGCCGGGTTTAGGGACCATCTCGTCGGCAACACTTTTGGCGATCTTGCCGTTGATGGTGCCATTGTCGATGAGGGTGACGAGTTCTGCGATGTGTTCGCTTGGGATCTTGAGATCCCAGAGGGTTTTTCCGAGTTCTTTTAAGCGGCCAGGGAACTCAACGGTGAGCCAGATCGCAAGCGATTTTCCGTTGGAGCATTTTTTCAGACCGTCTTCAAAGTAGTCAGAGAGCTTTTTTATCGTTGATGAGCAGCGTAGCGGGCTGCTCAGGCAGCTGCAGCTCTGTGAGATAACGTTTGTAACGTTCGCGAGGAAGCTCTGGAAGGCTTTGACGGACTTCTTCGATGTAGCTTTCAGTGAGGACAATCGGTGGAAGGTCAGGTTCTGGAAAGTACCGGTAGTCTTCGGCTTGTTCTTTGACGCGCATCCGGATGACTTCACCGGTCTCGGTGTCGAAACGGTAGGTGCCGTGTTCGATCTTTTCGTGGGGATGTTTAGAATAAAACTGGATTTGACGGCGTATCTCGGATTCTAAAGCGATCTCCATGTGGGAGAACGAGTTCATGTTCTTGATCTCGATCTTATTTCTAAAGCCTTGTTCGCCTTTGAGGCGGACAGAGATATTGGCATCGATGCGGAGAGATCCGGCTTCCATGTTGCAGTCGGATGCATCGATGTATTCCATGATGGCTTTGACGGCCATGGCATAGGCGGAAGCATCTTTGGGAGAATGCATGCAAGGCTCGGAGACGATCTCTAAAAGAGGGACGCCGAGCGGTTGTAATCGACGCCGGAGAAGTTCGTGAAGTGCTTGAGCATGCCGGCATCTTCTTCAAGATGGGCGCGGTTGATCTTAAAGTGTTTGGTCTCGCCGTTAACCTCTGCAGCAATGGAGCCTCCAAGGACGATCGGATGTTCAAACTGTGTGATTTGGAAGTTTTTTGGGGTATCAGGATAGAAGTAAGATTTTCTATCGAACCGGCTGACGAGCGAGACGTTAGCATGAACGGCGCAGCCAAATTGAACGGCTTTATGGACGGCTTCTTTGTTGACGGTGGGAAGAGCTCCGGGCTGGCCTGTGCAGACGACTCCGATGTCGGTGTTGGGCTCGCTGCCAAAATGATAAGGCTCTCCTCCGAACATTTTCGATTTGGTGTTGAGCTGGACGTGGATCTCCAGTCCAATGATGGTCTCCCAGTTTTCGTAGCAGACATCAACCATGGGCGGCCTCATTAAAGTGGGGAGGGATTTTTTGGTAAACTGGGTCTTGAGCTCAAAGTGATGGGCAACTCTTAAGACATCGGCATCATGCAGGAAAGGTCCTGTCAGATGAAGCCCAAACGGCCTTCCTTTGCTGCAGAAACCAGACGGCAGAGAAAGCGCAGGAAGTCCAGTGAGGTTTGCCGGGATCGTATAGATGTCTTGAAGGTACATCTGTAAGGGATCTTGGATCTTGCCGAGCTCAAAAGCAGACGTCGGAGATGTTGGAGTGAGGATGATCTGGCATTTTTCGAAAGCCTTTTTAAATTGCCGGATCATCAGGGTACGGACTTTTTGAGCGCGCTTATAATAAGCATCTTGATAGCCGGCAGAGAGGACGTAAGTACCGAGCATGATCCGCCGTTTGACCTCTTCTCCAAAGCCTTCTTGGCGGGAAAAATCGAAGATTTCGTCGAGTGTTGTGGCGCGCGCAGATCTATTTCCAAACCGGATGCCGTCAAAACGGGCCAAGTTGGTCGAAGCTTCAGCTGTTGCTAAGACGTAATAGACTGCGATTGAATACCGTAAAATGTCGAGATCGATATCGACAATGGTGCAGCCGAGGTCTTTTAAAACAGCGACGGATTCTTCGAAGTTTTTTTTCGCTTCAGGCTCTAATCCTTCCAAAAAGTGCCAAGGCACTCCGACGGACATGCCTTTCAGAGGAGCAGCAAGTTTTTGGAGATAAGCTTCTGGCGGTTGTGGGACGCTTGTGGCGTCTTTATCGCACGGCTTTCCAATCACTTCCATGATGAGAGCAGCGTCTTGGACGTTGGTGGTGAAGGGACCGATTTGATCGAGCGATGATCCGAAAGCCACGAGTCCAAAGCGGGAGACTCTTCCGTAGCTCGGTTTAAATCCGACGATGCCGCAAAAAGCTGCAGGCTGGCGGATCGATCCGCCGGTGTCGCTTCCAAAAGCAATCGGGGAGAAACGCGCAGCCACAGCGGCTGCCGATCCGCCGGACGATCCGCCCGGAGAAACTGCAATATCCCACGGGTTTTTGGTGATCTGATAGGCAGAGTTTTCAGTCGATGATCCCATCGCGAATTCATCGAGGTTGGTCTTGCCGATGAGCAGCGCATCTTCTTCTTCTAAAAGCCGGGTGACGGTCGCATCGAAGACGGCTTTATAGTTGGAGAGGAACTTAGAGCCGCAGGTGGTGTTCACACCCAGGATGTGCATGTTGTCTTTGAGGGCCATCGGGATCCCTGCGAGTTTTCCCAGCGGCTTCTTTTGGGCTCTTTTTTCATCCAGGGTCTTGGCATGGGCAAGCGTCCGTTCGGAGAGCACATTCAGGAAGCAGCCGAGCTCAGGATCGTGCTGCTCAATCCGTTTTAAAAAGGCTTTAGCGATCTCGGTTGCGCTAATCTGGCCTTTGACAAACTGCTCTCGGAGAGCATGAGCGGGAAGCTGATACACGAGTTTTCCTATTGTTGTTTAAAGACGGGTGGAACTTTGATCATGCCGCCGACTTGGGAAGGAGCATTCGCCAAAAAGAGATCGCGGGAGAGCGGCTCTTCAGGGATGTCTTCCCGGAGCTGATTTGTCAGAGTCTCCAGAACAGTCAGACACGGAGGAACTCCTTCCGTGTCAACTTCTTGGAGCTGCTCTATATACGAAAGGATGTCCTCGATGCTTTTCGAAAACTTTTTCTTTTCCTCTTCCGTGCAGGAGATCCTACAAAGTCGACTCAGTTTATTAAAATCTGCTTCGTCCATTAATTACCTGTGAAGGTGTTAGCCCAATGGTGCTCGGGTTTTTTCATGCCATCGCAAACCTTGTCATGAAGAGCTGTCATTTCAGCGTAAACGGCTGGATTGATGACATCGAGATGTGCTTTACCGTCGTTTTTGATCCATACTGCAGCCAATTTTGGCGCTTCATTGACAGCGGCGCGGAAGTAGAAGTCGATCCGATCGGCATACTTCACAAAGGTGTCTTGGACTCTTTCATGGACCATCAGCTGTTTGTTTAAAGCGTCTTGGTCGGTCGTTTGGATAAACACCTTGTCTCGAGCTGCGATCGAATCAAATCTAACTTGATCTGGAGCAGAGGTATAGAGAATGCGGACTGTATAGCCGTTCTTCTTCAAGAAGTCTAAGAAGAGAAATGTTTTATCTCCGGAAGCTGTCGTGCCGAAGAAAAAGCTTTGGTTCTGGCGAATGAGGTTTGCGGTGACGATATGGTGAGCATAATTCGAAGCGGCTCTCCATTTGTTGTATGCGGCTTTTCTGCCTTCAGCGGAGGGGTCTTTTGCAACCATCTCTTGATAGGTTTTTTCCATCTCTCTCAAGCAGACGTCATCAGGACAGATGTAGGCAAATTCAGGCGAAGAATGGTCTTGGTCTTCCCACATCCCGCGCTCTAAGAGGGTTTTACCAACGCCGGGGGCTCCTGCGGTCAGGATGATTTCTTTGGGGGACTGAGCCAGCTTGCGGCTTTGGATACGGTCCCAAATTTTCATGATATCGAACTTTAGATCTTCGATCTCAGCGGGAGTGTATTCAACCTTATTGTCTGGGAAGCCAAGCCCTTTTCCCCAACTTTCTAAAACTGATCGAGGAAGAGAGTAAGAAAATTCTGAATTGTAGATCGTGTCCATGTTGAAGAGATCAGCAGTCGCAATAATCGGCATAAAAAAACTCCTTTTCGTTTGCGGAAAGTATAGTTAACTCTTGGCTCTAAAATCAAACCCTTTTTCTAGGGTTCCCAAAATTACCCCGGATGGCTATTCTGAGTTTAGGAGTCAAAAATGCAGCAAATACTTGTCTATGTCGATCTAGGAGTCGATGGGGTTGCCCTGAAACATACAGTTAAATCTTTACAGCAGGAGATCGATCCTTCTAAATATCGGATCCGCAGGATGGACTCTAAAGCCTTAAAATCTGAAAACTGGGAACAAGAGACAGCTCTTTTGGTCATTCCTGGGGGTAGAGATATCTATTATCATGAAGCCTTAGATGGACCAGGCACCTCGAAAATCCGGAAGTTCGTCGAAGAGGGTGGAGCGTATTTGGGGATCTGCGCCGGAGCCTATTTTGGAGCAGGGGCTATTGAGTTTGAAAAAGGCGGAAACTATGAAGTCTGCGGTCAGAGATCGCTGGCCTTTTTCCCAGGCCTTGCTGAAGGACCAGCTTATGGAAAAAACAAATACCGTATCGATGGACTCCAGGGTTTAGAAGCCGCCAGAGTCTCTTGGAAGGACGCTAATTTCCATGTCTATTACAATGGCGGCTGCCAATTCGTCGGAGCCCATGAGTTTCCAGGGGTTTCCATCTTAAGCTCTTATCTTGAACTAGAAGGCGATCCTGCAGCGATCATTTCATGTAAAATTGGGAAAGGTAAAGCCGTTCTTTCTGGAGTTCACTTGGAGTACAGCGTTCCTTCAATTCCTCGTAACAATCCTTATATCGAAAGGATTTACGGACTTTTGGATAGGGGGGAAGCTCGAAGAAGAGAGGTTTTTCGCGAAACCCTAGACCATCTCATTAGCCCGCTAGCCAAAAAAGAGACTCAAGCAGATTACTAGAGCATGGAGCGTACATTGCATTTGGGGCAATTTCGATGAAATCAAGAATAGACTTCCTAATTCAAATCGCAACTTGCCCATAAAGAGGGGAGATTGCAAGGATCAAAATTGTTAGGAAAACACCATCATTTATGGAAGTTTTTTGTTGAAAATGGTATCATAGACAAACACTAAAGCAATCTGGATGAAAATACTCGCGATCACGGATATTCACCGAAATTATGATGCTGCCAGATCGGCCTATGCGATCGAATCACCCGATCTGGTCTTCGATTGCGGCGATCATGAGCAAATCACCAATCTGTTTGGGCCAGTCCCTCATTTCTACATCCGAGGGAACCATGAGCCTACCATTATTTCATTTGAAAAAGACAGCCCGCCTCTTCCCTTTAGCATTCCCAATGGTGATCTGATCGATTTTAGAGATGGGAAGGATTCGGTCACTTTTACTGGAATCGATGGCAATTACGGTGCCAAGCAAACGATCTATCAGGTCAATCCTCTCGTCTTGAATCACTTAAAAAATGTCGATCCAGGTTTAATCGACATCCTGTTGCTCCATGAATCCCCTCATAATGTCAGTAAAAACTCTAAGCAATACGCCTTTGCTGCGGCCTTAATCGAGGAAATTGAGCGGCTCCAGCCGAAATTAGTTTTATCGGGGCACACCAATATCTACTCCGAATTCACCAGCAAACACAGCGTGCGATATATCAACCTTGATGACATGTGCAATGGTTATTTAGTGATTCATATTCAGGGCGATAGATTCCATTGCGAAAGAAAAAGAGCCTTTTATGAACCATGACAATTTTAAGTCCGCTATAAGAAAAGAAAATACCAAAATGGACAATTTATAAATGGCAAATAATGCCCTTAAAATTGACTGCATTTCCGATACCCATGGCCTCCATGAGAATATCTCCTTACCTGGAGGAGATCTTTTGATCCATGCTGGCGACTGTTGCTCAGACGGACAGCTCGATGATTCTTTGGAATTTTTGGACTGGCTAAAAGCCCAGAATTATTCGCATCGACTGCTTGTCCCGGGTAATCACGACTCGATTTTTGAATTGATTCCCGAGCAAATGAAGGAAGAGTGCAAAAAACGGCAGATTATCCTCCTCAATGATTCAGGATGCATAATCGAAGGAATGAAGATTTGGGGCAGCCCTGTTTTATCCCTCTTTTCTGAAACAGCTTTTCACCGTGAGAAGGGCGAGGACATACAGAAACATTGGAACCTTATTCCCAAAGATACTGAGGTTTTAATTACCCATTGTCCACCTTATGGGATATTGGATGTATTAAATGACAAGCATTTTGGCTGTGAGGACCTTTATGAGACTATTCAGCAAACCAGGGTCAAACTCCATGTATTTGGCCACATCCATGCTGCGAGTGGAGTTCTGAAGCGGGAAGGGCGTCTCTATATTAATGCTTCTGCATTTACGAGAGTTTTAAAACTCAATCAACAATTTCAAGTATCGCCACCAACTTGACTTCTTTGGTCTCTCTTGGAAGTATATTCTGAATTACAAAAAAAAGAGAGTTCGGAATTGCTATGGAACTTTTGCCCAAAGAAACAAAATATAGTTAGAAATTGAGGGGTTTACTCGCAAACTACTAAATTATGGGGTAACCAAATCATTGGCTTTGCAAAAGGCTATGGAAGACTTTATGGATGAAGTCGGAACGCTTTATTTATGCTACTTCCAATTTTCATAACGAGGAGGCGAAAATCTGCGCAATTGACTATTAAGAGCTCCTTCATAGCATTATTAAAATGATTGATGTTGAATATATCTATAGGATAAGACGTTACTTGGATAATACAAGTGCATACTTCGATGAAACTTGAGAGACCTCTTGTTTGGCCAGAACAAATATTGAAGCTTTTCAAGAAATGTCCTAAAATATTGCTGGTTATTTAGACTCGGAGATTGAGGAATATATGCAAGACAGGTAGGGGGAGTGTATCTAAATCATTCGCAGTTAAAAAGACACCTGTTTGTACGATTTGATAGGCCTTTATGCCGTAAGCACATCCTACTTCAAGCACATAAAAGCAGTCTCGGCAATTTTCTAAAAAAGCATCTGTTAACTCTGTTGTGCAGCACATTATTTGGCTAGCGGGTTAATAATATCGGATTCAGAGATGGTCTCTAAGTCAAAAATAAGATGACAATCAACTCAATTTTTCTAATAATACAGCTAAGGAATAAATTAGGGAGGCTTTCTATGAAATTCCTAAACGTACTGGCTTTGCTTTTAATTCTCGTCGGTGCTCTTAACTGGGGACTGTGGGGCTTTTTCCAATTTGACTTCGTAGCCTGGTTTGCACACGGAAATACTAGCTGGCTCGCTCGGCTTTGCTATGCCGTGATTGGATTAGGAGGAGTTTGGGGCCTTGGTTTTCTTGGCAAATGCAAAGCTCTTTGCGGATGCTGCCACAAACATGGCGGTCCTGGCGACAGCTGCAAAATGTAATCATTTCTTTCTTTATGCTAAAGGACTCTGTCAGCAATGACAGGGTCCCTTTTTTATTGTTCGCAGTCATACATTAAAGGTAAACTGTTTGAGCAGTAAAATTTATGAATACAGAGTCAATCAATCCACTCAGAGGACAGCCCTCCCTTAATTCCGTTCCAAAAGGGCATGGGAATGCTAAGGTGCTGCTGGCACTTGCTGCCTTAGCCGGCCTCGTCTACTACTTAATTCAAAGACATTTAACCTTAAGCGTCGAAGGTGAAAAAATTCGAGGGGGCTTTAAAAATCCTCCTAAAAGCCTTAGCGGGTTGGATCTGTATTTTCTTGCCAAGAAAATAGAGTCGTTACAGATTCAAAAGATGATCCCTAATGGGAGATGCAAGATAGAGGTTTTCCCGGCTTTTGCTAGAAAAAAATTCATGGTGAGCAAGGGAGAGGATAACACTTTTCGCGTACAATATATTGCTGCAAAACTAGGGCAAGGCGGGTTTGGAAAAGTTGTCCTGTTAGTCGATCTTCAAGATGGCAAAGAGACGGCCTTAAAGGTTGCAAAAATTCCTAAAGAGTTCAATCACAAGGCTGGATACCTAGCAAGTGCCCAGGATGATTTACTAAAAGAGCACAAAAATTTGATGCTTGTGCACACGTCGAAGCATAAGCCGCGTAATGTTCAGGACAAGCCATTCACGCCCGTTTTAACAGTCACTAAGCTATATAATTCTAAGTCTAAGGTAAGCCTGGCGTATGAAGGATCTGTTTATGACGGCAGTTTAAATAAATTAAAAGTGATGACCTTTAACTTAAAAACACGCCTCGGGATTGCTCTTCAGATTCTTCAAGGCATGGAAACGCTACTTGCAAATAAGCTTATCAGTCACGATCTCAAACCCGCAAACATTCTTTTTCGTGGAGATTCTGACTCATTAATCGTCCATGTCAGTGACTTGGGTGGAGTCACCCACCAAGACCAATTAAGTGAGGCGCTGGATAAAGGATTGGCCCACACACCGGCATTCGCAGATTCTGTTCGGATGGGAGCAGCATCAGTCATCCCTATAGGTTTCGTACAGAAGCGTCTGGTTCGGGACTCGGAAAAATGTTCGATTGGTTTAACAATTATTTGGGTTTTAACTGGCGATCTGCCTACTGAAACAAAAGGATTAAAGATGATCTGGCAAAAAGCCGGGCTGCCTTCGGATGGAGCTTACAAAGCATTACGTTCTGCTTTAGAAAAGAGTTTTGATACTAGTTTATTGGGTTCGTTTTTCAAAGATAACGTCGACGACCTGAAGAAAAAAGTAGAAAAGTTATACAACAAAACATGATTTCGATCGGTTTAATTCTTAATCCCTGCTCGAGGGCTCATCAGCAATGGCAAAGTCCTTTTTTTAACTCATTAAATTAGTAAAATACTGTGCAACCTACCAAGGTTATTGGTAATATTACCAAAAGGATTGGTGGATATATGTTTGAAGATCTGTTTGGAAGTAAAATCGTTGAGAAGATCTGTTTCTATCTCATAGCTAACCAAAAGTGTTATGCCTCAGAATTAAGAAGACATTTGCGATTGCCTATTTTTGGCATCCAAAATGCTTTGGGTCGTTTGGAAAAACAGGGTGTCATCGTGAGTTTTAAAGAGGGGAAAACACGAGTATATCAATGGAATCCGCTCTATGCCTTGCTCGCAGAATTCCAAGCATTCATTTCCAAGGCATATTCTTATTTGCCGATCGATATTAAGGAAAAATACTATGAGATACCTATTAGGAAAAGACCAAGAAGGGCTGGGAAGCCGTCACTTCTGGATAGGTTTTAATCGAGATTTTTGGTATCTACAGTTATTTGTATGCCAACGAGTCATCGCATTCTAGTCACAGGCGCTTCGGGTTTTGTTGGGAAGGCCGTCGTGAGTCATTTCAAGAAACAAGGATATGTTGTTAATCGCCTTGTCCGGGATGTCCGTCAAAGAGCTCCGGATACAGTCTATTGGAACCCCATGAACGAAGAGATCAATCTGGATGACTTTGAGGGATTCCATACGGTGATTCATTTGGCGGGAGAAAACATCTTCGCTAAAAGATGGACCGAGGCCCAAAAAGAGGCAATCTTCATCAGCCGCGTCAGACACACGTGGTTGCTATCCCATGCTCTCTCAAGGTTAAAGAGGCCTCCGAAGGTTTTCTTTTCAGCTTCAGCTATCGGTTATTATGGAGACAGGGGAGATGAGATCCTCACAGAAGAGAGCCGGAAGGGAAAGGGCTTTTTATCAGACGTTTGCAGTAAGTGGGAAGAATCAAGTCAAGTACTCGATCAGATGAAAACGCGCGTGATTAGGGCGAGATTTGGAGCGGTCCTTTCAAAAGAAGGGGGCATGCTCAAACAATTGCTTCCACTATTCCGCCACGGCCTTGCGGGCAGGTTCGGAAGCGGAAAACAATGGATGAGCTGGATTGCTCTTGAAGACCTAATCGGCGCTCTTGAGTTTACAATGACTCAAGACGTCCAAGAGGTCAACAAAGGGGTCTTCAACTTTACTTCTCCCAATCCTGTGACAAATGCTGAATTTACGCGGCAGCTGGCAAAGCTCATGCATCACCGTCCTTTTTTGCCTGTGCCTGTTTGGTTAATAAAATTGGTTTTTGGAGAGAAGGGCAAACAATTGTTGTTATCAAGTACAAGGGCTGTTCCAAAACGACTCCTAGATAAGGGTTTTCAATTCAAAAAAGCACAACTCGATGAGTTATTGCTTTAACTCTGACTGGAGGCGCTGGGTTGTATGAAAACAACGGGATACCTTTTCTTCATCTAGAAAATCATTATGAAGAACGACATCGACGCTGTCGAGAAAGTCAGCTACGACGTAGCTTATTTCTCCGCCAAGATGCAAAGCGAGCCGCGACATTTCTGGGGCAAATTTCAAAAACTCGCTTTTTGCTCTTTGATGAGCGAGTGCGATTTGAGTCGGTTCGCCTTCTTCCGTGAGGACAAGATATTGACCGACATTGATACTAATCCGTTTTTCAAGATCCACAAGCATTTGCTTTTCAAGGGCATTTTCGATTTTCTTTACTTTTTGTTGTGGAATCTTTTTAGGATAATTTGAGGACTGTTTCTTTCTTGAAATAGACATTATTAACCTCACTCGTTTCTAAACTAATTTATATAATAAAAGTTATTATTTGTAAAGGGGCTTGTGGGTAATAAGACCGTTTGTTATTTTAAATTTCTTAACTCCAAAGGGGTATGCGAATGGATAGTCGAATAATCATGTTACTCATGTCGTTGGTGACGCTCAATGCCTACCCATTCTTATCAGCTGATGATAGGAAACAAGTCGCTCCTTTGGCCTCCCCAGTTGAAGAGACAGAGGATGAAGAGGTAGCAAATGAAGACGAAGATCCAGTGATGATGGAAGATGAAGTCGCTGACCTCCAACTGGACAAGGAAAATCAATACATCAGGAGCAAAGCATTGGATGTCCAGATCGGAAAGGAAAATGAACAGATTAAGAATTCTGCATCTGATCCTCAACTTTCTAATGAAGACGACATCGAAGAAGATTAAGAATATATAAAGATTCCAGTTTATAAGACACGCTTTCCGCGTGTCTTTTTATTTCTAATTATTCTAAGTTAATTTCAGTTAATTATAAAACATATTGATTATTTAATTATCTAATTCTATTATAAACATACGAGCCGCATGAGAATGGGGGGCCGAAAATATGGGAACTAAACTTTCAATCAATCCTTGGACCCAGATGTGGGTAAGACCGCGGGAGACAATCCGTGCGATTATCCAGACCAATCCAGGATATATGTACCCCTTGCTGTGCTTCATCTACGGATTCCCAATGGCATTGCAGCTGGCTCAGAACTTTTCTCTGGGAAATAGTTACTCAGTTGTAGGAATTGTCATCGGATCTGCGATCTTAGCGATCCTTTTGGGAGCTATCATGATTAACATCGCTACAGCGCTCTTTACCTGGACGGGCAAATGGATCGGAGGAGTGGGAACTTACCAGCAAATCAGAGCAGCGGTGGCCTGGTCGAACATGCCGAGCGTTGTCAATATCGGTATTTGGGTGATCAACCTGGCAGTCTTTGGCGTAAGGATCTTTAGAAACGACTTTGTTGAAACACAATTTGCGGGCAACGAACTCTCGATTATTTTTATGACGGCCCTCGTTCAACTGGTTGTTGCAGTATGGGCATTTGTCATTACGTTGAAAGCCTTAGGAGAAGTGCAGGGGTTCTCAGCATGGAAGGCCTTGCTCAACATTCTGATACCAATATTTGTGATCTTCGTCGGCGTGTCTATTCTGGCTTGGTTCTTTACGCTCATGACAGGCACACCACATTAAAAATTAATAAGTAGGGGGAGTTATGTATCAAAGAGGATTAACAAAGAAAATAATGGGATGGATGGGCGGCTTGCTCTGCCTGCTTTCACCCATGACAGCAGAAAGCAATGGTACACCGAGTGTGCCTGCGCAGACTATACCTAGTGGATGGATGGAATTCCATTCAACACCAGGAAATTGTTCAATGATATTTCCTGTAGAACCAGAACATATCTCAGAGAAAATGGCGATGCCAGACGAGGGATTTGAGCTCAAATACGATGCTTATATCTCAGCGGCTGATCAGCAAACCGTTTTCATGCTTCTGATCGCACAATATCCTGATTTTGTCGATGAGTCGTATGCTCAAATGAGCCTAGAGGGATTCCTCAATGGAATTCTGACTCACAATCCAGGCAATCAGCTGTTATTTGCTGATCTGCTCTTAGTGGATGGACATGAGGCTTTAGACTTTTTCATTAGAACCGGCAACGTCTACTTTAAAGGACGCGCTGTCATGGTGAAAAATAGCATGTACCTCATGGCGATGGAGTGTGAAATTCCGAAATACGACGAAGTTCGCTACAAACACTTTGTGAACTCATTTAAGCTTCACGCTCAGAAGACAGCCTCTAAGTAATTAGAAGGTCAGTTCCAGATTTCCTTGGGCGTAGGGTGCGGATTCATAATGGTAATACTTCCCTCGATGGTTATGTCCATCTTTGATGTAAATCCATCCCCCGAAGTCCCAGCCTGCGCCCACGGAGATACGGAGCAAGTGTTCGAACTTGTATTTGAAGAGTAGTTCAAGTCCATTCGAATGGACTGAAAAAATCGGATCTCTAAATCCTTCGACGCCGTCTCTAGCGCGACGAGGATATTTATAAGGCCCTCCGATGCTCGAATAGGCCGCTTCTAAAGACCAATTCTCGGTAAACGCGTAATTCAAAGAATAATCGACTGGAAAGATCGCATTGGCGCTCCAGTTGTCACAGAATTTCCAATCAAATCCAATGATCGGCCAGGCATGGCCATTCAAAATGCCATACCATCCCAGCATTCCTACGTGGACTCCGCAGCACTCGGCAAAGTTATATCTGCCCCAAAGCATGGCATGTCCAACACCTGATTTAGCCATATCTAAATGGGCCGCATCGACTGAAAAGCCTGCATTAACGATCCATCTCCACTTTTCGAGCGTCGTTGAGACATATCCCAAGGAAGCTGCCAGATAATTGAAATTGCTCTGGTTAAAACGAGGATTCTTCTTCCATTTGAACTTCAAGAAATCGTAGCCGATCTCATATGTCAGCGAGTTTTCATCGTTGAAAAATTGAGTGTAGTAGATTGCTGCATCGACATCCGAATAATCGACATGTCCTTTTCGATGATTTTCAAATCTTGCCGGAGCGACCCAATGGTATCGTCCTTCCACATGACAAGGCCTATCGGGATCGATGAAATGATAATCGGAAAATCCATATTCATAAGTATAGGCAGCAGCAGGGGAAAGAGTCGCCATCTCATCAGCATAGACAGCGGCAAACGATAGTGCAATCAATGGAAGGGTCAAACGCATAGACAAGCCTCTTTTAAAAATCACATTATGAAAAAATTAAAGATTTAAAGAAAGGATGTCGTTGTAGGTTTTGAAATGGAGCTTGGCAAACTTGCCCATGCTGTCTCCGCCGAGTCTCTCAATGAGTTTTCGTCCGGCTTCGATCACTTGTTTGGAGGCGCCTTTAGGAAGCTCAAAACCCGCCTCTCTACTTAAGGTGTCGATTCCTTCGACAAATGCGGCTCTTGCCAAAATCGAAGCTGCCGCTACGACAGGATCTTCTTCGGCTCTGGGCCTCTGCGTTAATTTGATCGTCAGTTTTTTCTGTTTTAGAGCGTTGAGCACGAGCGACTCATCTGCAAATTGGTCAATGAGTGCTTCTTGGCAGCCTGTCTTTTCCACCAGTTCGCCAATCGCTGTGCTATGGCCCCATGCGAGCAGCCTGTTCAGGTTTTTGAATTTTCCGTACAGTTCATTGTATTTCAGGGGAAATAGCCGAATGATCGAATGGGCAAAAGCCGGACGGATCTTCGAAGCCATAATGAGGATGTTTTTATCATTCATCCGCTTGCTGTCTTTAACTCCGATCTCCAGGAGTTTTTTAATCCCTGCTTCATCCGCTTGAACACCGGCAATGCAAAGAGGTCCGAAAAAATCGCCCTTGCCGGCTTCATCTACCCCGATATGAGAGGTCATGTCAACGCCGATCTCAGGATAGGTATAAGCCAGTGACTTTAGAATTTCTGGTTCCAGATAATAAGCGATGAAGTCGTCTTTGCCTTTGCCCTGAACCGTGATCTTGCCGCTGGTATAAAGGGTGCAGGAGACGCCCTGCTTTTGGGCAGAAAAGACCGTATAGGCGGGCTTGGCCATTTCAAAGCCTTGATCTTCTAGATCGGCTTTCAACTTAGGGGCAAGGGCTAGGTCTATAGTCGCTACAAAGGTATTCACAGTCAGAAGACTATCAGTTTAGAGGGTTTTTGTGAAAAGAACTTAGAGCGTCTCTTCAAATTTTGAATACCTATATTTGACCATCTGATTAGATGGCCTGAGAGCAATCCCCCAGAAGCCTTCCCCCTTAGGGACGTGACAGATTTCCTTTGGTTGTCTGGGAGAGGCCGAAGATTTATACCTATTTATACCCATTTATTCATGGTTTCAGGTATAAATGGATATAAATAGGTATAAATCATGTACGCATTCAAAAATCCATTTTCACCTGGAGCAGGCGCTCCACCACCAGAATTAGTAGGACGAGATCCCATTCTTGAAGAAGCCGCGATACTTCTTGGTCGCATACGGCGGAAGCGCCCAGAAAAGAGTATGCTCCTGACCGGATTACGGGGTGTTGGAAAGACCGTTTTACTCAATGTCATTGAGCAAAAGGCAAAAGAAGAAGGATATCGTACAATTTTAATTGAAGCTCATGAAGGAAAGATTTGGGTGCTTTGCTTGTCCCGCATTTATGGAAGTTGCTGTTTGAGCTGGATCGAATAGCTGGCATTAATCATAAAGTTCGAAGAGGTTTCTCTGTCCTACGAAGTTTTATTTCTGCTCTTAGAGTAACTGTGAATGATGTGACGATAGGTTTAGATGTTGAGCCTGAAAGAGGGACTGCAGATAGCGGGGATTTGGAAATCGATTTGCCAAATCTATTTGTAGCTTTGGGAGAGGCTGCTGTCGAATGTAAAAGCGCTATCGCGATTTTTATAGATGAAGTTCAATATTTGAGCACAGAAAGAGCTAGGTTCATTGATCATGGCAATGCACAAAATGCAGCAACTTCAACTTCCAGTGGTTCTCTTAGGTGCTGGACTGCCCATTTTGCCCGGTTTGGCTGGTGAATCAAAATCGTATGCAGAGCGTCTTCTTAATTTTCCTGACATCGGTGCATTATCGGAATCGGATGCAAATAAAGCATTAAGCGATCCGGCTAGAGCTGAGGGTGTAGCTTTTGAAGCACGCGCTTTAGAAGAAATTTATCGCATCACGCAAGGCTACCCTTATTTTCTTCAAGAATGGGGATATCAGTCCTGGAATCATGCGAAGCAAAGCCCGATTACTTTCGAAGATGTTCAAGAAGCCACAAAAACGGTTATTAAACGGCTAGATAAAAATTTCTTCCGAGTCCGATTTGATCGATTGACTCCAAGTGAAAAAAACTTTTTAAGGGCAATGGCAGAACTGGGCCAAGGACTGCATAGAACTGGAGATATTGCAGAGATCTTACAGCTTAAAATTACAAGCCTTGCTCCAGTGAGATCCAAATTAATTAAAAAAGGGATGATCTATAGTCCCGCTCATGGTGAACTGGCATTCACCGTTCCTCTATTTACTGAATTCATGAGAAGAGCAATACCTAATCTGAAATCTTAGTGCTTGGAGAAAGTCTTAGACTCATTCTTCAATTCTTAACATTCGATTGTTCAATAATGCCCTGAAATCGAAGGATAGGTTCCAAGGATCTGCCTCTATTGGAAATTTTTGCAGTGCATTAAAAATAGAAGACGGTATATTTAGTATAACCTGAGGTGAGTATGGCAGAAGAATTGAAACGTTTAGGCGATATGCTTAAATCCAAAAGAAAAGAGATGAACCTTTCTTTAAAAGAAGTTGAGAATGCAACTTCCATCCGCAGCTCTTATTTGGAAGCAATTGAAGACGGTAGCATCACCGCTCTGATCGCCGGCATCTATGCCCAAGGCTTTCTCAAACAATACGCCTCATTCCTCGGAATGGAAGTCGAACAGCTTGTCAAAGACAATGCTGTCGCTTTTGCCATGCCCGGAGAAAAGCATGAATTTACCTACGGCATCGGTACTTTAGAAGTCCGAGGAAGCCAAGGCGGGGGAGTCAAGTGGTTCCCTAATCTTTTATGGGCAGGCCTTTCCGCTGTCGTTCTCGTTGCCGCGTGGTATGTTGCCAAGGCGCTAGGAGTGCTGTGACCGATCCGTTCACAAACAGACTTATCCATGAAAAGTCTCCTTATCTCCAACAACATGCGCACAATCCCGTCGATTGGTTTCCATGGGGCGATGAGGCATTTCAGAAAGCTAAAGAATTAGACCGGCCGATTTTTCTTTCCATTGGATATTCAACGTGTCATTGGTGCCATGTCATGGAAAGAGAATCTTTTTCCAATGATGAGATCGCGAAGCTTCTCAACGAAACCTTTATCTGTGTCAAAGTCGACCGGGAAGAACATCCTGAAGTCGACAGCCTCTACATGGACTTTGCTCAAGTTTTAATGTCCGGCGGGGGAGGCTGGCCGCTCAATGTGATCTTAACTCCCGATTTAAAGCCGATGCTGGCTGCAACCTATATTCCTCCCAAACCCATGAGGGAAATGCCGGCATTTTCCGAGCTGATTACTCAAGTGAAACAGCTGTGGGAAAGCCCCGAAAGAGAAGAACTCGTTCTTCAATCTGAAAGAATCGTCGAAGCTTTGGACATACCAGCAACGCCACTGGCCATGAACTTCCCACCGCGCAAACGCTTGTCGACGCAGTCAACATGTTCTTCGAGATTACCGATCCGGTCAATGGCGGTCTTCGCGGCGAGCCTAAGTTTCCTTTAGGATTTCAAGCAGAGTTTTTACTCAGCTGGTCTCAGCTCAAAGGCGACGGACGGGCTCTATTTTTTGTGAAGCTAACCCTCGACATGATGCAAAGAGGCGGCATCTATGACCATCTCGGCGGAGGATTTTCCCGCTATGCCGTCGATGAAGAATGGACCATCCCGCACTTTGAAAAAATGCTCTACGACAATGCGATCCTGGCCAAAGTCTATCTCCAAGCCTGGAAGTACACCAAAAATCCAAAGTATGCCCAAGTCTCCAAGGAAATTCTCGATTATATGATCCGCGATCTGATGTACGGAGAAGGCGGATTTTTCTCAGGAGAAGATGCCGAAAGCGAGGGGCATGAAGGTCTTTTCTATACGTGGACTCCGATGGAAGTCCAAGAAGTCCTTCCCGGCGAAGAAGGAGAGCTTTTCTGCGCTTACTACGACGTCACCGCTCAAGGCAACTTTGAAGGCAGAAACGTCCTCCACATTGATTTGCCGGTTGAAGAATTTGCTCCCGCTCTCCAGATGCAAAAAGACGATGTCGAAAAAATCTTAGCTAAAGGCCGCCAGGCCCTGCTCCGCAGACGGCAGCTCCGCCCAAGACCTCTCCGTGATGAAAAGATTTTGACCTCATGGAACGGACTTGTCATCGATGTACTGGCCCGTGCCGGCGCTGCATTCCAAGAACCAAAATATACCGAAGCTGCAATCAAAACCGTTGAATTTATAGAAAAAAATCTCTGGGTCAATGGACGCCTTTTGCACCGGTGGTGCAATGGCGAAGCCAAATTCCCCGGCATCTTAGATGATCATGCCTTCTTAATTAAGGGGCTGCTCTCACTATTTGAAGAAGGCTGCGGCGTTAAATATTATGAGTGGGCAGTGACGCTAACCAAGATCCTCGATCGTGACTTCAAAGAGATCGAAGGGGCCTTTTATTTCACCGATGAGAGATCACAGCTCTTGCTGCGGCAGTGTGAATTCTTTGATGGAGCTGAGCCGTCTGGCAACGCAGTCCAGACAGAAAACCTCCTCCGCATATATCAAATGACCCAGGATGAGACTTATCTCAGACAGGCTGAAGATGTTCTCAAAGCATCCAAAAACTATATTGAAAAAGTTGCCCCCGCGGCTTTTTACCACATGATGGCAGCGCTCAGGTACCTTGACCCGGCAGCTCCGACAGTCGTTGTAGTGCCCGATTCGAAGGGAACTGACGTCCCAACCATCCAATCTAAGCTCGCAGCGCATTTTTCAGCTCATCTAATAACCATTATGGAAAAAGACCCCTGATTTCCCTATAGAAAAAGACAAAATTGCCATCCAAGATTCAACGACGGTTTACATCTGCCGGCAGAATAAATGCGAAGCTCCCTTGACCAAATTAGATGAAATCGTCAAATCTATAGAAAAACTGTAACCACAAGAAAAAAGCATGGAAGGCAAGAATTTAGGGGACTATCTACTTCTCCGGTGCCTAGGAATCGGCGCTTTGGGGACTGCTTATTTAGCGCAGCACCGTTTTTTAAAACGGCCGTTTGTCGTTAAAGTCCTTGATTCTGAACTTGCCCACGATGCCGAATTCGTCAACCGGTTTGAAAGAGAAGCCGCTGTTTTAGCAACCCTAGAACATCCCAACATCGTTAAAGTCCATAACGTCTCAGAAGCTGACGGCCACTATTTTCTCGTGACCGATCCTGTCATGGATGAAAAGGGCGAAACGACCAACCTCTATGAATACTGCCGTTTAAAGGGTGGACGCGTCCCAGAAGATGAAGTCGTCAGGATCATCCATCAGATCGCAGCAGCTCTCGACTACACCCACGAAAAAGGCCTAGCGACCGATCCATTTGCCCACCAAGGTCTTAAGCCCACAAACATTTTGATCTCCAAGAAAAAAGAAGGGATCAATGTTCAAATTTCAGATTTTGGACTCTCTAAGGTCATGGGCGCCTCTAATTACATGAACCGGATCTACAAGGCGTTAGCTGATAAAATTGGCCAGACTCCTGAAACGCTTCCAAAACAAAACCTCTCTTTCCTCCATCATTACCTTTGCTTAGCTCCAGAACAACGCTGGGATAAAAGTTTAGGCTCTGGCGTTAAAGGCGACACCTATGCCTTTGGCGTGGTGCTTTATTACTTGCTGACAGGAAAATATCCTGAAGGTGTTTTTGATCTTCCATCTCAAATCTCTCCCCAGTACAAACTCCCATGGGACAGAATCGTCAAGCAATGCCTCGTCGCAGATCCTGCTAAGAGACCGACGCTTCTTCAGCAGCTCCTCAATGAACTCGAGCATCATCTGCCCGAATCCGAGCCAGAAAAAGTCACAGCATTAAAACCCGTTCTGAAACCGGGCGAGATCCAACGTCCTGAATACGAAGCCGACCCCGGCGCGATCTTCAAGCTGGAGACCGTCGTCGCTCCTTATCAGCCGGCTCCTGAAGAGAAAAAAAGAGATCGATCCTCTCCACACCGAGATGATGATTATTCCAGGCGGAGGTTACGAACGAGGCAGCAATAAGGGCGGCCGCGACGAGATGCCGCGCCATCAGATCAGCCTCGATGCATTTGCGATTGATATCCATCCTGTCACCAATGAGCAATTTGTCCAATTCTTAGAAGCGATGGGCGGAGAAAAAGATCACAATAACAACGACATCATCCGTCTTAGAGAATCACGTATTAAACGGCATACCGGCAAGCTTTCCATCGAATCTGGATATGCACGCCATCCGGTTGTTGGCGTGACGTATTATGGAGCAGTTGCTTATGCCAAGTGGGTCGGAAAGCGTCTTCCTACAGAAGCCGAATGGGAAATCGCAGCCTGTGCAGGTCTTGAAGAGTGCATCTATCCGACCGGTAAAGATATCGACAGGACTCAGGCGAACTTCTTTAGTTCCGACACAACGCCTGTGATGAGCTATCCTCCGAACGACTACGGCCTCTATGATATGGCCGGCAACGTCTACCAATGGTGTTTAGATTGGTACGACTACCATTATTACAACCTTTCCATGCAAGAGCCTCATAATCCTAAAGGGCCCCTACAAGGCGTCTACCGCGTGCTCCGCGGCGGATGCTGGAAGAGCCTGAAGGAAGACCTCCGCTGCTCTCATCGCCACCGGAACAATCCCGGCACGATGAACGGCACTTATGGATTCCGCTGCGCAACGGATGCAACCGAATGAAATCAATCCTCTTTGTCTGTTTAGGCAATATCTGCAGATCACCAGCCCTCGCTGCTTGCTTGCAGAAGCTTATCAATGAAAAAAGCCTGAAAGATAAAGTCTTTGTCGACAGCTGCGCTGTCACGCCCAGCTTTTTAGGAGCTCCTGCCGATCCACGGATGGTCGCAGCTGCAAATAAAAGGGGAGTCATCATCGAATCATAAAGCCAAGCTCTTTGAAGAGGCTTATTTCAAAGCTTTCGATTATATCTTTGCTTCAGATCGAGAAGTCTTGAAAATCCTTCAATCCATGGCCCCCGATGATGAAAAAGGCAAACTTCATCTCGCTTCTGAGTATAGCACGGCTTTTAAGGATAAGGACCTCCCCGACCCTTACTTTGATGGGGAGAACCGCTTTGAATTGATCATGGATATGTCCCAAGAGATCGCTCAAAGTATCTTGAATCAAGTTCTCAAAACTTAGAGAGCATTTGTGCGAGCTGGAAGTGATTGCCGTCAGCATCCACTCCTGTCAGTAGCTTCACATGTCCAGGAATTTCCATGATTTCTCCGAGGAAATTCGCTCCTTTTTGAAGGAAAAAGTCCCGAGATTTCTCAAGATCCTCTACTGTGAATGTTAAACAAGCGTTAGCGCCGGCTTTGATTGGATCTTTGTCGTTTTCTACACCTATTCCTATTTTCGCTCCGCCATTAGGCCCTTGGAGTTCTGCCCAGCCGAGCTCTTCATGGAGGTTCAAGAGTTTTAGGCCGACGGTCTCTGTGTAAAACTGAACAGCTTTTTTTTAAGTCTTTAACAACGATCCAAGCAAGATCAAAAGATTGAGTCATGGGTTTCCTATTTGTTTTTGTTGATAAGCATGAAAAATCCGGGTAGCAACCATCGTCATCCCAATCCACAAGAGCGGATGGATTGAACGTTCAGCAAGTGATTCTATTATCTGGTTCTGATTTAAAAAATCATGGGCCAAAATAGCAGCAACAATCGTGATTGCACCTATTTCTAAAAAAGCTATATCCGTATTAACTTTTTGGTTAAAAAGTCTTGTTTCATCAGGAGTTGACTTATCGGGGATTTGCAAACATCTGTAAATGATATAAGCGGCAAAAAAAGTAAATGTAGCGCAGCTGGTCAGGCTGGCTTTTAAAATAGAAGGAGCGAGGGTGTTTCTTTCGACCATATTTCTGCTAAATAGCGCTGAGACACCAGCGGCACAACCGGTACCCAGAGCACCCCAAATTGAAAATTTAAATACATTGTTCAGAACATCCCCTCTATTCTCAGGCCGCTTGAAGGGCGAAAACGTTAGTTCTTTCACTTGGTTTAATAGTTGCACTAGTTGCACTGCCATCGCTTTCTCCTAGGTTTCAAATACTCATCTGGTTGTCCGGAGCAGTATACAGAACTGAGCTTTTTTTTAACACCGGACTTGCTAAAAAAAATGTGAATCTCCATATCTAGTTTTTATGGCCCGAAAAGATTCACCTATCACGAATATTCCTCAAATCGATCGTGGAGCTCTTAAACGCGTCCTAGGGGTTTTTGACCTTTGTGCAATCGGCTACGGGGATCTAGGCTCGTCCATCTACTACGCCTTGGGTATAACAGCTTTTTTTGCGTTGGGAGCCACACCCATTGCGATGGTCCTGGCAGGGATTGTCTTTGTCTGTACAGCTCTATCGTATGCTGAAATGTCCGCTGCTTTTCATGAATCGGGAGGATCTGCCAGCTACGCTCGTCATGCCTTCAATGATCTGATCTCTTTTATTGCCGGATGGGGCCTTTTACTCGATTATATCGTCACAATTGCGATCTCGGCTTTTACAGTCGGTCCTTACCTGATGAACTTTTTTCCTCAACTCAAAGAAGCCGATGTCCAAGTTCTTTTTACGATAGGATTGATTGCGATTCTCTTAGTCTTGAACATCATCGGCGTCAAGCAATCGACCCGGACTAGTTTTTTACTCATGGTTTTTACGGTCCTCACGCAAGTCTTGATTATTTTGATCGGACTTTTCACAGCAGAAAATATAACCAAGGTGATCAGCGGGATGACGATTGGAGGAGCGGGGCCGATTCTCCCTCTTGGGACGGGTTCATCAAAGGAACGGCCATGGCGATGGTCGCTTATACGGGTATTGAATCGATCGCACAGCTTAGCTCCGAGACAAAAAAACCGATTAGGACAGTTCCTCGCGCGATCATGATCACGATGGCTGTCGTGCTGTTTATGTATTTGGGACTGACTGTTATCGGCTTTTCGATTCTGACTCCGTATCAGCTTGGCACGACCTATGTAGAACAGCCGATTGCCGGGATCGTCGCGAACTTTCCTTGGGGAGCCCACGTCTTGCTGCCTTGGATAGGGATTTTAGCGGCCGTCACACTGTTTGTCTCTGCTAATGCAGGTCTCATTGGGGCTTCGAGACTCTCTTTCAACATGGGGGAGTACTACCAGCTTCCTCGGTTTTTCCATAAGATCCATCCGAAGTTCCGGACACCGTATGTCGCCTTAGCTTTTTTTGCACTGCTTGCTTGTACCGTTGTTGCACTCAGTAAAGCAAGACTTAGCTACCTTGCCGACCTTTACAACTTCGGAGCCCAGATTGCGTTTTTCTTTACTCAGCTTTCACTTATTTTACTTAGGATCAAAAAACCGGACATGATCCGGCCGTTTAAGGTTCCGCTCAATATCAGGATCAAAGGTAAATTGATCCCCATCCCGGCAGTTTTGGGTGCGATCGCAAGCTTTGCCGTTTGGACGCTTGTTGTGATCACGAAGCCCGAAGGCAGATACATGGGAATCGGATGGATCCTGCTCGGGCTTTTGATGTTCTGGGTCTATCGAAGGACCAAGAGACTTTCTCCGATGTCACAAGTCGTTATCCAAAAGATCAAAATCCCTTCTTTTGAGCCGCTGGAGATTAAACACATCCTCTTGCCGCTCCGAAGTACGACTCAGACTGAAACCGTCCAAGTTGCTTGCGAACTGGCAAAATTGCATAAAGGCAAGATCACAGCTCTCCATGTCATTGATGTGCCGCCTTCGATGCCTTTAGATTCTGTTGTGCAGCACAGGTTAGAACTCGCGAGCTTAGTTCTCAAAACAGCTGAAGCGATCGGAATCGATATGGGAGTCGAGATGGATCTGGAGATTGTCCGAGCCCGTGGTATTTCAGATGCTATTCTCGATGTGCTTAACCGCGACGGCTTCGATCTTCTGCTTTTAGAATCGAGCAAGGCTCCGGAAAAAGGAGGCCGTCAATCGATGGGTTCTCTTCTCAATGAGATCGTCCAAAAATCTAAATGCAGAACATGGATCTGCAATTCAAGTACCGCAGAAAATACCAAGTCTCTTGGCGAAATCGCCGGCATTAAGAAGTGAACCTATTCTTCAATTCATAACAATCGATTTGAGGCCAGGGCGATTGCATGATAAATTTCTTGACAAATGCTTCTCATAGACAATTAGGCACAAGCGCAGGAATGCCGAGCACTTTAGACTGGCCTGCCAAAAAATAGGGTTTATCTATGAGGAAGATTTGTCAAGAAATTTATCATACAATCGCCCTGGACATTTCAACTTTGCCCTGACACTTAGATTTGCGCAATTTCTTCCACACACACAAAAAAACAATTGAATAGTTTAATTGAAAAGAACATCATTTTCTTGAAAAACATTTTTTTTCTTCTTTTCAAAGAAGAAAAAGATGGCTCCTTCTGAGCAATGATCTGGAGAGATGGTAAAGTGCAATTACTACTCCGCTAGGCAAACAAGTGGCACATAACGAGGCGAGGCACAGCACAATTGATTTCCCGAGTGCCTGACAGTGTTCATGAACACGGCAGGCACGAGGGAAATCGGTTGGGCAAAGCCGCAGCCCGTTAGGTGTTATCTGTTTGCATAGCAGAGTAGCAATCCCCAGCTTCAACTCTATCAATGGAGGAGTCTATGTCAGGTGTTTCTAACAGTTACCTAAATTCAGGTAAGAATTACCCTACTCATCAAGTATCTGAGAAGCCTCAAAAAAGAGCTACCCCCCCTCCATCAGAGCAAGAAGATCCTTCTTCAAAAAGAATCAAACTCAAAATGGCAGATAAATCAAGGGAAGGAATCTTTCAGGACTATATGCCAGGGCCTGAGCCCAAAGTTTTATATGATGTTGAAGACGATGATCGAGCAAACCCTTATGAAAGAGTAAATCTTTTTAGTCACTGGCCAGAAAAGGTTGCTATTCAAGCAAAAAGCATAGCTTGCCTAGTTCCCATTCGCAACCTCCAAAAGGTAGGATCTTCGTATCGAATCAATACAGATCAGGTAAAAACTTTAGCAAAATTTGTTGTTAAGAGTGAAGTGAACCCTCTTACAAAAAGACCCAAGAAATTTGAAGGGAAATTTGGGAAAGAGCCTGTTCTAGGACGTGGGACCGCATTTCTAGTCAGCAAAAAACATGTTTTAACTGCGGGTCATTGCTTTTACAAGAAAGATGACAAAACCAAAGAATATGCTAAAGATGAGGACGGAAACTACATCTTGGAAGATCATCTTGTAGCAAATACACGTGTTGTATTTGGTTTTGCATTAGAACATAAAAAATGGAAAACAGAAGAGATTTCTCTTTCACAAGTTTTTGAAATACGTCACGTTACTAAGATTGCTCGCAACCCTGAAGAAGGAGATTGGGCTCTTGTAAAGCTCAAAAAAACTCCTGAAGGCATTGACCCGTTAGAATTAGATTTCATTAATATGGTTCGAGATCCGATTTCGATCTATATGCTGGGTCACCCAGTTGGGTTGCCGCTAAAATATACGTTTAGGGGTGAAGTCGTTGAAGGAGATAAAGGAGAAAGCGACTCACACTTCGGAGCAAAGATCGATGCTTTTCATGGGAATTCTGGATCGCCCATCTTTAATAAAGCTGGAAGAGTTATTGGGATGTTAACGAAAGGAAATCCCAAAGATTATGACGAATACTATGATAGTTTTCACCCTCATAGAGCTACTCCAGACGAAATAGAAAAGTATGGACACGAAAAATGCCAGCGAATGACCGCTCTCCCAGAAGATATAATAGGTAAAATTATTGAACTTAATCTAGGTGAAATCACTTATGAACCTAGAGAAAAAATCATTGTGGATCTTGA
Source organism: uncultured Chlamydiae bacterium (assembly GCA_963838185.1). GTDB lineage: Bacteria > Chlamydiota > Chlamydiia > Chlamydiales > Rhabdochlamydiaceae > PALSA-1444. The sequence continues at coordinate 67,354 of CAWIQH010000028.1, forward strand.
AAAAGTAGAACAACTCTTAGACGATAGTAATGTGCAAGAGGCCGTTCTAATTCTTCAATCTTTGGCTAAGAGAGGAATGCAAGTTGCGAATTGTGCACTAGCTAAACTAGCTCCTACTGAGCTTGATAGAGAAAGCTCTAAACATGCAGCAGAAGAATCAGGATTGTTCAGCAAGGACACCATAGATAGGATTATAGATTTGTTGTCGACTAAACTTCAACCGGTGCAAAACATCCAAAAAATTGAACAACATGGTCAAGGTTCTTTTGTTGCAAATAACATTAATGCTCCTATAATTATGAATTTTGTGGACGATCGTGTAAAAAAAAAGTAATCAATCCGACTGAAGTAAGGGAGCTACTTCGTAACATCTATACATCCGAAATCAATCGGTATATTACTCTTTTAGTTTCACAGAAACAAAGACCCATCGAAGAGATATATACCCGACTGGCAATCATTGGAAATACTAGTGAAAAAGAAAAAAAAGCCGGAGAAGCCAGAAAAAAACAAATAGAGCAAGCAGAACTCGGTGATTTAGGCTATGGAATAACACCAACACATGAGGCGATTTTTGAGCCTAAAGAAGCGATTAAGCTAGAAGAACTTTTCGATAATGCCACCCAGAAACGAATTTTGATACAGGGATCCGCAGGGATCGGTAAAAGCACTCTTTGCCATCATATTGCGTTTAGATGGGCTAATGATGCTCTTCTTAAAAAGAAAGATGGGCTTTTTAAAGAATTTGAATATCTTTTTTGGGTGCGTTTAAGAAAATTAAGTAAAGAGCATTATCCTAGTCAGGTAGATTTAGCACAATTTCTAGCCAATGAATGCAAGATAAAGCTCGAGTTTATTCAAGCCTTTCTAGATCAGAAAGAGTTAAGAAATAAAACGCTTATTTTGTTAGATGGTTATGATGAGCTTTCTCCAGATGCTGTCAACGATAAAGGGAGTCTACATCATATTTTTCAAGAACTTAGGAATTTTCCAAATGTAATAATTACGACAAGACCTCAGATCATTGTTGGTTTTAATAATTCTTGTAACTTCGAAATTCTTGGGTTTGATGCGAGAGATGTAGAGGAATATGTGAGGCAGTTTTTCCCTGAGAACAAACCAGAGCAAACACCGCAACAAAAAACACACGCCCCCAAATTACGAGAACAACTTCAAAATCCTCTTGTTCGAAGTTTGGCTCGTATTCCTATCAATTTAGAAATATTCTGCTCACTTGTAGATGCAGGAGAGTCTTTGTTCGCAAATCCTAAAGCTTTCAGTATGACATCTCTTTATCGGAGATTAACGATTTGGCTTTACGAAAGGTTTAACAGGCAGCGCAGCGAACAACCGGAAGCCCATGGCCCTGACTACGTTGATTTAGTCCTCGATGATGAGAAGATTATGTTTTTCGAAAAACTACTGAGCGAAGTTGCTTGGAAAGCAATGGAAGAAAATACACTCTATATAAATGCAAAGTTGATAAAGCCGATTCTTAGGGGAGCAAAAATCCCCCACGAAAAGGTTTTAACACAGATAGGCCCCTTACGAATAGACGATGGCGAGGGAGTTTTTATTCACTTAACCTTCCAAGAGTTTTATGCAGGAGTTTATTTGGCAGACCTTTATAAAAAAAAGCCCATAAATGCAAAAAAAGAACTAGAAAAGATTAAGTTTGAGCCTCGCTATCTATTGGTTTTGAGAATGGCTGCAGGGCTTTTGTCTCTCCACTCACAGGAATCTAAATCAAAGGACGCTCTCGAGCAATTTTTCATGGATCTATTTTTTAGATCCCCAAGATTTAGCAATGAGTTACGCATTAAAAATGCAGGCAGGTTGTTTTGAAGAATGTGAAACTCCAGAGAGTTTGCCTCACAAGAACTTTATTGATATGATTAAGAGTTTTCTAGTGCAGTGTCCCAACGAACAATTAATAGTCAATTTATTAACGGGAAATAATAGACTTGTTAATCATAAAGAAGTGGAAGTGGTTTTTATAGATCAAATACGACATCATCAAAAACAACAACAAAAAGTCCTGGAAATTTTAAGGCAACTTGCAGAAAGAGGGCAAACCCTACCTCCCAAGGCTATGAAAGCGCTCACCGCTAGCCTTACCGATCCTGATAGAAGACACTGCCAAAACCGGAGCCGCTGGAATTTTAGGAGCTGTGGCTCAAAGCGGACAAGCCTTGCCACTCAAGGTCCTTGAAGCGCTCATCGCTTGCCTCACCAACTTCCAACAGGTAGACTGGCGTTACCAAATCCGGAGCTGTTAAAGCGTTAGGAGCGGTGGCTAAGAGCGGCCAAAACTTGCCACTCAAGGCCCTGGAAGCGCTCATCGCTTGCCTTAGAGATCCCCAGGCAGATGTCTATGCCAAATCCGCTAGCCGCTAAAGCTTTGGGAGCGGTGGCTAAAAGCGGACCAAGACCCTGCCACCCAAGGCCCTTGAAGCGCTCATCGCTTGCCTCACCGATCCCCAGGTAAGAGTTCTATGTCAAATTTCGAGTCATTATAGCTTTGGAAGCGGTGGCTCAAAGCGGACAAGTTTTGGCTCTCCAGGCCCTGGAAGCGCTCATCGCTTGCCTCACCCATCCCCAGGCAGCTGCTAATGCCAATTCCCTAGCCGCTGAAGCTTTAGGAGCGGTGGCTCAAAGCGGACAAGACCTTGGCCACCCAAGGCCTTTGAAGCGCTCGTCGTTTGCTTCACCAATCCACAGGTGACATGGCTATTCCAAAGCAGGAGTCGCTAAAGCTTTAGGAACGGTGGCTAAAAGCGGACAAGGCCTGGACCCAAGGTCCTGAAAGCGCTCGTCGCTTGCCTTGCCGATCCCCACCAGGCAGATGACTATGCCAAATCCGCGAGCCGGCTGAAAGCTTTAGGAGCGGTGGCTCAAAGCGGACAAGACTTGCCACCCCAAGGCACTGGAAGCGCTCATCGCTTGCCTCACAGATCCTCAGGCAGATGGTTTTGTCCAATTACAAGCCGCTAAAGCTTTGGAAGCGGTGGCTAAGAGCGGACAAACCTTGCCTCCCAAGGCCCTTGAAGCGCTCATTGCTTGCCTCACCGATCCACAGGTAGATGACGATGCCAAATCCGTAGCTGCTGATGCTTTGGGAGTGGTGGCTCGAAGCGACCAAGGCCTTGGCTCCCCAGGCCCTTGAAGCGCTCATTGCTTGCCTCACCGATCCCACAGGTAGATGACGATGCCAAATCCGCAGCCGCTGATGCTTTGGGAGTGGAGGCTCAAAGCGGACCAAGCCTTGGCTCCCCAGGCCCTTGAAGCGCTCATTGCTTGCCTCACCGATCCACAGGTAGATGACGATGCCAAATCCGCAGCCGCTGATGCTTTGGGAGTGGAGGCTCAAAGCGACCAAGCCTTGCCTCCCCAGGCCCTTGAAGCGCTCATTGCTTGCCTCACCGATCCACAGGTAGATGACGATGCCAAATCCGCAGCCGCTGATGCTTTGGGAGTGGAGGCTCAAAGCGACCAAGCCTTGGCTCCCCAGGCCCTTGAAGCGCTCATTGCTTGCCTCATCGATCCACAGGTAGATGACGATGCCAAATCCGCAGCCGCTGATGCTTTGGGAGTGGTGGCTCGAGAGTGGACAAGCCTTGCCTCCCAAGGCTCTGGAAGCGCTCATCGCTTGCTTCATCGATCCTATGACAAATGACAGGTGCCAAATTCCAAGCCGCTGTAGCTTTAGAGAGCGGTGGCTAAAATAAGACACGTCTTGCCTTTAGAAATACTGCAAAAGATTATTCAAGCTTTAGATAAGACTAGCGTTAGTTATATAAGAACTTTAATTTTTGATTTCTTAGGCCATAATATGCGAAAATCAGAACTATCAGTGGAATAATAACAATTATGAGCTTTTAGATCAAGTTGTTTTCCATTACGGGCCATGTACTTTTTTATCGTGATGGAGAGTTTTATACGACTTCAAAACACCAAAAAATCTCTAAAAATGAGAAAGTAAAAATCCTTATAGAGCATGGAATTAAAAATGAAGAGCTCTGCCAAAAACTTGTTGAGGAAGGTGCTAAGTTATTGCAAAAAATCGAGTCTTTGGTTTGATCCAAAAATTTATTATAGTTTTCGATTGATAAGTTCTTTGTTATATTTATACCAGTCATGTTTGTGATGATGAATGGGCCGCCTAAAGATTTGGTCACAGAGTAACGTAAACTTATGCATTTTCTTTTATCAAGAGTTCTAGAAATTACCCTCCAGGAGTTGAGCAACACACCTACTACGGGGGAAATAGTTCCACGTTTTTTTATGTCTGCCAATGCCTTGCATCATCCAAATCGATACCCACAAGAAAACAATTGAATAATTTAATTGAAAAGAACATCATTTTCTTGAAAAACAATTTTTTTCTTCTTTTCAAGAAAAATATATAGCTTCTTTTTCGACGAAATAATAAAGATGTTAGTAAAGTAAATAATCCTCAATTTAAAAAGATTACCTTTTTCAATGGAGAGGTTAGTTTAGGTGTTTCTAGCAGTAACCTAAATCCAAATAAAAATTACTCTATTCATCAAGTATCTGAGAAGCCTCAAAAAAGAGCTACACCCCTTCCATCAGAGCAAGAAGATCCATCTTCAAAAAGTACCAAGTTCAAAACGGCAGATAAATCGAGGGAAGGAATTTTTCAAGACTACATACCAGGGCCTGAGCCCAAAGTTTTATATGATGTTGAAGACGATGATCGAGCAAACCCCTATGAAAGAGTAAATCTTTTTAGTCACTGGCCAGAAAAGGTAGCTATTCAAGCAAAAAGCATAGCTTGCCTAGTTCCCGTTCGCAACCTCCAAAAGGAAGGACCATCGTACCGAATTAATACCCACTATGTAAAGACTCTAAAAGAATATGCCGTTGGGGATGCAGTAAACCCTCGTACAGGAAGACCCAAAAAATTTGAAGGGAAATTTGGAAGAGAGCCAGTTCTAGGACGTGGGACCGCATTTCTAGTCAGCAAAAAACATGTTTTAACCGCAGGTCATTGCTTTTACAAGAGAGATGAGAAAACCCCCAAAGATTATGCTAAAGATGAGGATGGAAACTGCATCATAGTAGACCATCTCGTAACAAATACACGTGTTGTATTTGGTTTTGCATTAGAACATAAAAAATGGAAAACAGAAGAGATTTTATCTTCACAAGTTTTTGAAATACGTCATGTTACTAAGTTTGCTCTCAACCCTAAAGAAGGAGATTGGGTTCTTGTGAGGGTTAAAAAATTCCTAAAGG
>CAWIQH010000029.1:0-29719 GCA_963838185.1 uncultured Chlamydiae bacterium
CTGGCGGGCAATGAAAGGTGTCCCGGGAGCGACGCTTTTCGAATTGGCAGTGATGAAGGTCACATCGGTCTCTTTGCTTCCCTTCCATGTGACTGCGATGTCTTTGAACAGCTGTTTTAATTTCATGCGTCTCACCCGTGATTCCACTTGTCAAAGAGCACTTTGAGATCTTTGACTTCTTTATCCAGGGCATCATTTTTCGGATCGTCTTCTGGAATGCCTAGATATTTGAGAGTTCTCAGACCGATAGATCTAAAAGCAGGAGCAGCACACGTCCCGCCCATTTGGTTCCTGCCGACTCCCGGAGTATACTTCTCCGGGTTATGGGATGACGACCAGTAAAACAATCCGGGGCTTGGTCGCCGGTGCAAATCCAATGAAAGTCGAGATGTGGTCTTTTTTGGAATAGACTCCGTTGATGACTTTTTCTGTCGGTTTGCCTGTTTTTCCAACTTCTGTGTAGCCCGGAATATTTCCCCGGCGGGCTGTTCCTCCTGGAAGAGTGACATACCGCATTGCCTTGTTGATTTTCTCTGACATCATCGGCATATTAGGATACGGCGAGAAGGTTTAGCAGCTGTATTGTCCAAAATCACAGTACCGTCTTTTTTCGACAATATTTCCGGATAAGCGTCGGTTTCACATCAACTCCGCCATTGGCAAAAATTCCATAAACCCGGAGCATGTCAGGCTGTTGACCGAGACGTTATGTCCCATCGCCAACGACCAAGGTGTTGCCTTGGACCACTCGAGAGCGCCGTTAGGGTATGTTTTTCCCTCATCTTTACCGAGGGAGTAAGCCGGCACTTTCAGCAGTCAGTTCAATTCCGGGTCTTTGTTCCAATCCCAAAATCCTCAAGAGCCTTTCTGTACCAAGCTTCTCCCATCCGTTCGATGACGCGCTGGATCATCGTTGCCATGTAGACGTTGGATGAATTTTAGATCCCATGTACATGTTGAGATAGCTATAGTGGTGAGTATCCCCTAAGGGTTTACGTCGTCCAGGAAAGTTGCGGGTTTTTGTCGCGATTTTTTCATCGATGAAAAAAGTGGAGCTTTGCCTTGTTTTTTTAATTCGGTATTGGCTCTTAAACAGATGGCAATTGTAATGTCTTTAAACGTCGATCCCGGCTCGTATGGATCAGTGATCGCTTTGACTTTCGTATGCTCTTCTTTTTCGGATCGTTGAAATAATCTTTGTAATGGGCCGGCTCAAAGAAGGATATTTCGCCCAGGCTAAAATTTCTCCGGTGTAGGATAAATCATCACAGCCCAGCCGGCTAGTGGAGATTGCAGCCTTGACGGCTTTAGCAATCTCTTCTTCAGCTATTGCTTGGAGATGATGGTTGATGGTCAAGTAGACATCGGATCCATGCTGCGGCTGTTTTACCATAGTCCCCGTCTCTAAAGGCTGCCGAGGCGAGCGCAAGATCACACGACGTCCGTCTTCGCCCTTGAGATATTTATTCAGGGAAAGCTCAAGTCCGCCCGTCGGAATACATTGGTGCGTCGCTTGGTCTCTTTCAGAGCGGACAGTATGCAGCAGTTGTCCAAGGAGTTTCCAATGGATACGACCGTTTGTAGTCGCCTACAAAGAAAAGTGCGTTGCGTGGGATTTTGTGGGAGTATGGAATAAGTCTGCCACCATTTGGCGATATTGTCGTGCATCTCTCTTGTGAGCCACAAGACGAGTTTTCGGCTGCGGCTTTTTTTCTCCAGTTGGACTGAGAGTTTTTGGGTATCTGCATCAGAAAGATCGAGGGTCAACTAAGTATTTTGACGATTTCTTTTCTGCATGATTCAGGAATCATTTCAGGATCGGCATAAAGATGGAACTTGGGAACATCGATGACAAAAGCCTGAGCTTTTTCCGGATGGCCTTTTTTCACAGAAGTGTTGGAATAAAACACTCCCCTGCAATGAGGCTCGATCACCGAGAGTTTATGTTGACGGGTTTGGCAGCGCGGCTCCACTTTTCTCCATCGATGATTTGAATTTTATAAAACTGAACAATGATGAGTGCAAAAAGAAACAACATGAAAAGAGCGACATAGACAAGCAAGCGTCTATCATGCGCAGTTGGAGGAGTTTTGGGGTCTTCAGACATAGCTAGAATTCTTTAGAGAATTACTGCGTAGCAACGATCGGTGTTCTCGATTTCGCTTGGCTTCCCTTTTTTTCCTTTGGAGAGCTGTATTGTAGCGCAAGCCCCTCCTTTACCGTAAGCACTTCTTCAGTAAAAGGAAATTTAAGGTGGGCATACTCGGGACTGCCGGCCAAGCTAAGCAAATTCTGAGGGTTTTCAAAACACTCGATCTGGTACTGGAGATTGGCATTGACCTCGCGGATCGCTTGGATCTCTTTTGTCAGCTCTAGGCAGATGCATCTTCAGTTCTGTGCAACTATTTTGTTTATCTAAATAAGAGTAGATGGAAAAGCTAAAGACAGTCAGGCAGGCGAGGAGTCGATAGAAAACGCCGCTAATCATGACTCTTTCCTATGTTCTCTCTACAAAACGCATCTGGCACTGCGAGATCTCGGATTCATCCGAATTTCGGCATAGGTCGGCGCCAAAGGTTTTTTGGTTAAAAGTTTCATAAACTCTGCTGGGCCATCTTTTTTCGTTCTTTGGCACGCAGTACGGAAAATATTTTTGACTAAACGGTCTTCCAAACTATGGAAGCTGATGGCTCCTGTTCTTGAGCCATGAGCCATAAAACTTAAAGCTTTTGTCAATCCGTTTTGGATCGCATCTAATTCTTTATTAACCACGATGCGGAGCGCTTGAAAAACAAGCGTTGCGGGATGGAGTTTTCCACCTCTTTTAAAGCCGATAGCGGACATGAGTAGTGCAGCTAATTGCTGAGTGGTTTCAATCGGTTTTTTGTGACGCGCTTCAACGATGGCTCGAGCGGCTTTTTTCCAATGAGGCTCTTCACCGTATTCGCGGAAAATCTCTCCGAGTTTTTGTTCGGAAAAACGGTTGACGATCTCTTTTGCAGTGACATCGTCTTCAGGATCCATTCTCATATCGAGAGGTCCGTCTTTAGAGAAGCTGAAGCCTTTGTATCCTTTATCGAATTGCATGGATGATACCCCTAGGTCAAAAAAAAACCGTTAACTTCTTTGATTCCCCTTTTCTGAAGAATCGTATCGAGATCTCCAAAGTTTCCTCTGACGAACTCGACTTTGTCTTTCCAGGGCTTAAGCCTGGCCTCTGCTATCTCTAGCGCTTCCGGATCCCGATCGCACGCTAAGTATGTCTCAATCTCGGGATGGGCCTGTAAAATTGCTTCTGCGTGACCACCTGCTCCCACTGTTCCTTCGAAGAAAACCTTAAGGTTTATCGGTTCGAAGTGCTTCAAGAACTCGGCGACCATGACGGACGAATGATTAGCTTTCATGTTTTGAGTAGGCTTTGTCTTTAAGTTCGGCCAGTTTTTTTGCAGCATCGGAGACAGTCTCTTCGCTTTCATCTTCGCCAAGGAGCGCGAAGGCTTCTTCAGTCATTTTCGCTAAATCAAAACCTTCATCTTTGCCTTCCATCGCAGCCTTTAATTGAGCGTCATAGACCTCTTTTGGCCAGATCTCGATCTTATTAAGGACCCCTGCGATCACGAGCTCGCTCTTCATATCGACAGCTTTCATCAGCACTGGAGGAAGAAGAATCCGTCCGACTGAATCGCAAGTCGTTTGATGGAGAGTAGAAAAGAACAATGTGAAAAATTTTTGATACTTGGCCATGTGCTGTTTGATTGGAACTTCTCCACAATCTTCTCGATATCGCTCTTGCGATAGATCGCTAAACAACCGCCAAGACCTAAAGCGATGGTGAATTCCAACGAACCGTTTTCGACCAAGCCAAAACGCATCTGTTGCGGAAGAACAAATCGGTTCTTTCCGTCGAGTTTTGCATGGCTAGATCCGCTGAAGAAAAACTTGGACATGCTATTTTTCACCTTTTGCCACAATTTAACACCGATTCATCAAATCCGCAAGACCTTTCCGGATTTCACCCACCAACTGCCACCAAAATCATTTCTCAACACACCTAAGATTAACAACTTATGTAAATATTAAGAAATATGGGAATATGTGGGAAACATGAAAAATAAAAGACTAAAAATAAACAAAACAGGGCCGTTTCAGCCCTATTTAGATACTAAGAGTGGAGTTTAAGATTTAGGAATTGGAGCTGTGATGACGAGTTCAAGAGAAGGATTGGGTTCAACTTCTTGAATAATATTTCTACAAATCCTGAATAAGACCTCTGGGGACATGGTTTTATAATCCGCGAAAGCTCATCTAAAAAGCTAGATTCCGCTAAATATAGCCTATATTCCGCGGAATTGGCATTTTTTCTTGCAATTCCGCGGAATATAGGCTATATTTAGCGAAAAATGGATCTCTTATGGAAAATATTTTTGTACGCCAAAAAGAACTTAAAATTTTAGACAAACTTTATCATTCGAAACAGCCAGAATTTTTGGCTGTATATGGGCGAAGACGCATTGGAAAAACCTTCTTAATTCGACAGTTTTTTAAGAAAAAGGGTCTCTATTTTGAACTGACGGGCATCAAAAAAGGCTTTTTACACCAGCAACTTCAAAGCTTCAGCATAGAGTTCTCTCGTGTTTTTGGCACGCCTACGGCCGCGCCACCAACGAGTTGGATCGAAGCATTCAACGAACTCAGGCAAGGGATCGAAAAGATCTCGAGTACTGAGCGCATTATCCTCTTCTTTGATGAACTTCCATGGCTTGCAACACGGCGCTCAAGCTTTATCGAAGCACTGGAACATTTCTGGAATCGATATATGTCTGACGATCCTCGCATCATCCTTATTGTGTGCGGTTCGGCGGCATCATGGATGATTAAGAAGATCATTCGCAATAAAGGCGGCCTCCATGGCCGTTTAACGGCAGAAATCAGGCTATTGCCTTTTGATCTCAGTGAAACAGAAAAATTTCTTCATAACAAAGGAATCACCTTAGATCGCAAGCAACTTATCGATATCTATATGGCAATAGGAGGGGTTGCAAAATATCTCACATATATAGAAAAAGGGAAATCTTCTCTGCAAGTGATTAGTCAACTTTGTTTCGATGGACCTCTTTTTAAAGAATTTGATGAGCTTTATTCATCTCTATTCCAGGATTATGAGCGCCATGTGAGTGTAGTCAAGGCATTAGCCAAGATCGCTGGCGGATTTAACAAAGACTCAAATATGCGAAGCAACAGGAATTTCTTCCGGTGGTGGAATGACCACTATTTTAGATGAGTTGGAAGCATCAGGTTTTATTGTCCCGATAGCTAGTTTTCGGTAAAAAGAAACACGAAATGCGCTATAGGCTTATCGATGAATATTCTCTTTTTTATTTGAGATGGATTATTCAAGCAAAAAGCGCAGACTTAAGCGGAGTCGATGAAAATTTCTGGATCAAAATGGGACATACACCTGCAGGCCGCGCATGGTCGGGCTATGCATTTGAAAGTCTCTGCATGAAACATATTCGAAACATCAAAGAGGCATTAGGGATTAGCGGAGTTTCAACAACGGAATCGACATGGCTTTACAAATCAGCAAAGGACACGATGAAAGAGGGACTCAAATCGACTTACTCATTGATCGAGCAGATCACTGCATCAACTTATGCGAGATCAAATATACAAACGAACCCTTTGTTATAGATAAAGATTACGCATTTAAATTGCAGGCTAAAAGAAGCATTTTTATCAGCAAAACCAATTCCAAAAAAAGCATATTCCTAACTCTCATCACAACCTATGGAGTCAAGGAAAAGGGTCGACTGGTCGATATGAATTGACGATGAATGATTTATTCTAAGTGAATTTAGATGCAATTGTATCAATTAAATATTTACCTGAATTGGGTGTTGAGGCAAATTTTGAATCGGAGTAAACAAGAATAAAGACCCTGGTCTTGGTATAAAAGCCTAGGATTGTTAAACTTGCTCACCCAGCAAAAGGAATCAAAGCGTGGTTGAACCTAAAACAGTCTCGAATCTCCCCCTCGATGTCTCGATTCGATGGGCAAAAGACCAAGAGCTTTTAATTCAAACCCAGCCGATGACTCAGGATTCAGACAGCATTGCAAAGCATGCTGTCTCTGATGTCAACCTACCGACATCCCAATCTCAAGTTGAGATACTTTTAGGGCTTTATACACGCAATCCCACATGGGCTGCTTTCCAAATGCCCAAAGGGTTTATTGGACAAAGACGCCGGCTTTTCACTTCCCAGCTTGTCGGTTTTTTAGGATCGGATGAACAACAAGATACGTTGATCACTCGGATCCAAGGTGCTTCTGGGGAAGAACAAGACAAAGACGAATGGGACCAAGAAAAAATCTTACTCCTGCAAGTCCTCAAGCTCATGAGCATGTTAAACAAAGACTTGATAGATATTGTGTCGCGCTGTAAACAGTACCAAAAGGGGTGATCATCATGAGTTCACTTAAATGGTCTGAAATCGTCGGTTGGGATGCAGAAGCGCTGGAAGATTTAAGATATCTTGGATATGCCTATCTCAAACAAGGCAAGTTCGATGTCGCTCAATCGTTTTTCGAAGCCCTTGTGACCTTCAATCAAAGCGATGCGTATGATCTGCAAACTCTCGGTGGACTCTATTTAGAAACCGGTCATAATCTCCAAGCTCTCAGCACCATCGAACAAGCTCTGAAAGTTGAACCGAACCATTCAACGACACTTCTGAACCGCGTTAAAGCTCTTTTTGCCCTCGGTTATCGTCGGCAAGCGATTGCTCAAGCAAAAACTCTCGTCGGCCATTCCGATGCGATGATTGCAAACCAAGCCTCCGCACTGCTTCTGTCTTATACTTAAATTCTACTGCGTGATAAAACTTTAGCCTATGTTAACAAAAAATCAGGCAGACATCTGGTCCGATTTCCTCGCCTACATCGAAGAGAAGTGTTCTGCAGCTGAATTTCAAAATTGGATTGCACCGATCCAAGTTGCAGAAAGCTGCAACTGATGATCTTGTTTTAAAAGTCCCGAATATCTTCGTTCAAGAATATCTTCTTGCAAATTACAAAAAAGATCTCGCTGGTTTTGTTCCTGTCAAAACCAACGGCGACCTGGCATTAAAGTTCATCATCTCGGAAGAAATCAGAAAACAACCTGTCCAAGAAGAAGCTCCTCCTGCTCAAGACAATCTCAAACTCAATCCCCATTATACCTTTGAAAATTTCATCGAAGGCCCCTCCAACCAATTTGTAAAATCTGCCGCTCTCGGCGTCGCAACACATCCCGGCAAATCTTACAATCCCCTCTTCATCCACGGCGGCGTTGGCCTTGGGAAAACCCATCTTCTCCATGCGCATCGGCCACTATGTCCGCGAGCATCATAAGAAGCTGCAAGATCCAGTGCATCACAACCGAAGCGTTCATCAACGACATCGTCGATCATCTGCGAAACAAATCGATCGACCGGATGAAACGATTTTACCGCTCCCTCGACATTCTCCTCGTCGACGATATCCAGTTCTTGCAAAACCGCCTCAATTTCGAAGAGGAATTTTGCAACACCTTTGAAAGCGCTGATCAACCAAAACAAACAGATCGTCATCACCAGCGATAAACCGCCCTCTCAACTCAAACTCTCCGAGCGGATGATCGCCCGGATGGAATGGGGCCTTGTCGCCCATATCGGCATTCCCGATCTAGAAACCCGCGTGGCGATCATCAAGCATAAAGCCGAGATGCAGGGCATCCGCATTCCCCACAAAGTCGCCTTCTTCATCGCCGAACATATCTTCAACAACGTCCGCCAACTCGAAGGGGCCATCAACCGCCTTCAGCGCCTTTTCCCGCCACATGGGTCAAGAAGTCACCGAAGAAATCGTCGAAAACACTCTCGGCGAACTTCTTCCAGCACACTCCTCAGAAAAAAGTCTCCGTCGACAATATCCTCAAAAGCGTCGCCACCCTCTTCGAAGTCCGCGTCAGCGATCTCACGCGGAACTTCGCGCACTAAAGAGGTCGCCTTCCCCCGCCAAGTCGCCATGTACCTTGCCAAAGAACTCATGACCGATTCTCTCATGAAACTCGCCTCCTCCTTCGGCGGAAAAACCCATTCCACCCTCCTCCATGCTTGGAAAAAAATACGCCAGCAGCTCCAAAGAGATGAGACCCTCAGAAAACAAATCCAGATGGCACGGCGTAGAAGAATAAAAAATCCTTTTCCTGTTAATAGGAAATTAAAGAGGTCATTGCAAGACTCAGGGTTCGCCGATTTTCGGGATTATTTTGGCCGATTTTGGATTCTTTTGTGAGGGGTAATATCAACTTGCGGATATGACCCCTCGCAAAAAAATGCAAAATCGGCTCAAAAGAACCCGAAAATCGACAGAACCTGAGTTTGCAATGACCTCTAAAGACAGGAGTCTCCTATGTTTAAGTTCGCTAAAAGTCTATTGGACCGTGGCATTCAGAAAGAGAGCCGCGCCCCCATCGCACCCTCCCCTTTCATCCAGACAGATGCTCCCTACTACGAAGATCAAGAGCCCGAACCGGCCCAGAAATGACCATCGGAACCAACATCACCGTCACCGGAAAATCGCTTTCCAACGAGAAATCTGCATCAATGGCGTCTTTGAAGGAGAGTTCGAAGGCAACGGTAAAGTCGTCGTGGGCCCTGAAGGATCTGTCAAAGCCGATATGGATCTCTACGAAGCTGAGATCTCTGGCAAAGTCGAAGGCAATATCACCGTCCAATACCGCCTGATCCTCAAAGGCAATGCCGAGGTCAAAGGCAACATCACCGCTCCCCGCCTCTCTGTTGACGAAGGCGTCTCTATTATAGGACAGGTGCATGTGACTGCTGCGGCAACTCCTGTCGGAGAGAACCTGTTTTAATCACCTTCAATGGAAATCCCTCATAAAGCCTCTGAGCGCAAGCGCGCAGAGTAGCTCCTGTTCTGACGATGTCGTCCACAATAGGATTGTCTTTTCTGCATATTCTGGCACTCGTTTTTTCCATTGAAAATTCTCCGCTGATAAAAGATAGCGTCTGTCGCGATCGACCTTCATCTGGCAGAAAAGCTGCCGCTTTCTTTTGAGCAGTTGTAGGAAAGGTCGATCGAGGAATTTTACCTAGATGCTGAGCCAGAAGAAGACTTGGATTGTAACGCGACTTTCAGCGACCGATGAAGAGACTGCGGCACAGGCACAATGATATTAGATATTGGAGGGTCATGTAGCCGGCAAGCCCTTCTGCGGAACACGGACCCTTGTCAATATGCCTTTTTCGTAACGGAAGTCAGGCTAACGCCCAACTCCCCCTAGTTCATCGCTTAACATCTGCAGTGAGAACCCGCCTGTGGCCAACCTCCTAAGATTTTCGATATGTAAATTCACAGCTGGAAGAAACTTAGCCGTATAAAAATCCAATAAAAGCGGTGTCTGTGCTTCTAAGATAGCCATCCCTGCAATATTTCCATGCCTAACTAATATTTCAGGCACCTTGACTATTAATTCCTGAGTCACGCATGGCTTAGTTGCAGTAGCAGTATCATTAGGATTATAACTTGCGTCTGTAAAGATATATTTTATCCAGTCGTTCTAATCTATAAGCTGGATACTTGTTGAAGTCGCCTTAACTCATCAACTATAGCTTTGTATTCTCTCTTTGTATCTCTGTCATCTTTTCTATAGGGTAAATGAAGATTGTCAAATGTTTCGTGAGTTATAAAATGAGTTAGTTCATGAAATAAGAGTGATCTCACATGCCTACACTTCTCTGGGTATTTTCAGTAATCCGTGCTGCTACAGAAATCGTATTTCTAATGCTCGAATGTTCACTGGCACGAGCTACACCTGCAGCTCGCTCATGGCCTTGGAAAAAAAATAGGTCCGCAACATTCCCTGAATTCCAATCAATATCTATTTTAAAACAGTGTTCGGAACTTATTATGTCTTCAGCATTTTCGTTTTCAACACCATAGCCTGGTCGTCCTGATAATCTATGGTGTCCCAACTTCATAAGCTTACTGAGTTCAATTAATGGTTTAATAAGTGGATAGTTTTCGTATAGATCACGGAAATGTTCTACTGAGAATATATGAGGAGCGCGATGGCGATTGGTAACGTTGAGTGCCTCAAAAAGAACTTCTGGAGCAGGCATGCTAAGTTCTCGTACTATAGTAATAACTCGCCCTTGCAAAGATGTTAACATCCTGCTTTCTTCTTGTTCCATTACCACATCCACCATTCGTAATGGATACCGTCTTCGGATTTGATGATTAAAACAAGCTATTAATTGAGCTGCAAGTTTATAATATTGATGTTTTATTACTCTTTTCATTGGTGTATAATGACTCTCGTCCGGTGTTGATAAGTAGTCGAGTAAGGAATCCGGTCCTTTATTCCAATGCCAAATGAACAGTGTCCACTTCAATTGTTTTTCGTTCTTGTTTTGGAAGAGCTGAGTTATAATAGAGGCGGGGAAGATCTTAAAAAGCAAATCTAACTCCGACGTTAGATCAATTGCTTTTCTATATAACCGTGCTGCAACCACAGCGGGGCTTTTATTTGAACTAATTCCTTTTTGCCATAACCAATCTACAACCTCAGCGGAATTTGCATTAAGTGTGCCATTTTCAATCATCACTCCAATATTTCTATATGCATACCCATAAGAACGAAGCTCTATAGCATTTCTAAAACACTTCCATGCTTTGTTATAGTCTATCAAAACACCTGTCCCAGATAAGTAATCACAACCTAATAAGTTAGCTTGTTCTGGAGTCGTAAGTCTATGAAGTCCGTCTGCTGGCTGATGAAAGTACTCATATACCTTGTTTAAGATCGTGTTCTAAAGTAGCGAATCCAAAAGTTGTTAGGGTCGCTGCTACACCTCCCACTACGGCTCCTCCTACCACTGCAGGACCGGTTATGGGCGCTGACAACACGCACACGCTCCATGCAACACTCCATATCCAACTATAACAGGCGCGACTCTGTCACTCCTTTCCTGTAAGGTTATTCCATCATCACCTACTACAGTAATGTTGTTTGCTACCCTATTGATTTCTCTCCCATTGGGTAGGGCTAAGAGTATGTGAAACTTGCTGGGACCATTGTTTTACATTATTCGTAGACATAGACAAACTCCTATTTGTGATAAGTTTGGTCAAGCTCTCATATTTCAACTCATGGAATGGCATCACTCTTGTAAACACAAACTTAAAGACGAATAAACCACCCATCAGTAAAAACTCACCCCTTTGCGTACTCAGGATAGTTGAGTCAACTGAACTTTACTCTGGACGCAGCTAGGAGCTAAAAACGTTATGGAATTATGAAGTCATTTTAAGTATTAAGCAAGATTTATTCGCTTTGCAAACAGGTTACTCGGGCAGCATAATGAACTGAGGGTGCATTGAACAGATTTCGCATCGTTTCTGGCTCCTTGAAAAGAAAATTCAATGCCTCTTCTAACCTTCCGCAACACAACCCATTTTAATCACCTTCAATGGAAATCCCTCATAGAGCCTCTGAGCGCAGGCGCGCAGTGTGGCTCCTGTTCCTACGACGTCATCCACAAGTAGGATCGTTTTTTCTGCAATCGGCATTCGTTTTTTCCATTGAAAATTCTCCGCTGATAGAAGATAGCGTCTGTCGCGATCGACTTTCATCTGACAGAAGAGCTGCCGCTTTCTTTTGAGTAGTTGTATGATGGGCCGATTGAGGATTTTACCGAGATGCTGAGCCAAAAGAAGACTTGGATTGTAACCGACTTTCAGTGACCGATGAAGAGACTGCGGCACCGGCACAATGATATCCGGCGTTGGAAGATCGCTTTTAAGATATTGAAGAGCCATGTAGCCGGCAAGACCTTCTGCGAGGCGCGGGGCTTTCCCGCTTTTGAGCGCTTTCATAAGCGTCCATGCGGGACCTTGTCCCTCAAATGTCACGAGAGGATCTTCAGGCGGTAGAATGTCTAAGAGTTTAACACAGCTTGAACAAAGAGGCTGCGACAGAGTCGCAGGCTCATCGCAATGCCAGCAAAAAGGTGGAAAGACCACCTCTAAGAGCTTTTTTATTGGAGCGAGTATTTCGGCTTTTCCCATGTTCCGCGAACAGACATCATAAACGGTTCCTCTAATTTGAGAACCACATTTTGCTTTATGCTAAAGTTTATGAAAAGACATACAATCAATTTCCAATATAGGCACTCACTTAGATATAAGTGAGTGCCTATATTAGAATTGGGTTTATGAGAAAGTTAAAATATTTGCGCTCGCTTCAGCCGCAATAGGTTTATTGCAGAGAGTATTTCGGCTTTTCCCATGTTCCTCGGACTGCAATCATGAACGGTTCGATTAATTTGAGAACCACATTTTGCTGCATGCGAAGATTCAGGAACATGCCGCCATTGAGATCAATGTAGGATGGCTCAGCGGCTAAATAAAATTCAGAACGGTTTCCTTCACTGAAGGCATTTTGCAAATCAGTTAAGTAGAGTTTGCCGTCTTTGAGCTGGAGCTGAACTTCTCCCATCA
The DNA here is from genome assembly GCA_963838185.1 of uncultured Chlamydiae bacterium. Lineage (GTDB taxonomy): Bacteria > Chlamydiota > Chlamydiia > Chlamydiales > Rhabdochlamydiaceae > PALSA-1444. Next base: position 12,545 of record CAWIQH010000029.1, read on the forward strand.
CAGGCGAAAACATGTCGAGATCAAGCCCAAAATCTTTAAGGAGCGCTAACGGAATATCAAAGAGCGAAGGCTCTTTTTTCACACGTTGTGTGAAATTAAACTTTCCAAGGCCTCTAAATGAATTTAGATCCCCGAGCTGTCCCAAGACATCAGTCATCACAAAATAACGGATCTGAAGCGGTTTAATCTCTTTTTGAGGGGCTCCTAGTTTGCGGATAGCGCTCGGCTTGATCTCTTGTCCCTTAATCAGGGGAATGGTGACATTCCACTTATCTAAAGTGGCTGATCGGAAACCGCTGCATTCTTTGATTGCTAAAGATCCTGCAGGATCTTGGAGTGTTAGGTTCTTTAGTTTGAAACGCGTGGGTGTATAGTCAACGGTAGCGTGGAGCTCTTGCACGAGATAATCTTTGAGACGAGCTTCGTGGCCTTCGAGCTCTCCCTTAAAGGTCTCTTTGGTAAAGAGGCCGGTCAGCTGCAGACCAGTGAGGTCTTTTAAGCTTTCACTATCGACTAGTTCTGCAAGTTTTGCAGTGTCTTTAAAGATCACCGTTCCTTTGTAACCTTGAGGCTCGCGTTGAAGATTGATATTCAGGCCAAAGAGCTCCCCTTCGGCTCTTTGACACGTTGTCGGATCCAAAAGAGCAAGTTTTAGCACTTCAGTTCCTTTTTGGATATTGAGTCCTCCGCCAAATTGCTGGTCTTTCGATAATTTGGCGACGCATTGAAGCGGCTCATCACCAAGTGCTGCAGTGCATTTGAGATTCAGATAAGGCGCTTCATAGAGTCCGTAGATCTGGTTGATCTTCAGTGCGCCTTGCCCGAGTTTATATTCTCCTTGCGAAGCGGGGCCTTGGAAGGTTGTGGTCTTGGAACTGGCGCTTAGTTGTAATTTCGCACGGAGAGGCTCTGAGAGCTCTTTCGAAAGAACTGTGAGGTCTAACGCAGGAGATTCCCATTTGCCTTTGTTGTAAGTGAGTTTATCGCAGATGATGGAACCCATCTGCTCTGTCTGATCAAAAACTTTAAGCGAGAGATTTTGGAAATTCGGTGTCTTGGAGAAGAAAATACCGTTTCCTTTGAGAGAAAAGCGAGTGCTGAGCTCTCCGTCGACCTTGAAGTCGAATCTTTCTTTCTCATAGATCCCGGCGGTATGGATTTTGAGGTCATTCCAATCGATATCACAGGATGAGACCACCCATTTTGCATTTTGGAAAGCCGCTACCCCTTTGATTTGAACATCATCTAAAGCGCAGCGCTTCAGAGTCCATTGATTTCCCTGACGCACGAGATGCGCTTCGACCGTATCAAACAAGGTGGAAGCATACCGAACTAAAGATCCTTGGACTTCGTATTCAGATTGCTCGGCATCGATGATGAGCCTCAGCGTCATGCTGCCTTGGATTTGTTCTAATGTTTCTTTAACACTGGGAGCCGCTGAATATATTCCGAGCCGGTCTAAGAGCTCGAGCTGCTCCAAAAGATTTCGGGTATCGATGTAGACAACACCCCGAACTTGTTCCATCTGAGAAGGGGGTGTCCAGAGGAACGTCAACGGACCTTTCAAATAACATTCGGAGGCCTTTGCCTCTTGGAGAGTTACTTGATACCCTTGCGAGGTTTCTACAGCTCTTCCTTGGCAAGATAAAAGGGCCCGGTCTTTCTGATCCAGAGCGGCATCAAAGTCCCACTCTCCGTTTTTGCAGCGGACCTCTTGAGCAAAGAAAGTGAGATCGTCTAAGACAGCTGCTTCAATATTTTGCAAGACGAGTTGGTTCTCTAGAGAATCAAAGGCAAGTCCGCAAGAGCCTTTTTGGACACTGAGTTTAGGGGATAATGTTCCTTCGATGTCTTCGAAAAGCGTATTGAAGCGGTAATTGTATGTTCCATTGGCATAGTGCACTTGCACTCCTTCGGGAGGGCAAGTAAAGCGTCCTTTTAATGCGACAGGAAGCTTATAGAAAGGAGCTGCAAAGGCGGTGAGGTTCTCAAGAGACCCTTCGACCTTTTCAGAGATAAAACTTGCTTCAAGTTTTTCTTCCCAATTTGCCGACAAGTTTCCCTCGACATCGATTCCGCTGATTTGTCCTGTCATCGCCTGGCAAGAAAATGAGGTATTGTTAAAAACGAAATCGCCGCTTGTGATCGAAATCTGATGAGCCATTTCTGGACTGGTGAAAAGAATGGGAGATAGTTTTCCTTTTCCGACTCCCTTCTTCTCAAGAAAATCAAAGTGATAGAGGAGCTCTCGGCTCTGGCCTAGGACAGAGAGTTGAAATTCAGGAGAAGTCACAATCACATCGTCTGCAATAGCTAAGAGATCAATGGTCTTTTCGGAAAATTGCCCACGGAGAGCAAGTTCTCCTTGCATCGCCAGTGTAGGAGCAAAGATTTTTAGAAAGGGTCTGTAGAAAGACGATTGGAGGCGGGGGCTTTGAAAAACGCCCTTGAGTGTTTCTGTTGAAAGATTCGCCTGGGCACTTAGCTGGGCGATATCTTCTAAACATTCAAGCGTTCCGACGATTTGCAGCTCCTGCTCTTTCCGGTCAAAAACAAGATTTAAAGAAACTGGAGGCTCCAGATCAACTTTGGGAAGTCTCATCCATTCGGAAGCGCCGGCAGAAAGCTTTGCAGAGGCGTGGAAAGAAGAAAGAGGTCCATGGAGTTGAAGAGCAAATGGAACACCTTCAAATTTTCCGAAGGCAGAGCTCGGCTCGAAGATATTATTCTGGATGGAGACGGTTCCTTCAGTGGAGGAAATTTTCCAGCCTTGGATCTCGCCATCTGCCTCGTGCGCCTGCACTAAAAGCTCTTCGATATCTCCTGAGAGTAAATTAAGAGAGCCTTGGAGTTCTGTCTCTTGAATGGAGATGCTATCGATGGCTAGTTGGTGGATTTTGATATTGTCGAGCTGAAGGCGATTGAAAATCCCCTCTTCTAGATAGGCTGTAGCTTGGCCATCAAGGCTTCCCTGCTTGATCTTCCAAGGAAGCTTTGTACTGATAAGACCTAAGATCTCTTTGCCGAGATTATGGATCTGGGTCCCAAGCACCTGGTCTTTTCCATCATCGACCCAGGAAAACTCAACTCTTAAAGGATTGTTGGCAGTGACATAGTCGAGGGTTCCTTCCAGCCAGAGGGAATGGTTCTCTTGGATCTCTCCTTTGCCGACGAGATCTGCCCGTCCCTCTAGCTCTCCGACATGGACGGCGGCGTGAGCTTCAAAGATAGGAATCTCCTTAGGCTTAAAGACGACCGATCCTTGTCCACGTAGCACTTCGAGATCTTTCCAGAAGAGATCGATTCCCGTGAAATCAGTATCTAAAAATAGGTTTTCGATCTCTCCCTGAAAATCAATGGTGCTGGCTGCTTTGTCGGCTGCAAAGATCAAATCTTCTGACTCTAGGCGAACATCCTGTAGAGAAAACCGTCCCTGCAAAAAAGTGACTTGATTAATATCGAGGCTACCCTTGATGGCAGCAGAGGCTGTTCCTTCAAGGACTTTCCACGTGGGCAGCGGATAAAAAAGCGAGGCAAGCGGGAGTGTTTTCTCCAAAGGAGCTTCATCCATCTTAAAATCGGCAGCCAGGCTTCCCGCTCGGTAGTTAAAGCCGCAAGTAAATAGAGGAGCGCCCTCTTCTTGAAAGATGGAGAGTTTTCCGATCTCTTCTTTTTCTTTTCCACTGGCAAACTCAAAGAGGCAGAGATTTTTTTCACCCGAAAGAAGGATCCCCTTCTCGATATCGAGCTTGATCGTCGAGAATTTTGTAGGAAGTAAAAAAGCTAAATTGGTTTCTGAATCATCGAACTGGACTGTTGGAGCATTTAAATGGACAGCAGCATCGATGGAAAACGGAAATAGATGTAAGTCAAAATCGAATGAAGCTTCTTGAACATAGATCTGCTCGCCAATGGAAAAGTCTTTATAAACGAGTCTGCCGTCTTCCCAGGTGCGGTTGCCATATTTGGCAGTATGCCCAGTTGCGCGTTTGATGGAAAATTCTAAGGCAGTCCCGACCAGAAAATGACGGGAAGCGTAAAGAGAGAAAAAAAGCACAGCGAAAATAAAAAATCGCAGAACAACTTTTTTCATGAATCAACAAGTTGCTGGTAAGAAGTTCTATTCATAAGCGCACTGAGCTCTTCAGGATTAGACAGTCTTATTTTAAACAGCCAGCCGATATCTTCGGGAGATTGATTCAAAAGATCAGGAGATGCGCGGACGGCATCGTTGACAGCCACGATCTCACCAGAGACCGGCGCATAGATGTCCGCAGCGGCTTTCGTTGATTCTAAAATCACGACTTCTTCACCGACTTTAACTTGCCGGCCGATTTCAGGGAGTTGAAGAAAAACAATTTCTCCAAGCTCATTTTTAGCATGTGTCGTGACACCTACAGTACCTAGGCCGTCTTCGACTTTTATCCATTCATGCGAGTCTGTGAAATACATAACTACCTCTCTAATGTACAAGTTGCCCAAAGAGACGGATGCTGCGCAACTTGGACATACTTCGATGACACAGCAAAATGTTGCGACTCTTTTTTAGGCCGATGAATGCAATACGTAAAACCCATTTTATCAAAAGCTTTCGGATCGTAGCCATGGAGAATCTCCGCTGGCAAGCTAATGCGGAGAGTATATTCTTTGGAGGTCATTTCAGTCTCGACATGAATCAATTCTGGCTCGCAGAGAGGATGGCTGTCTTCATTACGGAAGCGGGTGAGCTCTAAAGCGCGAACGCCTTGAACTTCTTGTGGAAGGATAAGAAAGTGGTGGCAAAACTTTGTTGGAAATCCTGCTTCTTTCAGATCGCGGGTGTCAATGAAGAGTTCGATGGCATCTCCCTCATCGAATTTAGGATAGGAAGCGCCTTCGAATTTTTGATGGACTTGGATCTGCACTTCGAGTCCTCCTTCATGCCAGGCAATTCCGACATCAGCAAAATGCTCTTCTCCTAGAAACGAAGACGTATCCGGAAGCTGATATCCCTTGCCAAACAACTTTCGTTTGATTTCCTTCCCGTATTTGAGATCAGCACTGATCCGAAAAAAATGGATCGGTGCGATCGGAGGAAACTTTTCACCGAGGACCATAATCATCCATTTGCAACAGGATCTGATGCATCATCATGCGTTTGGCATCCATACCCAGCAGTTTCTGTCCTTCAATGACTTTTTCTCGGACCGCAGCTTCAGTCACACCCTTTTTAATCAGCTTGTAGAAAGCAACATCTCCGTTTAGAGGTGTGGAGATTTTTGACCATTTTCCTTCGTTAGCTTTAAACATCTCTGTTTTAGGCAAGGTCGTAGAATCACTCCGCTTGATATCTTTGGTCTGTTGCACCAGTGCCCATTGGTCAACCAGAGGTTGACCTGTTGGTTTCAGGAAGGGAGATTCTTCTCCTTTAGTTTTGATGGTTTTCTTGGCATTTTGCATCCAGCTTGCAAAGCGCTTTGCCGGATATTGATCAAAAGACAGCTCCTCATCAGAGATTTGATCAAGAAGATCTGCATAGACTAAAGCGCCGACACGGTCACGCACGTCTGGGAATGACTTCCAAGAGCCATTTTCCAGTTTGAAAGCCACAGGATCTTTTTTTCTGACATCGTCATAAGCAATTTGCAGTTTTTCATCTAGAAGCTGGCCGAGCCAGTCGCCTTCTAAGGCTTCCTGGAGCGTCATGACTTCTTTGGCTTGCGGCTTATTCCAGACGACAATGCGGTAATAGGTCTGTCCGTCATGTGTGAAGTAAGCCCCTGGCTCGCCAATTTGGGCTTTTTCTAAATAGGCGCGCAGCTGCATCGTATCGTCAATCTCATCAAATGGAGCGACATGACCGCGAGAGCGAAGCGCAATTTGCTGTTTTTGACTGGTGGCTTTCAAAAGAGCCTCTTCGACCCACTCTGGGTGCTCATTGATCAGGCAAGACCTAGCAAAACGATCGATTTTCAGACGCACGTTAGACTCGACAGCTTCTAGAGCAGTATACCGTTCCTCACGCGTTTCTCCTTGAGCTCTTCCTAAGATCGGATATTCAGCTATGATTTTTTCCCAGCCTGCATCGCTCACCTCAAAGTCCCATGTCTCTTTCAGAGTTAGCCTGGTGCCGATCTCTTCTCTGGTTGCTTTAGCAACTTCGAGCTCATAGCGGCTGACAACGAGTTCTGGCACTTTTTTCTCGACGTCTTCCGGAGATAGAAATTGACGGGGAAGATCAGCAAGTCTCTTTGATTTAGGAGAGACGGCTTCGATGTAGTATTGGAGTTTGAGAAGTGATCTGAAATCATTCAGCCTTAAAATATCCGGCAGTTGATAGACTTCGACAGTTGCGCTCTCTTCTGCAAAAGCAGCAAACTGCTGATAGCTGAGCGGATCGACAAAAATTCCTTGTCCGATTTCATTGAAAAGACGATGCACGAGCATGACTTTTCTCCAGACTTTTACAGCTTGCGACTCATCGATGCCGCACATTTGGATCTGCTGCCTTAAAAATTCACTCGCATCAGCAAAGGTCGCTTGATCCTTGGACGGAACAGATCTAAGAGTCTGTAGACAGGTTTGAAGAAGATTTGCACGGGCTTCATTAATGGAGACTTTATATCCCTTCTTTTCAGCGATCGCTGCTGCATTAAAAAGAAATTTTCCTAAAACCTCTGTAAATCTAGGCCCAAACCACTCTTCAAAAGACTGGTGGCCAAATAGGGCTAAATGCCGTAGATCATAGAGATCTCTATCAGGAGGAATCCAAGTAAAATGCTGTTGCTGCATCAGCAGGATGCGGCGAAGCAGTTCAGGAGGGCAAGCAACTTGATCGATATAAAGATCTGAATAGGCAGCAAATGTCTTCGGAGAGAGATCCCCTTGTTTCACAGCCGCAAGATGATACGGTATTTGCGGAGCATACATTTTCCAGGCCTGCTCGGCGCTTAAAAAAGGAGCTTGAGGATGGACATAGGGTGTAAAACGTCTTGCTTTTTCGAGTTTTTCTTCAAAATCGCCTTTGAGCTCATCAAAATAACGTTCAGCTAAAATCGTGGTCAGGCCTGTCGACATCAGGTCGTTTTTCAGCATTTCATTGGTTCCCATGGTCATGAACCGGACCATCGCCTGCAATTCCCGTTCCATGATCGGAGAGCCATCAAGAGCGATGGCAACTTTCTTATCAGGGATATCCCGGCTGTTTAACGTCGCAGAGGTTCCAAAGAAAGTGAACGAGGCAATGATCATCATTGTGACGATCATTAACATTTTCTTTTGATGCTTGCGTAGGAAATTCATCATAAAATGCCTTTAGTAAGATTTTGCATAGATTACACGTTGGGCGCTTTTCTTGCCTGTAAACGGACAAATGCCCTCTTCGACTTCTCCATCGATCGGGATGCAGCGGATCGTCACGCCTAAATCATTTTTAATTTGTTCCTCGACTGCCGGATCTCCGCACCAATGGGCTGAAGCAAAGCCGCCATGGATTTCCGGCTGATCTTTGTTTACCGGCGTAAAGTAAGCGTAAAAGTCTTCTTTCCGGTCGATTTTCTTGATATGCGAGTCGCGATAAATCAGCGCTTTTTGATAGAGGCTGTTTTGGATATCTTCCAAAATATCGGCAATCTTTGCGACTAAATGTCCGCGAGAGAGCGGTGAGGTCTCTTTATGCGGTTTATCACGGCGAGCAACAGGGAAAGAATCATTGGCGATATCACGAGGACCGACCTCAATCCGGATGGGAACCCCTTTCTTGATCCAGCCCCAGGTTTTTTCTCCGCTGCGGATATCCCGCTCATCGACGATCACAACTAAAGGTTTTCCATCGAAAAGCACATGGCGAAGCTCTCCTGCTAAACTATGACAGCAGCCCATGACTTCAGCTCGCGTCTCTTCTTTGTGGATAATCGGGATGATCACGATATGCGCAGAGGCAATTTTTGGAGGAAGCACAAGTCCATCATCATCGCTATGGGTCATGACTAACGCTCCGATCATGCGGGTTGTCATGCCCCAAGATGTTGTCCAGGCATAGGCCATCTCGCCGCTCTGGTCTTGGAATTTGATCTCGGAAGATTTGGCAAAGTTTTGTCCTAAGAAATGGGAAGTTCCCATTTGGAGGGCTTTTCTATCCTGCATCATCCCCTCGATGCAATAGGTCGAAACTGCACCGGGAAATCTCTCAGAAGGTGTTTTTTCTCCGCGGATCACAGGGATTGCAAGAGTTTTTCTTGAAAATTCTTCATAGACGTTGAGCATTCTCATGGTCTCTTCTAAGGCTTCTTCAGCTGTCGCATGGGCCGTATGGCCTTCTTGCCATAGGAATTCAGTCGTGCGTAAAAACAAACGTGTTCTCATCTCCCAGCGCACGACATTGCACCATTGATTGATCAGACAGCGGCAGATCGCGGTACGAGGTGATCCATCTGGAGAATGACTCACCAATAATGGTCTCAGAAGTCGGACGGACAATGAGCGGCTCATCTAGCGGTCCTGCAGGAACGAGCTTTCCATCTTTGATTTCTAACCGATGATGGGTGACGACGGCGCATTCTTTAGCAAAACCTTCGACGTGCTCGGCTTCTTTTTGCAGATAGCTCAAAGGAATAAAGAGCGGAAAGTACGCGTTTTGATGACCCGTTTCTTTAAATTTATGATCGAGAACTCTCTGCATGTTCTCCCAGATCGAATATCCCCAAGGTTTGATCACCATGCAACCGCGGACAGCAGAGTGTTCCGCTAGGTCAGCTGCTTTCATGATCTCCTGGTACCACTCGGGGTAATTTTCGCTTCTTTTGGGATTGATCGCGGTCTTTTTCTCTTGAGTACTCATAATTTTACAAATTGTCTCTTTAGTTGTTCACAAAGCTCTTGGCGTCCTTCTTTTAACTCTTTCTGATCTGACAGAAGAGGAAAAGTCGTTTGCATCATCGCCTCTCTCACTGCTGAGGAAGGAAGTACAGCGCCTAATAATTCTGGATCAGGGCAAAGGAGCGCAATGGTTCCCTGATGTAAAAATCCGTCTTTAGTTTTCCGCTGGGCAGCTCCAGCGATTTTTTTGCCCTGCAGCATCACATCGTATTTCGTTGGCCGCGCCATGCAAAAATGGGTGCATGACTGGTCCTGAAATGGCGCGTCATCGGGAATTAGGCCTATTTCATCAGAGATGCCGAGAAATTCTTTGACAACATCTTTGACGACCCGATTGATCAAATTATAATTATCTAAAGTGTTAGTTGAAAACAACTTTGATTTTGCAGGCACCAGAACTGAAAAAGCCAAGTCCCACAGATGGAAGACGACTCCCCCGCCTGTTGGACGTCTAGCCAAGTCTAGTCCCCGTTTTTTAGCTTCTGCCAGATCCAAAAGATCTTCAGGCTTAACGAAATATCCGAACGTGGCGCTCTGCTTCTCCCACTCATATAGGTGGAGAATAGGCCTTTCTTGACCTTCTAAGTTGTCCAATAATTTAGCATCCAGCTGCATGTTTTCCTCAGCGGACGCCGCTTTTGTCTCTAGAATATTCCAAGCCATCCGGACCATTCTACAGCGAGTTCTTTTTATTGGAAAGCAACCTGAAAATAGAGGTTGAACTCTTTTTTCAGGTTATTCAAAGAATTCTTATCTGCCAGCTTCTTCGGAAAGATAGGGCTTAACAATGACGGCAAGATAATGCGCATTTTTTTTATGTGTCTGCTTTCCATGGTGACATTTTGATCTACATCAATGATGCCCCACTGACTATCATTTATTTGAGTAACAATGACACGGTCTCCTTTTTTAAATCCGAACCGGCCTTCTTGTTCAGCGATCCATTGAGATTCATCGGATAGTTTAATCACATCCCTATTGACAGCTGAAGAAAACCATCCGGCCGGCTGGAGGCAGACCGATTCGGATGAAACAAATGAGAAACAATATTGTTTGGATTCTGGAGACATCCAAATATTCGTTAGCTTTGGCTGATACATTGGCCCTCTGTGAAAGCTTCCGAAATTTAAAACCGAAAGATCGCCTTCACTTACAGAATACCTCATGTCAGGATACGTGAATCGTGGAACAAGACTAACTTCAGTTCCAACCTCAGGAAGGTTACCAGTCTCCCAATCGTTTTTGGCAATGCAAAAGGTCATCTGATTCGACAAAGCAAAACAATGGAATTCAGGGTCGACGTTTGTAACATAGAGTCGGTATTTATCCAGATCGTTTTTCGATTCAGCAACCATCGTCGAAAAGAGGAATATTAACAGGAGGGAAAACAGTTTGAGGGGTTTGGCCAAGGGGTACTCCTTCAGGATAATTGATGGGTTTATGCTAGGGCAACCTTAGCATATTAATCAACTCCTTTAGATCCGCCCTCTGACAGAGCACTAGTGAGAGGCATGTTGATAAAACTCTTGGAGAACTTTAAGACGATCAACCTGATACGGGTATTTCCAGCTGCTTTTATCTACAATGTCGGCAAGGTTGATGCCGCCTAAAAGATATTGCCGTTCAATGATGTCATCGAAGGAAACATTTTTCCCATTACGGATCATATCATAAAGACTTAAGAACGTCGTCGTCCTTCCATCACCTGCCTCACAATGAAAATGCAGCCACGTGCCCGCTGGCAAAGATTGCACAAAAGTTAGAAAACGGCTGACATCTTCTTTTGTCGGTGGGAGGTGATCCGTCACAGGAATACGAAAGTAACCAATTTTAATACCTTGCGTCAGCTCTTTTTCTGTTGCAACTTTTTCCACGGTGATGGAAATCGGCGTAGTCTCTTCGATGATATCTTCCTCTTTTCTTAAAACATCCTGAATCGTAATACTTTTTTGCTGGACTAGATTTTGCAACCTCATCTCTTCATCTGCTTCAATTTCAGCCAGTGTTTTTCCGACATTGGAAGCATTGTGAGCTGCGTACCAGCTGATTGCAATTCCATTCGCATATCCATGAGATTCCTGCCGCAAATCGACGATGATGATCGGTTGAGAAGTCTTCAAGTGTGCAAGAAGGGTCCTAAGACCATTTTCTGAAAATTGCCCACTACCCGAAGCCTGGAGAGACTCCAACCCTAAACGCGAGGGTTCTTTGAGGTTAGGGGCATTCAGCCAAGGATCGGAGCAAGTACGGAAATTTCTAGGAAGCTGCCCTTCTATATTTTCTGAATTGAGAATCAAAGTCAGTTCTTTTTGAGGACTCTTTTCCGAAATTCCCCAAAAGAAAAAAACGGTTGTCGCCAAAAATAAGAGAATGAGCCCGACTAATCGTGATTTCATGGCATACCTCAATCGTACTATACATCTTATGCAAAGGGAATCAACTCACTAAAAAACAGGTTTTAAAGATTTTACTTGATATTCAACCCCTAAATTTGCAAATAAAAGGACAAAGCACCTACAATAATCGGCGGGGTCGCGTCGTTGCCTCCCCCCTAAACATACAGGACGCATAGGTAGTTATGTTCGACAAGTTCACCAATCGCGCGAAACAAGTCATCAAGCTGGCCAAAAAAGAGGCTCAGCGTATGAACCACAACTACTTAGGGACAGAACACGTCCTCTTGGGACTGCTCAAACTCGGCCAGGGGATTGCCGTCAATGTCCTCAGAAACTTCAACCTAGACTATGAAACCGTCCGCCAGGAAGTCGAAAGACTCGTCGGCTTTGGCCCTGAAATCCAAGTCTATGGAGATCCAGCTCTCACTGCTAAAGTGAAAAAAGTCTTCGAGTTTGCCAATGAAGAAGCCGCAAGCCTCAACCACAATTATGTCGGCACCGAGCACCTTCTATTAGCCCTTCTTAGACAAACTGATGGCGTTGCAGCTCAAGTGCTTGAGAACCTCAATGTCAGTTTAAAAGACATCCGCAGAGAAATCTTAAAAGAACTCGAAACCTTCAATCTCCAACTCCCGCCGATGGGCATGGGAAGTAACGGTCCATCGACCCCACCCCCTGGCGGCACTCCTGCCAAACCTCAAGAAAAAGGATCTCAAATCCCCGATAAGATGCCAGCTCTGAAAGCCTATGGCCACGATCTAACTGAACTCTATAGAGAAGGAAAACTCGACCCTGTCATTGGACGTAAAGAAGAAGTCGAGCGGCTCATCCTTATTCTATGCAGACGCCGCAAAAACAACCCTGTCCTCATTGGGGAAGCCGGCGTTGGTAAAACTGCGATTGTCGAAGGCCTTGCTCAAGCGATTGTCCGCGGAGAAGTCCCTGACAATTTAGCGAAGAAAAAACTCATTGCTCTTGATTTAACTTTGATGATCGCCGGAACGAAATACCGCGGCCAGTTCGAAGAGCGGATCAAAGCCGTCATGGACGAGATCAAAAAGAACGGTAATATCCTTCTCTTTATCGACGAGCTTCATACGATCGTCGGAGCCGGTGCTGCTGAAGGCGCGATCGATGCCTCGAACATCTTAAAACCAGCACTATCTCGTGGAGAAATCCAATGTATCGGTGCAACAACCATCGATGAATACCGCAAAAAAATTGAAAAAGACGCTGCCCTAGAGCGCCGTTTCCAAAAGATCTTGGTTGCTCCTCCTTCTATTGATGACAGCATCCAGATCCTCCATGGCCTCCAAGCGAAATATGAAGAGCATCACCACTGCAAATATACCGATGCTGCAATCGAAAACGCTGTAAAACTCTCCGATCGTTACATCGCAGGAAGATTCCTGCCGGATAAAGCGATCGACCTCATGGATGAAGCTGGCGCAAAAGCCCGCATTGCTTCGATGCATGAGCCGCAAAATCTTTCGAAATTTGAAGCTGAAATCGAAGAGGTCAGACTTGCCAAAGAAGATGCGATCTCTCAACAAGAGTACGAAAAAGCTGCAAAACTCCGTGACAACGAGAAAACTCTCCGTGAAAAACTCCAAACGATGGTCACGCAATGGGAAAGTTCAAAAGAAGAACACCAAGTGATCGTCGATGAAGAAGAGATTGCTGCCATTATCTCTAAACAGACCGGCATCCCGCTCGACTCGTTTGACTGAAGGTGAAACTGCTAAAGTCCTTAAAATGGAAGAGATCCTTAAGAAGAATGTTATTGGGCAAGACGATGCCGTCAGCACTGTCTGCAGGGCTATCCGCCGCAGCCGTGCAGATATCAAAGATCCTAACCGTCCGATTGGTGCATTCCTATTCTTAGGACCTACAGGCGTTGGTAAAACACTCCTTGCTAAGCAGCTCGCGATTAATCTATTCGGCGGTGAAGACGCCCTTATCCAAGTCGATATGTCAGAATACATGGAGAAGTTTGCTGTCAGCCGTATGACAGGATCGCCTCCAGGCTATGTCGGCTATGAAGAAGGAGGACAGCTTACCGAGCAAGTCCGCCAAAGACCTTATTGCGTGGTGCTCTTCGATGAGATCGAAAAAGCCCATCCGGATGTCATGAACCTCCTGCTCCAAGTTCTTGAAGAAGGACGTCTCACAGACTCGTTCGGACGCAAGATCGACTTCCGCAATACGATCATCATCATGACTTCGAATTTCGGCGCTGATTTGATCCGCCGTCAGACAGAAGTTGGATTTGCTGCTCAAGAGGCAATTTTAGATTACAAAAAGATGCAAGAAGCGATCGAAGGCTCTGTCAAAAAGCACTTCAAACCAGAGTTCCTCAATCGACTTGATGGCATCGTGATCTTCAGAGCTCTAGACCGCACTCATCACCTTCCGCAGATCATCGATCTCGAAGTTCAAAAAGTCAAAGCGCGTCTGGCTCGCAAACACATCATCCTCAACCTCGACCAAAAAGCCAAAGACTTCTTGGCCGATAAGGGATACGACCCAACCATGGGCGCACGGCCGATCCGCCGCGTGATCGAGACTTACCTCGAAGATCCGCTGGCAGAAAAGCTGCTACTCAATCCAAGATAAAGCCGTTGCTTATCTTGCGACCCTTGAAGACAATAAGATTGTCCTTCATCGAGCAAGAGCAGCAAGCTCCTGAAGCAAAACCCAATTTAGCGATTACAGCTCCTGAAAAGGGATCGTAATTTTCGTTAATTTGTGATTGTTTTTATAAAAAGTTATTGTTTAACGATAATCTTCATTCACGTAACTGCACAAAAGCTATCTAAAGAAAGGCTCCTCGTTCAACAGGAGAGAATGTGAATGGACAATAGTACAGAAAATTCCGCAAAATAAGCTGTATATTAAGATAGCGTGTATTTTTGGAATGATTTCTGTCTCCCTCCCTTCTCAATGCTTTTTATCGATCCATCGTCCGGCTTCCGGATTTTCGACTTCTGAAAAAACCAAGTGGATGGTGAAATTTGCCGATTCTCCCCTCATACTCCATCGAGGAACTTTCTCAGTGGCAAAAATCGGAAGGCTTCCTCCAGATCTCATCCCTTATTTCTTTTTTCTGACCCATCATGTTGCTTATGATTCGGTTGTTCTCACGTTTTGAGAAGTTAGATTTTTTCTTAGAAAAACTGTCCTTTTACATTCGTCAGATCGGCTTAATTATTCTCATTAGTCTCATCGTTCATCCTTTTACATCGCCTTACATAGCTACATTTTATCTCCTACCTGATTATTCTCTTCGGAAAGAATGGTGATTTTTGCCTACGGGCTGTAATGAAGTTAATTTGTTGTTTATCTTTCATAGCATTTTTAGCAGCACGCATCATGGAAGAAGGACGCTGCATCCATGACGAAAAATTCATCGACTATTTAAAAGAAATGACTAAACCATATGATTTTTTGTCATAAAAATGACAGTAGTATAAAACTTAAACAAATCGATAATAATGTAAAAATTAAGAGTAGCGGGACCGTTCTTATTTTTTTCGGCCTGCCCGCTGTTTGTTAATTAGTTATGGACATATAAAACATGCCCATTGTGATTAAATCTAGATATAGCCCTCGCAAAGAAAAAGATGCATTCGAAAGAACTAGCGGAAGCTATTGGAATACGAGCAAAATTTATCGATCTTTCTCTGAAGACTGGTAAACCCCACGCTCTCTCGCTTTTCGACTCTTAAGGCCATCTCCAAGGCCCTGACTCTGCCAGCCTGGCGATTTACTCGAATACCCGCAACTCTCTAAATCTCCTTTGCAAGTTCCTGTTCAAAGCAGGTTACAGCTCGGATATTCTTATTATCTCCACCCGCCTAAAGCCCGTGTAAACATGTTTGACTTCTCCGTTTCATTTGATGGTGTCCATCTTCTGAAATATCTTTCTCAGCGAGACCCGACATCGAACATAATCGCTTTATTTCCGCAAAAGCCAATGTTTCTCTTCAGCCAGGATTTTCAGATATGCACTCCTCTTTTTGCTCCGATCTTCAATCGCAGTAAAAAGCGATTGGATTGTAGCCTTGGCACCTTCCCATCTCCGCTTTTCATCCGCGCGCAATCACCGTAGCCAAGTCCAATAATCCTGGACCAACCATATCCATTAACCATCTTGAGTTTACCTGTGAGAAAACACTGCTATTATCGACTATCACGACAGGTTTGAACAAATCCCTTGTCTGTTGAGATGGAGGAGGAAATGGCGGTTTGATCTGCCAAATACATAGCCAGTTGCAGCTATCAAAAACTCCTCTCGGGATCGAATTTCGTCAGATGCCAGAGCCATTGTCAGCTGAAAACTGACTGACGATCTTCATCAAGCTCGAATCGTTATGCCGGAAAAATTTTAAGACCGTCTTTTCATTCCTCTCCTCGAAAACATGAGACTGATTACCTGATCCTGAAATACCGAAACTACTGATTGAGTTTTCTCCGACCTTCTTTTTTTTGCTGCTCGGCAGGGGAGTGGTTGATATCCACCGCAGGATCATTGGGGATATCGCTTAAGATCTCTTGCAGTCGAAAGCCCTTCGTCTGAGCCTCGCAAAAGTAGCCTAATCCAGAAAACGCAGATGGGCAAAAAGATTCTAAAATTATTTTTTTCATGAGAAAATGATTTTATCATAGTTCACAAAAGCGGGAAAACCATATTCTGCAAAATTTGTGTGTTCTCAAAGCTCCGGGTTCCTCGAAAAGAATAGTAGCACTGGGATCACCATCAAATCTTTTGTTGTTTTAATCGATCTTAAGGCCTCTTATTGAGTTCAGGCCCCTCGGCATCGTCTCCTCCGACCATCAAGAGTGTAAGGAGCTTGACTTGACCGAGACTCCTCCTGCGAGATCCGGCCTTCCTTCCCGGCTGACAACCACATGGATATCTTTCCTTCAGCTGCAGCCACGAGTGCTGCGGCAGCTCCCGTACTAGCTCAAAATATCCAATGCTAAAATCTTTGGTTTTAGGCTCTTTCGAGCCAATCGGTTGATCTGGCTCAAGACGCTGGGCTAAAAAAAGGGATCTTAAACCTGAGCTCTCCTTGTCTTGTGATCCAGGACTTCTTCTTTTTCTGTCAGAAGGTCAATCAGAAGCGTCCCGAGACCGCCCTCATCACGAAATATTTTGCGACAGCCTGATTACGGGGGCTATCGTAGCTCTTTCCGCTCCCGCATGAGCAAAGACCAGCGACCCGTGGCGTTTTTTAGGAATCAAGAGGTTCCCCGTCAAAGTGACGTCTTTGAAAGGAATTTTTACTAGGCCTCCATCCATAACCATATTACCAAAAAATATTTTCTTCCATAGAAGAAACTTTTCAATGGTGTAAAATACTGGGATGCAAAAAAAAAAGTTGTCATAGGCATGTCCGGAGGAGTCGATTCCTCTGCTCTGCCCTTTCACTGAAAACACAAGGCTATGAAATGGATGGGCCTTTCCATCAGCAGTTGGGAAGATGAAAGACGGCACCTGCACAGCTTCTCAAGATCTCGACGGTGTCGTCCGCGCCTGCAACACGATCGGCATCCCCTACTATACGATCAATTTTGCTCAAAGAGTACATGGACACGGTCTTTTCTCATTTCATCAGAGAACTTAAACTCGGCTACACGCCCAATCCCGACATCCTCTGAAACCGTGAAATCAAATTTAAAGTGTTCTTTCAAAAAGCAATCGAACTCGGAGCTCATTATCTCGCGACCGGCCACTACGCTCCAAACACAAGACGGCCAGCTTCTCCGAAGCGTCGACCAAGACAAAGATCAAACCTATTTTCTGACACCCTGAA
Organism: uncultured Chlamydiae bacterium; assembly: GCA_963838185.1. GTDB lineage: Bacteria > Chlamydiota > Chlamydiia > Chlamydiales > Rhabdochlamydiaceae > PALSA-1444. The sequence continues at coordinate 29,616 of CAWIQH010000029.1, forward strand.
AAAAGAGATCTTAGAAAAAGTCTTATTCCCCATCGGTCATCTCAAAAAAGATCAGTCCGCCAGATCGCCAAGGAACATAACCTCTCTACAGCTAGCAATTTGGC
>CAWIQH010000030.1:0-55929 GCA_963838185.1 uncultured Chlamydiae bacterium
CATACATCGATGATGCAGTGCAGCTCCTCGTCAATGCGAGCTTCTCCAATCGCGTCCGCAAGATCGAGTGCCACTTGAGACAACTTGTTGTCACCATCGTTGTCGATGATGAAAGCTACCCAGCAGTTCTTGGAAAACCAACATAACGCCCGTCTCAACGGCGAACTCATCAACGCTGAACTCCAAGTCCAGAAGATGAGCGACTACCAACAAATCGCTTCAATCCAAAAGACAACAACTAGCCTTAGAGAAGATCCTACGCTCCATGAAAAACTCCACCTCGAAGGAATGAGTTCGTTTATCACAGCTAGCTTGATCGCTGCGGACTACGATACTCCGCGCAAAGTTCTCATGGCAACACCAGAAGAGCTCCAAAAATTCCGGAGATCAGCCTCAAGATCGCAAACAAAGTTCTAAATGAGATTTGCAAGAAAAAAGGGTTAAAAGTTGGCTAAAAACCTCAATATTACAGTTAAAAACGCGCAGCTGGCTAAAGCTTTAAAAAAAGTTTAAGAAGCCAGAGCCTAAAGAGATTTCGAAAGAAGTCCCGAAAGAAATCAAGGACAGCGCCTAAGCCACCTAAAGGAAAAGCCCCTCGGGAAGAAAAAGAGGAGCCGGTAGCGGCTGCTCCTGTTCCTGCCACCGGAAGCTGCTCCAAAGCCAACCCCAAGAGAAATCCCTGAAGAGACTTTTGAAGAGGAAGCTCCTGCTCCTGAAAAAGAAGCAGAGAAACCTCCTAAAGACCCCCTGAAAGACCTCTCGGCCCACGTCAAGATCGTCCTGTTCATAAGCCATCTGGGCGATCGTCCCAGCTTATAAACCTTCCGGATATCGTCCAGGGGCTCAGCACCTCGTACGTTTTCAGATGGACCCCGTCCCGCTTACCAGCCACGCAACCGGCGCTCCTCTTCCAGGAGCACCTGCTCAACAGGCGGCTACCATGGCAGCGGCGGATACCGTCCCAAGCCTGCTGCTTCTGGCAGGCGTACCAGAAGGATATAAACCAAGACCTCCTGGCTCTCCTCCTTATCAACCCGGCGCTGGCGGATATCGCCCACGGCCTCCTGGCGGAGCTCCCGGCGGAGCTGGCGGATACAGAACTTATACCACAGGAAGACCTCCTGCTGGTGGAGGCGGTTTCGGTCCACGACGTCCTTCCATGCCAATGGATACCCGCGCAGGTGTAAAACCATCGTTCTGAACATGCTCCTGCAAAATCTCGCGAAGAGAACAGCAAGGAAATTCAAAGACGTTAAAGATATTAAGGCGCATAAAAAACGAGAAGTCTATCGCGCTTTTGATTCCCGTGATAAACAAGGTCTCCGAGATGAAAACGATGAAGGCTGGCGCCCACGCAAAGGCCGCGGTCATAAACGGATGTCGTCTGGCGAAGAACTCATCGTTCGTCCTAAAACTTTAAAAAGTCCGCCTACCATCACCATCAAAGACCTCGCTTCAGAGATGAAACTGAAAGCCTCTCAGCTCCTCGCTAACCTCTTGATGAAAGGCGTTGTCATCACTCTCAACGATTTCATCGACGATGAAACGACGATTCAACTTCTCGGACACGATTTCGATTGCGAAATCACAATCGATACAAGTGAAGAAGAGCGAATCTCGAAATCACCGACAAAACGATAGACAAGAGATCCCGAAATCCTCCTGATCAGCTCGTCCTCCGCAGCCCGTTGTGACCTTCATGGGTCACGTCGACCACGGCAAAACAAGCCTCATCGACACCATCCGTAAAGCCAACCGCGCGGCAGGTGAAGCTGGAGCGATTACTCAGCATATCGGCGCCTTTAAAGTGCATACTGCAGTCGGAGATATCACGATTTTAGATACTCCTGGCCACGAAGCTTTTTCTGCAATGCGAGCTCGCGGCGCCAATGTCACCGATATCGTCGTACTGGTCATTGCGGGAGATGAAGGGATCCGTGCTCAAACCGATGGAAGCCATCCAACAAGCCCGAGACGCCAACGTCCCGATCGTCGTTGCGATCAACAAATGCGACAAACCGAACTTCGACGCCGAAAACGTCTATCCGCCAACTCTCTGAAGTGAATCTTCTTCCTGAAGCTTGGGGCGGAACAGACCATCACAGTCAACTGCTCTGCTGACAACCGGTCAAGGGATCAAAGAACTTCTCGAGATGTTAGCTCTACAAGCCGAAATTCTTGAACTCAAAGCCAACCCAACGCCGCGCTCGTGGAACCGTCATCGAATCCGAAATGCATAAAGGCCTTGGAGCTGTGACAACCGTGCTCGTCCAAAACGGACGCTCCGTATCGGCGATGCAGTCGTCTTTGCCCTCATTGGGGACGTATTAAGACGATGCAGAATGAATTCAACAAACCGATGACCGTTGCTGGTCCTTCTTCTCCTGTTAAACTCACAGGACTTTCCGGTCTACCTGAAGCCGGAAGCGATTTCATCGTTGTTAAAGACGAAAAAGAAGCGAGCGAAGTTTCTGAAGAAAGACTTCTCAAGAAAAAACATACAGCTCTTCAAGTCAAACGGGGCGGCCTTGAAAACCTCCTTGCACAGACGATGGAGAAACAAGTTAAGAAAGTTCTCACTCTTATCCTCCGTGCTGACGTACAAGGATCTTTGGAAGCTCTCAAACACTCTCTGGAAAAAATCGCTTCGTCAAAAGCCGAGATCAATGTCATTTCAGCAGCAGTCGGTGAAATTTCAGAATCTGATATTCAACTCGCCTTTGCTTCAAAAGCACGCTGATCGGCTTCCATACCAAAGTCAAAAGCCACGCTGAGTCGCTCATTAAGCAGCTTAAAGTAAAAGTCCGCCTCCACGACATCATCTACCACGCTGTCGATGATGTGAAAGAGCTCACGTCGGACTCCTCGATAAGATCGCTTTGACTTCGGCCTGGCCGATGTCATGCTCTTGGGCAATCTTATCGAGGAGTCCGACCATGAGCTCTTTCACATCATCGACAGCGTGGTAGATGATGTCGTGGAGGCGGACTTTGACTTTAAGCTGCTTAATGAGCGACTCAGCGTGGCTTTCGACTTGGGTATGGAAGCCGATCAGCGTGCCTTTTGAAGCAAAGGCGAGTTGAATATCAGATTCTGAAATTTCACCGACTGCTGCTGAAATGACATTGATCTCGGCTTTTGACGAAGCGATTTTTTCCAGAGAGTGTTTGAGAGCTTCCAAAGATCCTTGTACGTCAGCACGGAGGATAAGAGTGAGAACTTTCTTAACTTGTTTCTCCATCGGTCCTTGTGCAAGGAGGTTTTCAAGTTAAACGGGGCGGCCTTCAAAACCTCCTTGCACAGACGATGGAGAAACAAGTTAAGAAAGTTCTCACTCTTATCCTCCGTGCTGACGTACAAAGGATCTTTGGAAGCTCTCAAACACTCTCTGGAAAAAATCGCTTCGTCAAAAGCCGAGATCAATGTCATTTCAGCAGCAGTCGGTGAAATTTCAGAATCTGATATTCAACTCGCCTTTGCTTCAAAAGGCACGCTGATCGGCTTCCATACCCAAGTCGAAAGCCACGCTGAGTCGCTCATTAAGCAGCTTAAAGTCAAAGTCCGCCTCCACGACATCATCTACCACGCTGTCGATGATGTGAAAGAGCTCATGGTCGGACTCCTCGATAAGATTGCCCAAGAGCATGACATCGGCCAGGCCGAAGTCAAAGCGATCTTCAAATCTTCACACCTGGGCAATATTGCCGGATGTCAAGTTTCTGATGGGCTCATCCGCAGAAACAGCCATATCCGCGTTGTCCGTGATAAAGAAGTCATCTGGAAAGGCCCTGTTGCCTCGCTCAAACGTGTCAAAGAGACGTTCGCGAAGTCTCCAAAGGCCAAGAATGCGGTGTCCTTCTCCAAGGCTTTACTGACTGTAAAGCTGGAGACATCCTGCAAGCTTACGATGTCACTTACTACACCCCAGAACTATAATTATGGTTAACCACAAACTACCTCACAAATTAGTTTTTGGCGGCGTCAGACAGCCACTGAATTTGAGACCCGCGCTGCATCGCTCAACTTATTCAAGTTGAGCTGTTTCGGCGCTCGGCAAAGGCCTGGCTCAAATTCAGGGCGCCTCCTTGCCAAATTCCCAACTTTTGAGGTAGTTTGTGGTTAAACAACGCGTCGACCGCCTCAACTCACTCCTTAGAGAAGTCATTGCTGAAGTGATCATGAGAGATGTCCGCAATCCTAAAGTCAGTACGCTTGTCACCATTAAAAAAGTCGACATCACCAAGGACCTCCACCATGCGAAGGTCTACTTCAGCATGATCGGTTCTGATATCGAAAAAAAGCAAACCCTAAGAGCTCTGCAGTCGTCAGCCGGCTACATCTCAACGCAAGCCGCAAAAAAAGTTGTGATGCGTTACTTTCCCCAGCTCACCTTCCACCTCGATGACACCTTGGAAGATGAACTCCGCATCCACAACCTCCTTGAAAAAATCCACGATGAACAATCCAAACGCCCCCATCCTACAGACGAAAATCAGTGAAGGCGTACTTCTGGTTGATAAACCACGAGGCAAAACTTCGTTCAGTTTAGTCACAGCGCTCCGCCGTCTCACTCGCATTGAAAAAATCGGCCATGCGGGGACCCTAGATCCTTTTGCCACCGGCCTTATGGTCATGCTCATCGGCAAAAAATTCACCCGCCTTTCTCAAGACTATCTCTGCCAAGACAAAGAATACGAATGCAAAATGCTTCTTGGAGTCTCTACAGACTCCTACGACTGCGATGGACAAACAACCGCCACCTCAACTCTCGTCCCAACTCTTGCCGACATTGAAAAGGGCCTCTTATCTTTTCAAGGCACCGTCCTCCAAACTCCTCCGATGTACTCGGCAAAAAAAAGTCGACGGCAAAAAACTCTATGAACTGGCCCGTAAAGGCATCGAGATCGAACGAAAACCGGTCTCTGTGACCATCAAGACTACCCTCTTGGACTACAACTATCCTTACCTCTCACTCAACGTCGCCTGCTCCAAAGGAACTTACGTCCGCTCAATCGCCCATGACCTCGGCAATCTACTCGGCTGCGGCGCACACCTTTCTGAACTTCGCCGTCTTCGTTCTGGTCATTTCCACATTAAAGACTCTATCAACGGGATCCATCTCTATGATCATCGTTGAAAAATTAGAAGACATCCCCCCAATCTCTGGACCGATTGCTCTCACCATCGGCTCGTACGATGGCGTTCATCTCGGCCACCAACATCTTTTCCAGGAGCTCAAAAAATACGGCACTGCAGCTGTCCTGACTTTTTCCAATCACCCTGCAGAAGTCCTCCGTCCACAATCAACTCCTCCGATGATCGACACTCTCGATCAAAAAATTCGTCGTTTAGAAATTAACGGGATCGACCTCACACTGATTCTTCCTTTTACTCAAGAACTCTCTTCTCTTTCCTACGACACATTTTTAAAACAAGTCCATCAGCACCTTCCCTTTACACATCTCGTCCTTGGAGAAGGCTCAGCCCTTGGCCATCAAGCTCAAGGCACCCAGGCACATATCAAAGCTCTTGGTAAAGAGCTCAATTTTGAAGCGATCTATCTCCCTAAATTCCTTTTCGAAAACGAGCCGGTCTCTTCAAAAAAAATACGCGAACTCATCAACAGTGGAAATTTTGAGCAGGCATTCCGCTTGCTCGGTAGGAGATTTTAATATGGCAAAACTTTCATGCGGCATCGTCGGACTCCCCAATGTCGGAAAATCGACTCTTTTTAACGCCCTGACACGGAAAGCTGCAGCGGCTGTCGCCAACTATCCTTTCTGCACCATCGATCCGAACGTCGGCATCGTCGAAGTCAGCGACCCCCGCCTCGCAGATCCTCTCTGACATTTCCGATAGCAAAAACTTGTTCCCGCGACTGTCACTTTCGTTGACATCGCAGGCCTCGTCAAAGGCGCTTCCGAAGGAGAAGGCCTTGGGAACAAATTCCTCACGAACATCCGCGAAACCGATGCCATCATCCATGTCGTCCGCTGCTTCGAAGAAGGCGATGTCATCCACGTCTCCGGAAAAGTCGATCCGATCGACGACATCGAAGTCATCAACCTCGAGCTCATCCTCGCCGATCTTCAAATGGTCGAAAATATCGCTCAGAGACTCGAAAAACAGCTCAAATCCAAAAAAGAACTCCAGCCTGTTTACGACACGCTCCAAAAAGCAATCGCCCACCTCAATCAAAATAAATCGCTCCGCACAATGGCCGCACTCCAGAAGAAAAAGAACCATCTTGCCCAGTACACGTTCCTCACGAACAAAAAAGTCCTCTACGTCGCAAACGTCAATGAAGAATTCTCTGCCCTCTCTGGAAAACGATCTCGTTAAAAAAGTCCGCGACTATGCTACAAAAGAAGGCAACACCGTCATCCCCATCTGCGCAAAACTCGAAGAGGAGCTCGGCCAGCTTTCTCCTGCGCGAAGCCCAAGAATATCTCCAAAGCCTCGGCCTCCAAGAAACAGGACTCGACCGCCTCATCAAAGCCGCTTTTGCAACCTTGACCTCATCACTTACATCACCACCGGCGAAATCGAAACCCGCGCTTGGCCCGATTACAAAAGGCACCAATGCCCAAGAAGCCGCAGGAAAAATCCACACCGATATCCAAAAAGGATTTATCCGCGCAGAAGTCGTTTCATTCAACGATATGGTCGCCTACAAAGGCCGCGTCGGAGCTCGCGAGGCCGGCAAAGCCCGCTCAGAGGGAAAAGAATACATTGTCCATGATGGCGATGTAATACTCTTCTTCCACAACTAATCTATGAGGCTATCCCACCATCCTTATTTTCTCTTTTCAAGGTCTTTTCGGTCGATCATCAGCCTGCCTTGCTCAGCCATGTGCTTCTCACATTGTCTTCGCAAGGCAGACTCAAATCTGCTCAAAAGCCCCTTGAAAATCCAAAAACAATTATAGCGGGATAGCCTCAATGCACCTATTTGTTACATGCCCTCCGAATTTAGAACAGCTCCTCACTGAGGAGCTGCAAGAACTTGGCATGGCCGCACGCCGCTGGCCCCGTGGAGTCTCAGCTCCCCTCTCAATAGAAAACGCTTACATCATCAACTACGGCAGCCGTTTTGCGACCCGCGTGCTTTGGCCCTTAGCACATTTTGATTGCCCAAACCGCGAAGCTCTCTACAACGAAGCCAAGAAAATCCCATGGATGGATTACCTTTCTCTAGATAAGACATTTGCCATCGATTCTAACGCCACGAACAATCCGGAATTCCGCAACAGCCACTTTGCAGGCCTTGTTGTCAAAGACGCCATCTGCGATGTCTTCCGAGAAAAAACCGGCCAGCGTCCTTCTGTTGAAGTTTATAATCCAGCCGTTCAAATCCCGTCTTTATTTTTGAGAACAAAGCAACGATCAGTTTTGATACGACAGGCGCGCCTCTTTTCAAACGCGGCTACCGTCCGGCAGCGTCGAAGCGCCGCTGCAAGAGACACTCGCAGCTGCTATCTTAAAATATGCCGACTACACAGCCGATGATGTTCTCTGCGATCCTTTTTGCGGCTCTGGAACATTTCTTTGGGAAGCAGCGCTCATGGCAACGAATACGCCTCCTGCTTACTTTAGAAAAAACTTCGGATTCTTCACCCATCCTCTCTACAAAGAAGAAGAATGGCTTGCCATCAAGAATAAACTCGACAGCCGCATCAAAGAAATGAAACCTTATTCGATATTTGGTGGAGACCGAGATAGAAAAGCGATTGAACTTTGCAAAGCCACACAGAAGAACACAAAATTCCCTTTGCACTTCCAACACGCTCACGTCCACAACCTCAAGACATTGCTGCAGCCAACACTTGTTGTTGCCAACCCACCTTACGGATCCCGCATCCAAGCCCCTCAAGACCCTTATGTAGAGCTTGCGGAGTTCCTCAAGACCACTTGTAACGGAAAAGCCCGTGCTGCGATCCTAAGCCCTCACAGATCGCTTCCACCGGCTTTTGGCAGACCTCACAAGAAACCAATCCCGATGCTCAACGGCGGCCTCGAGATCTTCCTGCACTTAACGTGATTTCTTTTTCTTTTTAAATCTTCGCTCCGGCCTTGCGAGCGATGCTCAAGGCAATGGCAATACTTTGCTTTTGCCCTTTTCCCGCATGCATCTCTCGTCGAATGTTATCAGATATCCCTTTACGGGTTTTAGCTTTCTTGCCTTTAATAAGTGGCATTACATCGCTCCAAACAATCCAACAACTCCGATGATAATCAGGTAAAACGCGATGATATAGTTTAAGATCGCTGGAAAGATCAAAATCAAAACTCCAGCAAGAAGTGCTACAGCAGGATGCAAAACTGGATGTACAACCATTTTTTCCTCGGGGGTTATAAATTTATCTATAACAAACCCCATTTTTTTGTGCTTTAAAAATTCATTTTCAAATAAGCTTACCTAAATTCATTTTTGGGAGGTTTCATGTCGGTGGATACTACAGCAAATCGCAAGCTCCAGAATCGAGCTGTTCTCGGAGTTATTTTGATGATCACGGGACTCGCTCTTTATCCCCTCGCTGACGCCTTCATTAAACATCTCATGGGCACCTATTCTGTCTATCAAGCCTCTTTCCTTAGATCATTCACACGAATTATTCCTCTTTTCATCACCGTCTTTTTCCAAGGCGGCATCCGCAAAGTTCTCGGAACAGCTCATCCCCAACGACATTTCATCCGTCTTGCTGTCAGCTTAGCCTATACTCTCTGCTTTATGTTCGCGATGAAACAAGGATCGCTCACGATCGTCTACACGCTGAGTTACACCTCTCCCTTCTTCATGATCCTACTCAGCGCCTGGATGCTCAAAGAAACCATCAGCCGCGAGCGTTGGATCGCAGTAGCTATCGGCCTCGTTGGTGTGATCGTTGCAATGCGTCCTGGAACGAATATGTTTGAAGCGGTTGCTTTGATTGTTCTCTTGGGAACATTCCTTGGAGCTCTGAACAAAATCCTCATGAGACGTTTAGCTGAGACAGAACACAGCCTCTCGATTGCGATCTATCCTAATATCGTGATGATCCTGGCGATGTTTCCTTGCATGCTGCTTTTCGAACCTTGGAAGCCGATGCCTTTGGAACACTGGGGTCTTTTTGCCATCGTCGGTGTGATCACAGCAATTGGTCAATACTGCATTGCACAAGCTCTCCGCTTCACGCAAGCCTCAATCCTAGCTCCTGTCGACTACTCGTCCTACTTCTGGGTCGTTGCCTTAGATCTCCTCTGGTGGGGCAAGTCTCCGGATGCGTTCATGATCACAGGCGCAATCATCATCGTCGGAAGCAATCTTTACATCCTGAACCGCACACGCAGGGAACAAGCTGCTAAGAAAGCCGCCCTAGCTGCTGTTGAGGCGGCTGCTGAGACAACACCTGGAAAGCAAGCTAATCGCTTGTTAGGTTCAAGGTCCCAAGGTCCATAGCACGCTGCTATGGACTATCCTGATTAAATCTAAATCAAAGATTATCTGCAGACATGAAAATGCCTTGGTTCCGTAAGGACCAAGGCATTTATTTAAATAGATGGAGTGCTTTTAGCGTGGGACCATTGACGGTCAGGACGGTGGAAGAGGACCACTGTAATAACAGCGATACCGGTCAGTCCTGCGAGGAGTACAAAAGCTCCTTTATAGTTTCCTGTGAAGTCGACGATAAGTCCTGTGAGGATAGGCCCTAGGATGCCTGCGATAGCCAAGCAGCTCGAAGTGACCCCTTGCGCTGCGCCAGAACGCTCTTTAGCAACATCAATGTTGACGCTAAAGAAAGCAGGTTGGGACATCTGTCCAAATCCTAGTCCTAAGCTCAGGTAGACCATAGAAAGGTTGAAAGACTCTGTAAAGCCCAAAGCCAGGAAGAAAATAGCAGCAATTAATTGACTGCACCAGATCAAATGAGACCTAGCAATGCGGAGGCTGCCGGACTTTTTATAGAGCCAGTCAGATAAGATACCGCCGAATTTTAAGAAGGCAGCGCCGACGAGCCATGGGATCATCAAGTACCAGCCGACGCTCTTAAGATCGAGTCCATGCTGGGAAAGGAAGTATCCCGGGAGCCAAAGAGTCATAAAAAACAACATATAGCCGTAAGCAAAATAAGCGATGTTATTAGCGATTAGAGTTGGGTGGGTCAGGATAAAACGCCAGTCAACAGGTGTCGGCTTCTCGTTAACTTTTTTATTTACATCGGGTGTCAAAATCAGCTCGAGTTCAGCTTTACTGACGAATTTGGAATCTTGAGGACGGTCTCTGAAACAAGCGTACCAAACAAACGCCCAAATAATCCCCATTGCGCTCATCGCCATGAACATCACACGCCAGCCGAAATCAGCGACTAAATACGATGTAATAGGTGCTCCGATAACAGCTGAAAGCGGGATCGCAACGAGTCCTAAAGAGAGGGCCTTCGCGCGCTCTGATGGTGGGAGCCAGTTACTAATCGAGCGGCTCATCGCTGGAAAATGGGGGCCTTCTGTTACACCTAAAAGGAAGCGGAGCATAATGAATCCTAAAAATCCTGAAGCAAAACCGAGCAAGCCGACGCAGAGAGACCAGGCGATGGCAGCTAAGGGCCAAACAAGGCGGGCACCCCAACGGTCGACGAGCCATCCGCCAAAGGCGGTCAGCAGCATGTAGCCGAGTCCAAAAGCAGCTAAAATAATCCCGAATTGCGTGTCTGTGAAATGGAATTCTTGTTTTAGAGGTCCTATGACAAACGAGATCGCGGAACGGTCGATAAAGTTCACAAGGGTGATAAAGAAGATCAGTCCTGCAACAATCCAGCGGTAATGTTTGATATTACTTTTGTTCATTGGTTATCGGCCCCTCCGAGTTAGGCAAGTTAAAATTTTCTTTTTGAACGAAAGAACTTATTTCTTCCGTCCGATCTAAAGGGAGCTATTATCCACAAAATAGGACAAAAGGGAAATTATAAAATTGGGGATGTAAAGATATTTTTCCAAAATCGACATTGGGCCCATGAGATCAATAAGGCGCCTAAAAATGCCAAAACAATTTTGAGTTTCATTGGCCAGATCAGTTGATTTCAAATGGGCAAAAGCAAAGCTTGTCGGGATAGAAGATATCTTCTGGTGCTGAAAAATACCTAAACATGCGATAAGAGGGGTTAATTTAATTACCTCCTCCTATGGCAGAAAAATCAGAAAAGGCAACGCCGAAAAAACTTAGAGACTCCCGTAAAAAGGGTCAGGTCGCTAAGGCGCAGGATTTTCCCTCGGCGTTCACATTTGTCACTTCTATCGCCGCGGTGCTTTTCACAACAAACTATTTGTTTCAGCAAATGGGCGGCTATATTGTGGGGACATTCCGGGGCATCGCAGCAACGACTGACCTGACCAACCGTGCCGGAGGCTATCTAGCCCAGTGCATGATGATCATTTTAGAAACCAGCCTTCCAATCGTTGTCATCACAAGCATGGTCGGCGTCTTGGTTTCCTTTTTAACTGTCGGGCCTGTTTTTTCCAGTGAAGTGCTTAAAATCGATTTGAAGCGTTTAAACCCTGTCACCAATTTGAAGAACATGTTCAAAATGAAGACATGGATTGAGCTCATCAAATCGATTTTAAAAATTGCAGGAGCGATGTTCCTGATCTATTCGGTGATCTACAATAGCGTCCCTGAAATTATCTGGACAGCAGCCATTCCGCCTCTTGGGAGCGCAATTGTCTTTTCCGACTTTCTGACCAAGGTCATCATCCGTGTGGGAATTTTCTTTTTACTCGTCGCGATCTTTGACTTAGCTTACCAGCGGCATAACTTCCAAAAAGAAATGAAGATGGAAAAGTTCGAGGTCAAGCAAGAGTTCCGGGATACGGAAGGCGATCCTCACATGAAAAGCCGCCGCAAACAAGTGGCCCAAGAAATTGCTTATCAAGAAGGTCCGATGGCTGCCCGAAGAGCACGTGCCATTGTGACAAATCCGGTCCATTTGGCCATTGCCCTGGAATATGACGAGGCCAAAGAGCCCGCTCCTAAGATCCTGACCATGGGTCAAGGACTCATTGCAGACCAGATCATCCGCATAGGACAACAAGCCTTTGTTCCCATCATGCGGAACGTCTCTCTTGCACAAACTCTTTTCAGGAAAGGCAAAATCGGCGAATATGTACCTGAGGAGACTTACGAAGCCATAGCGGAGATCCTGCAGTGGCTGAAACGTCTTGAAGCTGGAGAAGAAGAGCCTGAGCTCTTCAAATAAAATGTGTTCCTTCCCAAAATCCCCCTTTTCTAAGGGGGATTTTGGAAACGGAGCATTCAATGAAAACTTTCTTTGCAAGCCTTTCCCGCAGCTTAGGCGGTGAGAGATTCCTACGGATCATAGCTCAATCTAGCGACGTCGTCCTGGCATTCTTCGTGATCACCATCATCATGATGATCATCATCCCGGTCAGCTCGACTTTCTTGGATAACTTGATCGCGATCAACTTGACTGTTTCTATCGCCTTGATGATGGTGGCCCTCTATATTCCCAAAGCTGTTCACCTGTCGATGTTCCCCTCTTTTCTTTTGATCACGACCCTCTTCCGTCTGGGTATTGAAATTTCTGCGACCAAGCAGATTTTGCTCTATGCTTATGCCGGACACATCATTCAGACGTTCGGTAATTTCGTGGTCGGCGGAAACTTCGTTGTCGGCGGCGTGGTTTTCTTGATCATCACGATCGTGCAGTTCATCGTTGTCACAAAAGGTGCTGAGAGGGTTGCTGAAGTTGCTGCGCGTTTCACCTTGGATGCGATGCCAGGTAAACAGATGAGCATCGATGCCGATATGCGAAGCGGCATCATCGATGCGAACCAAGCCCGCGACCTTCGTCTCCAATTGGCAAAAGAAAGCCAACTCTACGGAGCGATGGACGGTGCGATGAAGTTCGTCAAAGGGGACGTTATTGCCGGTATCGTGATCGCTGTCATCAACATTATTGCTGGATTGATCATCGGGGTCTCCATGCATGGAATGTCAGCGCTCCAAGCTGCCCAAGACCTATACCTTGCTCTCGATCGGTTCTGGCCTCGTTTCTCAAATCCCTTCTCTCCTCATCTCGATGACTGCCGGTATCGTCACCACCCGCGTTTCCAGTGATAAAAAAGACTCCCACCTCGGTACAGAGATCTCTACACAGCTTCTGGCCAGCCAAAAGCGATCATGATCGCTGCGTTCGTCATGCTTCATTTTGGCATTCATCCCAGGATTTCCCAAAATCACCTTTTTCATCTTGGCATCCTTGACTGGCGGTCTTGGAATCTCGAAAATGGCGCAGCATGAAAAAAACAGCCACAAAAGCTGCCGCCGGCATGATGGGCACTGGTGGAAACCGATGTTGAAGGCCATGCCATGGTCCGCGGCCCTAGCGATGAATATGCCCTCACGCTCCCCATCATTTTAGAAGTCGGTAAAAATCTTTCTACTCTCATGAAAAAAGACCGTGCATGGGACGACCTTCATCGAAGAGATGGTCCCCAAGATGCGGCATGCCCTTTATCAAGACCTCGGCGTCCGCTTCCCCGGCATCCACGTGCGGACCGATTCCCCTAACTTAGAAGCCGACGAATATGCGATCTACCTCAATGAGGTCCCCGATCTCCGCGGAAAAATCCCCGAAGGGTATCTCCTCGTCAATGAAAACCCCGACATCCTCCGCAAGTATAATATTCCCTTTACTCAATCTAAGACCGTCTTTGGCCTCCCCTCGATTTGGATCGATAGTAAGATACCAAGAAGTCCTCCAAAAAGCCGGCATTAAGTTCTGGAAACCTCTCGACGTGATGATCCTCCACCTCTCCTACTTCTACCGAATGCACGCCAGCGACTTCATCGGCATCCAAGAAGTCCGTGCGATCTTGGAGTTCGTCGAAAAATCATATCCCCGATCTCGTCAAAGAGGTCACCCGCTTGGTCCCTCTCCAAAAACTCACCGAGATCTTCAGGCGCCTCGTGCAAGAGCAGATCTCGATCAAAGATCTCCGCACCATCTTAGAGGCGCTGAGCGAATGGGCCCAGACCGAAAAAGATACCGTGCTTCTGACCGAGTACGTCCGGTCGTCCCTGAAAAGGTATATCAGCTACAAATACTCCCAGGGACAATCGGTCCTGGCTGTTTACCTTCTCGATCCTGAAATCGAAGATCTCATCCGCGGAGCGATCAAACAAACCTCTGCAGGTTCTTACCTGGCCTTGGATCCTGATTCTGTCCAAATGATCATGCACTCCATGAGAACCACAATCACGCCGACGCCCGCTGGAGGCCAGCCCCCTGTCCTCTTAACAGCGATTGACGTCCGACGTTTTGCCCGCAAACTGATCGAGGGAGAGTTCCCCGATCTGCCGGTCGTCTCATACCAGGAGATCGTTCCTGAAATGCGCATCCAGCCTCTGGGCAGAGTCCAACTCAGTTAAAAAAATAAATACTGCCTCAAGAATATTATTCTATTGTTCGTATTACTAATTAATAATAAAATGATCCGAATTATTCGGATTTAAAATGAAAAAACTTTTATTTGCTTTACTTGGATCGGGATTTCTCTGCGCAGAACCACAGAATAACTTGAGCGAAAACAACTTTATTGTTGATCAGTACTTATCACCTTATGCCGGTGCTGACGATTTACTCATCGCACATAAACTTGTTCAACACTCTACACTTGAACGTCTAACGGATCTGTACAAAACCAATCCCGCACTGTGGGCTAAACTCTCCAGAGCCGGCGAATTATTTTTATTCTGGGAACCTGTCAACTTCATGTCGGTAACTGTGCAGCATGAAATCTTCGGACATGGTTATCGAGCCAGAAGCCTGCCTCATGCCAAAGTTAATCATTACACATTCAGCGTTCCCCCTCCTTATGGTCCTGGCGAAGCTGCCACCAATATCGGTTTTGATCCAGAGAAGTTAACAGTCTTTGAGTTAAACTCTTTTAATACCGGAGGCGTGGAGGCAACAGCCATTTTTGCAAACCGTCTCCGCATGCAATGGCTAAAAAATGGCCATATCAATCCTCGGCAAAGCTCCCTCTATTATTTTGCACAGCAGGACCTTACCAACTACGCGTTGAGCACCAACTACGCGTTGAGCACCAACTTCGCGTTGAGCTTTGGCGATACTGACGGCCATGATATCTACAACTATACCAAACTAATTAATCATACTTATGCGGGAAGCAAACTCACACATAAGTCTTTACGAAACCAAGCCTTGATAAACTTGCTCGATCCTTTTACCTATTACTCTGCCTATAGCTTCTGGCGCTTTATTTTGACTGGAAAAGAAGGATCCATTCCGATGATCCCGATCGGATCGTACAAGTATCTTCCCGGAGCCCGTTTAGGACTCACGCCTTTTGGCCCAGAGTGTTATTTGGAAAACTTCCTCGTGAAAGATAATAAGCCGATCTACTTCTATCTCCGTAACGGAAAACATGTGGGAATGAACTACATGGGCCTTGGAATGGAAAATCCCTACCAATGGGATCTCGGATCATTCCAGATCGGATACCGTGCTGACATCTGGTACCAGCCGGATATCGACATGCAAGACCGCCAATTTGCTCTAACTCAGTTCAAACACACGCAAAATCTCCAAGCGAATACGTTGGATTCCCGTTTCGGAGCATCCGTCTCATTGATCGCTCAGAAGAAACTTTGGGATACAGGCATGCTCTTTGTCCAAGTCGGAGGAAAGAGCCAAGGATACCTTCCTGGAGAAAGTTTAAACTCTTCGATGATCCTGCGCGTCGGAATTACCCTTTGGTAAATTAGAATGACTCGTGGACAAAAAGAGTCTCTTTGTGGTTTTGATTAAATAAAGAGGGCTCATGTCCGACGATCACATTGTCAGCCAAGGCGTTCAACACACGCAGCAACAAAAAAATGTCCAGCAGCAGGCGGCTGCCCGGATGAGCCAATATGCGATTGCTCAGGAAGCAGCCAGAGAAGGTTTTGAAGAATGGGGCGACCTCAATGCGTGGAATCCTCTTGCACTGGCCCGCAATTTTCAGAGTTTAGAAAAAAGAGCCCGGGAAAAAACCCGTCCAGAAGATACCAAGCAAGAACAGGTCGATGAAGAGCAAGAAGTCAATGCCGTCGAACAACTTCAGTCGGTCTCTGAAAGCTATCAACGTAAAAATCCTGAGCTCCAAGCCCGTACACTGCTTGCTCTTCGCGTCCGCATCACCTCAAGAGACTCTGTCGAAGACATCATCCGCAAGCTCCGGGAAGCCTATACCGATTTAGCTCTTGTCGATGAGGCTTTGGACTTTCTCTTAGAGACATCCGAACCCGGGATGAAACCCGTCCTCCAAGAAGCTAAAACTGAACTGAATCGGTTGTACGAAAGAGAAATCAAGTCAGGCCGCAATATGGGCGCCCAGGCCCGTAATTTTTCGACTCAAGGACTCGGATCTCCGACAGCCTTGAGAGATCTCTACCGCGATATCACCGGCACCCAGCGGGATGCCAATACGCTCTTCCAAGAACTCTCCAATAAATATCCGTTTGAAAAAATGAAGGTCGCAATCGACTTTGTTCTCCACTCTTTAGGAGCTGACATCAAAGCCAAGGGGCCGTCGATCTCCCACGCTGAGCTTCAAAAATACTTGATAGAAACCCGTAATATGCAGGCCATATTAGGCGTTTATAAATACTTTAATTCTCGTATGCGGCTGATTGCAAGCTCATTTGACCGGCAGGGGCTCGTGCTCCCAACCCGCATCAACTTCGAGACACTTGCCCGGATTTTCATGCGCTTTCTTCAGGAAAGATACCCCTCCGTCGATAAAGCCCTTCTTCTTTCTCAACAAATGGGCATTGCTGGAGAAGAGCTCGCGCAGCTGATCATCTATCTGCAGTTTCGCGATGCGATGCGGCAAGTCGCTCCTCGTCTTTTCCGCGATGAGCGGCAACGTCAAGAACTTCTCATGTGTTTTATTGAAACACTAGAAAGTCTTGAAGAAGAGCTCGAAGAGGAAGAAGAAAAAGATAAAAAGAAGAAAAAGAAATGAGCATGGACCACTTCGCATTACTACTTGCTGATCTCGGAGCTCTGATCCAAGTACCGCTCCATCCTGATCATCACCGCGCTTGCTGCTTAATTATCAATGGCGAGCTCCATGTTCAGTTAAAAGAAGACGATAATAAAGACCGGATCCTCGTTGCGGCTTTTGTCTCTGAAATCCCTGCGGGAAAGTTCCGGGAAAATATCCTGACAGAAACCCTCAAAGAAAATGATCTTTTCCCTCGTGTTGGGAACTTCAGCTACAGCGAAAGAAACAACCAGCTAGCGCTTTACTCGTATGTTTACTTCCAAGGCCTCGATGGCGACAAGATGGCTGATTTTCTTGAAAAATTTTTCGAAAAAGCCTTTTCTTGGAAAACCGCTCTCCAAACGGGACAGCTGCCCGAGCGCGGCCATACACTGCAGAAAACAGGCCCCTCTATTTTTGACATCAAAAGGAAATAATTGTGACGATCGACTTCAAAAGTCTGCCGTCTGCCTCCCAGTGGAATAAGATTGGGGTAAAACCCCGTCATGGGATTAATATTCCCCTTGCCAGTCTGAAAACAGCCCAAGGCTCCGGCATAGGAGAGTTTTTTGATCTGATCCCACTCATCGATTGGTGCCATGAAGTCGGCTTCGAAGTGATCCAGCTGCTTCCCCTCAACGATTCCGGGACAGATCCCTCTCCCTACAACGCTCTCTCTTCCTGCGCACTTCATCCGATTTATCTATCGCTGCGACATCTGCCAGGAAATCCCACTCCTCCCGATGCTTCCCATCTCAATATTCTGCCTCGCGTCCCGTATCTAGAAGTTCTATCCCTTAAACTCAATTTCCTGCATACCTATTGCACTGAGGCCGGCCCTGACATCACCAAAAGCAAAGAGTTCCAAGCCTTTTTAGATCAAAACAAATGGCTCGTTCCCTATGCGCTCTTCAAGGTCCTCAAAGACAAACTCCAACACACGCCTTGGCTGAGCTGGCCTCAAGAGCTTAAAACTCCTGATTTCAAAAAACTCGAAGCAGAACACGCCGAAGACATTCTCTTCTATCAACTTCTCCAGTTTCTTTGCCATTTACAGCTGATCCAAGTCAAAGAGTACGCCCATTCCAAAGGAGTCCTTCTCAAGGGAGATATCCCGATTCTCATCAGCCCTGACAGCGCTGATGCGTGGTTTAAACCAGACCGCTTTAATTTTAATCTCTCCGCAGGAGCGCCTCCCGATGCCTTTAATTGGGAAGGACAGTACTGGGGATTTCCTCTGTTTAACTGGGAAGATTTGAAAAACGAAGATTTCTTCTGGTGGAAAGACCGGCTCAAAGTCGCTTCTAACTATTACGATCTCTACCGCATTGACCACGTCGTTGGATTCTTCCGCATCTGGGCCATTCCCCTAAACCACCATCCAAGCGAAGGAAAATTCCTGCCAGAGAATCCCGCTCTTTGGGTCCCGCAAGGAAAAGAGATCCTTCTCATGATGCTTAAGTCCTCTCAAATGCTGCCTGTTGCTGAAGATTTGGGAGCTATTCCCCCTTCTGTCAGAACGACACTTGCTGAGCTTGGCATCTGCGGAACAAAAGTGGTCCGCTGGGAAAGAAAATACGATCAAGGCGGAGCATTTATTCCTTTTAACGAATATCCTGTCCTCTCGATGACCACCGTCTCGACCCACGATTCAGAAACTCTGCAGCTCTGGTGGTTGGATCCCAGCGAAGACGCTAAACAGTTTTGCGCTTTTAAAGACTGGACCTTTTTTCCAGATCTTTCCTATGACCACCGGTTGGAAATCCTTCGGGATGCGCATCATACGCCTTCGCTATTCCACATCAATCTGCTTCCGGAATATCTAGCCCTCTTTCCTGAGCTTGTCTCGTCTCATCCTGATGATGAACGGATCAACGTCCCTGGAAGGATCCTTCCAACGAACTGGACCTACCGGATCCATGTTCCTTTAGAAGAAATCGCCCGTCATGAACCTCTAAAAAAAGCCATCCGAGCAATTTTAAAATAATTTTTAAACACCAAAAACCCTAGTTGGGGGCTGATTTGAGCAAAAAACAGCCCCCAATCTATCTTTTTTTATAGTTTGGGGGCGATTTTTTCTTGAAATGCGCCCCCAAGTTCCTCTCTAAAGCATCGCCCGACATAAACCGCTAAAAAAAAGTCATCCGAGCCATTTTGAAATACTTTTTTAGAGCTTGTAACCTGATTATGTGCGAAAAAACCTCCATTTTTATGAGTTAGGGCGGAAAATAACTTGAAAGTCGCTCTATCTTACTTTATCCCTATGGTGCAAGTCCAAATCCTGAATACTTAGGCGCAGTTGATAATCAGATTGTTATCGACGAACTTTTTTAAATTGAATTCACCTAGAAATAACCCTATGATCAAACGTTATGAAAAGATGGATTCTGCTGCTGCTTTTACCCTGTCTGCTCCATGGAGAAGATCTTTTCTTAAAATCGCGCCTGAGCAGCTTAGATCCGCTGTCTGTTTCTGAACATCTTGCCTTCTATGAACTCTACCCCAATACAGAAGAAGGAAAAAAAGCCCTTTCCCAAGCTTGGCATCTTTTATCCGGAGGAAAAGTCAACCCCTCCGGCCTTGAGGTCACCCTACCTGTTTTTGATATCCAAGCGGTGATCTCGCTCGTTACAAGACAAAACTACGAAAAACCTGCAAAACTCTCTTCCCAGCAGCTCAATGCCATCGAAGAGCTCGGCGGACGCCTTGCCAATCGCTACATCAAGGGACATCAAATCTGGACACGCGAGCAGCTCCTCTCGTTGCAACCTCATGAAGTCGATTTAAGCCGCGGACTCCTCATTGAGCAGTTCAATGAAAACGTCGAAGATATCCGGCAGTATGAAGCAGGGCTTGATCTGATTGCACTACAAATCCTAGCACGGCTTCCTCAGAGTGCAAAACCTGAAGATTATATCCGTGAGATCAACCGGTTTATCTTCCAAGAGATGAAATTCCGATTTCCTCCTCATTCTCTCTATGTGAAAGACATCGACCTTTATACTTTTTTACCTTCTGTCATGGACAGCAGAGAGGGCGTTTGCCTTGGGGTTTCCATTCTTTATCTTTGCTTAGCTCAACGCATGGGACTTCCTTTAGAGATCATTACACCGCCGGGCCACATTTATGTGCGCTATAGAAAAGGCGTCAAGGTTGTCAACATCGAGACCACTGCAAGAGGGATCGATCTTCCCTCGGAGACTTATTTGGGAATCGACACCCGACGTTTAGTCGAGAGGAACATGAAAGAAGTCATCGGGATGGCGTATTTCAACCAAGCTTCCGTTTATTGGGGGCAAAACGACTACAATAAAGCCATCGAACTCTATGAAAAAGCCCGTCTTTATGTCGGAGAAGATCCTCTTGTGAACTTCTTTCTCGGCATGAACTATCTTTTTGTCGGAAAGAAAAAAGAAGGCAAAGCTCTTTTAGAACCTATGAAGAAATTTACTTTTGATTGGGCTGTTTCTCCTGAGACCGTGACAGATGATTATCTGGAAGGGCGCGCCGATGTCGATGCTCTTAAAGCCGTTTATCTCCATGTCGATGAAAAGAGACAATCGGTTTTAGAGAAACAAAAGAAAATCCAAGAAGTGCTAAAAAAATATCCCCGCTTCCGCGCGGGAATTTTACAGCTTGCCGTCAGTTGGCTGCAGCTTGGAAGGCAGCAGGAAGCTCTTCAGACTTTAGAACTGCATCATCAAATCGATCCAACTAACTGCGTTGTCGAATATTATCTCTCCATTCTATCTCTGCAAAGACTCGATTACAACAAAGCATGGCAGCACTTGCGCCAGACAGAAAAAATCCTAAATAACCGCGAGCACAAATGTAAAGCTCTGCGTGGTCTTAGAGATCACTTACGCCGGCTTTCTCCCGAGCCTTCCATTTAAACCTCTTGCAATATTCAAATAATTTTTTTAAAAGACGACTATAACGTAGAGGTTCTATGCATCCTATCCGCGCAATTTCCGCCATTGTGGTATTTGCCACCACCGTTCTTTACTCAAGCAAGGTTTTAGGAACCATGCGACTGAGTGAAGTGATGTCGATGGATGAGCAAAAGAAAACCGGAGTTGCAGCACTCTCAGATGCACAGAAAACACAATTAGAAAGCTGGCTCAACGATAAGTTCGTTCTCAAACCCACAATGGTGGCAGCTTCACCGATCTATCTCGAACAAAATATGCAGAGCGGCGCTCAGCTGATGTTCAGCGACGGATCGATTTATGAAATTGCTCCAACGGATCGTTCGAAAACTGTTTTTTGGTTAACACCAATTGCAGTGACCATTGAACCGAGCGGCGATCCTAACTATCCTTCTAAGATCACCAATACACTCACTAAAGTCAGTGTCTTTGGTAAGATGACAAGGGCTCCCAAGCTTCTGATGACTCCTCAACAATAAGACTAGTGCCTGACAAAAGTTTTTGACATTTAGGCTGCGTCAAAGCCCCTGGGTTATCGGGTATTTGACTATTGGATTTTGTAAAATTCAAAAACCAGATCTCCTATATTTCTCTCTTTTATTTTCCAATTCACTAAGTTTTCAGCAGTCCATTTTTCAACATGATCGCGCATTCCATTTAGGTTGTCTCTTTTTGAGTGGATTCCCTGACCTGTAATCACTCGAATCTTGGTGGCTAGATATTCCCTTCCAAAAATATTCTCCAAATAGAAAGCTGCCGCCCCATAAGATAAATGATGCAAATCAAAGATCTCTGATTTTTCTTGTTTTTTAAGCTCAGGCAAAAGATTTAAGCAAAAAAGTTCTCTTCCTAAATCTAACTCCTTAAATAAATAGAGACAGCCGATATAACTGCTATAGGTTACTGCATCGGCCAGCCGCAACTTCCTCGCCTCGTCAAATGCCTTTTGAGCCTCTGGTAAGACTTCATTTTGCCCTGCAGCATCGATATAGCTGTTGTAGGTCACACCATTGGCCAGCCGCAACTTCCGCGCCTTGTCAAAAGCCTTTTGAGCCTCTGGAAAGACTCCATTTTTCCCTGCAGCATCGATATAGCTAGCATAGGTCACTGCATTGTCCAGCTGCAGCTTCCGCGCCTCGTCAAAAGCCTCTTGAGCCTCTGAAAAAACTCCATTTTTCCCTGCAGCATCGATATAGCTGGCGTAGGTCACTGCATCGGCCAGCCGCAACTTCCTCACTTCGTCAAATGCCTTTTGAGCCTCCAGAAAGGCTCCATTTTTGCCTGCAGCATCGATATAGCTATTGTAGGTCACTTCATCGGCCAGCCACAACTTCCGCGCCTCATCAAAAGCCTTTTGAGCCTCTGAAAAGACTCCATTTTTTCCTGCAGCATCGATATAGCTATTGTAGGTCACTGTATTGGCCAGCCGCAACTTCCGCGCCTCGTCAAAAGCCTTTTGAGCCTCTGAAAAGACTCCATTTTTCCCTGCTGCAACGATATAGCTGTTGTAGGTCACCACATCGGCCAGCCGTAACCGCTGCGCCTCGTCAAAAGCCTTTTGAGCCTCAAGAAAGACTCCATTTTTCCCTGCAGCAACGATATAGCTGTTGTAGGTCACCACATCGGCCAGCCACAACTTCCGCGCCTCGTCAAAAGCCTTTTGAACCTCTGAAAAGTTTCCATTTTCCCCCGCAGCATCGATATAGCTGTTGTAGGTCACCACATCGGCCAGCCCCAACTTCCTCGCCTCGGCAAAAGCCTTTTGAGCCTCTGGAAAGACTCCATTTTTCCCTGCTGCAACGATATAGCTGTTGTAGGTTACTGCATCGGCCAGATGCAACTTCCTTGCCTCGTCAAACGCCTTTTGAGCCTCTGGAAAGACTCCATTTTTCCCTGCAGCATCGATATAGCTATTGTAGGTCACTGTATTGGCCAGCCGCAACTTCCGTGCCTCGTCAAAAGCCTTTTGAGCAACATCAAAAAAAAGTTTTCCATTTTTACCTTTAGTGATAAAAGCTGAATAAAAATAAATGGTTCTTAGTTCTTGATTATTTGAATTTTTTTCAGGTGTTTTAGAAAATAATAGATCCAATGTTGCTGCTGATCCTTTAAATGATCGAATGAGCCCGCATAGCAGCACTGATGAGATTTGCAAATTATCTTCAAAAATTTCCCCACAAGCTTTGGAAAAATTTCGTAGATCCACTCTTCTACCCTTTAGAGTAGCAGTAGGATTGGTCAATTGTGCAAGTAAGCGCTCTACTAATAGTTTGACCCGTTCTTGAGATTGGTTGGGTCTATAGCCTTTATTGGCAGGAACATTTCCTACAGTATTTTGCTCTTCTCTTTGATAAGCGGTTCTTTTTATTGACATAGTTGTTTTTTTCCAAATGAATCATTCAAAATAATATTATATTAGATAAAAGTCAAAGATAATACACACTTCTATTACAGGGTGTGCATACAGGCAGGACTAGCGTATCAAATATACCGCGCTCGCTTAGGTTTTGTGAATTTTTCTCGCCATCTTTTGAGCCTTGGCAGCTTAAAGGATACGATCTTTGGCTATTGGCTTTTGTAAAATTCAAAAACCAGATTTCCTGGATTTCCCTCTTTTATTTTCCAATTCACTAAGTTTTCAGCAGTCCATTTTTCGACATGATGGCGCATCCCATTTAGGTTGTCTCTTTTTGAGTGGATTCCCTGACCTGTAATCACTCGAATCTTGGTGGCTAGATATTCCCTTCCAAAAATATTCTCCAAATAGAAAGCTGCAGCCCCATAAGATAAATTATGCAAATCAAAGACCTCTGGTTTTTCTTGTTTTTTAAGCTCTGGCAAAAGATTTGAGCAAAAAAGTTCTCTTCCTAAATCTAACTCCTTAAATAAATAGAGACAGCCGATATAACAGCTATAGGTTACTGCATCGGCCAGCTGCAACTTCTGCGCCTCGTCAAACGCCTTTTGAGCCTCCGGAAAGACTCCATTTTCTCCTGCAGCATCGATATAGCTGTTGTAGGTCACTGTATTGGCCAGCTGCAACTTCTGCGCTTCCTCAAAAGCCTTTTGAGCCTCTGGAAAGGCTCGATTTTTCCCCGCAGCATCGATATAGCTGGCATAGGTCACTGCATTGGCCATCTGCAGCTTCCGCGCCTCATTAAAAGCCCTCTGAGCCTCTGGAAAGACTCCATTTTTGCCTGCGGCATCGATATAGCTGGCATAGGTCACTGGATTGGCCAGCTGCAGCTTCCGCGCCTCATCAAAAGCCGTCTGAGCCTCTGGAAAGACTCCATTTTTGCCTGCGGCATCGATATAGCTGGCATAGGTCACTGCATCGGCCAGTCGCAACTTTCTCGCCTCGTCAAATGCCTTTTGAGCCTCTGGAAAGGCTCCATTTTTGCCTGCAGCATCGATATAGCTATTGTAGGTCACTGTATTGGCCAGCTGCAACTCCTGCGCTTCCTCAAAAGCCTTTTGAGCCTCTGGAAAGACTTCATTTTTTCCCGCAGCATCGATATAGCTATTGTAGGTTACTGTATCGGCAAGCCCCAACTTCCGCGCCTCGACAAAAGCCCTTTGAGCCTCTGGAAAGGCTCCATTTTTCCCTGCAGCATCGATATAGCTATTGTAGGTCACTGCATTGGCCAGCCCCAACTTCCGCGCCTCGTCAAATGCCTTTTGAGCCTCTGGAAAGTCTCCATTTTTCCCTGCAGCATCGATATAACTGGCATAGGTTACTGCATCGGCCAGCTGCAGCTTCCGCGCCTTATAAAAAGCTTTTTGAGCCTCTGGAAAGTCTCCATTTTTCCCCGCAGCATCGATATAGCTGTTGTAGGTCACTGCATCGGCCAAATGCAGCTCTCGCGCCTCGTCAAATGCCTTTTGAGCCTCTAGAAAAACTCCATTTTTCCCTGCAGCATCGATATAGCTGTTGTAGGTCACTGCATCGGCCAAATGCAGCTCTCGCGCCTCGTCAAATGCCTTTTGAGCCTCTGGAAAGTCTCCATTTTTCCCTGCAGCATCGATATAGCTGTTGTAGGTCACCGCACCGGCCAGCCGCAACTTCCGCGCCTCGTCAAATGCCTTTTGAGCCTCTGGAAAGACTCCATTTTTCCCCGCAGCATCGATATAGCTGTTGTAGGTCACTGTATTGGCCAGCCGCAACTTCCTTGCCTCGTCAAACGCCTTTTGAGCAACATCAAAAAAAAGTTTTCCATTTTTACCTTTTGTGATAAAAGCTGCATAAAAATAAATGGTTCTTAGTTCTTGATTATTTGAATTTTTTTCAGGTGTTTTAGAAAATAATAGATCCAATGTTGCTGCCGATCCTTTAAATGATCGAATGAGCCCGCATAGCAGCATTGATGAGATTTGTAAATTATCTTCAAAAATTTCCCCACAAGCTTTGGAAAAATTTCGTAGATCCACTTTTCTACCCTTTAGAGGCTTAGCAGTAGGATTGGTCAATTGTGCAAGTATGCGCTCTACTAATAGTTTGACCTTTTCTTGTGAGTGGTTGGGTCTATAGCCTTTATTGGCAGGAACATTTCCTACAGTAATTTGCTCTCTTCTTTGATAAGCGGTTCTTTTTATTGACATGGTTATTTTTTTCTAAATAAATCAATTAAAATAATACTATATTAAAGGATACGATACGATCTTTGGCTATGGTCCTCGTCGTTTGGGTTGCCTTCGCTTCGATTTGACCTCGCCTCGCCAGCGCATTTTGCCACCTGTTGACCTCTCGGGTTAATTGGCTATTGGATTTTGTAAAATTCAAAAACCAGATCTCCTGGATTTCTCTCATTTATTTTCCAATTCACTAGGTTTTCAGCAGTCCATTTTTCGGTATGATCGCGCATTTCATTTAGGGTGTCTCTTCTTGAGTGGATTCCCTGACCTGTAATCACTCGAATCTTGGTGGGCAGATCTTCTCTTTCAAAAATATTCTCCAAATAGAAAGCTGCCGCCCCATAAGATAAACGATGCAAATCAAAGACCTCTGGTTTTTCTTGTTTTTTAAGCTCAGGCAAAAGATTTGAGCAAAAAAGTTCTCTTCCTAAATCTAATTCCTTAGATAAATAGAGACAGCCGATATGACTGCTATAGGTTACTGCATCGGCCAGCCGCAACTTCCGCGCCTCCTCAAAAGCCTTTTGAGCCTCTGGAAAAGCTCTATTTTTCCCTGCAGCATCGATATAGCTGGCATAGGTCACCACATCGGCCAGCTGCAGCCTCTGCGCCTCCTCAAAAGCCTTTTGAGCCTCTGGAAAGACTCGATTTATCCCCGCAGCATCGATATAGATGTTGAAGGTCACCGCATCGGCCAGCCGTAACTTCTGCGCCTCCTCAAAAGCCTTTTGAGCCTCTGGAAAGGCTCCATTTTCTCCTGCAGCAACAATATAGCTGTTGAAGGTCACTGCATTGGCCAGCTGCAACTTCCGCGCCTCGTCAAAAGCCTTTTGAGCCTCTGAAAAGACTCCATTTTTCCCTGCAGCATTGATATAGCTGGCATAGGTCACTGCATTGGCCAGCTGCAACTTCCGCGCCTCGTCAAAAGCCTTTTGAGCCTCTGAAAAGACTCCATTTTTCCCTGCAGCATCGATATAGATGGCATAGGTCACTTCATTGTCCAGATGCAGCTTCCGCACCTGATGAAAAGCCTTTTGAGCCTCTGGAAAAACTCCATTTTTCCCTGCAGCATCGATATAGCTGTTGTAGGTTACTTCATCGTCCAGCCGTAACTTCTGTGCCCCCTCAAATGCCTTTTGAGCCTCTGGAAAGGCTCCATTTTTCCCTGCAGCATCGATATAGCTGTTGTAGGTCACTGCATTGTCCAGCCGCAACTTTTTCGCCTCGGCGAAAGCCTTTTGAGCCTCTGGAAAGGCATCATTTTTTCCCGCAGCATCGATATAACTGGCATAGGTTACTGCATTGTCCAGCCCTAACTTCCGCGCCTCGTCAAAAGCCTTTTGAGCCTCTGAAAAGACTCCATTTTTTCCTGCAGCATCGATATAGCTGTTGTAGGTTACTTCATCGGCCAGCCCCAACTTCCGCGCCTCGCCAAATGCCTTTTGAGCCTCTGGAAAGACTCGATTTTTCCCTGCAGCAACAATATAGCTATTGTAAGTTACTACATCGGCCAGCCCTAACTTCCGCGCCTCTTCAAAAGCCTTTTGAGCCTCTGGAAAGACTCGATTTTTCCCCGCAGCAACGATATAGATGTTGTAGGTCACCACATTGTCCAGCCGCAACTCTCGCACCTCGTCAAATGCCTTTTGAGCCTCAGGAAAGGCTCCATTTTTCCCTGCAGCATCGATATAGCTGTTGTAGGTCACTGCATCGCCCAGATGCAGCTTCCGCGCCTCGTTAAAAGCCTTTTGAGCCTCTGGAAAGGCTCCATTTTTCCCTGCAGCAACGATATAGCTGTTATAGGTCACTGCATTGGCTAGCTGCAGCTCCCGCGCCTCGTCAAATGCCTTTTGAGCCTCTGAAAAGTCTCCATTTTTCCCTGCAGCATCGATATAGCTGTTGTAGGTCACCGCACCGGCCAGCCGCAACTTCCGCGCCTCGTCAAATGCCTTTTGAGCAACATCAAAAAAATGTTTTCCATTTTTCCCCTGTGTGATAAAAGCCGAATAAAAATATGTAGTTTTTAGTTCTTGATTATTTGAATTTTTTTCAGGTGTTTTAGAAAATAATAGATCCAATGTTACTGCCGGTCCTTTAAAAGATCGAATGAGTCCGCATAGCAGCGGTGATGAGATTTGCAAATTATCTTTAAAAATTTCCTCACAAGCTTTGGAAAAATTTCGTAGATCCACTTTTCTACCCTTTAGAGGTTTAGCAGTAGGACTGGTCAATTGTGCAAGTATGCGCTCTACTAATAGTTTGAACTTTTCTTGAGATTGGTTGGGTCTATAGCCTTTATTGGCGGGAATATTTCCTACAGTAATTTGCTCTCTTCTTTGATAAGCGGTTCTTTTTATTGACATGGTTATTTTTTTCCAAATGAATCAGTTAAAATAATATTATATTAAATGAAAGTCAAAGATAATACACACTTCTACTGCAGGGCCAGTGCATCAAATATACGGCGCCCGCTTAGGTTTTGTGGATTTTTCTCGCCATCTTTTGAGCCCTGGCAGCTAAAGGATACGATCTTTTGCTATTGAATTTTGTAAAATTCAAAAACCAGCTCTCCTAGATTTCTCTCTTTTATTTTCCAATTCACTAGGTTTTCAGCAGTCCATTTTTCGACATGATCGCGCATTTCATTTAGGTTGCCTCTTTTTGAGTGGATTCCCTGACCTGTAATCACTCGAATCTTGGTGGGCAGATCTTCTCTTCCAAAAATATTCTCCAAATAGAAAGCTGCCGCCCCATAAGATAAATGATGCAAATCAAAGATCTCTGATTTTTCTTGTTTTTTAAGCTCAGGCAAAAGATTTGAGCAAAAAAGTTCTCTTCCTAAATCTAACTCCTTAAATAGATAGAGACAGCCGATATAACTGCTATAGGTTACTGCATCGGTCAGCTGCAACTTCTGCGCCTCGTCAAAAGCCTTTTGAGCCTCTGGAAAGACTCCACTTTCCCCTGCAGCATCGATATAGCTGTTGTAGGTCACACCATTGGCCAGCTGCAACTTCTGCGCCTCGTCAAAAGCTTTTTGAGCCTCTGGAAAAACTCCATTTTTCCCAGCAGCATCGATATAGATGTTATAGGTTACTGTATCGGCCAACTGCAACTTCTGCGCTTCCTCAAAAGCCTTTTGAGCCTCTGGAAAAGCTCCATTTTTCCCTGCAGCATCGATATAGCTGGCATAGGTCACTGCATCGGCCAGCTGCAACTTCTTCGCCTCGGCAAAAGCTTTTTGAGCCTCTGGAAAGGCTCCATTTTTGCCTGCAGCATCGATATAGCTATTGTAGGTCACTGTATTGGCCAGCCGCAACTTCCTTGCCTCGTCAAAAGCCTTTTGAGCCTCTGAAAAGACTCCATTTTTCCCTGCTGCAACGATATAGCTGTTGTAGGTCACCACATCGGCCAGCCCCAACTTCCGCGCCTCGGCAAAAGCCTTTTGAGCCTCTGGAAAGGCTCCATTTTTCCCTGCAGCATCGATATAGCTGGCATAGGTCACTACATTGTCCAGCCGCAGTTTCCGCGCCTCGTCAAAAGCCTTTTGAGCCTCTGAAAAGGCTCCATTTTTCCCTGCAGCATCGATATAGCTGTTGCAGGTCACTGCATTGGCCAGATGCAGCTTCCGCGCCTCTTCAAAAGCCTTTCGAGCCTCTGGAAAAGCTCCATTTTTTCCCGCAGCATCGATATAACTGGCATAGGTCACTACATTGTCCAAATGCAGTTTCCGCGCCTCGTCAAAAGCCTTTTGAGCCTCTGGAAAGGCTCCATTTTTCCCCGCAGCATCGATATAACTGTTGTAGGTCACTGCATTGGCCAGCCGCAATTTTTTCGCCTCGGCGAAAGCCGCTTTAGCCTCTGGAAAGGCACCATTTTTCCCTGCAGCGTCGATATAGCTGGCATAGGTCACCACATCGGCCAGCCGCAACTTCTGTGCCTCGTTAAAAGCCTTTTGAGCCTTTGGAAAGACTCCATTTTTCCCCGCAGCATCGATATAGCTGTTGTAGGTCACTGCATTGGCCAGCCGCAACTTCCTTGCCTCGTCAAACGCCTTTTGAGCAACATCAAAAAAAAGTTTTCCATTTTTACCTTTTGTGATAAAAGCTGCATAAAAATAAATGGTTCTTAGTTCTTGATTATTTGAATTTTTTTCAGGTGTTTTAGAAAATAATAGATCCAATGTTGCTGCCGATCCTTTAAATGATCGAATAAGCCCGCATAGCAGCATTGATGAGATTTGTAAATTATCTTCAAAAATTTCCCCACAAGCTTTGGAAAAATTTCGTAGATCCACTTTTCTACCCCTTAGAGTAGCAGTAGGATTGTTCATTTGTGCAAGTATGCGCTCTACTAATAGTTTGACCTTTTCTTCAGATTGGTTGGGTCTATAGCCTTTATGAAAATTTCCTACAGTAATTTGCTCACTTCTTTGATAAGCGGTTCTTTTTATTGACATGATTATTTTTTTCCAAATGAATCAGTTAAAATAATATTATATTAGATGAAAGTCAAAGATAATACACACTTCTACTACAGGGCCAGCGCATCAAATATACGGCGCCCGCTTAGGTTTTGTGGATTTTTCTCGCCATCTTTTGAGCCTTGGCAGCTTAAAGGATACGATCTACGGAGCGCGTCCTTTAAAACGGCTCATCCAAAATGAAGTTGTTAACATGTCTCGAGCGCGCTCTTGCAAGGCAAGATCCTGCCTCAGCAAACCGTGGAACTGCAATTGAAAGATGGGTTACTTCAAAAACTCTTGAAACTGTTCTTGAAGTGACCTTGGCACAACTTCTTGGATCCCTTTTTTGTCATACATCATGAAGTACGTGCAAGCGATCATGATCCCAAGTGCAGGACTAAAGAGTGAAATGAAAAGCGCAACGCCGCAAATGCCGGATCTTTTCAGAGAGATCCAATTTTTTTGATAGAGCCTGTCAAACACTCCAACTTTGCCGGCTGTCACAAGAGTTAAAACTCCTGTGATCAAGACCAGACTCAGGGCATAGATTCCCCAGAAAATATCTCCGACAAAGAGCAAAAAGAAAAGCACTCTTGCTGTCAGAGAAGAGAAAAATCTGTCCTTACCGCTGGACAAGACTTCTTGCTCTGGTTCCATTGTTGGTTCAGGTTCCTTCGTCGCAAAGATATCATAAATGGGCATACACGTTCCTATTTCTTATGTTTCACTTTGTTAAAACCATTGAGCGCGGCAATCCTATAGCCTTCAGCATAAGTCGGGTAGTTGAAGACTTGATCAATAAAATAGTCGATCCGCGCATTAAAACTCATTGCAATTTGTCCGATGTGGATCACTTCCGTCGCAGCACGTCCAATAATATGGATGCCAAGAATCTCTAAAGTGTCCGCATGAAATAAAAGCTTAAACATTCCTGGGTCGTTTCCGGAAATGAGATTCCGTGCAATCTCGTAATAGTAAGCCCGGCCGATTTCGTAACGAAACCCCAGTTCTTTCAACTGTTCTTCAGTATAACCACACGACGAAATTTCTGGTATCGTGTAAATCCCAATCGGATAAAACGTCGGGAAATGATGCGTCTGCACACCAAACGCATGACGCGCAGCTAATCTTCCTTGTTCCATACTCGTTGATGCAAGCGACGGTCCGCCGATCACATCCCCGGCCGCATAAATATGGGGCATGATCGTTTGGAAAAGCGCATTGACCGGAACATATCCCATCGATCGAGCGCAATGCCCGCTTTTTCAATATGGAGATGTTAGACATTAGCTTCTCTTCCCAATGCATAAAGCAGCATTTCCGCTTCGAGTTTTGTCCCATCCTTAAAATGGACTTCAGCATGTTTCTTGACACGCTTGATCGATTCTAATTCTTTCCGTCCTGACCATTTTAAGTCCGATCATTGTCAGAGACTTTTTGCAAATGCGTTCCGATCTCGACATCTAAAAGCGGAAGCATGTGATCTCTTTTATCGACAACCGTCACTTCAGTTCCTAGCGCTGCAAAAAAGCTGGCGTATTCCGAACCTATGATCCCGCCGCCTAAAACAAGTAATGTTTCCGGCACATGATCGATACTGAGCAGCCTTGTTGAATCCAAAATCACTTCATTATCAAAGGGAACATGCAGCGGATTGCGCGGCTGCGATCCGGAAGAAATTAAAAAATAGTCGCCCCGCACCTTATATAAGAGGCGGTCCTCGTCATCTAACACTGTCCATATGATAAGGATCAACGAACCTGGCCGTCCCAAACAGCAGTTTAATCTTATTTTTTTCAAACTGCTTGAGCAGCATCTTCCGCTGTTCATCGAGCACCATATTTAAGGCGGTAGTTCAAATCGTTGATGGAAATTTTTTTTGAGGACTGTCTTTTCCGTAAAAGCTTCTTTGATAGAAGTCTGTCAGATCGATGATCGCTTCGCGTAAAGATTTCGATGGAATCGTTCCAGAGTTGAGCGAGGCTCCTCCGAGGATAAGGGCCCTTTTCAATGACGATCACCGACTTGCCGAGCTTGGCAGCCTGGATGGCTGCTTTCTGTCCGGCAGGACCCGATCCGATCACAATGTAGTCAGCTAAAAGTTCTTCCATGTCAAATTAAAATTTATATTTAACACTCCACCCTTTCAAGATCAACCGATTTGTCGCTGACTCTTTTCAAGTTCCTTAAGCCCCATCAAGTTACGAACAAAAACTTGTTCGATAACTGCCCACATGGTATAGTTTCCCTCTAAATATAGAGGTTATTATGCCAAGAACATGTCAAGTGACAGGAAAAATTCCACGGAGAGGCAACAGCTACGCCATCCGCGGTATCGCTAAGAAGAAAAAAGGCGTCGGTCTCAAAGTCACCGGAATTAAGAAACGCCGTTTCAATCCTAACATGATGAAAAAACGGTTCTGGTTTGTTGAAGAAAAGCGCTTCATCACTCTGAATGTCACTGCACACGGCATGCGCAAAATCGATAGAGTCGGCATTGATGCCGTCGTTCGAGAAATGCGTGCACGTGGCGAAAAGATCTAAGCTTCTAGTCGCATTACTTTCTTTAGCCGCTCTTTACTTTATTCTGATAAGAGCGGCTCTTAATCCTTCTCTTCCGTCCCCTGAAAATCCGATCGTTTTTTATTCCAACCAAAAGCGTGATGACTTCCGCCTTGTTCTCAAAAAAGCCTTTACGCTTGCCCAAAAATCGATCTCCATCACGATGTATGCGATCACCGATGAAGAACTCCTCAAAAAGCTCTATCAAAAAGCCCAAAACGGCATCGCCGTCCAAGATCTGGCACGACCCTAAAAGCGGTTCGACTCCCGTTCCAAACCCTCTCGTTGCAACCCCTGTTAAAACCAAAGGCCTCATGCATCGGAAAATCATCACAACAGATGATGCTCATGTTTTCATTGGTTCTGCCAACATGACCACCTCTTCTTTGGTGCTTGCACGACAATTTATCCGTCGGATTTTACCATCCTGCTTCTTGCCCAATTTTTAAAAACACCGACCTCTTCCTATTTCGATTTCAAACTTGAAAACCAATCTTGCAGAATTTGGCTTCTTCCTGATCTCCAAGCATTAGACTATTGAGCCGATCAACTCGATCAGGCTGAAAGCTCGATCTTCGTTGCGATGTTCACCTTAACCCATCCCAAACTTCTTCAAACTCTTGTCGACGCACAAAACGCGGCGTCCAAGTCACCGTTGCTGTCGACCATTATGCTGCCCGCGGAGCCAGCAAAAAAGCAGTTAAGTTTTTGCAAGACAACAAGATCCCCGTGACCTTCAGCCAAGGCCTGCAATTGCTTCACCATAAATGGGCTTATATCGACCGATCTCAAGTCATTTTCGGATCGACAAATTGGACAAAAGCGGCCTTTGCGAAAAATCAAGACTGCTTGGTTTTTCTAAAATCACTCACTCCGGATCAGCAAAAGCTTTTTGACCATTTAAGCCGCACGATCACTCTAGAATCAAACGAGACTCTTTGATATATATAAGACATGAAGATGCTCTCGATGGCTTTTTCCCTTTTCCTCCTGATGGACTCCATCGGCAATATCCCTCTTTTCATTTCGATCTTAAAAGGCATCCCCCGCAAACGTCAGCTGCAGATCATTTTACGCGAGATGGTCATCGCACTCGTGATCATGATTCTCTTCAATTACCTTGGCGACTACTTGCTCGATGCCCTGCAAGTCACCCAATACTCCGTTTTGATCTCCGGAGGCATCATCCTCTTTTTAATTGCTCTGAAGATGATCTTCCCCACAAAAGAATCAGAGCAAACGTCTAACGGCTGACAAAGAACCGTTCATTGTTCCTTTAGCAGTCCCTCTCGTTGCCGGCCCTGCCGTTTTAGCCGCGATCATTTTATACTCCAGGCAAGAGACTGGATCAATGTCCTCCGTCTTAGCGATTATTGCTGCTTGGATCGTGACAACACTTATTCTTCTTTCATCGACATTCCTCAATAAAATCATGGGTCCGCAGAGGCATCCTCGCCTGTGAAAGGCTCATGGGACTTGTCTTGACCATGATCGCCATCCAGATGTTCTTAGAAGGCCTCGCGCAGTTCCTGACCGCAATTCATTGACTTTCGAAATCTCTAAAAATCTGCTCAAAAAAAGACCCCTGTCTCGATTGTTAAGAATTGAAGGATAGGTTCATTTTTTGGTAAAATAGCAGGTCAAATGAAGAGAAATATCAAATTAATTCTTGCCTATGAAGGCACTCAGTACCTGGGGTGGCAAAAGACGATCACGGGCCCGAGCATTGAGGAAGAACTGGAAAAGGCTGTCGACTCAGATCCTGCAGCATCCGGTCAACCTGCAGGCAGCTAGCAGAACCGATGCCGGAGTCCATGCAGAGGGGCAAGTCGTGAACTTTTTCACAGAAAAAGAGATGCCTTTAGACAAGCTCCAAAAAGGTCTCAATAGCATCTTGCCCAATGATATTTCAGTTCTACAGATTGAAACAGTCCCTGAATCTTTTCATCCAACACTCCAGAACTGCGGCAAGGAATACCATTACTCGGTTTGCTTCGGACCGACGCAGCTTCCATTCTATCGAAACTTTTCCTGGCACTTTTCTTATCCTGTGAACATCGAAGAGATGAAAAAAGCTGCATTGCACCTCCAAGGACAGCACGATTTTTCAGCTTTTACAAATGAACGGCAGGAAAATAACATCAGGGAAATTTTTGATATTCAGATTGAAGAGTTTGAGAGCCGATTGAAAATTCGGGTGTCAGGAAACAATTTTCTCTATAAAATGGTCCGTAATATTGTCGGAACTCTGCTCTATGTCGGCTGCGGAAAATTGTCAGCTGAAGAGATTCCTGCAATTTTAAACAGTAAAGACAGAACCTTAGCAGGCGTGACAGCTCCGGCTCTTGGCCTCGTCTTAAAAGAAGTGTTTTATGATACAAAGAAATGATCCCTGCTGGTGCGGAAGCGGACAAAAATGGAAGAAATGCCATTATCCCGTCATGCCTCAGACGGATTCCAAAAGCTTGGCCCGTGAATACAAAAAACAATTCGGCATTCTTCTAAAAACTCCTGAACAAATCGAAGGGATCCGCAACTCTTGCAAGCTCGCAGCATCCATTTTACAAGCGACCTGCAAAATGGCCAAGGCCGGCATCACCACCAATCAACTTAACGACTTTGCTGATGACCTCCACAAAAAAGCAAAAGCCATCCCTGCTCCTTTCGGCTATGGACATCCTCCTTTTCCTAAAAGCATCTGCACGTCTTTAAATGAAGTGATCTGCCATGGAATTCCCGATGACCAGCCTCTTGTCGAGGGTGATATCGTCAATATCGACATTACCTGTATCTTAAACGGATATTACGGCGATTGCAGCGCGATGGTCGAAATTGGGAAAGTCTCTGAAGAAAAACACCGCGTGGTGGAAGTTTCCAAAGAATCCTTAAGACGGTCAATCGAGATCTTAAAACCTGGCATCCCTATTAATGAAATTGGAAAGGTCATTGAAGATTATGCAAGCCAGCATGGCTGCAGCGTGGTTAATCAATTTGTCGGCCATGGCGTCGGAGTCGGTTTCCATGAATCCCCTCAAGTGCCCCATCATTACAATAATATCAGCATCCCTTTAGCTGAAGGGATGACCTTTACGATTGAACCGATGATCAATGCAGGGGTCCGTGAAGGAATCATCGATCCTGTCGACAGATGGACAACCCGCACAGTTGATGGGAAACCGAGCGCTCAATGGGAGCACACGATACTCATCACTAAAACGGGTCATGAAATCATGACACTTTTATAGAAACGTCTCTGGTTCTCTCTATTAACAGTTCGTTTTCGCATTTGAAAACCCTGCGGTCTTCTTCATAGATGTTGTCAAATCTTCCCTCAAAAGAGAGAAAGATGTTTCGGAACAGCTGCATATTCGGAGAACCAGGATCCACTGCTGCAAGCGACTGTAAATCAAAAAACGTCCGTAGCTGAGGATAGGTAATTGTCCTGTTTTTCAACGCGTCTACCAGGATCTTTGAAATGTACTTTATCCCCTCAGGATCCGTCACATTGGAAAGCGTTGTCGAGTCAAAGATCTCACCAAATCTATGAATGTCGCCTTTATTATCCTTCAGCTGCTTTGCTAACTCATTTGCACGATCCGATGGTATTGCAGATTCGGGTGGCACAACCGTTTCAATTGAGACTTCTTCAACAACTGGACCAGAAGGACGGCGCAGCAAGCTCTTTGTAGGCTCATCTAGAAAATCGATAGCCTTCTTTCCATGTTTTGCGACAAAGGCATCATAAGCTAAAGTCCGGGCATCTTCTTTGATGGTAGGCTCGTAGACGGCCCACAGTTTTTGAAATCCTTGCTCTTCGTCCAGAATAACTATAAACGTGCCAGAACGAGGTAAAACAGAAGTGACTTTCTTAACCACGAACAATACGGCCACCGTCACAGATGTAATCACCCTCGTGCGCGGGTTCTGGAAATGAGTGTAAACCTTGCTGGAAGATCCAACAAGCGAAGCAAAAGCGTTTGAAGCTCGGTTGAAAAGAGCCTGTAATTTCTCTCGGTTGAAAACATCCTGCAAAGATTGCAAAGAGGGTGCTGCAGACCACGCACCTTTAACGAATTCTGACACCGACTGCGCAAACTCATTGAGTCTTATCATTGAACACGCTCCGAAAATTTGACACCGTTATAGTTCAAATAAATCTTAAGTTCAATTTAACAAAATATTTACAATTTTTTTGGGCAGCAGTTCAAAAAAAAATGGATCACTCGTTTTTCCTATGGAAACACATGCTTCTCAAAATAATTATTACGCGGTGTAACGTCTTAGAAAAAAATTTTTCTTTCAGATGAATTTACGGAAGACTATTACTACCGAGCTGGTTAAGAAATGCTCTTGAATTTCTCAATGAGACCACGGAAAGATTTTTCTACAAATGTCCTACGAGACTGAGAAGGGATTTTTCGGATCATCTCGAATGCTTTTTTTGTATTAAAAGATTTTGGGAGCTCAACTTCGGGCAGGCTTTTTTTATAATAAAAAACATCCAAAAGAGCTTTTTCTGGCGTGGCCATTTTGATCCCTGTCGTGGGATCAAGTTCGTAATCGAAGAAAAATTCTGGCATCATATGATGCACTGAGATGGTAGCGAGCGGTGTTTGTATCAGACGGGCGCGTCCAAGAGAAACAACCGTAATCACACGTGAGATTTGATCGATCATACCGTGATGATAAAGTGCAGTTTGCAAAGAAACATAAGAGAAAAAAGGAGCGAGTAAATACTCAGGAATGAGCAGAGGATTGACTTGAGTATCGATCGCCCACAAACCTCTAGATAGATGAACAATATGATTTTCCTGAGCTAATCTTCGAAGAAGCTGACTTGTATGGTCATTACTGAGCTGTAGCTTATAAGCTATATCCCTCGTTTCCATGATGGGAACGCCGACATTTTGAAGAATTTTTAAAGCCGATAGCAACTTCATTGCAAAGACTCCAGGTACTCGATGACTTTTAGCTGAATGGTATTCCAGGCTTCGTGATTATATTGCGATTGCAAATCTGCAGGAAAAAAGGCAAGGACCTGATCTTTAAAATCATTAAAATTGATTGAGCAGGCATTCTCACAAGCTTGTATTAAATGTTCTCCATCTCCTTCCTTGACTCCATAAGCATTGATCAAATGAAAAAGATCCCAAATATCGCGAGCCTGAGTTTCAGTTCTCAATGATAAAGCCCTTATTTTCTGCTTGAATGCAATCGTGGGTCCATAATGCGGCACAAAGATAGGATACAAATGATAAGCACTCAATACAGTTGAATTGATAGGCGCAAATTCTATTGGCTCCTCAAGACCTCTTCTTGAAAACTCAATTTTAGTTGGGAAAAGAGTGCCTGTTGGAGCTTTTAGCTGAATTTTCCAACGCTGTGTCGTCTCCGTCTGTTTCGGTTCAGAAATCTGGGCGATTTCAAGAAAGTGCGTCCGCAACATCGCAGCCAATCCAGGAGATTTTAGGATCGCATTTACTGTCTTTTGCAGGGTAGCCACTCTGACAGTTTGAACATCAAGATCTATATCTTGGGAATAGCGGATACTGCCCAAGAAAAACCTCAAATTACAACCGCCTTTAAGCGCGTACAAACGCTTGTCTAACTTCCGACCTAATTGGTCTAGGAAAGCCAGGTGAAAAAATTCTATATATTGAACAGGATCGTACGCCATAACTTCATGATACGCAAAACTGACACCTGTGTCAATTGCTTGTATCGTGAATAACACAAGCCTCTTAACACGAAAATGTTATAATAACGCTTGAATCGTTCAATTATTTTTAAAATATATAAAAACAATCGCAGAACCTTAGCGCGGCGACGTTTGAGGCGCTCCTTGCTCCTTCGAATTCCCGCTGCCCACAGTCTAGCTTAGGCTACTTCGGGGAGTTCGGAGCCGGGACCCAGTTGAACCAGGTTATCCTGAAAATCATCAAAAAGTTCTAAGCTCATGGAGAGCGTTTATTAGGATGGCTCATTGCCTCCTAAAAAAGCTCATTGATTATCAACAAGTTATAAACCGATTTTTTCAAATATTTATCTGTCATCGCAGAACTATTATTCTAATATCTCTCTTTTATAATTTCTTTGATTATCAAATATTAATAATTTTAATTATTCATATTTGATATTAACTGTGTTAAAATATCAGCAATTAAGGAGAAGTATGACCACTGTTGTAAATAGAATAACAAGTAGACTACCAACTTACCTCAGACCTTTATTACGAACCTCTAGGAGTTCCGTTCGGCAATACTCCGAAGGATCAATTTCTCAAATTGGCAAAAAAATTCCTAAAAGTGACCCCATGAAGACTTTTGAGTCACAACCAAAATTATTATCAGCTCCAAAACCAATAAAAAATCTGCATTATTTTAGAAACACAGAAAAAACTGACAGTAACAGCATCTACTTGAATCTTTTCGCCGTTGGATTGGCAATATGCGCCGTTACATACTGGTTCTTTAATGCTCTTCAATCCACTGCGTCATCCCTTTTTTTCACTTACAACGTTCAAGAAAATGAACCATCAAAGTTAAGCACTGATGCCAAAACCCTTGAGATGACAGTCGAAAATGATTTGAGCAAAGATTTTAAGGCCAAAATTGACGCTAGACGTTTTACAATCGTCGATGCGAACAATAAAGAATACGATTTTGGTTCCCACTTCCATGGATATGGAAAAGGCCTTGTCAAAGGGATGAATCTTAACTTCCGAAAAATCACTCTTGATAATGGAACAAACGGCTTAGAGCTCACATTTAGAGTCAATCACCTGTTCCAGGAGAAGCTTCAAGATATGATCCAAAAGCTCTCTGAATTGAGCCCTGAGGAGCAACAGGCCTTTGCTCATGGATGCCAAGCGCGAGGAATCAAGATCTATAATAAAATGCCCTACACAGTAGATAAATCGGCTATTGTCAAAAAATCTGCCCATCTAATTGTTTTAGAGGGCTTAGGTTCATTGATGATCGGCAAAAACTCTTATCATACTTTAAAAGATCAGGTGAAAATAACGCTGAGTGAAGAAGCTACCCTTAAATCTTTTAACGATTTTCTTACAATTTTTGGACTCCAAGATGCTCTGAAAAAATCCAGCGATGAAGATCTTGAAAGGCTCAAAGTAGGAAAAGTATACAGAACTTTTTTTCCAAAATCTGTTTACTATCTTGAACACTCCGAGGAGTTTTTTACGCTTCCTGTAGCTCAGTTGAAACAAAAGATCATAGAGACAGATCCTGCAATGAAAGACATCTTCGTTCAAAATACCATCGTTAAACACGAACTTTTCCCAGGATACGTACGGTATGGAGTTCCTGTTGGGCAAAAAGTCCACGCACTTGGAGGGCTTGCCTTAACAACCGCGCTGACCGGTTTATCTAATTCCTTTGATACGGAGAAAGGACTAGACAGGTTGGTTAATATTCTAAAAAACGGCCTGTTCTCTCAAGAGATGAGACAGAAAAATGGAATCGGAGTCAAAGGACTCAATGGTAGCTGGCATTATAAGCGGGGCGGAGCTCAAAGCGTTTATACTCAGATGCTCAAAACCGATGATGCGGTCCAAGAAAAAAGAATCATCTCTTTTGAATACAGCTCTCCTGTACATCTCTACCTTTCATTAGATGTCCTCGATCAAGACTCTTATCAATATAACGGCGACGGCATTGGTGGTGTGAAAAAAGCTGATTTCTATATCTATCGGTCAAACATCTTCGACTTCGCAAAAAACTATCTTTACGAGTCGCATGAGATCATGGTTCCGGATAGAGTCGCTCCTCAACACTTCAAGGCGATGTCTGTTCCGACAGAAGCTATTAAACAGCGCATCATCTCTCGTATGCGAACCTGCAATCTTCTTCAAAAGGATCTAGACGGCATTGAAAGATATAACGGCATTCCAGTGGATGAGTTTATTGACACAAAAGACCATATCACTGCAGAGCTGCTTAAGCGCTGCCATTAATTAACCCAAGAGATCTTGAGATCCCGACTCTTTAGCGACTTTTTTACGAGTCGTCTTCCCCTTAGTCAACGAAAGCTCAGAAACAATCTGCTGTAGAGAAGCAAGCTCAGATTCGAGCTTTTTCTTTTCTTCTTCCGTTTGTTCGAGCTGATGGATGAGGGTTGATTCTGCAGGATTCGGCTGCCGGGATAGCTCTTCTTTTTCTTTCTGAGCTCCAAGCAGCTGGCTTTCGACAGAAAAGAGTAGGATCCGAGCCTGTTCTAACGCTTGTGACTTTTCTTCAAACTGCTTTTTCAGCTCCCGATAAGAACTTTCCGTTTGTCTTTTCTCTGCATCAAAAAGATCAGGCGCTAGCTTCGCAAGCTCCAGTTCAGCGACCTTTCGGTCTTTTTCAATCACTTGCTGGCCCATCTGCGTGCCTTCTCGCTTGAGCTGTTCTATCTCCGCTTGATGGACATCGACGAGTTTCTGGTAAGAGGTGCACCGCTCTTCTGCACGTGCTAGTTTCTGTTGCAGCTTCTGACTTTCAGCATTCAAATTCTCGATTGTCAGATTAGTTTGAGCCTGAAGGTCAAGAAAGCGAACCTGCCAAGGGTTGTTTTGCAGTTCAGAAGGCGACGAGGCCTCTTTGGCCTCTTCAGGCTTAGAAGTGATAAGAGCTAGGAAAAGACCGGCTCCTAGGGCAACTCCGACGCCTGCAGACCATATTGAAATATGGTCGTATCTTAAAATTCCCAGTAAAAATGTCGCGGCTAACAAAGTAATTCCGAGCAATCTCATGAGGCTAGTCTCCCTAAAATTCTTGAGATCATTAAAAATCCTTGCTGCAGCTGATCGAGGCCAAAATGTTCGTTCGGAGCATGGAAATCATCGCTATCTAAACTAACGCCGATCACAATAGCGTCACCTTTGCAGGCTTTAGCTAAATCTGCCACAAGCGGAACTGAAGCGCCACAGAGAATGTTGCCGCAAGGCTTGCCAAAGACTTCTGTCAGAGCATCAGAACAGACATGAGCGGTCTTCGTATCAGGAGAGCTGCGGACAGGTTTGCCTCCGTGGTCTGATGTGACAGTGACTTCTAAACCTTTCGGAGCAATTTTTTTCAGATAGTTCGCAATCGACTTCGAGACTTCAGTAGGATCTTGGTTCGGAACAATCCGGCAGGAGATTTTTGCAAGAGCCATCGAAGGGATGACGGTTTTAAAACCGGCACCGGTGTAACCGCCAGAGATACCATTGATCTCTAAAGTCGGACGGATCGCGTTCGATTCCCAAAGAGAATATCCACCCTCGCCTTTGAAGGCTTTGATGCCAAATTGTTTGCAGAGATACTTTTCATCGACGATCTTTTGGAGCGCTTTAAGTTCTTTGGCTGTCGGTTTTGCAACGTTTTTGTAAAAACCTGGAATGGCGATCTTGCCTTTTTTGTCCCAGAGCTTAGAAAGCATTTCAACTAAAGCCCTGTTCGGATTTAAAACAATCCCGCCGTGGATGCCGGAATGAAGATCGATGGTTGAATTGC
This sequence comes from uncultured Chlamydiae bacterium, assembly GCA_963838185.1. GTDB lineage: Bacteria > Chlamydiota > Chlamydiia > Chlamydiales > Rhabdochlamydiaceae > PALSA-1444. Next base: position 42,129 of record CAWIQH010000030.1, read on the forward strand.
GGCATGTCACTTCCATGGCTACGATACCACGAAGACCCAGTGTAATCGCAGGTCGGCCTGCAGCCGGCAGTCCGCCATCAACAACTAAGATATGATCGGCCTTCAATTCTTTCTGATGCGTCTTAAGCGCTTCTAATGCCCCTTGGCTGCCGCATTCTTCTTCACCTTCGACAAACACCTTAATGTTGAGATTGATCTTGTTACAGAGCTCGAAAAGGGCCTTTAGCGCGGTTAGTGTGTAGAAACACTGACCTTTGTTGTCAGAAGCGCCTCTTGCGTAAACTTTTCCGTCGCGGATTGTCGGCTCAAAAGGAGGAGATTTCCATTTCTCAATCGGATCGGTGGGCTGCACATCGTAATGATGGTAGATTAAAACTGTCGGACGTTTAGGATCGACTTCATGCGAAGCAAACACAACAGGATGAAACTTCGTTTGCCAGAGTTGAGTCTTAAACCCGATATTTTTTAAGTAGCCTTCAACCCAAGAAGCTGCGGCATTGATGTGTTTGCGATAAGCGGGATCGGTGCTGACAGAAGGAAACTTTAAGAATGTGAAATAGTCTTCCTGAATCTTTGCCGAATTTTTGCTGTACCATTTCTTGAGATCTGAAAGAGTGGGCGTCATGGGATGTCTGTGTCTATGATGTTTTGTGCACTTTCGACGAGATAAGCGGCCAAGATCGGATCTCCTTCATACGTCATCTCGACTTCCATCTTTCCATCTTTGGAAGCTTCAGTGCAGGTGATTAAAACATAACAGGTGTTGTTCTCAGAGAGCGCCCTCTTGATTTCCACAGTGCTCTTCTGCTCTGGCCAAAACAAACCCTTTACGAGTTTTCGCATCGCTCTCCAGCTTCTTAGGTGCAAAAATTAAATGCTATGTTGAGATACATCTCATAAATCAATATTAATTAGCAATCGTTGTCTGTTTAAAATTAAAGCTTTACAACTCTTGACGATTAAGATTTAACCAGGTTTAATAGAGGAGAACTCTCTAGGAGAAAACTATGGCATTCTTCAAACGAATTTTCTTATTTCTGGTCGTCAACATTTTGATCGTGACAACGATCTCAATCATCTTAAATCTTCTGAACGTGAAACCGTTTCTCAATGCACACGGATTGGATTACAAATCTCTGATGATTTTCTGTTTGATCTGGGGATTTGGCGGAGCATTTATTTCTCTAGGCCTTTCTCGCATGATGGCCAAGTGGATGCTCGGCGTCCGCTTGATCGATCCGACCACTTCTAATTCCCAAGAGCGAGAACTAGCCGAAACAGTGCATAAATTAGCTCGAGCTGCAGGACTCAACGTGATGCCTGAAGTCGGGATCTATAATTCTCCTGAAGTTAACGCTTTTGCAACAGGACCGACAAGAAACAGATCTCTTGTCGCTGTCTCTTCAGGGTTGCTGAGCAGAATGTCGCAAAATGAACTCGAAGGCGTGATCGGCCATGAGATCACCCACGTCGCCAACGGCGACATGGTCACCATGACGCTCATTCAAGGAGTCGTCAACGCATTCGTCATGTTCTTAGCAAGAGTTTTGGCTTATGTTCTGTCTGGAATCGGCAACCGCAGCAAATCATCTGGCAATTCGTATCTCATGTTTAACGTCTTGGTTATCGTGTTCCAGATCGTGTTTATGATTTTAGGATCGTTGGTGATTGCTGCTTATTCTCGTTACAGAGAATTTAAAGCCGATAAAGGCGGAGCAACACTGGCTGGCCGTGAAAAAATGATCTCGGCTTTGCAAGCTCTTCAGAAAATGCAAGAGATCCGGGATCAAAGAGTTGAAAAGCCTGCGTTTCAATCGATGAAGATCTCCCACCAAGAACGACGCGGCATGTTGGCCTTTTTTGCAACCCATCCTTCATTGGAGCTTCGGATTGAGCGCCTAAGAAAAGAGAGCTAATTTTTTTCCATTAGGCTACTTGTAAACTAAAACCCAAAGCGGAAAGAATAGAGGTAAACATTTTTAGCTCTGGATTTCCTTCCGGTGAAAGAATTCGGTAAAGATTTTCTCGTCGTACACGAATCTTTTTAGCAAGGTGACCTAATCCGCCTTGTGCTTCTGCAACATTACGTAAGGCTTTTAGAAAAAGCTCTTGAGATTCTTCATCTCCACTCATACTTTCTTCAAGAGCGGTGTTTAAATAAGCTACTGCTTCCTCATGATCTTTAAGAGATTTGATAAGTTCATCGTGATAATTTCGACTTCTGGCCATTTTTAATCCCTCTAAGAGCTAAGAAGTGCTTTAAAGTGATCAAGGGTCACGAGCTGTTCGTTCTCCATGAGAAAGACCTCATGAGGATGGATGATCTCGCAGAGATTTTTCAAGCTTTCGCATTTAAGGACCACGAAATCGACCTCGGCTAATGAAGAGAGCAGTGAGACGATCTCTTCATCGGGATTTTCATCCCGGATATAAACGATGAGTTTGGCATCTGGATCACGAAGAGAAAGCTTCCGGATGCTGCGGAAAAGAGCGGTGGTCATTCCTTGGGAGCTGTAAAGGCCAAGAACACAATACCGCTTATTTTTTAGGGCTTCTTGGAGGGCAAAAAGATGCTCTTCATCGAACACTTTATTATCGACATCGTATTCAAGAAGACGGACAGCTAAGTCGGAAAGATTAATGCGGGCGCAGCCAAGCCTTTCAATCGCAATGCCAGCGGCGATATTAGCCAGCTGGGCGCCGTATTTGATATCGAGCCGGTTGCCAAGGGCAACGCTGACCATGGCCAGCACGGTGTCGCCAGCTCCGGTGACATCTTTGACTTCTTTAGATCGGACGGGAAAATCAAGCCGTTTGCCGTCGCGGGTAAAAAGGGAGATCCCTGCTTCGGAACGTGTAATCATCAGCATATCGATGCTGACTTTTTTGAAGAGAATTTCTGCGACTTGCTCTAAGGGAGCTTCACGGGTAAGCTTTGCAGCATCGTAAGCTTCTTGGAGATTGGGTTTCAGAACTGTAGCGCCTTGATATTTCGTAAAGTCATCGCCTTTAGGGTCAACGATGATAGGAATATTTTTAGCTTTGGCCATTTCTATCACACCCATCAGAAGCGAGCGAGAGAGAAATCCTTTGCCGTAATCGGAAATCGAGATGATATCGACATCTTGAAGAAGATGCGGAAGCCTTTCGATGACTTCTTGTTCGACTTGTTCAGGAATAGGGGTAATGTTTTCGAAATCGACTCTAAGAACTTGCTGAGCATCTGCAATGAGCCGATTTTTCACAGGCGTCTGGAACTGGTTTTGAAAAATGATCCCATCGGTGTTGACGCCTTCGTTAGCCAGAGCTTGGACAATATTTTTTCCAGCTGTATCATGGCCGACTCTGCCGACAGCGACAACGGTCGCTCCTAAAGAAATCAAATTGAGAACGACGTTGCCGGCTCCGCCGGGAAGGCTCTCTTCACGCAAGACATGCAAAACTGAAACGGGAGCTTCCGGAGAAATCCGACGGACTTTGCCTGTGGTATACGTATCGTACATGAAGTCGCCGATCACAAGGACCTTGACGGGACTTAAACGACTGAAGATACCACTGAGCTTTTTTACCATCGTTGATCTAACAGGATATAATTTTGTACGTAGTCTTTCACTGCTTCATCCGTATCATAACTAAATTTGAGTTCTTTGTCTTGGCTGTATTTGTTCATCTCAGCGCAGGTGTAGTTTTGATACTGGCGGACCATATCTTCGGGCATGTCGATGTATTCGATAGTGGCAGGTTTATTGACTGCTTTAAAGACAGCGCCTGCCAATTGATTCCACGTGGTGGGCTCTCCCCTTCCGATATTAAAAATCCCGCCTCGTTTGTCGTTTAAAAAATCGCAGGTCATTTTCACAGCGTCTTTGACGTAGATAAAGTCGCGGCACTGGCCGCCATCGGCAAATTTTTCCGGCTCAGACGATTTGAAAAGCCGGATAACGCCTTCTTGCTGGATCACAGGGATCATTTTGTAGACCATCGAGGCCATGCGGCCTTTATGGTTTTCGTTAGGGCCAAAAACATTAAAATACTTCAGACCGACGAGTTGGTTAAGGACGCCTTCTTTTTTTGCCCAGAGATCAAAGAGGTGTTTCGATTTGCCATAGAGATTAAGAGGCTGCAATAAATCCAATAAATCGTGTTCGTCAGAAAAGCCTTTCGATCCATCGCCATAGGTCGCAGCAGAAGAGGCGTAGATGAATCGCTGGCCGTTTTTTAAAGCGTATTCGGCAAGTCTCTGGGTGTAACGCGTGTTGTTATCTAGGAGATAGTTTTCGTTTTGTTCGAGGGTATCTGAGCAAGCTCCCAAATGGATGAAAGCGCCGATTTCAGATTCACGGCCTTGAAGCCAATTGAATAATCCTGAAATTGGAAGAAGGGTTTGGTAGTGTTTTTCTTGGAGATTTTTGATCTTATCCGGATGATCCAGCTCATCAACAAGAATTAAATTGGTGTGTCCTAAATCATTCAAGTGCCGGACGACTCCAGAACCAATGAGACCCGCAGCTCCTGTAACGACAATCAATTTCTCAGTCATAAGTGCACTAAGATACCAAAAACCAGAAGTTTTCCGCTATAGAGAGATTCTCATAACAAACTTTAATTTTTTCCCCACAGATAAGTAGAATAACTCAGATCTTGGATATTGAAAATGACATCGTTTCCCCCTCCTACTTGGTAGATTCGACTTCCAGTTTCTTGTTTATAGGCTGCTTTCCAGTCTTTGAACAGCGATTTCAGTTGAAACGTTCTTGTCCCCAAACAATCCATATAATAATATAAAGGTGCTTTAATTTGCGTAGAACCTAAGTTAATGAATAAATTAATTCTAAATAGTTTATAGCAATTATCATAAGATTCTACGGAAACATTTTCTCTTTGATCTATAGTTCGATAACGATAAGTGGACATTCCCACACTGCTGCCCACAACCTCATCGCATTTCACACTAAAAGACTGAAAAATCTTCAGGTTATAAGGTCTGTTGGACTCAAAAAGGGTCAATGCAGAAGTGCAAGAAACTTTCCCAGGTGGTAGAGAGTAGGCACCAATCTCATGATTGACACGAAGCTTAATCCTTGGAAGAACTTGTTTTGTGACCTGCTGCCCTTGATCCTCGCGCGTCACTTTTAGACGGACAAAGACATTTTGATTGGGTGGGAGCTGAGCAAAAATGTCGGCATTGACGTCAAAGCGCGGCAGATACCGGGTTGCAATCCGTTGGCCCTTGGCATCTTCAATCATGGCCTTGACCTCGACAACATTGCACGTTTCACCAATGCATGAAGAAAATATCTTGATAAATCCTGAGGCAGATAACTTCTCAGGAGGAAAATAAGTTGTAGGGATTTTTCTAGGAGAGGAACTCACTCCCCTGATCATGAGATAGATTGTACAAATAAAAACTGCACCGATTAAACCGATGATCGCTGTTTCGACAGGTGGGATAGACCATTTGTTCCAAGACTGTGGAAAACTAGGAAAAGTGCGGATGGGGAGAGCTGAGGAAATTGCACCGGAAGGAGTTGCCATGGATCAACCTCAAGTTAAGTAGGAAAAATCTTAAGCAAAGCATCTGTTTAGTGCGAGAAGTATCAAACCCCCCCCTGTTTTGACAGGCAGAAATCACAAGTTGCTTTATATAAGACGGTTATGAAAAATACCTGATTTTGGGAAAATCCCCCGTCGGTAGACGGGGTAGAATTAAGATCGGTGTTCTTGAGCTTGTTCTCCGATGATCTCGAGAGAATAGGCACAGGCCACGTCTTCTTTGAGCTTCAGGGTCATAGGATGAACGCCTGTCGTTTTGATCGCCTTGTTAAGGCCAATGTTGCGCTTGCCGACTGCGATGCCTTCTTTTGAGAAGAGCTCGATGATGTCAGCAGCTCCGACAGAACCGTACATGTGTCCTTCTGGATCGACCTTAACGGTGATCTTGAGAACGAGGCCCTGGAATTTCGCGGCTTGGTCTTCTGCTTCTTTCTTGTCGACAGCTGCTTTTTTCGCGCGCTCTTCTACGAGCTTAGCTTGCATACGAAGGGTATGGGCCGATGCGGGAACAGCTTTTGACCGAGGAAGAAGAAAATTCCGTGCGAAGCCGGGCTTCACAGAGATGAGCTCACCGCTGCGGCCGACATCTTCAACGTCGTCGATTAATAAATATTGTACTTTCATATCTTCTCCTTAAATCTCTGATACAAACGGCACTAAGGCCATGTAACGCGCACGTTTGATCGCATTGACCAATTTACGCTGGTTAGTTGCTGAAACGCCGGTAATACGGCGAGGAAGAATCTTTCCACGCTCAGTGATAAACCGGTACAGGGTGTCCAAGTCTTTGTAGTCGATATACTTGACACCTGCAGCCGTAAAAGGGCAGTTTCTTTTCTTTTTAGGTCCAAAACCAAATGGTGCTTCCATAACTCCTCTTACTCGGGTAGGGGTTGAAATTCAATTTTTTCGGGAACTTGCTCTACGTGCAAAGTCATGAAGCGAAGAATATCTTCGTTCAAACGGTACTCCCTCCAAAGCTTATCCATGTTTTCTGTTGGTACAGAAAAATAGAGGACATAGTAGTGTCCTTCTCGTTTTTTATTGATCGGGTAGGCGAGCTTTTTGCGGCCTTGATCAAAAATTTTAACAACTTCTCCACCTTTGTCGGCGATGCTGCCAGTGACTTTGTCCAAGAGCTTTTGTCTTGCATCGTCGCTGATGCCTGTGTTGAAGATATACATCCCTTCGTAGAGATGTTTTTGTTTTTTAGTCATTTCAAATAACTCCTTTTGTATTCGCCTTTGTCATCGCTGACTGAATTCCTTCTCGGACCCAGCAGTCTAAGACATCGGCAGCTTTATCGAAGACCTGCGGTAGCAGTTCTTCTTCAGCTTTCTCAAATTTTCCTAGCACGTAATCGGCTAGGTCCTGGCCTCCGGGACTTCCGACTCCCAGACGGAGTCTGGGATATTCAGTTGTGCCTAGATGGGCCTCAATACTTTTTAAACCGTTATGGCCTCCGCTGCTCCCGCCTTCTTTCAGGCGGAGATCACCGACAGGAAATGCGACGTCATCTACAACGACCATTAACTGTTTGAGAGGCACTTTGAATGCTTTTACGCATTCTTTCACTGCTTCCCCGCTGCTATTCATATAGGTCAGCGGAAGGACTAGTCCAACCGAAACTCCATCGATCGTACCGTGGCCGATTTCTGCCGAGATGCGGGCAGCTTTTCGAAGCTCTATCCCGTGTCTCTTAGCAAACTGGCGCACTGCCCGAAAACCGACGTTATGTCTGGTTTTCATGTATCCGGATCCCGGATTTCCCAGTCCAATAATCAAAAAATCTTTAAGACGCTGCTCGTTTGGAGACGACAACAACGACTTCATCCATTTTAGCAAGGGGTTTCACTCCTTGAGGGATTTTAATATCTGACAAAGTTTTCGATTGTTTGATCCCTAATTCGCGTACATCCACCTGGAACTCAGTTGGAATATGCTTAGGCAAACATTCGACTTTGACATGACGGATCACCTGTCTAAGAAAGCCCCCGAGTTTAATCCCGGCGCAATCGGCAACACCGACGCAGTTAATTGGCACTTTCACGTTGACTGGGACATCGTCAAAAAGTTCTTCAAAGTCAATGTGCGACACTAAATAGGTCGTCAATTGATATTGAATGTCTTTGATAATAGCCCGTCTGTTTTTTCCATCCAAATGGAGTTGAAAAACTGTTGTTCCCAAATGTCCCGGCTTCATTTGCCGTAAAATCGCATTAAACTCAGCGGCTTCCAAGATCAATTGCTGATTGGCGTTGCCAGCCGAGTAAAGAATGGCAGGAACTTTCCCTTCACGTCGGATCTGCTTCGTGTCGCTTTTTTTTGTTGAAGCGCGCACAGTTGCAGTCAATTTCATAAAATACTCCCTTTAAAAAAATAATAATTCTTTTTGGCAAAACGATTTGGGGTGAAATAGATCCGTTAAGATCTATTGAAAAAGAGAAGAGATTGATTTTGCTCCGGCAATCGCTTCGATTGCCTTTGCAAATAATGGAGCAACGGAAACAGACCTTATCTTTCGGGGAAGCCCCTTAGGGAAAGGAATGGTATTCGTCACAAACATTTTCTCAATCGCACTTTCTTCGAACGCTTTTACAAAGATTCCATGAGTGACAACTGCTCTAACGGCTTTTGAGCCGCTGGCTTTGCACACTTGGGAAGCTCTTTTCAGCGTTCCACCTGTCGAGCAAATGTCATCAACTAAGATGACGTTTTCACCCTGGACGTCTCCGACCAGAGCTTTTGCTTCGACACGTTTTGCATTCACGCGGCGCTTGTCGACAATCGCGTATTCTACCTTCAGATCTTCTGCAAAGTCTCTCGCTAAACGAAGGCTGCCGATATCAGGCGCAACGACAACACTTTGACTCCAACCTTCTTTCTTAGCCGCTTCTAATAGAAGAGGCCGAGCAAGGAGGTTGTCGACAGGGATGTCGAAAAAACCCTTGGATCTGCTCTGCATGCAAATCCATCGTGAGAACACGGGATACTCCCGCTTTCTCCAACATATTCGCGACGAGCTTTGCTGTGATCGGTACCCGCCCTTTGTCTTTTCTATCCTGCCGTGCGTACCCAAAATAGGGCATCACTGCGGTGATTGACCGGGCGGACGCGCGTTTCAAAGCGTCCACGATAATGAGCAATTCCATGAGATAGGGGTTGGGATGCCGTGCGATCGTTTGCAAAACGAAAACATCCTTTCCACGAACATTCTCTAAAATCTGAACGCCTATCTCTTCATCTGGAAAAGTCTCAATGCGGATCTTTCCTAAACGGATTCCGAGCTCTTGTGCAATCTGCTGGGCCAGCTCAGGATGAGATGTCCCTGCAAAAAGCGCGATAGATCGGTCTGCCGCCATAAAAATATCCTATAACACATTGGGGTGGAAGGATTCGAACCCTCGAATGGCGATACCAAAAACCGCTGCCTTACCACTTGGCGACACCCCAGCCGCTCTCAAGAATAATACGGATCAAACTGAGATTATTCTCTAAAGATCGACAATGTTACTCGAACCCAATATTTTAATCAACTGGCCCGAGTGGCCATGGAACCATCAGTCAAATAGAAATTTTTTGGATTAAAGAAAAGGTTTAGAAATTGAGAAAGACCCGGCAATTGCTTGCCGGGTTCAAAGAAAATTAATTCAGGTTGGCGTACTTATCAATTAACTTTTTGAAAAGCTCGTCTTCAGTAGTCGTTTCTGTCTTGGCTTTTTCTACAGCTTCGTCTTCCAAGAGAGAAACCCCTTTATCGAAGAGAGACTCTAGTTGAAGCAAGGCAACGAGCGGATTAAAGTTTTTACGTTCTTTTTCAGCTCGCTGATAGAGAACGCAAAGATGGGGAACACCTGCTTCAGTGAGTTTTTCTTCCACTGATTTGAGCTGATGCCACTGGTCATCGACCACAATAATTTTTTTAGGCTTGTAGCCTGTCTCTTGGAGAATCTTATCAATAAAGACGCCTTTGGTGTACGGATAGGTGTAAAACACTCCGTTATGGAACAACTGAGGGTCGACTGTTTGCAATGCTTCGGGCACTTTGGATTTTTTAAGATCGATTCTCATGCTTCTGAGCTGGAAATCAGTGAAGTTGTCGACTTTGTCGATAATAGACGCATACCAGACGCTTCTTCCACGGCCTGTCAAACAAAATACAGGGGTGTCATTCTTTTGCAAAGTATCAATCCATTCGACAATTTCTTTTTGGGCAGGTTTGACAGGAATGCTCGTTTCCGCATAGAAAGTCCATTGATCATGGAGATTGCCGGCTTCGTTCAAATCTTGGACCTCTCGCACATTTCTGCGAATGTAGTGACGCCAAGGCTTAGATCCTAAGCTTAGCACAGAGTCGCTGATGGTGTCTGTCATCCCAAGAAGAACGAGTGTTCCTTCTTCAACATGTGGATAGACATCTTCGATATTTGTTGTTTCGATAAATTCTGCTCTCAGCAGAGATGGAAGCAGCAGTGCAAGTCCCATAACCCAATTTTTCATAAACTATCCTTTTTTTGCGTGCCGTGATGCTTGGCAATGGATAATAACAGGTTTAGGGCACTTCACGTCAACAGGATGTCCCAAAATTTTTATATACGATAAAGGAAGAGCTCCTAAATTCTTCTCAGCCAAGTAGACGTTTCTCAAAGCAATCTGATCCCAAAACTCTTCTGTCCGTTTTGGATCAACTAGAAGTCTTTGACATTCCTGCGCCCAGCTTTTTAAAACGGTGTTGCCTCTTTCGGTGTAGTTGACATAGATAGTGCCCGATCGGATTTTAGATGGATGATCGGGTTTTAAGTCCGCTTGAGAATAAACGGCGAAATCTTTTTCAAAGACTTTAAGGATTTTTGGCTTTTGTGCAAAAACCGCATCGACATCGATCCAAAGAACTGGACGTTCAAATTGCCGGAGTTTTTCAGCGATAAAAAACGGTTTGTAAGCGCAGTTGAGCTCCCATGAGCCATGTGAATCGATCCCCTCAATATGATGCTCAACGCCGAACTTATCGCACGAAGCGATCAGATGATGGGCATCGAGCTGATAAGGAGTGTCTTTTGTGTAAAAAGAGATGACCAAGGGAAACATCTTATTCCTTTTTTTTCAAAAATGTAATACGAAGGGAATCATGCACGTAATCCATATCGCTTCGGAACTTGCCCCTATCGCTAAAGTCGGCGGCCTAGCCGACGTTGTCTTCGGCCTAGCACGAGAGACGCAAAAAAAAGGGCATACCGTTGAGATCTTAATTCCTAAGTACGACTGTCTCGACTACACCGCTCTGCAAAACTTAAAACCAGAATTTCGCGAGCTCTGGTCGTTCGATGGGCCGTATCGGTATCATAATACGATTTGGTCTGCAAAGGTCCAAGAATTAAATGTTCTTCTATTAGAGCCGCATCATCCTGGGTATTATTTTAGCCGCGGATCGATCTATGGGTTCCCCGATGATGTCGATCGTTTTATCTATTTTTCCCGCGCTGCTTTAGAGTATCCTGTTCAAGTCTGGGAAAAATCCCGATATCATTCATATCCATGATTGGCCGACTGCCGTTGTAGCCCCTCTCTACAAAGAGATGTATATTCCCCTGGGATTTAGGACCAAAGGGATCGTCATGACGATCCACAATCTCCAGCATCAAGGCAAATGCTCGCCGCAAAACCTCACGCGTGCAGGCCTCAGAGGCGAAGATTATCTAACGCCTGCAAAAATGCAAGATCCCTTTTTGCCTTCTAATCTCAATCTGCTCAAAGGCGGAATCGAGTATTCCGATTTCATCACGACTGTCTCCCCTACTTATGAAAAAGAAATCAAGACCGTTGAAGGCGGCTGCGGGCTTCATATGCTTTTGACGAAGCATTCAAATAAGCTGAAGGGAATCCTCAACGGAATCGATTTTGAATATTGGAATCCTGCAACCGATCCTCTACTTCCTGGCAAATATGACATAAAAACGGCGCAAAAAGGCAAGTCCGAGAACAAAGTTGCGCTGAGGAAAAAATTTGGGCTTAAAGAATCCAATGGTCCGCTGGTTTGCGCGATCAGCCGATTAGTCCCGCAAAAAGGTCCTGAACTAATGGCCTATGGCCTAAAGAAAACAGTGGAAAAAGAGGGACAGTTTATTTTGCTCGGGAGTCCAGCGACTCCTGAAATGGGTGTTCACTTTCAAGCGCTGCAGAAGGAATTTTCCAAGAATAAAAACACCGTGATCCATTTGGAATACGATGAGTCTTTAGCTCATTTGACGTATGCTGCCTCCGATATGATCTTGATCCCATCGATTTTTGAGCCGTGCGGACTGAGCCAAATGATCGGACTTCGGTATGGCTGCGTTCCGCTTGTCCGGTTTACCGGCGGCCTTGCGGACTCTGTCTTTGATGTCGAGACCTCTAAAAAACCTGAAAATGAGCGGAATGGCTTTGTGTTTGACTTTCCGGATACCTCAGGTGTCGACTGGGCTTTAGATCGGTCATTCAAATACTATAAAGACGCCTCCAAATGGGCCAAAATCGTCGAGCAAGGGATGAAATGCGATTATAGCTGGAGCCGGTCTGCAGATGCGTATCTAGAGATTTACAATCAACTTAATGGGAAAAAGCCTTCTTAATCAGTGCCAGTTCGCTGAGATATATTCACAGCCAGATACGAGTGTATAAAGAGCTGCGATTCCCGCTGCATAGAAAGACATCAGCTGGAACGATTCTTCAGCAAGGCATCCTCTGCTATAGACAGTCATCAGGATTAAGATAAAAAACGCTACTGTCGCTTGTATAACAGCTTTGACTTTGCCACTCAGACGTGCGGCTAAGGCCACTCCTTGCAATGCACAAAGGGTACGCAGCGATGTGATAATCGATTCGCGGAGTAAAAAAATCAAAACGATCAAAAGTGGAAGTTGAACGACGCCTTGAGTAAAACTTAAAAAGACCGATAGTCTGAAAATGCTGTCAGCCATCGGATCGAGCACTTTACCAAGTTCGGTGACTTTATTGTGACGGCGGGCTAAAAATCCATCGAAGAAATCCGACAGCTCGCAAATCGCTACGATCCCGAGCAGGATATAGCAAACTCCGACAGGAGACAATCCCCAGTCTGTGCCGAAGAGATAGAGCACCATAAACACGGGGCTCATCACAACACGGATAAATGTCAGATAAAATGGTAATGTCATTGATGCTATGTATACTGATTTCTGGGGATTTTACGCATCTAGTTTTTTATACAAGAGCGAGCTTTTCATTCTTTTGAAGAGCGAGCTGTCCGCAAGCGGCAGCAATATCTTTTCCTTTCGTGTAGCGCCATGTCGTCGGGATGCCTCCATCGACGAGAATTTCTCTGAATCGCTCGATCGATTCTTTGCCTGGGCGCTTTAACGTGATCCCTTCGATCGGATTGTAAGGGATGAGATTGACGGTGCAAGGATGTCTCTTAACTAGCTGAACGAGTTCTAAGGCATGCTCTTCAGCATCGTTAAGCCCTTCCATCAGGGTATATTCGTACGTGATATCTCTTCTGATGGTCTTGCAAAATAGAGCATGGCTTCTAAGAGATCAGGAAGCTCATATTTTCTTGCATAAGGAATAATTTTTTTGCGGAGGTTCTGATTCGGAGCATGGAGTGATAGAACGAGATTCACACTCAGGCCTTCATCGGCAAACCGGATGATCTTATCCACAAGCCCGACAGTTGAGACGGTGATTTTTCTTTGAGAGATGTTAAGGCACTTCGGATCGTTGATCAAGCGGATAGTTTTAAGGACATTGTCGTAATTTTCAAACGGCTCGCCCATGCCCATAAAGACAACGTGGCAGACTTTTTCGCCTTTGTCTTTGAGATACTGGTCGGTTTGGATGAGCTGTTCCATGATTTCGGCAGTATCGAGATTCCGCAGCAGTCCATTTTTTCCGAGGCGCAAAAAGCGCATCTTGCGGGGCATCCGACTTGAGAAGAGACGCAAATAGTGCGTCTTTCCGGAGCGCGGATTAAAACAGATTCAACAAGGTTGCCATCTGATAGCTCCCAAAGAAACTTCGTCGTTTGGCAGTCTTCAGAATCTAAAATTCTTCTGAGTTTTAATGAATGGAGCTTGAAATTTGTACTAAGTTTTTCTCTAAGAGCCTTTGAGAGATTTGACATCTCATCCCAAGAGCTGACTTTTTTCTCATAAAGCCATTGAAAAATCTGCCCTGCAGTGAACGGCTTCTCGCCTTGCGAGACTAGCCAATCGCGGAGCTCTGTTTCGGTTAA
>CAWIQH010000031.1:0-95643 GCA_963838185.1 uncultured Chlamydiae bacterium
TCTATGATCTCCTTGTAAACTTGGGTTTTTGATACGTCCTTAAAAAACCCTGGCCTTGCAGGGAAGATTCTTATCCTGATAGATCTATAGCAATGTTCAATGCCAACAAAGTTTAGCACTCTTGCTTTTTAATCATCTAATAAAATTTTTAGTGCATGCAAATGATCGGACTGATGTTAGAGCCAACCCGGCTAGAAACTTCCTTCGCACAATCTTGCCTAAGCTCACGGCCAAAAAGCTACAAAGTAGCGGGTTAAATTAGGTCGCGATTGGGCGGTTGCGCTCATTGCAGGAATTGAGCAACAAAGCCGATCTACCTGCTAAGAATTTGAACACCGCCAACGCAGCAATCAGAACTTTCTCTAGAAAGCTAGTACCAGCGAACTGATCTTGATATATTATTATATCAAAACTTTTGTGATATATTAATATATCAACTGAGAAACTGGCTGAAGTCGATAATATTGGAAAAAAACTCAGATTCGATGACACTGTCTTGGACTCCATTCACGTGAACGAGAAAAGGTCGGATTGAAAAACCTCTGGGAATTTTCAGCCGCCGCATTTTTTCTTTGACTTCCTCAATCACTGACATTCCAATCGGTTATTTATGAAATTTGATCTCGCCAAGATACAATGTGTTGAATTTTGTCTCTATGAGTAAGTCAATCTGACAGCCGAGCCTGCTTGCGGTTTTAGTTTGAAAATAAGGACTCGAAGCAATGACCGATCCGTCGGGAATGCGTAGTAGCTTCCATAACTGTTCCTTGTTATTGATGACTAAATTTTCAAATTGCAATCCTAAAATGGTATACCAGGCAAGAGGAAGACCCTTAAAGACTTCCTCTTCTATTCGCTTTTTATTCGGCTCAATGTATTTCAGATAAAATCGAACATAATTGTCCGAGAGGCGAAATTGACTTAATTTTGATATGCCACCATGCTTAATATTCCATGTATAATCTCTGGAGACAAAACCCGACTCACAAAGATCGTCCAAATATTCGCTGATATCTCCACCAGAAATTCGAGCAAGAGTTTTTGTAATATTCTTTAAATCCAGGGGACCATTAACTAGTCGATTCACAATTTCTTTATAACGTGTGCTTTTATGAGAAAAAATCGGAAAAAATATCATCAAATTCGCTGCACAAAAAACCTTCCTTTTCAAAACACATTCTTTGGATATTTTCTTCTGCGGACAGGCCGGGTTCAATTTCTTCGAGGTATCTTGGAACTCCACCTGTAATTCCAAGCAGCTTGAATTTTTCATAGGATGAAATATTTTCCTGCTGAGAACCCCAAAATCGATTGCATTCAGCAAGAGAAAGTTCTTTCAAATGAAGCCGTAAAGAAATGCGTCCCACAAAACCCGTGGAACTTAGTATGTTTTCTTCTATCCACGCCGAGTTAGAGCCAGAAAGAATTAACACAAGCTGAGGATTTTTTTTGAAATATTGCTCCCATGCAATATGAATATTCCCAAGGAAAGCTGGATCTTTTGAGCCCATCCACGAAATCTCATCAATGACAACCAAAATGCGTCCCTTTTTGCAGGCATTGGCAACATCTTTAAACATATCGCCCCACCCATTCCCTTCCACTCTTGGTATCCTTTGCTGGCGCATGAGTTCAGCGAATTTTTCACGTTGCATTTCAGCAGTGATTTTTTCTTCGGGTGGGAGAGCTGTAAAAAAATACGATGTCGAAAATTCCTTGGCAAATTCTTCTGAGAGGCGGCTTTTGCCTATGCGCCGTCTGCCGCGTATCACCACAAGGCTTGAAGATTTTTTCCTCAGAAGGTCTTTTAACCGCGCTAGCTCGTGTTCTCTACCGATGAATCGTGTCATGTTTCTATCTTAACACAGCAGGCACGACAAATCAACAAAACTCGATTTGCCGTGGAAAAATCATGCTCAAAATTCCACAACAAATCGAGTTTTCTTGATTTGTTGTGGTTTCACTTTTTGTAAGTAGTTGATTAGCAATCTGATAAAAAATGAATGAACTGACTTTCTAAACTCTGCGAGCATTCACAGCCCAATACCAAGCATCATTGGCTAGATGCAGCGTGGACCTGCCGGCTAAGAAATTAAACACCGTCAGTGCAGCAATGATCCGAGGAGCTTTACGAGTAAAGATGACGTGAATGAGAGCAACAGCAGCAATGATATTAACTGCCACATTGAACTGATGACGCGGATGCCACGGGTTGATCTCAAAGATCGTATTTTGGCCAAAGATCTTCGTTAGGGTTTCTGGAGTCGCCATTTGGTGCAAAGTCCATTCAAAGATGGCAAGCCAAGGACGGCTTGCGATTCCATTTAAAATAATCGAAGTCTGTAGAAAAAGAATCGTTTTATCGGTGTCTTTCCACTTTGCTGCCATTTCATAGAATGTGTAGATCGCTCCGGAAAAAGAGATGACTCCGATGGCATTTTTAATTCCATTTTTGACAGGCGGAGAGTTGAGAAAATGAACGGTCATTTTGCTGGAGCAACAGCTGGCTCTTTTTCTGTTCGATAAAGAGTTTCCCACATGAGGCGGAATGGATCGCAGCTTTGGAGAAGCTCGGCTTTGGAGCCTTCTGCGATCTTCTCACCGCGGTCGATGTAGATGATTCGGTCGGCATGTTCTATGGTACCAAGACGGTGGGCAATGATCACCTGCGTGACTTGGCCATGGAGGGCAGCAACTGCAGAATGGATCTTATTTTCGCTGATCGCATCGAGGGATGAAGTCGCTTCATCCAAAACAAGGACGGGAGCGTTTTTAACAAGAGCTCTTGCAATCGCCAGGCGCTGCTGCTGGCCGCCGGAAAGATTTTGTCCGGCCTCAGCAAGCATAGAATCGTACTTTTGCGGCTGACGGATAATAAACTCGTCAGCATGGGCCCGTTTTGCTGCTGTGTGGATGTCTTCACGGGTGAAGTTCCGGCCAAAAGCAATATTGGCAGCAATCGTGTCGTAGAAAAGAAAAGGTTTTTGAGAAACAAAGGCGATCTGGTCGCGGAGCGATCTTTGGGTGTAGGCATTGACAGGTTTTCCATCGATCCGGATCTCGCCTTGCTGGACCTCATAAAGACGAGGAAGCAGCTGAACAATGGTGGATTTGCCAGAGCCTGTTGGACCAACAATGGCAACAGTCTCCCCTTTCATAATTGTGAAGCTAACGTCCTTGAGGACCCATTCGTCTTGGTAGCGGAACCAGACGTGGTCAAATTCAATTTTCTCTTTAAAGCCTGTGAGCTGGATCGCATCTTTTTTATCTTCGATTTCAGGTCTTAAATTAAGAACATCGAACATCCTCTCTGCAGCGACAACACCGCGTTGGATATTGGCATTTTCATCGGCAAATTTCTTTATCGCTTCGTAAGAGAGCTGTAAAAGACCGCAGAAAACGATGAGCTCTGAGACAGTCAATTTTAAGGTTAAAAGCCCATAGAGAACGACGCTGGCTAGGCAAAGCGTTGTCATCATGTGCAAGATCGGACGTGTTAATAGACCGTATTTAGCGGCTTTGCTCTCGAGAACGGCCATCCGGTCGTTTTGCTCTTTGTACTTTTTAAAAGAAAACGACTCCATCGCAAAGATTTTCACAGTCTGGATGCCGGCTAAAAAGTCGATCAAAACAGAGGCAAATTTCTCTTGGTTTGACTGGAGTTGACGGGAAGCTCTTTTGACTCTTTAGCTAAGAATGTAATCGGCAGAACGATCATGGGGATCCCGAAAAAGATCACCATGGAGAGCTGCCAGGAGATGTAGAAGCAGAGAATGAGAGTCAGGAGGATGGTAAACGGCGTATGGAGATAGTTCGTCAAGATCGAGTTGATCGATGTGGCGATTTGTCCGGCATCTCCCACAACGCGGGAAGAGAGGCTTCCAATGTTGTGCTTTTGATAAAAGCTCATAGGAAGAGTTTGGATATGCTCAAAATATTGGAGGCGCAAATCCCGGCTGACGCGGATGGCCATGAGCTGCGTCATGAAACGGCTCCAGAATAGGCAGATCGCTTTAAAGATCGCAACGCTGACTAAAATCCCGATAAGAACGCGCAGGCTTGAGACGTTGACCATTTGCTGTTGGACCCGTTCAATGATCCACTGGAGGGGGTTCGTATTTTTACTCGAACCAATCAGTTCTAAAGTCGGAGCTTCTAAAGGTTGGCCTGACATGAGCTGGCCGAGGGTCTCAGCATTGATTAAAACGCCCAGAGCAGAAATTTCCAGAGCATTGGAAATGGTGAGCAGTCCCAAGGCTAAAAAACTAAATAAAAGGAGAGAAAGATGCTTACGATTTCGCAGGGCGGCTTTTAAAAGAAGAAACATAAGAACCTATCTCAGTAAAATTTTTCGTCGATTTTCGGGATTATTTTGGCCGATTTTCGATTTTCTTTGCAGGGGTAATATACGAAAGTTGATATTACCCCTGCAAAAGAAAATCGAAAATCGGCTCAAAAGAACCTGAAAAATCGACTGAAACTTTTTACTGGGATAGGTTCGATACGGCTATTCTAGTGAATATCCGGCTTCTCTTCTACATTAAATTTGCCCATTTTACGAAATTTTTGATACCGCTGTTCGATCAGCGTTTCAAGAGGAATGCTTTTTAATACACTCCATTGAGAAAGAATATATTTTTTGACGTTGTCATAAACAACTTTAGGATCGTGGTGAGCACCGCCAAGGGGCTCTTCGATCACATCATCGATGATCTCCATTTCCAGAAGGTCTTCCGCCTGCATTTTGAGAGCCTCTGCAGACAGCTCGTTTTTACCAGCGTCTTTCCAAAGGATCGAAGCGCAACCTTCAGGAGAAATCACAGAATAATAGGCATGCTGGAGCATCGCAACAACGTCGCCGACTCCAATACCGAGAGCTCCGCCGGAACATCCTTCGCCGATTAAAACGATCAGGATCGGTGTAGGAAGACGGGCCATTTCAAAAAGATTTTCGGCAATCGCCCACCCTTGTCCGCGCTCTTCTGCAGCAAGCCCTGGATAAGCTCCAGGAGTGTCGATCAGGGAAAGAACAGGCAATTTAAATTTAGCGGCCATTTTCATGCAGCGGAGGGCTTTGCGGTAGCCTTCCGGATGAGGCATCCCGAAGTTTCTCTTTAAACGAGATTCGGTATCGCACCCTTTTTCTTGAGCGATCACCATGAATTTAACTCCGCCGATCTTAGCCAGGCCGCAGATGATCGCAGGATCATCTCGGAATAACCGGTCGCCGGCAATTTCATGGAATTCTTCACAAAGATGTTTGATATAATCAACAGCTCGAGGACGTTGAGGATGGCGGCTGATCGTGACTCTTTCCCATGGAGAGAGGTTCGAGTAGACTTTCTTCTTGAGCTGCGCGAGTTTTTTTCGAGTTTCACGAGCTCAGCATCAGACAGCAGAGGATTATTTTGGTTCTGCTGCTTGAACTTAGCAATCGTTTCTTCGTACTCTTGGATCTGTTTTTCGTGCGTTAGCAAGCTTTCCTCATCGGTGAATTGACTTCAACGCCAGGAAGTTTGGCATCTTTCATGTTTTTAACAATTTCTACGACAGTCGGTTTTGTAACAATGATGGAAAAAAGCTCTTCGACATCTTCGTGATTGAGGCGGATGCAGCCGTCGCTCTCATATTGGCCTGTGACTTGACGCAGCTCTGTCCATTTTCCTTCTTGTTTGCTTGGAGACCATGGAGCACCATGGATACCATAACCCTTAGCGTTCGCTGTACACTCTCCGAGTTCTTTTCCAAAAGGAAGCCAGCGGGTACCAAAAACCCGGATCATTTCGACTTGCTTGTCTTGGAACAGCCCCATCACTCCGGGCTTATAAACGGCGATTTTATCTCCGAGAAGGTATTTACCCAGCGGCGTTAATGTCCCAGAAGAGGTCGCAGCTTTTTTTCCCAAGCCTACGGTATAGGTCTTTAAAAGCACTCTTTCATTGGTATCTTGGTCGAGGTAATAAAAGGCCATTTTGCAAGTGGATACATCGACTAAAAGATAGAACTGGAAATTCTTGTCTTTTCTAAAAACATTGAATTTGCTGCCTGGGGAGACCTTTTGGGTAAAGTAGTCGGCTTTTCCATTGAGGCTGCGGGCAATAAAATGGCGGGAGGTCGCATAGTTTGAGGCATAATCCCCTACCCAGGCCGGTCTTCCTTTTAACCAAGGAACTTGGCTCGAATAAGTAATCGTTTCGACAATCGGAAGCTTATTGGCGCCAGTTGTAAAAAGTTGTTGAATCCGGTCGATTTGAGGGGTATTTGAAGCAGGCTTTGCAGCAACTTTTAAGGCTTCTGGTTTTTTTGCTGGAGCTGCGGGAATCACTACCTTAACCTGTTGATTATTAGTAGCTAACGGAGCAGAAACAGCGGTTTTAGCGACTTTAGGGGAAAAGAAGACTTTCTTCACTGTGCCGGCTACCCCGATCACAGCAAAAAGCGCTATAGTACCGACTAAAATAACTCTTGGAATTGCCATAAAAATGAACCTATATCATACCGTTTTTCTTACATTATTTCAAGGAAGCAATTATTTGAAAGAACTCTCATTTTAATTTTGACTTTACTCTTGAGCAGCGCTCCCCATCAACCAAATAATGATTATTATGCTAATAATAATTAGATAGTTTGAAACCTATCGTTTTTTATAGTTACTTGATTAGAAAGTCGATGGATTCTTGAAGGGGGAAAGCAACCAAGAAATGTGCTCCCCAGAAATGGTCTCCTCCTGCTAAAGGAATGATTTGCATTTCTTGATCGGCCCCTGGCTCTATAAAGATTTTTTCATTTTCAGCCCTGAGCTCCAAAGGTACAGCCTTGCCCCTGGTATCTCTCTAAAGAGCCTCCCTGCAGAGTCTCTTTTCCTCCTATGGCGAGCTGGTCGCCTTTGAGATAAAAGACCATCGCGAGGCCTTCTGTTGACCTATCTTCTTGCAGCCGGCAAGAAAGTTTGAGTTTTTGAGCTTCATAATGGGCTTCCATCTGCATCCAAGCTGGATGAGCAAAGATCTTCGTCCAACCTTTCATCCGAAAATTAAACGCTGTTTTTTCCCAGGTGATTTCATTGAAAGTCCGGGAGGTTAAACTGCAGGTCCGATCGATCCCGAACTTTTCAAGATCATCCAGGGGTGCAAGTTGGGGTCCAACATTGACGATCGCAGCATGATTTTTATGATACGAAAAAACTCCAGAATTCCATCCACTCAGGCTGCAAGCCATGCTCCACTGAGGCGTCATAAATTTCATTAAACCCACTGTCATCTCTTCGGCAAAAGGTTTGAAAGAGGGTTTTAGAGGTGTGGCACTCTTTTCAGGAACCAGCGTCAGCAATTTTCCTGCTAGTGAAACGGGATCCCATCCATAGTGTTTTTGGATCTGAGCAGCGTGATTAAATCCAGGATCGGAAGTGAGCCGATAAGCCAAAGTAAATAGCAGATGATTTGAAGAGGCAAGTCTGCTTGGACGAAATGTCGATGCACGGCTCCATAATGAAAAATGAGGAAGTCCCCGATGGTCGAGCGTGTGGGTCTGCCAAAGTGCAGCTTTTAACCCGGCATAGATCAACGCCTCTTTTTTGAAAAGTACTCCGATGATCATCCAAAGCGATGCAAGTTCTGCTAGCTGTGAAGGTTCAGGAAGCTGCGCACCTTTAATATAGCCTAAGGCATCCAAGCAAGTCGCCCCATTGGGCATCTGTTGAGATTCGATCGTTAGCGGCTCGAACTTTAAAAGATGCGTGAGTAGAACAAGATAAGCGTGAGGAAGCTGAAGGTCGGAAGGGTATCTCTGCAGCAAAAGCTGGCCGAGTCTTTTTTTCAGACCGGCATGGTCTTCTGCTCCTTCAATCACTCTCCAAACGAGATCTCTCAGCAATAAAAGATACTGATCGACTTCATCCATTAATCCAGAAATAGTCCGAGCTTCATCTAAAACAGTCACAAGCGTTCCCCGTTGAAAGGAAAATAATAGATTTCACTCAATTATTTAAGAAGAGTATTCTTACATTGCTCGAGTTGGAGCATTGACAGGCAGCTTTTCTATGTCTTTCTTCATTTTTTTACCCGGTGTGAATTTCACAGCAGGTCTTGCAGGAATGACGATTGGCACTGAAGCATTTTTAGGATTGCGGCCGATTTTTTGTTTTCTTTCAACGATCTCGAAAACACCAAAGTCACGGAATTCCAGACGATCGCCGCGAGCCAGGCAGTCTGTCATTTCATCCAAGAACGATTGAATGACATTGCGCACTTCGTTGGGATGGAGTCCGCGTGCTTGAGAAATTTTCTGAACTAGTTCCTTTTTGGTGATCGTTGCCATACTTTTTTTGTCTCCGCTGATTTTTTGTGGCCCTTAATTTTGAGGACTCTACGTGTCACTCAGAAGTGGGCACCCTATTTGACCCCATTGTTGTATCGCGTTGATTTTCAGGCAAGTATTTTTGTAAAATTTTTATTGAAGCCGGAAATTTCATAGAGAAACTGCCGTTTTATTTCTTAGAACCGCCGTTCCATTTTGACATTGCACTACCCCAAAAAGTCGAAATTATGCCGGCAGGCGGTGCTTTTTTGGGATTCAAATCGGCTTCAATCGCTTCGCGCAGGCCCTCTTTTGTGAAGTTGCATCTCAAAGCTGCTTCGAAGTCTTGATGGGCCTGATCTGGACTCTTATTTTCCCGATGGGCGATACCTCTGCCATGGAGCAGTAGAGCCTTCCATTCCTCATCTTCAGGATGAATACACATCGCAGTTGTGAAGTCTTGGATTGCTTCGGGATACCTCTTCAGTTCCAAACGGGCCTCTCCACGCGTCCACAGGAGCGGAATTCTGTCCTCAGTGGGGACTGCAGTGCGATGGCAGCAGTGACATCGACTTCGCAAAGATCAAACTTTTCATGACAGCCATAGGCACACCCGCGTTGATACAATATACCAGCTCGCTCTTTAGGATCTTGAGGATCGTATCCTAAAGCCTTTATCAGATCGCTAATCGCATCATCAAATTTCCCCAACTCAACATTAGAATAACCGCGTCCAGAGTAAATCCGCATCAACAAATTAGGATCAGAAGGGTTCATCTCTATTGCTTTGGTAAAATCGACGATAGCTTCGGGAAATCGATTCAATTCCGTAAATACCTTGCCTCGCATATACAAGAGCTGATCCAGATCTTCAGAAGGATTGAAAGCGATCGCAGCATTCAGATCGCTGGCAGCCAGCTGGAATTGTTCCCGCGTGATATAAATGTCTGCCCGCGCGACTAAGATCCACGCTCGCAACTGGTCATCCGAAAATTTTTTAGCAAAAGCATCCGTAAAATCGCTTATGGCATCATCCCATTGTTCTAAGGCTAAAAAACACGCACCCCGTTTGTAGACAATCTGTGCAAACACATCATCTTTATAAGGTTTGCAATAGAGAGCCCAATTATAATCTTCGACAGCCTTTTCATGAGCACCGGTCTTGGCACAAAAATCCCCCCTGGCTGAATAAATGAACCTGCGGAGCTTAGGATCATCAAAGTTGCATGCAAGCGCATCTGCCAGGTCTTGTAAAACAGTCTCTGTCTGATTCATCTTTATATTAATCCCTGCTCGATGAGTTAAGATCTCAGCTCGCAAATATTGATCCTGGGGATTGAGAGCAAAACCTGCATTAAAATCAGATAGAGATAGGGCATAATTCTCGAGATTATAATGAGATGCTGCTCGTCTGCAGAAAATCAGCGCATGGTCATCATCAGTAAAATGGAAGTTCTAAGGCACTAGTATAAACGAGAATGGCCTGTGCATGATCATTTTGATCGGCAAAACTCGTCGCTCGATCTAAATAGCTGTCGATAGCACTCTCAAAAAAATTTGCGGCACAAGCTGCTCCAAGATCAGCTAATTTTTTTAGCTGCAGTTGTTGATCGGGCATTCGTTGTAAAGCTAAGGCGAATTTCTGAATCGCCTCTGCATATTTTCCAGCACTATAATCATCGCATCCCTGAGCATACAAGCTTTCAGCAGAAGGCATGGGCTGAACACGGCCCATCAGAGATTTGGCAATTTGAATCAGCAGATATCCAATCGCAGCAAAAGCTAGCGCTGCAATGATCGGCGTTGCATAAGACCTAGTTTGAATGACAACTGCAGGCAAAGAAGAATTGACGTGCGTGACCATGATCACCTCTTTTGAAAAGAAAATAATAGCTCTACAATAGTTTTATTACAATGGAAAATGCGTCGGAGCTGCCCCGAATAAGGGGCAGGAATCTCTCGCCTTTAGAGGCAGTTCAACATCACTTACGTTGTTTGATTTGCTTTTTTTATTTCCTGCTCGGCTGCACGCAAGGCGGTGAGAAGCTGATCTTTCAAAACCTTATCTGTAGGGCCCATCTGTCTAGCGGCGGTAAAGTCTTCGCTAGCATCGACAAACTGTCCCAATTGGGCATAAGCTGACCCTCTAAGAAGTAAGATCCTAGCGTGTATATAGACATCATCATGTTCGCATTCATTAGCTTCACTCATATCAGCAATAGCAAGAAGAAATTTTTTTTCCAGAAGATAAGCAGACCCTCGTTGACTAAATAGAGTAGCACGCAAGATGCGATCCGAGGGATTGTAATCGAGACCTTTTGTGCAATCCTCAATAGCTGAATTATATTTTTTTAGAGAAAAAAACAAATATGATCGTTGAAGTAAAATCTCTGCACAAAATTCGTTATCAGAAGGTTTACAAGCCAGAGCTTGTGTGTAAACTTTCACAGCTTCACCTAAGTTGCCGAGCTTCGCACTAGCTGCAGCGCGTTCGGCTAAAAACTCAGCTAGGACATTATTGACAAACGCAAGAGCATTAGGTTGATTTTCTAGGACCTGTATCTCTTTCTTTCTCAAAAAAATTTGCTCGCGCAGCTCATTCTTAGTTGAGCATTTCAGAGCCTCTGTACAATCTTGTAAAGCTGCTTTCACCTTGTTGAGCATTAGACATAAACTAATGCTCGCTCAAAAAGAATCTGAGCTCGCATATTCCCATAAGATTTTTTGGTTTTGAGAATTTGTTTTCTACGTCCCTCGATCTACTTCCTTGTACATCGATTTCCAAGCTTTTCATATTCTGTTCGTGGCATTCGAGAGCATTTGTAAAATCTTCTAACGCCTTAGGATGGATTAT
The DNA here is from genome assembly GCA_963838185.1 of uncultured Chlamydiae bacterium. Classification (GTDB taxonomy): domain Bacteria; phylum Chlamydiota; class Chlamydiia; order Chlamydiales; family Rhabdochlamydiaceae; genus PALSA-1444. Next base: position 11,150 of record CAWIQH010000031.1, read on the forward strand.
TAATGGCTATATTGGCATAAGCACGTCCCGATAAAATTTTGAGCCGCGTAATATTTGATCAGAACATCTGTATCCCAAAGCCAATGTAAACTTTTTGATTGCTTCATCATACTGCATTTTTAATAAAGTCATTATTGCCTTGTTCGTACAATTCTTGGGCATCCATCAACACGATCCTGTAAGGATCGAACAATATAGATTATTAACCCACCCGCAAGTGTAGTCAGAGCTAATGCAACAATCACAGACTTGGTAAAGAAATGCTCATTATTGCTACTAACTGAAGTAGGTAATAAATTATTTATTTTTGAAACCATAAATACCCCATTTTGGGGAAAATAGTAGCATAAAAACGAATTATTAGGTAGAGATGTGGATGAGGATCTTTTTCTTCTTGCCTGCAGCAAGAAGCAAAAATTCTCCGTCTATCAGATGTCTTTGATTCAGAATGAGTTGAGGATCTTCCACGCGCTCGTTATTAAGATAGGCTCCGCCACCGGCAATTAACCGAGTCGCTTCCCCTTTACTGGCCGCAAGACCTGTTTGGACGGCCACTTCGACATATTTCTTATCGACCACATCCGCCTTGGACAGTTTGACATACGGCATATCTTTCATCATCTGATGGAAGACTTCAGCACTCAGCTCTGTGGCATGGCCGGGAGCTGCTGCTTGCGTTGCACGCAGGGCAGATTGGAGTCCTTCTTCATTATGAATCAGTCTAGTGATCTCTTCAGCGAGTCTTTTTTGAGCCGTGTTCGGCACATAACCCGGTTTTTTCATCTCTTGCTCGATGCGACGGATTTCATCCATCTCCATAAAGGTGAGCATGCACATGAGTTTGATCACATCGGCATCAGCCACGCGGTAGAGATACTGATAGAAGTCATAGGGAGAGCATCTGTCAGCAGCGAGCCAAATTGCTCCGCCTTCTGTTTTGCCGAATTTTTTCCCATCGCTTCTGGTGAGCAGCGGGAATGTGATTCCATAGACTGTTTCGCCTAAAAGTTTGCGGACAAGGTCCGTTCCTGCGGTGATATTGCCCCACTGATCGCTGCCACCGCCTTCGAGGACGACTTGATGAGTATTATAAAGGTGGTAGAAGTCGTAAGCTTGGAGAATCTGGTAGCTGAATTCTGTGAAAGAAATCCCCTCGTCTGATTCAAGGCGGGATTTGACCATATCTTTGGTCAGCATGACATTGACCCGGAAATGTTTTCCAATGTCGCGGAGGAAATCGACAAAAGCGTACTTGGCAAACCAATCGTCATTATTGACGATCATCGGTTTTGTTTTGGGATCTTTGAAATCGAGGACCTGTTCAAAGTGAGTCCGGATCCGTTTGACATTGGCTTCGATGGTCGCTGTATCTAAAAGAGGCCGTTCCGTGCTTTTTCCGGAGGGATCGCCGATCCGTCCGGTGGCACCGCCCAGTACTACAACAGGCGTGTGGCCGAATTTTTGAAACCACCTTAAGACCACGATTCCAACAAGATTCCCTAAATGGAGGCTGTCGGCTGTAGGATCAAATCCGATGTAAAGCTTAATGGGCTTTTGAGTAATTACCTTGAGTTGGTCACTGGTCACTGCCTCGATGAGGCCGCGTTCTTCAAGGCAATCGATAATGTTCATTTTTTTGTCTTTGCTGCGATCGCTTCCTTGGATATTTTGAGATCCAAGGCAAGTTCTTCTGCTATTTTTTCAATATTGCGACTCATTTTAACAGAATTCCGATTTTGATCGAAAAGGGAAATATCCTTTTTGACAGAGACTCTGTCATTTGCGTGCCTTTCGATCCACTTGGAGATCTCTTGGGATTTCTTATCCAGGGTCTGGTTTTTCAATTTTTTATCAGTCGCGTCGAGTTTGTTTTTTAGCTTGGCTCGAGCTTTTTTAGTCTTTCCGCTCTCTTCTGCCATAACTCCTAAAATCAAACTTTTTCTCAGTGTCATTACCATGTTCAACTCCTGCTTAGCTCGATGTGGGGGCGAACGGAATATTATGATCCTAAATTTTTTTTCTCAAGCCTTTTTTGTAAATTTTTCAAAAAAAATAGACAAAGAGGTAAAAATTAAGTGAAATTGGTATGATCAAAAGATGAGTTTAGAAAATTGCAAAAAAGCCGCAGCCGAAAAAGCGATCTCCTTTATTAAAGACGGCATGATCGTTGGTATCGGCACAGGAAGCACCACGTTTTATTTCATTGAGAAACTGATCAAGCAGTGCAAAGCAGGCCTCAATATCCAAGCAGTCGCAAGCTCAGAAAAAACCATGGAGATCGCCCGCAAAGGCGAGATTCCCCTCCTCGACATCAACACCGTCAAAAGCCTCGACATCTATGTCGATGGTGCTGACGAAATCGATCCTGAGAAAAGAATGATCAAAGGCGGCGGCGGAGCTCTTGTCAGAGAGAAAATCTCTGCGAACATGAGCAAAGAACGGATCTTCATCGTCGATGAATCTAAACTGGTCTCCAAATTAGGACGTCGTTCCTTACCTGTTGAAATCATCCCATTTGGCTCGGCTGCTACGATCCATCAGCTGGAGCGCCTTGGTTATAAAGGCACTCTCCGGATGAAAAATAACGCACCTTATATTACAGACAATCATAACCTGATCTACGACGTCCACCTCTCAGAAAACGTCAAACCAGAGATGGTCCATCAGCAGATCACCGCCGTCCCCGGCGTGGTCGACACAGGATTTTTCTTCAACCTCGCAGGCAAGGTCATCATCGGCTTTCTCGACGGCAAAGTCGTTGTGCAATAATCCATAGAGTTATTTTAATTGGCGGAATCTCCTTTTTTTTCAGAGATTCTGCGACTTTTAGCCTAAAAGCTGCAGAATCTCACTTTTTTGGGTAGATCCTGCGGGTTTTATGCTAAAAGCTGCAGAATCTCGCTTTTTTTGATAGATTCTGCGGGTTTTATGCTAAAAGCTGCAGAATCTTGCTTTTTATTAGCGATTCTGCGAGATTTAGAGGATGATAACAAAAAGTCCGGTTTTTGCCCGAGTTCGTGAACTCAAGGTACTTCAACAGCTCTTCGATTCAGGGAAACCTGAATTTTTAGCTATTTATGGCCGTAGAAGGATAGGAAAAACGTTTCTTATTCGGGAATTTTTCAAAAACAAAGGGCTCTATTTTGCACTCACTGGGGTCAAAGATGCCAGCGTGAAAAAACAGCTCAAAAACTTTACAGCAGAATTTACCAGGGTATTTGGTCTATCGGAAGACTATGAACCTCCAAAGAATTGGTTTGAGGCCTTTGAACAACTGAGAAAAGGACTAGCATCTATAAAAGGATCTGAACGCATGATCCTCTTTTTTGACGAGCTGCCGTGGTTAGCGACCCCACGTTCGGGATTTCTTCAGGATCTTGACCATTTCTGGAACCGCCATCTCTCGGAAGATAACCGAGTGATCCTCGTTGTGTGTGGATCGGCAGCGTCATGGATGATCAGAAAAATCGTCCGCAATAAAGGAGGGCTCTATGGACGTCTGACCGCACAGATTCGCCTCCTACCCTTCGATCTAAAAGAGACAGAAGAATTTTTGCAGCATCAAGGAATGACATTGAACCGCAAAGCTATTCTCGATATTTACATGGCAATCGGAGGAATTCCTAAGTATCTAACTTATATACGAAAAGGCCAGTCAGCTATGCAAATTGTCGGTCAGCTTTGTTTTGATGGACCCCTTGCAGATGAATTTGATGAGCTTTATGCATCCCTCTTTGAACGCCACCATCGTCATGTTAGCATCATCAAGGCTCTGGCAGAACATCCGGGAGGTTTGATCAAGTCCCAGATTGCTAAGGCAACTGGCCTTTCAGCAGGAGGCGGGATGAATATGGTACTGGAAGAACTTGAGCAGTCTGGATTTATTCTTGCAATCAATGATTTTGGCAAACAAAAAAAAGAAAGCCGGTATCGCTTGATTGACGAATATTCTTTATTTTATCTCAAGTGGGGCCAAAAAGCTAAAGAAAGCAATTTGAGAACCCAGGATGATACATTTTGGGTTAGTGTCTTCAACAGCCCTCTTGGACAAGCCTGGGCAGGCTATGCTTTTGAAATGCTATGCCTTAAACATCTCTCCAATATTAAAAAAGCTCTTGGCATCGCAGGTATTCTGACAAATGCCTCAGGATGGACTTACAGACCGCCAAAAGATAGTCGTGAAAGAGGTGTGCAAATCGACCTGCTCATCGATCGCGCAGATAACTGCATTAATCTCTGCGAGATCAAATACCGCAATGAAGAATTCGTTATCAACAAAGCCTATGACAAAGAACTCAGAGAAAAAAAGGCTATTTTTCTAACTCAGACCAAAAGCAAAAAAAGCGTTTTTATCACGCTAATTTCCCCTTATGGAGTCAAAAATGCGGGTTATTTTGGGACTGCTGAGGTGACATTGACCATGGATGACCTTTTTTAATGGATTTATACTTCTTCCATGGGCTACGATAGTACTTATAATGCCCACAAACGCGAGGAGGAGCATCTATGAATACAAGATCTGCATGTTTCCGTTCTAACCTCTCTCGTCCGTCCCATCATCGTTTCCATCAAAATTAATTTTTTACCATCCCTGTAACACTAAGACTCTGTTTTAGTCGTTAAATGTACCTATTTGTTTAAAAAAAGGAATTTACACCATGAAAAAACTATTTATTTTGTGCTTATTATCTATGAAACTCATTGCCGACGACTTTGTCGTGGGAACCACTAGCGGCTATGCGCCGTTTGTCAGCCTTGATAACAACGGGAACTACGAGGGCTTTGATATCGATTTAGCAGAGCTGCTGGCTAAAAAGTTGAATAAGAAACTCGTCTTAAAAGACCTCGGCAGCATGCCGAGCCTGATGCTCGCTGTCAAACAAAAGAAGATCGATGCGCTCATCTGGGCTGTCTCTATCACAGAAGACCGCATGAAAAACTATGAAATGGTTTACTACCAAGGTGACAAAACCACAGAGACGCCATTTCTTTTTTGGAACAAGATCCCCGAGGAAATTACTTCCATCGCAGATCTGGCTAAAGAAAAAGCCATCTGTGCTGAAGCCGGATCTTATCAAGAAGGGATCTTGAAGCAGTTTCCGAAGATCAAGATCAAAAATGTCGACAACGTGACCGATGCGATCATGGAGATCAAGTTCGGGAAGTCGTTAGCGACGACCATCGATCATTCATTAGTGGCCAGATTTCAGGAACAATATCCTGAAATCAAAGTCTTGAACCTGCCCCTACCCGCTAATGCTCAGTCCCTCGGCAATGGAATTTGCATTAACAAGGCAAATCAAAAACTCGCAGGCCAGGTGAAAAAAGCCGTGGAAGAACTTAAGAAGGAAGGAAAAATCGCCGAGCTCGAAAAAAAATGGAAGCTCCGATGAACGCCTATCTTGAACTCTTCTCGCGGTGCTATCCTTTACTGCTGAAAGGAACCGTCATGACACTCCAAGTTTTGCTGGGCGCAGCTGCGCTCAGCTTTTCCTTAGGAACCGTGATGGGGATTTTGTCATGCCAGCGACTTAAGATCCCCGTGATCTCTGCAGTTGTAGAGGGAATGGCTTTTGTCTATAGAGCCATCCCCTTCTACGTCCAGCTGCTGATTGTCTATTTTGTTCTTCCTGATCTAATGGGATTTAACTTAGAGCCGTTTTCGGCTTCGGTGATTTCACTTGGGATATGCTCATCGGGATATGTGACACAAATTGTGCGCGGCGGCCTCAATGCCATCCCCGCAGCGCAATGGGAAGCGGCATATTCTCTGGGATATAATACCCAGAATAGTCTTAGGCACGTGGTCCTCCCCCAAGTGCTCCGGCATGTCCTGCCGGCATTTAATAATGAGTTCGATGCTCTTTTAAAGAGTACCGCGGTCGTCTCCTCCATCGGAATGCTGGAGCTGACCCGCATGGGCATGAACCTCGTCTCTCGTGAGATGGAGCCAGTCCCGATTTATCTGACAGTCGCACTGTTTTATCTTTGCATGTCGGCCATTTTAAATGGATTTGCCCGCAAATTAGAAAGGAGGATCTCCTATGTTAAAAATTAAGAAGTTATCGCTCGGTAATATCCTCCGAGAGATCTCGCTAGAGATCCCGGAAAAACGGATCACGCTACTATTAGGCAAAAGCGGATCAGGAAAAACAACATTGCTCCGCTGCATCGCTCATCTGGAAAAAGAGTATACCGGTGAGATCGAGTACCTAGGACAAAAGCTCTCTAGCCTGTCCCCTCAAGAGAGATGTCGGGTGCTGGGATTTGTTCCGCAATCTTTTGCCCTCTTTCCACACATGACGATCTTGGACAACTGCGCGCAATCGCTGAGGCTCCAAGGAGAGTCGAAAGAATCGGCCTATGAAAAAACCCTAAAAATGCTCGATTCACTAGACATGGGAAAATTTGCCAACCGAAAACCGCATGAGCTATCCGGCGGACAGCAACAACGAGCAGCCATTGCCAGAGCACTCGTGCTCGATCCTGCATATCTACTTTTTGATGAGCCGACCTCCGCCTTGGATCCTGAGAATACGGAGCTGCTCATTGGGATCCTTCAGGAGTTCAAAGGAAAAGGAATCCTGATCGCCAGCCAAGATATGGCTTTTGCTTCGAAGATCCTCGACAGAGCTTTTTTCATGGAAAATGGCTCTCTAATTGAGCATTACGATCGATCGGAACATTTTTCATTAGAAAGCAGACTCGGCCGGTTTCTCGACAAAGAACTTGTAAAAAAATAATTTGTCAGACAATTAGGGAATTAGATGAGCCAACTAATTCCCCTATCGTTCAACAAGATCATGCAGTCCCGGGCCTATACGGTCATTATACTCGGGACGGACACGAAGAAGTTTGCGATCTACACAGAGCCGCAAGTGGGCCATCATATCCAATTGCATCTCGCTCAGGGCCATAGAACCCGCCCGTATACCTATGACCTTTTAGACCGCGTGCTAAAAGGCCTTAACGTCAAGCTCATCCAGGTCGTGATCAGCGATGTGGAAGATACCATCTATTACGCTCGTTTATTTGCTGAACAGCAAATAGGCGATGAAAAAGTGATCTTAGAAATCGATGCAAGGCCCAGTGATTGCATTACACTGGCGATCATCCACAAAATCCCGCTCTTTTGTAAAAGCGACGTTCTGGAAAGAGCTGTCGCTATCCAAGATTAAAAATAAAAATATTATCTTTTTAATTGATTTACTTAATTTTGATACGCTTGTTAAAATATCCTATTAATTTAGGAGAAACTAACAATGAGCTCAGTAAATAGACCACAAGTTTCAGGTGTTATAGGGAATGTTATTTCTTTTATCCAAGATCACCTTTTCAGTAGCAGACACCCTCTTATTGTGACAGTCGCTGCTCTTGCTTTAGCTAGAGTTGGATACTTAATAGTGCAAGAAGGAGTGCGTAAATGCTTTACCTCAGAAGCACACAAAGAAGGGGAAGATAAATGGTCTGTCACATCAACATCAAGCGAAGAAGAAGATCCTGCCACTTCAACATCATTCGAAGAAGGAGAAGTGACGGATCTTTTCTTTCGAATCACAGGAAAAAATATTCCAGATAATTGTCCGGTTTATCTATTGGGTTCAGATTATAATCGCTTATTCAGTCAATATCCTGAAAATATCGTTCATTCCCTTAAGAATTGTCAAGCCTTGGTCGCTTCTTTACCGATCTGCCAAAGACCTGCAGCATCTATCAGGGAGTTTGTCGTTGAAGAGCTCACTCGGACATTAAATAAACTTCAACAGCGAGATGAAGCCTGGTTTCGCTCTCAATTTATGCTTCTCGGCTGCAACGGGGATCATCTAGAGGAACAGATGGAGCTCGTAAAAAAAGCACAAGCTGCAACGAATTTAACTCTAGAATCATGGCAGCCAGACCTCGCTTTTGAAACCATTGAAATTATCCAAAAACATCTCAAGAATTATGAACTGGATCCGTTGAAAACACATCCATTAGTTGTCATGAGTCTATTAGGCAATGAACTCGATCTCCTTGAAGAAGTCGGGGATGGAATAGAAATCAACCTCATTTCTGGAGGCTCTTGGATTTGGCTTCATGAAATATCGATTATGTCTGCAAATTTAACTCACGAGTTTATAGCGGTATTAGCATGTTTTGTTGATGAAGATGATCTTTTTCAGAATCTTCATCGAATGTTCTGCGAAAGACTAGAAATCGGCTATTCAAACGATGAAGAGTCTAAAGATGACCATCTTAAGCAACCAGGACTCTATAGAGATCGTTTCATTGAAATGCTATCTAAGGATCCGAGTCATCCAGCTATGGTCACTTTACAATCTACAATCGCAGCTAAAAATCGTGCTTGGCAAGCTCAAATTTTGGAAGCGCTCCAACAAAATAAATCAACAGCGATTGTTCTGCCTAGAGACAATCTCGAGCTCGATAGGGAAACAAAGATGATCAAATTTTTAAGATCCCAGGGCTATACACTAGAATTGGTTATTAATACTTGATGTGAAACTTATTGTTGGCTAGCTCAAGGATCGATTTGACGGCCTCTTCGGCATCGTCTCCGATAGCCTCGACAGTAATCTTAGATCCTCTCGCTGCTGCGAGCATCAGAATGCCAAGCAATGATTTAGCATTGACGTTGAGATCTTGGAATTGGAGAGAAACACGGGATTTAAATGCAGAAGCGCATTTAACAAGCTCCGTCGAAGGTCTCGTGTGGAGCCCTTTTTCATTAATCACGATGAATGAGTCGGTATACTTCTTAGCGGACATCGATTCCCTTAAAAACTTTGTTTGAAAATGCTAGTTCGTGCTGCACTATCAAGTGAATACTCTGCGGCTGATTTAAGAGCAATATTTTTCTGAGAGACTGTTATCAAATTAAGCTTCTGTCGACTTTCGGGTTCTTTTGAGCCGATTTTCGATTTAAATTGTAGGGATCGTATCAACTTGCGAATACGATCCCTACAATTTAAATCGAAAATTGGCCAAAATAACCCCAAAAATCGACGAAGCCTTAATTCGACAACAGTCTCTAATGAACAGGAGCAGCAGTTTTTTCAACCGACTTCTTGTTCAGTGTCTTTTTGAGATCTTCCGTTAACGCCCCAAAATGAGCGATGATCGCTTCTAAAGCTGCAGGAGATCTCATGTCGACTCCGGCGATCTCTAAGAGATCAAGCGGGAATCGGCTGCCTCCGGAAGAAAGAAACTTGAGATATTTCTCAGGTCCGTTCTTAGAGACTGTTTCGACAAGCGCATGCGCAGCGGCAATCCCCGTCGCATACTGATAAACATAGAAATTGTAATAGAAATGCGGGATACGGGCCCACTCAATGTCAACCTCGTCATCCAAGGTGACTGCAGGACCGAAATAATCCGACACTAGCTTACGATACTCGGTTTTGAGAAGCTGAGGCGTCAGCGGGATGCTTTTCTCGACAAACTCATGGATCTTGAGCTCGAATTCAGCAAACATCACCTGACGGAAGAACGTATTGCGGATCCCCTCAAGGCCTTGATTGACCAAATAGGCGATTTTCTGTGGATCTTGCACAGCAGCGCGGAAATGTCTCAATAGGAGTTCTTCATTGAATGTTGAAGCAACCTCAGCTACAAAAATCGGATACCCGGCATCTTGATAAGGCTGAGATTTCCATGAGCTGAAGGAGTGCATGCTATGGCCTGCTTCATGCGCTAAGGTCGTGATGCTGTTGTATTCGCCAAAGTAGTTCATCAAAATATACGGCATCGTTCCAAAACATCCACTGGAATAAGCGCCCGACCGTTTCCTTTCATTTTCATAACGGTCGACCCAGCGGTCTTCAAAGAACCCTTTTTCCATGCTTTTCTGGTAGACAGCGCCAAGCGGAGCCATCGACTCGACGATGAATTTTGCAGCGTCTTCAAATTCCATCTTAATATCTGCATCAGCGACTAAAGGCACACTCATATCATAAAGGTGGAGCTCATCGACTTTCAGCGCCTGCTTCCTAAACTCCATATAACGGTGTAGCACCGGAAGGTGCTTTCTCACGGTAGAGATCAGGTTCATGTAGACTTTCTTATCGATATTGTGAGGAAAAAGGGCTGCTTCTAAACACGAAGAAAATTTACGAACTTTCGCATTAAAATAGTCTTTTTGGACCTGTCCATTGATCAGCTCGCAAAGTGTGTTCTCAAAAGCACCAAAAGAGTTGTGAAGTGTGAGAAAGGTGTTTTTTCTTAGGATCCTGTCGTGGCTGCGCATATAGACACCGTATTTTCCATGCGTCAGTTCGTGCTCTTTCCCTGCGCTGTCTTTCACATTTGGAAATTTAAGATCGGCATTATTAAAAGCCCCAAAAGCTCTCTCGGAAGCATCTAATGCCAGAGAAGCGCTAGCCAGCATCTCTTCTTTTTCTGCATCCAAGGTGTGAGGCTTCAAACGGATGATTTTTTCTAAATAAAATTTATATGATTTGAGATCTGGCGCGTTAAGTAATTTCTTAAGATCGTCATCTGATAAAGAGAGCAGTTCCGGCTCAATCCAACACGTCTCTTGACGGAAGTCATGGAGCAGGCCGACGATCCTTAAATACGCCTCTTTATGGACGTCGTGGCCGACGTCCTCATCGTGTCTGAGATGGGCATAGGTATAGAGCTTGGAAAGCTTCTTATCGAGGTCTAAAATAGTCTCTACGAGCTGTAAAACAATAGCAGGACCTTCTTTGAGACGGCCTTTAAACTGGGCTAAAACAGGCCAATGTGGAGCCTCAGGATTTCCCAGGAGATTTGTAAACTCTTTTTTCCACTCTTCCAAAGTTGGATAGATTGCTTTCACATTCCATTGATCTGTCTCGGGCACGCCTGCTCTGTCCATTGTCTCTCCTATGTGATTCCATAATGAACAAAATCGGTCCCTTCGTCAATCAAACATTTAAATTTAGCACTTGATTCCATAGAGCGCTAAATAGTTGCAGAATAATTCCCCTTTCTATAACATATCACCTACACTACAAGCGCGCCTGTAGCAAAGTAAAACTTTTATAGGAGCGCATCATTTAAAGGAGAAATTATGACCCAACAAACAGAAAAAAAATTGTCACTCAGACCTCTCGGCAATCGAGTTTTAGCTCAGCGTCAGGAAAAAGAAGAAACACTTAAAGGCGGAATCATTCTTCCTGATTCGCGAAGAAAAAACAAGAAACAGCCAAAGTTGTGGCTGTAGGTCCTGGCCAAGTCACTAAAGACGGAAAAACCCTTCCAATGCCTGTCAAAGTAGGCGATCTCATCCTGATGGACAAATACGCTGGCAAGAAGTCACCATCGATGACGAAGAATACGTCATCGTGAAAGCCGACGACATCATTGCAATTGTAAACTAATTCTAAGGAGAAACAATAAACATGGCACCAAAAGATATTAAATTTAGAGAAGAAGCCCGCCAAAAGATCTTCAAAGGCGTACGCACATTAGCCTCTGCTGTAAAAGTCACACTGGGTCCTAAAGGCCGCAATGTCGTGATCGACAAGAAATACGGCCCTCCTCACATCACTAAAGACGGCGTGACCGTTGCTAAAGAAATCGAGCTCGAAGACAAGCACGAGAACATGGGCGCTCAGATGGTCAAAGAAGTCGCGAATAAAACAGCTGATAAAGCTGGCGACGGAACAACCACTGCAACATTGCTTGCCGAAGCGATCTATAGCGAAGGCCTCCGCAATGTCACTGCAGGAGCAAACCCGATCGAAATCAAACGCGGCATCGAACAAGCCGTGAAATCGATCACTGCAGAGATCAAAAAACTCAGCAAGCCGATCCAAAATAAAACAGAGATCGCCCAAGTCGCGACAATTTCTGCAAACGGCGACACTGAAATCGGCGAAATCATCGCTAATGCGATGGAGCGCGTCGGCAAAGACGGTACGATCACTGTTGAAGAAGGAAAAGGATTTGAGACAACTTTAGACGTTGTTGAAGGGATGAACTTCGACCGCGGCTACCTCTCTGCCTACTTCGTCACAAATGCTGAAAACCAAGAAGCAGTCCTCGAAGACGCTTATGTCCTGATCTACGAGAAAAAGATCTCATGCGATGAAAGAATTCCTCCCTGATCCTGCAAGTCGTTGCGGAAACTGGCAAACCTCTCCTGATCATCGCTGAAGATATCGAAGGCGAAGCCCTCGCTACTCTCGTTGTCAACACGGTCCGCGCCGGCCTTAAAGTCTGCGCTGTGAAAGCTCCAGGCTTTGGCGATCGACGAAAAGCTATGCTCGAAGACATCGCGATCCTCACAGGTGGAAAATTCATCAGTGAAGAACTCGGCATTTAAGCTCGAAACCGTCACGATCGACATGCTCGGCCGTGTGAAAAAAGCTGATCGTGGGTAAAGAAGACACGACACTCGTTGAAGGCGCTGGCAAAAAAAGCCGACATCCAAGAGCGGATTGCTCTCCTCAAGAAAGTGAGATCGAAAATAGCACTTCTGACTACGATAAAGAAAAACTCCAAGAGCGCCTTGCAAAATTGTCTGGCGGCGTTGGAATTATCCGCGTTGGAGCTGCAACTGAGATCGAGATGAAAGAGAAAAAAGACCGCGTTGACGATGCTGTTCACGCAACAAAAGCTGCTGTGGAAGAAGGAATTCTCCCTGGCGGCGGCGTAGCGTTCATCCGCTGCCTCCCAGCTCTTGAAAAACTCTCAGCTACAGTGTCTGGAGATATCAAGATCGGTGTGGAGATCATCATCCGCTCTATCGTCTGGCCTCTTCGTCAAATGGCTGAAAACGCCGGTAAAGAAGGCTCGCTCATCGTTCAAAAAGTCGCCTCTATGGAGACTTATGAAGGATGGGATGCTCAAAATGACGAGTTTGGCAACATGGTCAAGAAAGGAATTGTCGACCCAACGAAAGTTGTTCGTCTGACGATCGAGCTTTCTGCTTCGATTGCTTCTCTCCTCCTCACAACTGAGGCTTTGATCTCAGAAGAGGAAGAAGAAAAGCCAGCAGGCAACCCAATGGCCGGCGCTGAGTATTAATCAGCCCGCTGCTTACAAAGGCGCTTTCTTCGGAAAGCGCCTTTTTTTTGTGCCTTGAGGAAATATATTCAGCCTATTAGACTTTTGTCCTATGGCATCCATTTTTAAGCCCGAAGAGCAAAAAATCCGCAGACGATGGGTTCTCACCCTAATGTGGATGATTCCCTATGATATCGCTACAACGGGACTCGTTTCCTTAATTTCTCCCACCCCATTGGAGTTTTTCTTCTTTTTTGTCCTCTTTCAACTAGGACTGACGGGATTGCTCTATTATTTTACCTACAAGCAAAATGGGCATAAGCTCTTGTTCACATCTCTGTTTATGACCCTGACAAGCCTTCCTCGAAGATTTTCACAAAATAACCCGTTTTCTGACGCCAGCAGCAATACTGAGATGACTGCTATCATTATTATGCTTGTGATCATGCTGTGTGTCTGGGCATGGTGGGTTTATATCAGTTTTAAGATAATTGATCTTCATCGATCCCTTTCGCCATCCAACAAATGCATAAAAGCGATGGCTGAGCTACAAATGCTCAAACCCTAGAAGACTTAGATCAACAGCTCCAAATGCTTAAAGAACGGTTTCCTAAATATGGACGCTTCATCGAAACCGCGTATCAAACCAAGAAAAACTCTCTCACTGTAACCTCTTAAAGACCTATTGGAGGAACAGTTTCAACCCTCCACTTGCGGCTATCTTCACCCGCAGCTGCAACTTGCGAGATTTTCAAATAAGAGCCCTCTGTCACCAGCGGATTCGGGAAGACTTTTTTGGCATCAGTTTCTAACTGAGCCGCGGTAACCCCCTGCTTGATCCCATCAAAACTTGTAAAGGTCAGTTGCGAGTCAGTCTTTGAATCAAGCTCAAAGATGCGACTAGCTTCCCATCCCATTTTATATTTAGAACTCGTCGGCTGATCATTTAGCTGTCGTAATGCGACCTCGACAACCCCTGCATATATCGGAAGCGCTCGAATGGGGACATTGAACTCAAATGTTCTCTTTTGACTGATCACAATTCCTAAATGACCCACTTCATAAGGAACGATTAGCCTGGCATCAAATTGAGAGCATCTACCTATTTCGAAAGGGCTGTCTTCATGATTAAAAGTCAGCTTGAAAGTCAGCGTGTGGTGATCGGATTCCGTTGGCTCAAAAATGCGCTCATCCACTTTCAACATCGGCAGATAGGTCTTCTTATATATTGACTGATCGGCGTATTTGAACTTCCCAAAAAATTGGACGATCGTTTCCGACTTGGGAACAATATGTTGTGGGTTGATTGCATATAATTTAGGGATCCATCCGTCGAAGGTGCCGATGTCGATTGAATGGCGAATCATCGTGGGTAAATTAAGTCGGCAATAATCTGCTTTGCTCAAACACGCGATCATCTGGTGAAAGTCTTTTACCCTAGCAGCTAAAATAGGCTGCCGATCTGCTGCGCAATCTCTGAAAATGTTCGCGGCATTTTCAATCGCAATCAGGAGATTGGTTGCAGTGATGACAACGGGATTGGGGGCGTTGGTTGCAGCCTTATCTTTTTCCGCAATGAACGTTGTGACAAGGGCTGATAGTTCTTTGAAAATCGTTGGTTGAATGGTCGCTGTTGCCATAGAAAACTCCTATTGGTGCGAAAGATCTTAAGTCGAAGAATTTTAGATAGCAATCATTTTTAGAATGCATCTCTTGCATGTTAAATAAAAGTTTGATACATCGTGGACTATGAGAGTGTTTATCAAAAGTCTGACAGGCCTGATCGTCATCTGCGTCTTGGCAGGGGTGATCTTGTTCTTTTTGGCCAAGTCCCGTCTTCCTGATATGATTGCGAGTAAACTCTCAAAAACCCTCCAAGTCGCTGTTGAAATCGGCGATATGAATTTTACACTCAGCACCATCAAGATCGAAAATCTCGAAATCAGCAATCCCCGCGGCTATAAATTAGAACACGCTTTCACCGTCCAAGAAATCATGATTCGAGCCCCATTAATGAACTATCTGAAAAAAGACATCGTCATTGATGAAATCGACCTGAACAACGTCTATATCGGCCTGGAATTCGAATCTCCTCAAGGAACTTCAGGCAATTGGACAACGATTATGGCCAACGCCCAACAAGCTCAAGATCAAAGCAGCAAATCCTCCTCCGACAAAACCGTCCTCATCAAACGGCTCGTCTTAAACAATATCAACGCCGACCTGCTCTATCAAAGCGATGGCACTGTACGTCATTTACCTACTATTCCTCAAATTGTCCTAATCAACATCAGCAGCCAGGGTGGAGACCTCATGGCTCAGCTGATGAACAGCGCCCTTGGCCAGATGCTCAAGGAGATCTTCCTCAAAGAAAATCTTAAAGACATCATGGATAAAATCTTCCAACAGATCCCTGGGGGCAACCCTGTCCAAAATGTCTTAAAACCTCTCAAAGGTTTGTTTAACTCCGTCGATAAGAAAGAAGAAGTCAAAGTCGCTTGATTTTTCAAAAAGTTGCCGGTATGTTGATTAGATGATCAATGCCTATGCCGTCCCTTCAGCTGCAAAGCCTTTAGAACCTTTTGAATACTCTCCCGCAGATCTTAAAGACGATGAAGTCGAAATCGGCATCGATTGCTGCGGCCTGTGCCATAGCGATCTCCATGTCATCGACGACGACTGGAAAATCTCCAAATACCCATTAGTGCCCGGCCATGAGATCATCGGGAAGATCACCCGTAAAGGCAAAAATGTTCAAGACCTTAAAGTTGGTCAGCGAGTCGGCGTAGGCTGGCAATGCGGCGCATGCCTAACCTGCGAGTTCTGCGTCCGTGGCGATGAGACTGTCTGCAATTCCAAAGTCCGGACCTGCGTCGACAGGTACGGAGGATTTGCCGATCGGATCTTGGTCGATTCCCGTTTTGCTTTTCCCATCCCTGAAAGCCTCTCTTCAGAAGCCGCTGCTCCCTTATTATGCGCGGGGATCACCGCCTACTCCCCTTTTAAACTCTACGATGTCCAAGCCCCTCAATCCGTCGCCATCATCGGGATCGGAGGCCTCGGCCATCTCGCTCTACAATTTGCGAAAGCTTTTGGCTGCGATGTTACAGCGATCTCCAGTTCGCCAGACAAGGAGCAAGAAGCTCGGAAATTTGGAGCAGACCACTTTATCTCCTTAAACGATCCCGCTCAGATCAAAAAGGCCTTCAATTCGTTTGATTTCATCCTCTCGACTATCAGTGCTGATATCGATTGGACGATGATCGGGATGATGTTAAGGCCCAAAGCCAAGCTTTGTTTCGTGGGGGTGCCTCCCAGTGATGTCAAATTCCCCGTCCGTCTTTTGATCTCAGGGAACCGGTCGATCTGCGGAAGCGGAACCGGCAGCCGGACCAATATAGCGGAAATGCTCCAGTTCTGCGCCCGGCATAATATCCAGGCTAAAGTCGAAGTCATGCCCATGAATCAGCTCAACAAAGCCATCGAGCGTCTCAAGGCCAATAAGGCCCGCTACAGGATCGTCCTAAAGAATTCTCCTTGACCTTTTTAAAGATATCTAGCAATTGGAGGATAGTGACCGTGGGAGCATCCTCCCCGTGTCCCCCTTGGAGATTTTAGGTGAGCAAAAAAGAACTATCCGACAATGAATGGAAGAAGAAGCTCTCGAAGGAAGAGTACCATCTTCTCCGGGAGAAAGGGACAGAAAAAGCCTTTTCAGGAGAATATTGGGACTGCACTGATGAGGGCACCTATGTCTGCGCAGGATGCGGAGAGCCTCTTTTTAGCTCCGAGGCAAAGTTCAAATCCGGCACTGGCTGGCCCAGCTTCATCGAACCTGTCAATGTCAGCACTATCACCTTGAAAGAAGACGTCGGCTTTTTCACGAAAAGAACAGAAGTGCTCTGCAGCAACTGCGGAGGGCATCTCGGCCATCTATTTCACGACGGACCAAAACCTGCCAAAACCCGCTATTGCATTAATTCCGGAGCCCTCAATCTCAAGAAGAAGAAATCTTAGAATAATATTTCAAGATCTCGCCTCCGCCTACGATTAAAGGAAGCTTTAAAGCTTCTTCTGCCGTCAGCCACTTTGCCTCCGTATGAGCATCCGGTTCTAAAGAGATGGTAGGAATTTTTTCCAATCTAACCCTAAAAGCGTGGAAGATGTATCTCACGTCTTTGACTTCAAGATAGGCCTTAACGACCTCTTGGAGCTTCTCTGGATCTAACTCGATCCCAACTTCTTCAGCAACCTCCCGGACTGCGGCTGTCCGAGGATCTTCTCCTGCCTCTATTTTTCCAGCGGGAAGCCCCCAGGTCTGGCCATAAGGCTTATCTGCATGTCTTTTAAGATAGAGAAGTTTGCCAGCCCATTCGCAGAAGCAGCCTGCAACCTGGACGGTTGGACTAAAGCCTTTAGGCTTTTCAAAAGAAATTTTGTACATGAATTAAATAATTTTTCGATGTTGAAAATCCTATTAAACATGTTATCCTTATCGCACTTATGAAAACAATCTATCTGTTGTTATTCCTTTGTTTAGCTGGTGCAGTTGTTGCTGAAGAAGCGCCTATAGAAGAAGTAAAGATCGATCCTTTAATCTCGGTCAAGGAACAATTCTCCAAAGCCCGTAAAAAAGGATGGGATTTCTCCGACGAAAAGAAAAAATCTGAAGTCCAATACAAAAGCGATAGCATCACCTTCGAATTTAAACCCTCAGAGCTGCATGATTCCCCTGATCAAAGGAATAAGCTATTCCGTAACGACATTTCTGAAGCTGAGAGAATGAAGGCCATCGATCTCCAAAACGAGAGGGAACGCAACTTCAAGCCTCCAAGAAACAAGTCCCGTTAAGCACGGGACTTGTCTTCAAAAACTTAAGCGTCGTATTTCTGAGCCAATTTGCCAAGAGCAAAGGCAGAAAACAGTAACCCGATATCTCGCAAGGCAACATCGTAATAGACGCCCCCTAGCATCAAAAGATTTACAACGATCAGCAAAAGCCATACCGCAACGACATAGGCGAATATGCGAGGTCTAAATAGAACTCCCAAACCTGCAATAATCTCAACAACCCCTACGATCATAAAAAAAGCGCGATCGTGACCATCGATCATTTGCCAAGCCATGGGCGAAAGATAGTCTGCCCAATTTGTCAAATAGTAAAAGAACTTGTCTAATCCTGCGATGATTGGCAATAGAACAAATACGACTTGCAAAACACGATATGCTTGATGAGCACGATCTTTTGAAAACTTAGACATAGACCTCCTAGAAGTCTCTTTAATCTCCAGGTACCATACGGACTGCTTTTTAATCTACAAACCAACGCATTTTGGACTTTTTTCGGAACTCTTTGACAAGAGCATAGTCTTGGAACTTCTTCTCAAGATCCTTGAACTCTTGATGATGGATCTGCCGTTTGCGGAACCTCTCCTCAATCGGCGGAGCCACATGATGGAGCATCTCATGGTAGACAACGAAAGAGATATAATACTCAGGGATATCAGCCTGATCGAGCATCCGGTTGATCTTCACGAGATTTTTATCCCGGTGGTATGAACCTAAGACGATCCGTCTTTGATAGCGGCTTTTCTTAGGATTGAACCAGGTAATATGAAGATTCAGCTTGCCTTCGAAATACGTCTGGTTGACTTTGGTATAGATCTCATCCAGATTGTAATGGACTCCCTCTTTCCGCAAAATAATCGTTCGAGGTTTTCTGGGAATTCTTGGAGGATTAAATAAACGGATCAGCTTTCTCAACATCCTCTCAGGATAAAACAACTGACGTTTGTTGGCACCTCTGTTAATTTATTTAACAAACAGTCTATATTCATTTGCATGACAGCAAAATGGATCTACACTGCTCTTCTTGCACTCAGTCTCACCCAGTGTACCTATCAGCCCGCTGCGGTAGCCTCTAAAGACTACCAGCCAGATTCCAGCCCTGTCATCCATCGGACAGGCTATGTGCTGGCTTATGATGGGAAAACACGCAATGCCAGCTGGGTCTATGAAGAGCTCACAGCTGACAGTTTAAGTGGATCTACAGAACGGTCCGAGTATGACTTCATGGAAGATCCGATGGTCCCTCCCCACTTAAGAGCCTCTAAATCGGACTATAAGGGATCGGGATATGACCGAGGGCACTTATGTCCTGCAGCCAATGCTAGATCAACTCCCCAGGCCATGAAAGACACTTTTTATCTCTCCAATATCAGCCCGCAGCATCCTCAGCTGAATAGAAAATACTGGCTGAAATTGGAAAGGCATGTCCGGGAAATGACAAAAAGCCATTCCAAGGTCTATGTGATCACTGGACCTCTTTTCATCCCGGAAATGGACAAAGATGGAAAAAAATACGTCCGGTATCAAGTCATCGGCGAAAATAATGTCGCCGTCCCGACGCATTACTTCAAGGTCATTTATGGGAAAACAGACCGGAGCATCGTCACAGAAGCCTATGTTATTCCGAATCGGCCAATTGAAAATGATCCCCCGTTAAAATCGTTTGCAGTCACGCTGGATAAAGTTGAAAAAGCCGCAGGATTGACTTTCAAAAATACATCCCAAAAGAACAACTGGCTTAATTAGATAGACACTCCTGTAAAACAGAGGCAAGCTCAGGATAAGGCTGAGCTAAAGACGGAGAAATATTCGAAACGATTCTTTCCATTTCTTTGAGTGGATTTTCTGCGATCTCAGGGATTTTTCTGATTCTTCCGACATCGAGCTGCACAGCGCGGCCTTCAAAGAACCCGTAGTTTTTATGCAGCGTTTGAAGCCGGTCGGTGTATCCTTTTTGAGCGCGGGAAAGAAACAGCTCATAGATCTGCTTCACACTTTCTTTTGCTC
This sequence comes from uncultured Chlamydiae bacterium, assembly GCA_963838185.1. Classification (GTDB taxonomy): domain Bacteria; phylum Chlamydiota; class Chlamydiia; order Chlamydiales; family Rhabdochlamydiaceae; genus PALSA-1444. The sequence goes on from CAWIQH010000031.1 coordinate 30,995, forward strand.
CCTCAACATCGCCATTTTTTAACAGCCTGTCTAGATGATGCATCGTCAGTTCGACTTTTTTCTGCAGCACAAAAGGATGGGCATCGAGTTGAATACGGTGGTAATTGCCCTCTTTGTCGGTGAGCTCCATCGTTTTAGAAAGAGACGTCGAAGGATCGAGATGGACATAGACAAGTCCGGTTTCTTCTTTCAGGTCTTTAAACGCCAGTTCATATCGGTGAAAATATTTCTTCAGCCTGAGCTTTTGTCTAAAATAGGTATTTGTGATCCATTTCAGAGAGTTGAGGCGGCGTAATTTTGCAAACTGATGGAACCAATTTTCCTTGATCACCGTCCGGGGATTGAAAAACTTGATCACGTATTTTTTGTCTTGGCTTTCATACACGGTGCTTTGACCGCCGTAGCTGAGATAAGTAAATGGCTGGTTCAAGATCTCCAACGCCTCATTCTTCACTTCTTGGCTTGGGAGTATTCTTTCCTGGAGCCCTAGCATGAAGGGATGGTAGAAATCTTTGGGCCCGAATTCCCGGTGATTATAGAGATAAATCACATGGATGCCGGCAGCCACGATGAGCAGCAAAGCAAAAGAACTCAGAGTAGCAATCAGTTTTTTCATGGGAGCCTCTTGCTTTCCTCTAAACATTCATTAAGAACAGGAACTAGCTCCGGCGGTAGCTGCTTTGAAAGATTCGCTACAATCCGCTCCAGATCGTTCAGCGGCATTTTTTTGACCCGCTTATCGAGTTTAATCCGTCCAACATCGAGCTGGACAGCGCGGCCATCTGCAAATCCGTAATTTTTAAACAGGCTTTGACGGTGATCGGTATATCCCTTTTGAGCGCGTGTTAAAAACAGCTGGTAGATTTGCCGAACGCCTTGCTTGGCCTCTTCAATAGAACCGTTTGCCAATTGCTCTTCTAAGTGCGTCATGGCAATGTCCACTTTCTTCTGTAAAATGAACGGACAGATATCTAGATCGACCAGGTACTCTTTCCCATCGTGATCGACCACGTCGATTTTTTGAGCAAGGCAGCTCGACTTATCAAAATGGAGATAAATCAGACCTGATTCTTCTTTGAGATCCCGAAAGGCCAGCCGGTGGCATTTAAAAAACTTTCGGAGCCGCTCTTCTTTTTCGAGATAGGTCTTCATGATCCATTTCAAAGAACTCATCTGACGAAGCCGGCTGTACCGATGAAACCAGTTCTCTTTGATCGTATTGCGAGGATTGAAGAACTTGATCACATACTGGTGATCTGCGCTCTCAAAAGCTGTCACCTGCGTTCCGGATCCGAGATACGTAAATTTCTGCTGGAGAATTTGAGAAACCTTTTGTTTTGTTGCCCCATCAGGAGCTTGACTCTCTAATTTCAGAATAAACGGATGTTTAAAAGACGGAGGGCTGAACTCCCGATGGTTGTAGAGATAGACCAGATGGCCTCCCATCAGTCCAAAGATCCCTAAAACTCCGAAGATCAAATAGCGAAAAACTTTCACGGATCATCTCCGTAGACTAAATAAATGCATTCATCTTCTCCGCGAATGAGTGGAAGCTGCAACGCCTCTTTCAACGTTAGCCAGCGATGTTCTACATGCTCGAGAGGATCGATCACGACTTCAGGATATTCTGACAGAACATGTCCATACATGTGATAGATGAAGTCGACTTCCGGATATCGGATATAAACTGTTCCTAGGTGTTTGACTTCAGATGGCAGATGAAGTCCTGTCTCTTCTTTGATCTCGCGCAGCACTGCTTGGTGGGCTGTCTCGCCTTTCTCAAGCTTACCCCCGGGGATCCCCCATTTGCTCGGCTCTGAACAGTGGGCTTGCCTCTTGATGAAAAGGACATTGTCATTCACGGTAATAAAACAGGCAGCGATCTCTACCTTAGGATTAAAATTCTCAGGAGGCTGCTTAAAAACCATCTTGGCTGACATAGCCGTCTATTCTAGCAAAATCACCCTTACCTGGCAAACTGAGCGATCCAAGCATCCGGGCTTAAAGGCTTGCCCGAGACATGTTCGACTAGCTCGCTCCAGGGCATGCGATTGCCTGGATTGAAAAGTTTTTGCTGCAGAAACTGCCCGGCTTTTTCGGAAGTCAGACCAATGGAGCCTGTCTGCTTCATAAGAGTTTCTTCAATGACCGAGGCAAACATCTCTCCCAGAAGGTAGCTAAAATAGTAGACCGGAGCAAGGCCGATATGGACCTTGGCAGCCCAGTCGCACTTACCCTCACGCTCTTCCGGCATACGAATTTTTTGATATTTCTCGACAGCCGACCACCAGAGGCGGTTTAAATCTTGTTTTGGATCTCGGTAGAGTTCGCTTTCAAAGAATGTCATGACCAGCACCCAGCGGCTGAAAATCAGCTGCCGTCTCTGGAGGCTCCGGTCGGCTTTTTTCAAAAGCGGCTCTTTTGCTTCGGAATGTCCGACAAGTCCCTTCAGCGCCTCGTACCGGTAAGCTTGCCTTCCAGCCATCAGCGCCATCGCCTCTGTCGGCATCGTGTGGGGAGGCTCTCTAAGAAGCCAAGGGAGTTTTTTATCGAAGCCGAGATCGTAGACAGCGTGGCCTAGCTCATGGAGGACTGTCTCCATCCATTTGATCGTGCTTTGGACGTTATTCAATGTCCGGACATCGTTTTCCCGGTCGATATTCATGCAAAAAGCATGCTGGTTTTTACCAGGTCTTTCATACATGTCGCTTCTTGCCAATATCGGCTGCACATCGAGTCCCATCTTTTGATAGAAGCTGCGGCTTGCTGCGCTGATATCGACATCTGACACCAATGAATCGAGATCACTACGGTCAAGAGGATCTTCCTGGCCAAACGGATCCGTCCAAGCCCAGGGGCCTAGCTCTTTTTTAGGGACGCCGTACATGTGGGATTGCTTCTCTTCGACTTCTGAGATCACTTGGGAGTAGGCCGCATCGGATTTAGCCGCTAGATCATCGAAGATTTGTTTTCAGCCACTTGCTATCGACTTCTTGGAGTTCTAACTGCATCTGGAAAAAATCAGAATAGCCCATCGCTTGTGCGGCTTGGTTGCGGAGGTGCACGAGTTCCAGAATTTGAGGAGCAAGCGCAGATCCAATCTCCTTGGAAGCTGCCCAGATTTTTTTACGCCGTGCGGGATCGGTCTCTGTTTTCAAGATCTCCAAAATCTCATTTTCGGAGAGTTTCTTTCCCATCCACTTCCGGACGGAAGTTGGCATAGACTTGAGCAAGAGAGGCTTCTTTTTGAACAATCTCCTCCAAGAGCTTAGGAGGGATCATATTCTGTTTAAACGACCGGATGAGGATGTTGAGCTGTCTTTTCAAGAGAGGATCTTTTAAGTCAGGGTCTTTATCCCATTCTAAAAGCTTTTCGTAGGTTTTGCGGTCGTTATGAAGAAGCCGGACCTCGGCATCGAGTTCTGCTTTTAAATCAGCCGCATCGGCGCTTCCCGTGGTCTCCAAGATCCAGACGGCTTTATTGAGCTGCCGGCTCTTCTGAGCGACTTTGGGGACGAAAACATCTAAAAATTCTTCAAAAGGGTGTTTTGCCATAGATTCCTGCTTTTTTGTTAATCTATCTAAGCGGAGAAATTTATTAAACATCTCTGAAAAAAAAAATCTGGGAGTTAAGTTTCCCAGGGTGGGAGCTCCTCAAAGTTGTTTTCCTCCACAGGACTCCAAACCCCTTCATTAAAGTTGAAAATAAGAGGGTCTTCGTCGAAATCAAGATTGATTCCTTTAATCCATTCAAAATGACCACCTTTCGAATGTACAACCAAAACTGGACGTTGTGTGATTTTGCTCAATGCGGTTAATTCTGGACGGCCGATGGGCGATTGAGGATCTCTGATCCATTGGCAATATTCCTCAAAAGTAAATCCTTCTAATACGCTATCTTCTTTTCTGATGCGCGCCTCGACGAGTGTTCGATAATCTGCATCTTTAGAAAGCTCATCAGCAATTCTCTCCCTCCATGACCCTTTAACTGACCGTTGATAATCCTGGCAGCTAGCTGAGAAAGAATCGGTTCCAATCCCAAAATAAGCAATTCTGAAAGAGCTGCTTAGGTCTTTCATTACCGCAGCTCTATAATCTTTCATGTTTGTTTTAACTATCTGACAGAGATTAAGGTAATTTTGAGCAACTCTGTCGCTCAAATCAGCAGTGAAATACAATCGACCGGCAATCTGCTTCTCATCATTGGGAAATCGTCTCATCACCTTTGGAAAGTCTAAGTCCTGTTTTATCTTCTTCAGCACACCAAGCGCTTTCAAAAAACCTTTTTGTGTATTAGGGACTTCGATACTATCTAGCGTTTTTTTGGCTGAAGCGATTTTTTCTACGAATAGATCTGCGATCTCTTCAGGCAAGGCATTATTGATGACTACTTGATTATGACCTCGGCTGTTACACAAAACTCTTTCAATAACTGCACACATCAAATCATCGGGATTCCGTTTGAGATTTTTTCTTGCTAGCGAGAAGGCCTCAAGGAGAAACTTTCCAGAAAAACCCTCTTCAAGACGCCCACTGGTTAACTTATAGTCGACATCTCTTAATACGTCGTAAAGATCATCGCGTACATCCTCTCTTGCCGCTACTCTCAGATAATAATCCAGCATGTAATGAAGACAGGTGAAATCACTGAGTTTTTTTGCTTTTGGAAACAGCTCCTTTGCAATCGGATGCAGATAAGCTGGCGCAGTCTTAATGCGATAGAAGTATTCCTTCACCTTTTCCAAGGTGGCTTTATCTGTAAAAATCGTGTTTCCATAGCGAATGCATCCCACTAAATAATGGATACCTGTTCCGCGATGCAGCTGCCCAAGATCGATATAGACCTTGCTCCAAGCCAGAGTCGCTTTTTCTCGTTGTGTAAAATCCGGAACTGGACAATTCGAATTGCTCATTGCTTCGCGGATATGGGGTCTTGTGATTGCGTTGGCTGCCATAGTGATTTCCTAGTTGATGTGGGTTGGGATGTAAGATGCCTTTTTTTGACCTCGGGGCATTCTGCCCTTCAATAGATTTTCCAACAATGGAAATCAGAGCTCTTCCACAAGAACCAGCAAAATAACTTGGCGACGACAAATTCCTAATCCAGAGATATTTTACAACTGACGAATAACCTTTTTTTGAAGCCTTATAGAAACACCTTTTATTTTTTATTCTTTAAAGAAGCAAGTACTATGTTTTTTGCGGCATCGAATCGTGTTTTTGACTTTCTATTGTTCTAAAAAACCTTTATTCTGGGTAGCTTATGGATACCCAAGACCTACGCGAGGCTGTCGCTAAACGACGCACCTTTGCCATTATCAGCCACCCCGATGCCGGAAAAACAACCCTGACAGAAAAGCTGCTGCTCTATTCAGGGATGATCCATACTGCCGGGATGGTCAAAGGCCGCAAAGGCCGTAAAGCTGCAACATCCGACTGGATGGCCATGGAACAAGAACGAGGGATCTCGATCACCTCTTCTGCCATGCAATTCACCTACAAAGATAAAATCATCAACGTCCTCGACACTCCTGGCCACCAAGACTTTTCTGAAGACACCTACCGGACGCTGACAGCTGCGGATTGCGCCATCATGGTGATCGACGCTTCCAAAGGCGTCGAAAAACAAACCCGCAAGCTTTTTGAAGTCTGCAGCCTGAGAAAAATCCCCGTGCTGACCTTCATGAACAAAATGGACATGGCCGGAAGAGAACCGCTCGATCTCATGAACGAAGTCGAAAACGTCCTGCAGATCCATTCGTATGCCATGAACTGGCCCATCGGACGGGAAAAGCAATTTCAAGGCGTTGTCGACCGGCAAACCAACGAATGCGTCTTTTTTACCAAAATCTCTACCGGCGGCGCTCAAAAAGCCGATATCGTCCGCTACCCCTTGAATAGCCAAGAAGCCAAAGATAAAATCGGCCCTGAGAGCTACAAAAATCTGCTGGAAGAATTAGAACTCTTAGAACTTGCCGGCAATAACTTTTCCCAAGAAGATTTTCTCGCAGGAAAAGTCACTCCTGTCTTTTTTGCTTCGGCGTTGACGAATTTCGGCGTCGAGCCGTTTTTCGATGCGTTCATCCATCTAGCGCCTTGTCCGCATAGCCGCATGGCCATCAAAGATGATGGCACTGAAATCGAGATCGATCCGATCACAACTCCCTTTAGCGGCTATGTTTTCAAACTCCAGGCGAACATGGATAGACGACACCGCGACAGCATGGCTTTTATCCGCATTTGCTCCGGACGATTTGAACGGGATCTCATCGTCAAAAACCATCGGCTGGAAAGAGAGATCCGCCTATCGCGCCCTCATGGCATGGTCGCAGGAGAAAGAACGACGCTGGACTTTGCTTATCCCGGCGATGTGATTGGGGTGATCAACCCCGGTCTCTTTGCGATCGGAGATACGATTTCTATCACGGGAGGATTTAACTTTAAACCGCTGCCCCAATTCCAGCCGGAGATCTTTGCAAGGCTATATCCAAAAGACGTCGGCAAAGAGAAAGCTTTTGATAAAGGCGTTCTGCAGCTTACCGATGAAGGAGCGATCCAGTTGCTCAAATCGTACGAACGCGAAGGAGAGCTCATCTTTGCCGCTGTCGGGCAGCTCCAATTCGAGGTGATGCAGTACCGCTTAAAGATGAATATGGAGTAGAAACCGTGCTCTGACTCCCCTGCCGTACAATTGCAGCGCCTGGATTATCGGCGATATGAAGACATTTATCAAAGCAACGAGCGCGATGATCGTCCAAGACCGTCAAGGTCGGCCCATGGTGCTGTTTACCAGTCAGTGGGAAAAGCAATACAGCATCAGACAAAATCCCAACCATCAACTAGTCGACGTCGTTGTCTGATTGCTTAGCGGATGTTTTAATCTTTTCCTTAATCTCCGGAAGCATGCTGATCACTTTTTGACGGCCGTGCTAAAAGAGTTGCGCATTGAGATTATCGCTGAATATTCCTACATCTTGAAACTCCATCCGAATAGAGACATCTGCGTGAAGGAGAGACTTTTCGATAAAATTCCGATACATGATCTCCAGCCCTCGTTTAGCAATGCCAAATAAGTGGGAGGGTTTAGAAGAAGGCAATTTTTCGCTTACATCGATCGCAATGATTATCTCGGCACCGTATTTTTTTGCGATTTCAACAGGCACTGGGTTGGAAGTTCCTCCATCGATCAAATACCGGCCGTGGAGTAATACGGGATGGAAAACACCTGGAAAGGCACAGGAAGCGTTAACAGCCAATGGAAGATCCTGCTCAGAAAGTTCGACAGTTTCTCCAGTAAATAGATCGGTTGCGATCACAATGAGTGGGATTTTGAGTTCAGCAAATGTTTTGGAACGGAGTTGTTTTTTCAGAAAATTCTGCAGAGCTTTTCCTTCAACAACACCTTCACGGGAAAACCATGTTGTTTCCATCAAATTAGACCGCGTTGTTTTGAAAACCATCTCTTCTACACCCGTCAGCTCCGGATTATCCTGGACAAAGCCTCCAACAATCGATCCTGCGCTGCAGCCAATAATCAAATCAGGCCTTATCCCTGCAGCTTCGAGTTCTTTGATCGCTCCCAAATGTGCCACGCCTCTAGAGCCTCCTCCGCCTAATACCAGAGCGATCTTGACGGGCTTTTTAACTTCTTGAATACGGGAATTTCACTTTGGACAGTCGACTGCTGGTAGATTGAACTGCATCCAGTCATAAACAAGCAGATGGTAAGACAGAGAGAGAAAAAGACGATCTTTTTACGCATAATAAGATGTTTGGTAAAGGGAATAGCATAAACTATATCACTAACAAGCACATACCCTTTAGTCTTTTCTTCGAATGACATAAAACAAAAAGAAAGAGGTTGAGAATCAACCTCTTTCAAATTTAAACTTACACGCCGTTTAGCCTGCTTTTCGTTTTTTCTCTTTGAAGGGGAAGTTAAAAGAAATAAATTTAGAAGACTCTCACTAAGGAAGTGAATTTATGGTAAAAAAGAAAGCCGATTCATCCAGGAGAAATGCTTGATAAACTTTACATCAAGCCGCTTCAACTCAATTTGCAGATGTGCTTGCTGATAGGCTCGGCATTGCCCGGAACACTCTGTTTAAGATCAGGGCCGGGGAAGCAAGTGTTACCACTTCGATAGCTCTGTCTCTAGCCGAAGCGTTCAATACTACGCCACAACTTTGGCTTAACTTGCAGATCAATTACGATCTTTGGGTTGGGGAACACAATCACATTCCCGTTAAACCGATTCTTAAAAACGGAGAGATTCTCCAAACTAAGCCGAACAGGGGTATTGCAAGAGTGGCCTTAAATGTAAAATATTAAGTTGGCAGCGTGTCAGGGACTATAGAAAATGTTTTTGCATCTATATCATTTTGAACCCAATTAACTAGACGCATATCTTTTCCATAAAGCACATCGAAATTAACGTACATTCTGGCTCGATCACAATAATCATTATGCAAGAACCTCCATTGGAACTGAGGGGTTCCTTCTTGATAGAATTGACCAACATAATTTTCTGATGGGAAAAACAAGTGTGCCCTCACGCACCGGCTGCCCATTCTCATTTTCCATCACAAGAGCTCCTCTAGCATGATGGTAAATATAGGGGCACATAGTGAAGCATCTGCAAAATTTTATGGACTGGTTGGATGTATCTGTGCTCTTTCATCTCTGTGCGAATTTCAGGTGAGAAGCTATTTTTATTAGCCTCAACAGCGTTGGGTATACCTTCTAAGGCCAGGCATCCAATCGCGTACACAATCTTCATATACTCATCTATATGTTGAATGATTTCTTTGCTATCCCAACAATCAATATCTTTATCAGTGATGAGCGATAGTAATTTTGCATAATATTCTTCAGACAAAATGCAGTGCCATACACACGGCCCAAGCATAAGGGGAGTCATGTTCTTCGCTCAAATCTTTTTTAAGTTCCGCATTATCGGCAGCCTTACCTAGTAGTTTCTGCTTTGCAAATTTTATGGCTTCTATGCCTTCTGGAGGATAGTCTCTCATAGGTAGAGAAGGTTTATTTTGAGCCTCTATTTCTTTTGAAGGAGACTCTGTTTTACCTCCAGTCACAGTATTTTTCTGACAAACGGTATGACTGATAAGATGACCATCCTTTCCATGCAAGTCCACTGACGATTAAGGCTGTAGATACAACGAGGGTAACCCGGCGCAAGCGGCTGATTAGGACATCGAATGTTGTAGAACAAATGTCCAAAGAATGTATGGGGGCATGCCTGAGTAGCAGAACTAATTTGCATAAGGTCATTCCTCTGTAAAAGATTGGGACAGTATAAAATACCCTATCAATAGCTTCTACAAGAATTTCTTGATTCACGGTGGCTTTTTTGTGAAGCTCTATGATCTGAGTTCGAGCATGTTTAATCCAGTAAGTAAAAAAACTTCCCATCCTGTTTGAGAAAACATTTTAACATTGATCACCTATAAATTGTGAGTAACGATAGCGAATCTGCCCTTGGACCAAAAAAAAAGCACCTAAGAATTGTTTCTTAGGTGCCAGAACTCCGGATGTAGGAATTGAAATTTAACACATAACTTGAATTTATTTTTACGCGCAAGCATGCACAACTTTTGCAACCGTTTTGATTGTAGGATTTGCTTTCAAATTATACACCGTTGAGCGTGATACAGCAGCTTTCTTTGCTGTTTGAGCTTTTTTACTTGCAATCAACATAAGCCAAAATCACTTCCTTAAATCCTTCATCGTCGCCTTCTTTTAAACATTCCCATAAAGCATGACTGATAAGCTCTTCGTTGAGGAGTTCTTCTGTTGGATTGATTTCTTTAATCCCAGTATTTCGTCTTAACTTCATTCTACCTTTGGATGTTTGCACGGAGGATCTTCTTCGCTTGGCGAATATCTTTGTCTTGCCCATTTTTGTTTCCTCCTAAAAGTAACAATATTTTCTTCTCTGGAATATAAGCATAATATACGCGCCTACCATTTGCCCATTTGAGTCTCACACATCCTCTCCGACACCCTTATGATCGCCAAAGTGACCATGCTCTCGAATATGTGATAATCGATCTAATATTTGCACCCGGCTTTTAGCAGGCTGCTCAATAAACCAATCTGAATAATCAGTCGTGGCAAAGATAGCATAGTGTATCTCTTTCATATATGAGTGTATAATATATTGGACACTTTGTCAAAGCCAGTTTATCGATAAACTGTATACAATTCATGACCAATGGGTTAAATATTTTCTAAAGGGTACCAAAAACACGACATTTTATAGAATTTCTTATTAAATGATCTAGGAAAACCATGTTGATTAAAGTGAGGAGTGTAAGCAAAAGCTTTGGCCAAGTATGACAAAATTGCGGCAAAACCGCTTTTGGACAAAAAAAAGCACCTAGGATTTCTTAGGTGCCATGAACTCCGGATACAGGGCTCGAACCTGTGACAAACGGATTAACAGTCCGCTGCTCTACCACTGAGCTAATCCGGAATAGCCCACAAATCTTAAGAAACTTAAGCATTAAAATCAACGTTGTCGAGGAAAAGAACTGTAAATATTTAATTTAATGTTGGTTCTTTAGAAAAGTTCTTTATACTGAGGCGGTGGAAGAGATCTTTGGTTACGTCGAAAATATAGTCTTTGCAGGAGAGAGTTTTACCGTTGCACGGCTCAAAGAGCCGCGCAAACAGGAACTCACCTGTATTGTTGGCCCCTTGCCCGCTCTGCAGCCTGGAGAAACGATCCGGTGCGTGGGAGAGTGGAAACACCATCCCCAATACGGAAGGCAGTTCGATGTCAAAGAATTCGAATCCAAAGAACCCTCCGATCTCTATGGCATCCAAAAATATCTAGAATCAGGGCTGATCAAAGGCATCGGCCCCGCGTATGCTGAAAGGATCGTCCAGCATTTTGGGATCGATACCCTCAAGATCATCGATTCCGATCCTAGAAGACTCTCTGAAGTCGCCGGCATCGGCCCTAAGCGGATCGAGATGATCGAGTCTTGCTGGCACCTCCAACGAGGGATCCGCGAGGTCATGGTCTTTTTACAATCCAATGGCGTTACGACAGGCTTTGCACAAAAAATCTACAAAGCCTACGGCGATCAGAGCATCGAAAAGGTCAAAGAAGATCCGTTTGCTCTAGCTAGAGACATCGGCGGGATCGGATTTACGATTGCCGATCGGATCGCGCAGAAGATCGGAATCCCCGCCTCGTCTGCGACAAGAGTGCAAGCCGGGATCGAACATATGCTCTGGGAGCTTTCCAACGATGGCCATACGTGCTATCCAGAAGCTGATTTGAAGACTGGATCTGCCGGCATGCTGCAGCTGAATGAAGACATCGTCGGTGAAAATATTGAGGCCAGTGTCCGCGATGGCGGACTGATCCGTGCAGGCGATCTCATTTGGCTCAAACCTTTTTATCACGCTGAAGTCGGGATTTCGAGAGAACTGAAAAGACTTCAGATGGCGCCGGGCAATCTACGACAGGTGCAATGTTGAAAAAGCACTCGCAGTGGGTCGAAGAAAAACTCAAACTAGAATTTGCGCCGGAGCAGAAGGCAGCGATTGCTCAGTCGATCCAAGAAAAAGTCCATATTATCACCGGCGGACCTGGTACCGGTAAAAGTACAATTACACGGGCGATCTTGACGCATTTCGGAAAAGCTGACCGATTCGATCTTGATGGCAGCTCCGACAGGACGCGCAGCCAAAAGAATGACCGAGATCACCGGCAAAAAAGCCTCGACGATCCACAGCATGCTAGAAATGGACTTTGTCAGCGGCGGATTTAAACGGAACAAAGAGAATCCCCTCAAATGCGATCTGCTCATCATCGATGAGGCGAGCATGATCGATACGATGCTGTTTTATCAGCTTTTAAAGGCCATCCCCTCTTCGACACGGCTGATTTTGATTGGAGATATCGATCAGCTGCCGAGCGTTGGAGCGGGAAACGTTTTAAAAGACTTGCTTGCTTCTGAAACCGTCGGTTTTACACGATTGACGCAGATTTACCGGCAAGCGGCACATTCGAAAATCGTGACAAATGCTCACAGAATCAACCGAGGAGAATTCCCTGAGTTTTTAGGAGGCTCGGACTTTAAGTTTGTCGAAAATGAGACCCAGGAAGAGATTTTAGCGACGATTATTGATCTCGTGACCAAGCGGCTGCCGGAGAAATTCCATTTTCATAAGTTTGAAGACATCCAAGTGCTATCTCCGATGAAACGGGGAATTATTGGCTGTGAAAATCTCAATGTCGTGCTGCAAAAAGAGCTCAATCCGAGCATGGCTCCCCTTTGCAGAATGGGAAGGACTTTCCATGTCAATGACAAGGTGATGCAAATCCGCAACGACTATGAAAAACTCGTTTTCAATGGCGATGTCGGGACAATTTTATCGATCGATCTGTCCAATCAGATGCTCACGGTCCGTTTTGAAGATCGAAGAGTCGAATACGGCTTTTCCGAGATTGACGATCTGGTTCTGGCTTATGCGGTTTCTATCCATAAGTATCAAGGAAGCGAATGCCCCTGCATTATCATTCCGCTGCATATGAGCCATTTTAAAATGCTCCACAGGAATTTACTCTACACAGGGATCACACGAGGAAAAAAACTTGTGATCTTAGTCGGCACAAAACAAGCCATCAGCATGGCAGTCAGAAATGATGAAGTCAAAAAGCGGTTCACCGGTCTAGCCAATGCTCTGAGACAAATCAATAGCGACGCAAATTCGCTGATCTAAATTTAGCGAGACAAAGGGCAAAGTCGGAGCAGATTTTTTGTTTCTTGTTTGAATGTCAGGTTAGTAATTAGAATGTTCAGGCATGAGCTCTTCGCTGCTAGATAATTTAGATACGAAGCTTAAGCCTAGTTCCTAAAGGACACTGCGGCGACTATTTTCTCTATGCAGATGGGTCCGTTATTTCGCATTACGATTCATGGATGAGCTGTTATGTTCGAGCAATCCCGTTAGTTCGCAATTTTTATGACCCAGTTGCGGCAAATGTCATCGAAGTCTTCATGGGATGCATCGATCACTGGACTGCACTTAAAAATGATCAAAAGTTCAATCGACGAGCTGTCTCTGGTGAAGAGTTCACTCAGCAGATTAAACGGATCTGTCTTGTTAGAGAATTTGTTTTCGTATCTCTTGGTAAAATCGAAGCGGATCCTACAAATAAAGAAAAAGTCTCAGCTCTTTTGTCACAATTACTCGGCAGGACACCAGTTGTTCTATCTCAATCTCTCCAAGAGATCAGACCGGAGGCTTTTTTGGAACGGCTAGACCTCGTCACGATTTGGAGATTGGAAGAGAGATCTCCTCCGGCACTGACGCCTGCCATCTTACAAATGCCCGCTCCGCTAACAGAGGTTTTGGATCCTTGTCAGCCAATCCCAAACATCTTAGAAATCCCAGCTTTTTATAAAACGGTTGTCCAGCGCATGGAAAATCCTAAGGGAGAATGGAGTGTCTGGATAAGAAATTGGTGGAGAGGATCGCATCCCAAGCACAAAATGCGTTAGATGAGATGTGTCAGGCAGGTTCTAGAGGCCAAAGATCCGATATACAAACTGATTTATGCTTCAGCTAAATTGTATTTGGGCAAGTTATTGGCTCTTTTTAGAACGGGGAGGCTTTCCGATTTGCAGGTTAGAGCGTGTTTAGACGAACTTGTCCGTTCTTCAGGTCAATGCCGTGGAGATTGGGCAACAGAGGCCGAAAGGCACTATCTCTCACTTGTCGGGAAAGAAGTGACGGCTCAAGATAAAGCGCTCTATTGGAAATCAAGTTTTGTCGATGAACATCTTAAACTATTTTTTCCCATTTTTTATACACGTACTGAAGATGCCCAGAATGTCCACCTGATGAATACTTTGCTCTTTCACTATGGAGAAAGGTTGGGAAAAGCAAATTTAAAGTCCCCTCAGAAGATATCCATGTCGTCAAAAAATCGACATCGCTGCCCTATCAATGGCCCGATGTTTTCCGTTATTTAGAAAAAGCTTGGGCTGAAACCAGCATTGCTTCTTTAAAGACCATTTCCGATAGAAACAGATGGCAGACTGACATTGGTAAGTTCTTAACTGAAAGAGTCAGAGAAAAGATTCCGACTGTGAAAGACCCTGCCGGCTTTGTTTTAACTGAATATTTCGATAAGGATGGCTTGCTCAACGACCGAGGCGCCATCCGGTTCTTGAAAGAAACATTAAGTTCTATTTCGAATTCCCAAGAAGCCTAACGTAGAGATCGCAGGCAGCGCGATCATTCCAATGATCGCGAGATAGGGATGGATTCCTCCTTCTTTCCAAAGAACGACAAAATCATGGCCGGGTATTGCTTTAGCGGTATCGAAGGCAGACCACGCATAATCGATCTCTTTGTAAAGTGAGCTCAGTGTAGGGAAGAAGAGGTATTTAGATAATTCCGGGTAAGAGTCTTTTAAAATCAAAGCACTAATCAACGTGATTTGATTTGTCACAACAGTCGCCAAAGCTCCCCCAGCTGATATCACCATATTAGCGTGATGCACACCCAAATAGTTCCCGAGCTTGGACAACCCATGCATTCTGCTTGCTGTGTGCCACTTCTGCATTGAATTTGCAACCACTTGAACCGTCGATTTTTGAGAGAGTAAATACGTTGAAACGACATGGCCGCCCTCATGAATGATGAAGTAGAACGGATTGAACTCCCTACCAAAATAGATGGGGGCAAAGCAATCGACTGAAAAACTCACCGTTCTAAAAAGAAGTCCCCTTTCGGAGATCGCTGCATAACGGCAGCGTAGTGGCAACCGTGCGTGCTGCTAAGTTCACGCAAAGTACCGTGATGCCTTTTTTTACATAGGCCCATCTGAGCTGATTAGATATGGAAAAATAGCAGGAAAGTCCTGTAAATAAACCGACAAGAGCAAGTTCAGTGGCAGTATTGCGAATGAACTGTTTTTGAAGCTGATGTTTTTCGCGTTCTAGGAGGAAGCGGGGCGACGTAGTCTAGGGCGGCTTTTAGCCCCGAGGTCATTTGACGAGACTCTTTGAGTTTATTTTCTTGGGCTTCGATGAGTTCATTCTCAACCCGTTTGAAGAGCACTTGAGGCTGTGGAAGGGTGCGTCCTTCAGGAATTTCTTCTTTGAGGACTTTATCCCAGTTTTCTTTGGAAAGAGTTGTAGTGTAGCCGAGCATCTCCCAGAGTTTTTGGGCAGCTTCCGGGATGATCGGAGAAGAGACTAAAGCGAGTCGTTTGAGGCATTCGAGGCAGCAATAGAGGGTCGATTCCATTTGAGGAATGGTTTCTGGAGCTTTTGCGAGCGCCCACGGCTTTCTCTCATCAAAATAGACGTTGCCGGTTTGAGCAATCTGCATCATGAGCTGAGAAGCGCGCCTGAGATTGAAATGTCCATAAGCTTCGGTTGCTTCTTTAGTAATTTCATCGAGTTGTTTTAAGAAAGCACGATCGGCATCGGAGAGGTGCTTTTTAGAAGGGACTTTGCCACCGGCTTTATTCTGAATGAAAACAAGAGCGCGGTTGGCGAGGTTGCCATATTTTCCGAGGAGTTCAGAGTTGCAGCGGATTTGGAAATCTTTCCAGGTAAATTCGGAATCTTGATTTTCTGGAGCATTCGCTGCGAGAGTATAGCGAATTTGATCAGCGGTGAAATGTTTAAAAAAGTCAGCGAGATCGATGGTCCAGCCTTCGGATTTGCTGAATTGGCGGCCTTCTAAATTGAGGAACTCGTTAGCAGGTAGCTCATCGACTGTTTTGTACCGGATATTTTGCCCTAATTCCATTGCAGGGAAAAAGACGGCATGGAATGGGATATTGTCTTTGCCAATGAATTGGACATATTTTGTGCCTTCTTCAAGCCAGTATTTTTCCCAAGCGTCGGGTTTGCCCTGGAGCTGAGCCCATTCTTTGGTCGCTGAGATGTAGCCGATGGGGGCATCGAACCAAACGTAGAGGACTTTGCCTTCCGTGCCGGGAAGAGGGATAGGAACTCCCCACTCGCCGTCGCGGGTAATCGCACGGGGTTTTAGATCATCGACGTAGGACTTGGCGAAGTTGACGACGTTGGCTTTCCAATTTTTTTCACTGAGCCACTTGGAGAGCTGACCTTTAAACTTATCAAAAAGAAGGAACCAGTGTTTGGTGGCTTTGAGGATCAGGGGAGCGTTCGTGAGCTTGGAACGGGGATTTTTTAAATCGGTGGCTTCGTAGCTGGCGCCGCACCGTTGGCATTCGTCGCCACGGGCCTCTGTAAAGCCGCATTTGGGGCAAGTGCCGACAACATACCGGTCAGCTAAGAATCGATTATCCTGGGGCGAATAAAGCTGGTCTGTGACCTTTTCTTCGATAAACCCATTGGCCAGGAGGTCTAAAAAAAACTGCTGGGTCGTTGGAACATGTCCTTTCCAGGTGGTGCGGGAAAAGTGATCAAACGAAAAATTGAGCTGATCGAAGAGGTCTTTGTTGATCTTATGAAAAAGATCGACGTGTTCTTGCGGAGTACCTTTTGGCAAGGTCAGCGCTCAGCGTTATGGCAACGCCATACTCGTCGGATCCGCAGATAAAGAGGGTGTCTTTACCTTGGAGCCTTTCAAAACGGGCATAGCAGTCCGCTGGAAGGTAAGCGCCTGCAATATGCCCAAAATGGAGCTGTCCATTGGCATAGGGCAAAGCGGACGTGATGAGAACCTTATTGGTTTTCGTCATCTCTGCGGTCTTCTTCCTCGGCTTTATCTAAAGCTTCCAGTTGCTCAGGAGTGTAAAGAGTTGGATTCTTTTGGATCTCTTTGAGCAGCTGAGGAATATCGACTTCGTGTCCCGATTTAATCAAATAGCGGGCCACGTTGATCGTGAAGAGCGCTAGTTCGAAATTGTCTTTGAAGTGCTTTTTGAGCGCTTCGTTGGTCAATTGTTCTTTGTGGTTCATGTTATCTCCTAACTTTGTGTTCTTCAGCGATGAAGATGCTTTTTAAAACATTATAAGCGGTATCGAGGTGGTCATTGACAATGTGGTAGTCATAGTGATGCACCATCTCAAGCTCGTGCTTTGCAAAGGCAAGCCTTGCTTCCATCGACTGTGTATTTTCTGTTTTACGTTTTTGTAGCCGCTCTTTCAACTCAGCGAGTGATGGAGGGCTGATAAAAATAAAAATCGCGGGAGTTTTTCCCTTAAATTGTTTTTGCAGCTGGAGGGCGCCTTGAGTGTCGATCACCAGCACCACGTGCTTGCCAAGAGCTGTCTGTTTCTTGATAAACTCGCCCGATGTGCCGTAATACTCTCCGAAGACGGTGGCATGCTCGAGAAAATCGCCTTTTGCGATCTTGTCTTCGAAGGCTTTCTTATCAAAAAAGAAATAGTCTTTCCCTTCTTGCTCACTAGAACGAGGCGCACGGGTCGTGCAAGAGACGTTACGGACCACGCAAGGAAATTCATCGGTCAGCTTATCGACAAGGGTGGTCTTCCCCGTGCCTGCAGGAGCGCTGATGACAAAGATGAGTCCTTGGGGTAAATTGCCTAAAAGTTTACTCAATGTTTTGCACCTGTTCACGGATTTTTTCAACTTCACTCTTGATCGCAATCGCGACCTTGGAAATATCGGTATCCCCGGCTTTGGCCATCAAGGTCCCGATCTCGCGGCCCATTTCTTGGGCTAAAAAGTCCAGAGTACGCCCAACGCTTTTTTCTTTCGAGGATAGATATTCGCTCATTTGCTCTAAATGAGAGTGTAACCTTGTCACTTCTTCAGAAATATCGGCTTTGTCAGCTAGGAGCGCAGCTTCTCGAAATAGTCTGTCATCATCGACATCGATTTTGATCTCTTTCATCCGGTCTTGGAGTTTTTTGCGGTATCTTTCTTGAAGGGTAGGTTGCCATTTTAAAATCTTCTGGAGCT
Source organism: uncultured Chlamydiae bacterium (assembly GCA_963838185.1). Lineage (GTDB taxonomy): Bacteria > Chlamydiota > Chlamydiia > Chlamydiales > Rhabdochlamydiaceae > PALSA-1444. The sequence goes on from CAWIQH010000031.1 coordinate 48,911, forward strand.
CTTTTTGGATATGTTCAGCACGCTTTTCAATGTCATGAACAAGGGCTTTTCCCTCTTTTTCCTTCATGAGAGTCCAATGCTTTGAAGCTGTTTCCCAGGCTTTCTGAAGGTCTGCCTTCAAGGCTTTTTCTTCAACAGGAACATCTTGAGGATTAAGCCTGTCGACAAGGAATTTTAGATCGACAGAGGAAGCAGGATATCCGAGGGCTTTTGCGATCTTTTCCCATTTCTTCTGGTGGTCTTTGAGCGCGTGGAGAGATTGCTCGAGCTCAAGGCATTCAAAAGAGATGCGGACAGAGACTTGGCCTCTTTCAGCAGCAGTGCTGATCCATTTGCGGACATCGCCGTCTAAGAACATCAGGGTATGCGGAAGCGCAATATTAATATCTAGGCCCTTCCGGTTGACAGAGTGGATATCCACTGTCCAGCGGCCGAGTTTCGAATGATGTTGTGCGCGGCCATAGGCCGTCATACTGCGTCGATTATTCATTTTTCAGCTATTTTTACAGGTTCATAACTTCTTCGGTGCTGAGGGCAAGGTCCTAATTCTTTTAAACGTTCCAAGTGCTTTTCAGTTCCGTAGCCTTTGTGATCTTTAAATCCGTAGTCCGGCCAAGTTCTGTCATGCTCAAGCATGATTTTATCACGTGTCACTTTGGCTAAGATCCCGGCTGCCATGACCGATTGGGAAAGAGAATCCCCTTGGACAATTCCTTCGCAAGGCAGCTCTAATTGCAGGCTCTTGGGGATCTGATTGCCATCAAACAAGAGGTAATCGGGCTTTTGTTTCAGCTGGAGAATGGCCGCGGCCATGGCTTGAAACGTCGCCTGCAGAATATTGATCTGATCGATCATCAGCGCTTCAACAATCCCGACTCCTGACAAAATCTCAGGATTTTCCATGATCAATTGGTAGAGCCTTTCGCGCTCCTCAGCAGTCAGCTTCTTGCTGTCATTGATCCCGGGAAGATAACAATTTTCGGGAAAAATGCAAGCAGCAGCTACTACGGGTCCGGCGAGGGGTCCTCTTCCAGCTTCGTCAACGCCCGCAATGCACTTGTAGCCTTGGCTGCGGGCTCGTTCTTCGAAAGCTGTCAATTTCTTTAAACGGGCAGTCTCAAGTCGCTGCTGTTTCGGGAGTGACTGTTTCTTCATGGGCAGCTCCTCCGATTTGCTCTTTAACTTTAGAAGCCTTGCCTGAAGTGCCTCGTAAGTGGTAGAGCTTAGCTTTACGCACTTTTCCGCTCTTGGTCACTTCAACTTTTGCAACGCGTGGGCTATGGACGAGGAAAACTCTTTCCATACCGGCGCCGTAAGAGACGCGATAGAGTGCAACAGTTTCAGAAAGTCCGCTTCCCCGGCGTGCGATCACGGTACCGGTAAACATTTGGATACGTTCTTTTTCACCTTCAACAATCCGGGTGTGGATTGTGAGAGTATCTCCTACGTGGAAGGTCGGCAGGTCTTTCTTAAGAAAGCCCACTTCGATCTCTTGCATAATTTTATTCTGTTTCATCTTGAATCTCCTTTAAATAAATTAAATCTGGTCGTACTCGTCTTGTTTTGGCCAGGCCTTGTTTCCGTCGCCATTTGGCGATCTCGGCGTGATTACCTGTCTTCAAAACTTCCGGTATTGCTATTCCTTCAAACATTTCAGGGCGCGTGTAGTGAGGCGCATCAAATATTCCCTCCTGAAACGAATCTTGCCCTGCAGCCTCTTCATGTCCGAGGACTCCAGGAATAAATCTTGCCATTGCATCGATTAAAACAATCGCAGCTAGGCATCCATTGGTCAGCACATAATCGCCGATGCTGATCTCTTCATCGATCTCTTTTAGAGCCCTTTCATCGACTCCCTCGTAGTGTCCGCAGAGTAGAACTAAGTGTTCTTTCTGAGAGAGTTCCTGGCATTTAGCCGCTGTCAGCGTCGTGCCCTGCGGAGAGAGGTAGACAACGTGGCTCTTTTCCTTCTTTACACTGCGGATGGCCTGGCAGACCGGCTCTGGCATCAGGACCATTCCTGGTCCTCCGCCGTAAGGCCGATCATCGACCTTCGCATAGTTTCCTTTTCTCGGGCAAAATCCCGAATGTCCACCAAATGGATGTCCAGGAGTTTGCTTTCTCTGGCCCTTTTTAAAATACTGACATCGAAAGGGCCAGAGAAGTACTCGGGAAAAAGTGAAAGGATATCAACTCTCATCCTTTTTCTTCGCCGTCGTGCGACGTTTTTTTGGCTCTTCCGCTTTTGCAGCAGGAGCAGCTTCTTTTACAGCTTTTTTAACTGCCGGAGCTGCTTTTTTCTCAGCTTTTTTCAAGCGGCGTCTTTGAGCGGCTTGTTTCACGCGTGCTGCATTCTTCTGGCTTTTCAGAGCTTTGATCACTTCAGGAGCAACGTTATTCACGAGTTTTTCTGCGCTAGGGCTGAGTTCTGCGCCTTTGCTGAGCCAATAGTTCAATCTTTCAGTATTGAGCTGAAGGTTGAGTTTTGCGCTGTGCGGATCGTAAGATCCGAGTGTCTCTAAATATTTGCCATCGCGAGGATTGCGAATATCGGTAACGACTAAACGAAATGTTTGTCGGTTTTTACGACCTTGTTGTCGTAAACGAATTTTAACTGCCATATTCTAACTCCATTTGTGTAACTATTTAAAAAGGTCCCCAAAGTTTTTCAAACCAGAAGGATTTTGTAAAGCTTTCTTCGGCATATGCTTCATCATATCCTTCATTCTCTTGAAACCTTTGATGAGCCGGTTCACATCATCGACCGTTGTTCCGCTGCCTTTAGCCATTCTCCAGCGTCTTGATGGAACGAGCTCTACTTGTTCTAATCTTTCACTCGGTGTCATCGATAAAATAATCGATTCAACTTTCTTAAACTCCCCTTCGGATTTATCTAGATCGGGGAGGTCTGGGAGTCCAGGAATCATCTTCAAAATCCCTTTCAAAGATCCCATTCTCTTAATGGAAGCCATCTGTTGTAAATAATCGTCATAGGTGAAAGTGGCTTTCTTGATTTTTTCTTCTAATTTTTGGGTCTGCTTTTCGTCGAATTCTTCTTTGGCTATTCGAACGAGATTGACCACATCGCCCATACCTAAGATACGATCGGCCATCGATTGAGGATTGAACGGCTGCAGGTCGGCAATTTTTTCCCCTATCCCTTCGAACTTGAGCGGTTTTTGCGTGACTTCGCGGATGGAAATTGCAGCACCCGCACGGGAGCTGCCATCGAGCATTGTGAGGATAGTTCCGGTGATCGACACTTGCTTGTCGAACTCGACAGCCGTTGTAACGGCGTCTTGACCTGTGGTGCTATTTGCGACAAAAAGGATCTCTTGAGGATCTAACGCTTTTTTAATTGCAGCCAGCTGATCCATCAGCTCTTGATCGATATGCAAACGGCCCGCAGTATCGACAATCAAAACATCGAACCCTTCAGCTCGAGCTTTTTTTAGCGCCTGCTCCGCAACGGTGACAGGATTGGACTCTCCGGGAAGCATAAAGACCGGGACATTGATGCTTTGGCAAAGGGTTTGGAGCTGGGCTATCGCCGCAGGTCTTTGCAGGTCGCAGGCTGCAACGAGGACTTTTTTCTGGTGTTCTTTTTTCTGGAGGTAGTTGGCAAGTTTAGCGGCGGTGGTTGTTTTTCCTGAACCTTGAAGTCCGCAGAGCAAAATGACCGATGGAGAACCTTTTAACTGAAGAGGAACTTCCTCGGCTCCCATGAGCGCAATCAATTCATCGTGAACGATTTTGATGAACTGATCTCCAGGAGAAACAGCTTTGATCACAGCATCGCCAACGGCTTTTTCTTTAACCTTTTTGACAAAGTTGCCGACAACCGTGAAGTTCACGTCGGCATCTAGCAGGGCCAAGCGGACTTGCCGGACTGCATCGGAGATGTTATCTTCCGATATCGTCTTCTGTCCCACCAAATGGGTCAGCAAATTCCTGAATTTTTCAGTTAATGTTCCAAACATAATAATTGGAGTACAATCTTACACCAAAACTCATTCAGTTTCAAGAAAGACTTGTTAGAGAGCTAAAGTAACGAAACGGTCATGGGAAGACCAGTCCTGGGCAATCTGTACCGTTTTCCAGATAGATGGGTCGAATAAATTTTTTACTTGCTGGCCCATTCCCGTCCCAATTTCAAAATAAACTTTGCCGTTAGGGTTGAGATAGCGTGGCAGGTCGTGAGAGAGCCGTTGATACAATTCGAAGCCTGATAATCCACTAACTAGAGCCATTTTAGGCTCCCAGTCGCAGACTTCACGGTCTAGTTGGGTATAATCTTTTTCAGAGATGTAGGGTGGATTACAGACGATGATGTCGGCTTTGCCCTGAAATGGCTTCAATAGATCGCCTTGTAAAAACTCGACTTCAACGCCATTTCTTTCAGCATTTTCTTTAGCTACTGCTAATGCTTCTGGAGAAATGTCCGATAAAATGACCTTGCAATCGGGTCTTTTTTTCTTCAATGCGATCCCAATGCAGCCAGATCCTGTGCATACATCCCAGATTTCGACGGTGTCGTTGGAAGTTCTTTGAGGATCTTGTCAGCAAGAATTTCCGTCTCTTGGCGCGGAATGAGGACATTTTTGTTCACTTTGATGCGGCAGCCTAAAAATTCGACTTCTCCGGCAATATATTGCCATGGCTCCCCTTCTGCCCTTCTTTTGATAGCATCTCTAAGCTCTGTCAGCTCCTGCTCAAGGAGAGGCCGGTCAAACTGCATATAGAGTTCAATGCGGGGTAGTTTTAAGACATAAGAAAGCAGTTCTTCGACTTGACGGCGCGCGCGATCGATGCCTTTTTTTTGCAGAAATTCCGTAGAAAGTTTAAGAACTTCACTTAATGTTTTCATCGCCAGCTAGCTTTTGTTGGTGGAAATAAGCAATCAGAGCATTTGTAAATTCATCGAGATCGCCATCGAGTACACTGGTGAGATTATAAAGAGTCAGGTTAATACGATGATCTGTGACGCGGTTTTGAGGGAAGTTGTAGGTACGGATTCGTTCAGAGCGATCGCCTGATCCGACTTGGGAAGATCTGAGCGATGACATCTCATGATGAGCTTTGCGCCGTTTTTCTTCGATAATTTGAGCGGCAAGAAGCTTCATCGCTTTGGCTTTGTTCTTGTGCTGGCTTCTTTCATCTTGGCAAGTGACGACAGCACCGGTTGGAACGTGGGTAATCCGCACAGCAGAGTCGGTCGTATTGACGTGCTGGCCTCCGGCTCCGGAAGCGCGATAGGTGTCGATAATCAGGTCTTTTTCATTAATCTCTAATTGTTCTTCTTCGGTAGGTTCTGGCAAAACAGCCAACGTTACAGCCGAGGTGTGAATTCTTCCTTGGGCTTCTGTATCGGGAACTCGCTGAACACGGTGGGTTCCGGCTTCATACTGTAGGTGGCGGAAAACATTGGGGCCAGAAAGCACCATGATGTACTCTTTAAATCCGCCTCTTTCGGAAGGTGCAGCAGAAAGAGTTTCGTAGCGCCAGCCTTTGGAATCTGCATAGCATTTATACATCCGGACGCAATCGCCGACAAAAAGGGCGGCTTCATCCCCGCCGGTTCCGGCGCGGATTTCCATAATGACATTGCGGCTGTCAAAGGGATCTGGAGGAACGAGAAGGTTTTCTAGTTTAAGACGGAGTTTAGGAAGAGAAGCCTGTAAGAGTTGAACTTCCCCGCGGATCATCTCGAGAAGCTCGGGATCGGATTCCGAGCGGATCAGCTTTTCATCATCTTCGAGATGTTTTTCAGTTGCTTGGATTTTGCCCCAGACTTCCTTGATTTCAGAAAGATAGGAATGCTCCTGGGTCAGCTCCCGATATTGTTTTTGATTCGCGAGCACATCGGGATGGCCTAAAAGCTCTTCGACCTTCTCGAAACGTTCGAGAAGCTCGCGAATCCGGCGTTCCATGAGTTACGACTTCTTAGCTTTCTTCTTCTTTTTAGCTTCTGGCTCAGCAGCTGCGGCAGCAGCGACTTTCGCTTTTTCGTCGTCTTTTTTCTTCTGATATTTCTTCTGGAACTTGTCAACACGGCCTTCGGAGTCGACGAACTGGTTAGCGCCTGTGTAGAAAGGATGGGAAGCTGAAGAAATAGAAACGCGGCAAACTGGGTATTCTTTGCCTTCAAAAGTTTCACGATCTTTCGGCTGCAGAGTCGATCCGCAGATAAATTTTACCCCTGTGGATGAATCAACAAATAATACATCTTGGTAGGGAGGGTGGGTGTTCTTTTTCACGATAAGCTCCTTCTTATTAAGGACATCATTTAACACTGTTTTACTATTAAATACAACTAGTACATGACAGGAGCCTATCGGCACGCAGGTAAAAATTTTCTTAAAAAGAGAGCCGCTACATTTAAAGTTGTTTTAAATCGGTCAGGAGGATTATAAACTTCGGCCAAATGACATCCTTCCAAGAGACTAATAGTACTTCATTCTCGGTCAGACGCGAATATCTAGATCAGTTCCTTCTTTTCAAAAAAAATCAAGATAGCAATGAGGCCATTGAGCCCCCTTATGCGGAGCAGGCGCTTGACATAGAAAATACACGCCGTAATCGGTACATAGACATTTCCCCCTATCAAAAAAATATTTTTAGGTTTCAAAATCCCTCCTTATACTTCAACGCAAGTCGTGTCTTGCAAGGAAGAGCGATCACCTGCCAAGGTCCCTTAGATAACGAACACGCCCATTTTTGGAGAATGGCCTGGGAGTCCCAGGCAAAAGCCGTTGTCATGCTCACGGACTTAGTTGAAAATGGATTAACTAAATGTTCGTGGTATCTCCCTCAGGAAACAGGAATAACCCTTCCAAAAACATATGAGCTCCCACTAGACCTAGAGGTCGCTGTCACGCAGGTAGACGGCCCGCCAAGGCCTGCTAGTATCTCGCCTAGGGGCTTTACTGAGCTCGTCGAAAGACGCCTTGAGTTAGAATATAGAGGAGAGAAAAGGACTGTTCTCCACTACCATTTCAGAGGGTGGGGAGACCGGGAGACTGCTCCGGAAGTTATTTTGGCGAAACTAGTAATGCTCGTTTGGGAAAGGCATTTCAGCAATGGAGAGCATATCTTATCCCATTGCAGCGCAGGCATTGGACGGTCAGGGACATTCTTGGCGATCTTAGAATCATTTTCACAACTTAGCATGAAACCCGAACTTACTGAGCTGGTCTTGGGTATTGTGAAAAATTTACGCAGTTACGAGGAAGGAAGGGTCGGAATGGTTCAAAACGTCGATCAATATGGGCTCATTTTCAAAACACTTGCCATTTTGGATACAAATTGTGCACAGCACTACTGTATTCAACCTGCGCTTTGACGTGCTAAATAGGCCATCCGGGCTGTCATCAGCCCCTCTAAAACCCCCTCTTCGTACCTAAAATGAGGGTTCATTTCGAGCTCGGGAAAGTCGTTAGGCTGTAAAATATCATCTTCTGTCAAATGAGGAAGAATTCTGAGAGCGCAATTCAAAACTTTTTTACGCTGTAAAGCAATGAGTTCATCAAACATAAGACCTTTATAAATAAAATTTTTGACATCCTCGATAAGAGTGCGCTGTTAGCACCACTCTCTAAGAGTAAGATTAGTCAACATCTTCAATTGAAGGACCCACTCTATTGACATGGCCGAGTTGATCACGAAACTCACCTACCATGTCATATGGGATACTTCCAGAAATGTTTGTTGAGTGTCGCGTATCCCCCTTCCCGCGTCCTTCAGGAGGACTCAGTTCGATTGCATACGGATTTTCTAGCATGAAGGCCATTGCAAAAAAGAAAGATTCAACTCTCTCGTCTAAAAATCCACGTGGAACATCATAGGGGCCTAGTTTCTCGACAAAAGCCATCACAGCACGCGTTTGAATTGGCGCGAATATGCCCTTTACCTCATTCAATCCCTTGATGATCATGACTTTTCTTCCATCATCGGTTAAAGCGCGGTAAACCGGATGCTCTAGCTTATCCCATTCGATGTTTTCGACAACATCAGAGAGTTTTTTATAATCTGCTGGAAGTGGGTACTCGGGAAGCTGAATAAACTTATCTTTACCACCTGCAATGTTATAAAAAACACCGACAAGAGGGTCTTGAGTGAGCAGCTGTTTATAGGCTGTATAGAGTGCATAACTCGCACTTATAATAACAACAGGCCAAGACCAAATTGTAAGCCCATTTGCAGCAGCGCAAGCTGCGAACAGAGAAAACACCGTGACACGGATAAGCGCAACATTTGTAGGCCACTGAGTTGTAAATTTTGGGCCATGGGGAAGACCTCGGTAAAGATCAGCGATTTCTGAGACTGGCTTGTCATGCTTGCCATAGTAATAAAAATTTGATGGGGCTGCCATGTTTGACTCCTTTTCGTGCACAAAGTTATAGTTTTATTCAGACTAAAATGAAATTAAAATAATGTCTTCCCGATAAAGCTGCTTAAGGGATCGTCTGAGTAAAATTCTCGATGGCTTAAGATGAACCGCCTTTTTAATCGTTATATAAGAGGTCTGTTTCGCCTCTCTTGAAAAAATTTCTTTAATAGTCCTGCTGCCTCATCCTTAAGAACTCCTTGACGGACTTCGAGCTGATGGATCGGATGGTCCATTGCAAAGACGTTCATGAGGCTGCCTCCTGCCCCGTGGCGCAGGTCAGGGGCTCCCCAGACCAAGGTCTTGACCCTGGATAGGATCATTGCTCCTGCGCACATTAAACACGGCTCTAAGGTGCAATATAAGGTGCAATCGAGTAATCTCCAATTGTCGAGCTTTTCAGCCGCTTTTTTAAGACAGAGCATCTCAGCATGAGCTGTGGCGTCTTTTAAAGATTCAACTTGGTTATATGCGGTTGAAATAATTTGATTTTTAAAGACCAAAACAGCACCGATTGGCACTTCTCCTGCATCATATGCTTTTTGAGCTTCTGCCAATGCAAATTTCATAAATTCTTGATCGGTTTCTATCATAGGAATCAAGAATACAAAAAAGTTGGGATTGATTCAATAAAGGCCTTTGAAGTATAATGTTGGGAGAAATATCATATTTCGCGAGGAGATTTTCTGAATGTCACTAGATAAAGGCACAAAAGAAGAAATTACCAAAAAATTTCAGCTTCACGAGAAGGACACCGGCTCAGCTGACGTTCAAATCGCGATTCTAACAGAAAGAATTACCGAATTGACGGATCATCTGAAGAAGTCTCCTAAAGACCACGGCTCACGCCTGGCTCTCTTGAAGCTCGTTGGTCAGCGACGCAAGTTGCTTGACTATCTTAACTCTACTGATACTAAACGGTATCAAAGTTTAATCACACGTCTCGGTCTTAGAAAATAAGCTCTTATCCCCCTGTTTCCCAGGGGGAAGTTTTTCTCTTACTCCACAAATTCTTTCCTCTATGAGTTCTAGTGTTAAATTTTTTAATCATTTCTTTTGCTATCTCTCCTTGGGATCTGGTATATTTCTCTCCGTAATGAGATTAGACTCTCGTATCGGAAGAATAAAGAATTTTTGGCTAACCTTCGGTTCCGATTCTCTTCTATGGGGATCAAAGACTTGCCAAAAATACAGTCCGAGAGAAGTCTCATTCTAACCCTAAAAGAGGAACTATGAATAAAAATTCTCGTACTATTTCTATTGCCGGACGCGACCTTATTTTTGAAACCGGTAAACTCGCTAGACTCGCCGGCGGCTCTGTGACTCTCCGCTCAGGAGACACGATCTTACTAGCTACTGCATGCCGCGGTGCTGTCCCCTCTGCAGAGACAGACTTTCTTCCCTTTGAGAATCGATTACGTTGAAAAATTTTCTTCAACTGGAAAAACCCTTGGTGGATTCATAAAACGTGAAGGCAAACCAACTGAGCGTGAAATCCTCACTTGCCGCTTGATTGATAGACCGCTCCGTCCGATGTTCGATGACGGCTATTTCCATGAATTACAAGTATTAACCTATGTCATGTCTTATGATGGAGTTCATTCTCCAGATCCTTTGGCAATCTGTGCTGCCTCTGCTGCACTGGTTCTTTCTGACATTCCCCTTATTAACCTGTTGCCGGCGTAAGAGTAGGTTTGATCGAAGGAAAATTCGTCGTTAACCCAACACTCCAAGAGATGGAAAAATCTTCTCTTGATCTGATGCTTGCAGGAACAGAAGATGCGATCTTGATGATTGAAGGATATGCTGACTTCTTACGAAGAGCAAATCCTCGAAGCTGTCAATGAAGGTCATGCTGCAATTAAAATCATCTGCCAAGCACTTGCTGAGTGGCAAAAAGTCGTCGGCAAACCAAAAGTCCGCTCTGATCTCCGTATACCTCCTCAAGACTCTCGTTGATGCAATGGATAAATTCATTGCCGCAGACTTGAAAGCTGCATTCCGGATCAAAGCAAAACAAGAGAGAAATGCCGCATTAGACGCTGCTGAAGAGAAAATCAATAGCGAGTTCCTGCCAGAAGGAAAAGAGCATTCTAACTTGAAAGCCAACGTTCAAATGGCCTTTAAAAAACTCCAAGCTCAGTACATGCGTCAGATGATCTTGGATGAAAAAGTCCGCGCTGATGGACGTGCAACGAATCAAATCCGTCCGATTGCTGTTGAAACAGGACTCTTACCAAGAACGCACGGAAGCGCGCTCTTTACCCGAGGAGAGACTCAAGCCCTTGCAGTTTGTACCCTCGGCGGAGAAACGATGGCCCAGCGTTATGAAGACCTCAATGGCGACAAATACCGCCGGTTCTATCTCCAATACTTCTTCCCACCGTTTTCTGTCGGCGAAGTCGGCAGAATGGGCGCTCCAGGACGCAGAGAGATCGGCCACGGAAAGCTCGCTGAGCTTCTCTTGACTGCTATTCTCCCTGCACAAGAAGACTTTCCTTATGTCATCCGTTTCAATCTAACATTCTCGAGTCTAACGGCTCTTCATCGATGGCCTCGGTCTGCGGTGGATGCCTGGCTTTGATGGATGCCGGCGTTCCAATTAAACGTCCAGTTGCGGGTATCGCGATGGGACTGATCCTGGAAGGGAGAAATTTGCGATCTTGTCCGACATTCTGGGAGATGAAGATTTCCTGGGCGACATGGACTTTAAAGTTGCTGGAGACCAAAACGGGATCACGGCATTCCAACTCGATATTAAAGTCGAAGGAATCACCGCTCAGATCATGAAGGTGGCCTTAGCTCAAGCAAAAGCCGGCCGGATCCATATCCTCAACAAGATGCTTGAAGTCTGCGCTAAGCCAAAAGAACATCTTTCTCAATACGCTCCGCGCATTGAGACTGTTCAAGTCAAGCCTAGCAAGATCGGCCTAATCATCGGCCCAGGCGGCAAACAGATCCGTGCGATCATTGAAGAGTCCGGCGCTGACATCGACATCGATGACAGCGGCATTGTCAGCATCTCGGCAAATAGCCAAGAAGCAATCCTCAAAGCCAAAGAACTCATCAATAACCTCGTCTCTGAACTCGAAATCGGCAAGACCTATTCAGGTACGATCGTTTCGATTAAAGAGTTCGGAGTCTTTGTGAAGATCTTTGAAAAAGAGGGCCTCTGCCACATCTCTGAATACGACCACCGCCGCATTACAAATCTCCGGGATGTCTGCAAAGAAGGCGACAAGATCGACGTCAAGGTGCTCGAGATCAACGACCGCGGCCAAGTCAGACTCAGCCGTAAAGCTTTGATCCCCTATCCGCAGCCTGCCTCTGTGCCTGCCGGATAATTTCTTCCACCCTCTGACACACGCTGTCAGAGGGTATTTTTTTCCAATTAAGTCTTGGTTTAGCTATTCTATTTTTTACTTTGTTGTCCATGAGGTAAAAAATGATAGATTTTTCAATCAAAGCAGTCATCGCTCCTTTTGTCCCGCCCGTGAAACAATATCTTGATAAGACAGCAAACTTTATCATCTCTCAAAATCCCACTCTTGACCGTGATCAAGTGAATCACGACGTGAAAGTTCTGATGTTTAATGCTGCCACAGCCCTGATCGTCAGTACAGTCTTCATGGCATATTTTCGAACCATTACTCTTGTGGCGGCAGTTGCCTTAGCCGTCATATTTTATCTTGTCCGGCGGATCATCGATGAAACTTTTTCCCCCACCAACCCGCCCGGGCCACCTGGGCCGCCTAGCGAAGCCAATATTTTCCAAGCAGTCCTCGCAATGGGCCGTTCCTTGGTGCGTGAACGAGGATTGCCAGCCCCAGTTGCCCCTCAGAGCAAGCCGCTCAAAGAAATGATCCAGGAATTCTTTAGACAGGGAGATGCCGTTGTCATCAGTTCTGTGGTCCTTTTTAAGATCACCTACAATCCCACGCAGGCAGTCATCGGAATGTTTTTAACAAGAAGCCCATAAAACAATAACGAGGTCATTATGACAGCCATTCAAAAGACCCCTCTAGGCGTAGGCCAAGCCGTAGACATTTTAGAGATTCTCGCTCTTTTAGGAGCCGAGCAGCACAAAACATCGAAAATCGTTTTTTACGATAACAAGATTGCCTTGGAGCAAGACTCTTCTACATGGCGCACTCTTGGCGCGTTGGCATCTTCTGTCACCCTCACTGTATCCTATTATGCCGGCTACTCATCGGAGACCGGAAGTCGTGAATTAAGTTGTCTACCCCCTCTCATGAAAAGGGTACATGCGGTACTAACAGATCAACAGAATATCCCTCCAGATTGCAGAGACTATTAGAAATAGAGAGGATTTAGCTGAAAAAGCTAAAACTGGCTTAATGGCTCTCAAGGCAACCAGTTATCAAGACAATGACGAAAAAAAAGCACTCGTTGAAGCTGCACGTACGACAGTAGAAAAGATCAAAAAATTCTATAATGAAAAATACGCTGAGCCTTTAAAAAGAACCATCGAAGACATGAAAAGCCGAGGCCATCCAGACCCACAAATACGGGAGCGGCTAGCGGCTGAAAAGGATCTAGTAATCGCAAGTCTTAGAACTAGAGTCGAAGAGCTGGAACAACTGGTCGAAAGAGATCAAAAAAACAGTACGGATTGGCTGTCATTAGTTGCTCAGACAAAGAAGAAGTAAGAAATCGCAGAAAAATACCAACAAAAAATCGCTGATTTGGAGCGATCAATTTCGCAAGAACAAGCTAACAAACAGAACTGGGTGCAATTGCTGGCAACTAACGAGCAAGAATATTCAAAGAAATTAGCTGAAAAAGACCGGTTCTTGGCAGGTGTAACTTTGAGCAATACCGTAGAGCTTGAGAAAGTTTCTACGGAGACGGTTTTATCAATGCTTCGCGTACTGACTGTCGTTCTTGATGATAGACTCGCCCAAGCATAGATCCCACCCGGTTAAGGGTGGGTTTGCTCCCCTTATACACCTTGCGGCTGAGGAGGCGTCTCTGATGAAGGCAAAGGGACATCGCGTACAGAAGTCGCAGCTGGTGATTTGCGGCTGAGTTCTTCTTCGACTTTCAGACGGGCACGCTTACTTTCGATATTCCAGGTGCCATTCATCATCTCTTCAACGTCTTTTTTATCGAGGGTTTCAAACTCAATGAGCATTTCAGTCATCAGCTCGACTTTCGCGCGTTCAGCTTGGACGATGTCCAGAGCACGTTTATGGCCATCATTGATCAAGCGGTAGACTTCTGCATCGATCCTCTTAGCTGTCTCATCAGAATAGGTCTTAGAAGAGACATTAGGCATTCCAAGATAATGCGCCGCTATCGGATCTTTCATCAAAAGCAATGGTTCCGAGATCGCTCATGCCCCATTCACAGACCATGCTGCGGGCCAGGCGCGTGGCTTGGGTAATATCCATTTGAGCGCCGCTGGACATATCGTTGACAAAGACCTCTTCGGCAGCACGGCCTCCCATGAGGACAGCGAGCTGGTCGACGAGTTCTTTTCTCCAGTAGCTTAAACGGTTTTTCTTCGGCATAAAATGTGTCGCACCCAGCGACATGCCTCTTGGGATGATCGTGACTTTATCAACAGGGTCAGCGCTTTTGACAATCAAGGCGACAATCGCATGGCCAGACTCGTGATAGGCGGTTGTCTTCTTTTCATTATCATCGATCTCTAAGCTGCGGCGTTCTTTGCCGTATTTGACTTTATCGACAGCTTCGCGGGCTTCTTGGGCCGTGACAGCTGAACGGTTGCGCCTTGCAGCAAGAAGGGCTGCTTCGTTGAGGATATTGGCCAGATCTGCTCCGGAAGCTCCAGGAGTTCCACGGGCGATATCCATCAGGTCGACATTCGGATCGAGCTTGATTTTGCGGGCATGGACCTTCAGGATCTCAAAGCGGCCTTTAATATCTGGCAGATCAATGATGACGCGGCGGTCGAAACGGCCCGGACGTAAGAGGGCTTTATCCAAAACGTCTGGACGGTTAGTGGCAGCGATCAAGATGATCCCTTCTGTCGGATCAAATCCATCCATCTCGACGAGAAGTTGGTTCAAAGTCTGCTCGCGCTCATCATGGCCTCCGCCGATGCCAGCACCGCGATGGCGGCCGACAGCGTCGATTTCATCCATGAAGATGATGCAAGGAGCAAATTTTCTCGCTTCGTTGAACATATCGCGGATACGGCTAGCGCCGACGCCGACGAACATTTCAACAAAGTCAGAACCGGAGATGAAGAAGAAAGGACGGTCGGCTTCACCGGCAACAGCTTTGGCAATGAGGGTTTTTCCTGTTCCTGGAGCGCCGATGCAAAGCACGCCTTTAGGAATGCGGGCGCCGAGCGCTGTGAATTTACCTGGGTCTTTGAGGAACTCGACGATCTCTTGGAGCTCTTCTTTGGCTTCATCGCAACCAGCGACATCTTTAAATGTCACTTTATTGCGGTCTTTAGCCAGGAGTTTGGCAGGCGATTTGCCGAAGTTCATTGCGCCGCTTCCAACACCCTTCATTTGACGGGCGAAGATGAAGTAGAGCAAGAATCCTAAGAAAAGGAACGGCAGGATCGTGAAGAGATAGCTGAAGTAATTTGGAGAAGGCTCTTCGCTCTTAAAGGTCTTTTCCAAAACCAGCGTACGAGGCTGGTCAGGAGCTCTGAAAATGTTCCTTTATTTGTCGCAAAAGCATCCCACTCGTGTTTGGCACGAGAGAACCAGTTGCTGAACGCTTCAGGATCTTGTTTTTCTAAAGCTCGGGAAGAAAGCTCTTGGTTATTGAAGTACCAGATGACATTAGCAACGCCTTGGCGTGCTTTGTCGAGCTGGACATCATTTTTAGCCATGTCGTCAGCGACTTGATTGTATTGATTGAGGTCGGCGATGTAGTTGCGTACAGAGCGGAGCTGGACTAAACGGGCATTGTCGGTCTCTGTATTAAGGGTAGCGACTAAAGTCTTGAGCTGTCCTAGAGCTGAGCCGTAAGCTGTGATCTGCTGCTGAGGATGTCTCGCCAGGAGTTGCTAAGCTTTGTTCTAATGTGCGGAGCTGCTGCTTCATCTCTTCATTGCCGATCCCTAAAGAAGAGGAACGGAATCCTTGAACAAGAGCTGTCAGGTCTTTGCCAAAAGCTTCAACTTGATCTTGAGCTGGAGGATAGCGGTGTGATAATTCAGAAAGTGAAACGATCGGTTTGTCAGAAAGAGACTTCACAACAATGGAATTTTCGCGCGAGGCTGTGTCATACAAAGGATCGACAACCCAGTATCCGGAAGCTGGGAGTGCAATTCCGCTAAGGTGTAAAAACCAATCGGCCGATTCGCTGACAGTCTTTTGAAGAGAAGTGAGCTCTGTTTGAAGCTGCTTTTCTTGCTGAGCTAATTCATTATGACGGTTTAAGAGCTCAAGGTACTTGTAGCGGGCTTTTGATTCGTCGGACAAACGATCGCGGAATTTTCCTGTAAATGTCACAAGGTTATCGTTTTGGGCAATCTTGCGGCTATCTGTCGGCTGGAGCAAATCGAGATCGACAAGCGACTCGACCTGATGGCTAAACGACACCTTAGCAGTCGGTTCTGTCGACATGTTTTGCACTGTCAGAAAGATGAGCAAGCCGGCAAGCAAGAAAATGATGAATCCACCTGGAAAACCTTTTCGTGGCTCGGGCCGGGACTTATTATCGTTAGTCATGTTTTTTACCTTAAACTTTAACCTTTAAATTAAATCACTTGAGGTGGTTGCAAAAACTATAGGGTTCGGATTTTTGGATATTTTGGCCGATTTTGCATTCTTTTGCGAGGGGTAATATCAACTTATGTATATTATCCCTCGCAAAAAGAATGCGAAATCGTAAAAGAACCCGAAAATCGACAGAACCCTATTTGCAACCACCCGGAAGGTTTTCGTAAAGAACTTCCAATAGCGTTCTTCTAGGCACACCTTCCCTATTGCCTCGTAATAAACTTATATTTTTTTTATTGCAACACATCGTCCGCGCACTTCGACAAAACGGCCTGCCCCTCCCACCTTCCGATGAAGGGTCCCTTCCTCTAAAATCTCATAGAGAGATTGGAGGGCTGCATGCGAAAGAAAAACTTTATTTTTTTCGCTAAATTTTTTTAAAAAAGCTTTGATTTCGACAGGCTCTAAAGGGTAGTAGCCGGACAAATCAACCCTCTTTTCTTCTTTGTCCTCAATAATGAGGGATTCGTACTTCTCAATCTTTCTGGATAGATACTCGGAAAGTTCTCGAGCCGACTCCCCTAAACGACGGAGATTGCCGCTGACCTCTTTTCCAAAATGATCTTCCAGTTGAGGTAAGATCGAACTTCCTCATTTTTCCCCTCAAGT
Source organism: uncultured Chlamydiae bacterium (assembly GCA_963838185.1). Lineage (GTDB taxonomy): Bacteria > Chlamydiota > Chlamydiia > Chlamydiales > Rhabdochlamydiaceae > PALSA-1444. The sequence continues at coordinate 65,639 of CAWIQH010000031.1, forward strand.
AGCTGGGATCGAGATTAGTCCGGTCTTCAATGGGCTTCAGATCCCTCTCATTCAGCCATGCTCTGATCTCAGCTTTGTCAGCATCGAGAAGAGGCCGCCACACTTGCATTCCCTCTAAGGAGGAAACAGGCAAGATCCCTCTTAGAGCAGAAAGCGAAGCTCCTTCTAAGATACGTTTCAGGACAGTCTCCGACTGGTCATCTCCATGATGGCCTAAAACCAAAGCCTGAGCATCAGTTTTTTGACAAATCTCTTTGAAAAAGCAAGCCTAGCCTGTCTCGCTTCATTTTCCTTCATGGGAATATTTTCCAGCCTTTTCAAGTGAAAGGGAAGTTTTAAAACTTCGACATCTTGCTTCAAAATCTCTGCTTCTTCTTTGCTTTCAGCTCTCCAGCCGTGATCGATATGGGCCACATGCAGATCCACATGGCATTCCAGAAGTAAATGAAGCAGGGCAAGCGAATCAGGCCCTCCTGAAAAACCAAGTAATAACGGTTTGCCCGGAAGATGATGGATGCCAAGAAAGTGTTTAACAGCCTTAAGGAGATCGTGACATAAATATAGACGTCTTGGCCGTGGTAGTGGATCATTTTTAACGGCCGCAGGCCGACGCGCTCTGCAAGCCGGATGCTGCGGGTATTTTCGGGTTCAATGATAGAAATGAGTTCTTTAAGCTTGAGGACTTTGAAGGCGTAGGCGCAGACTTCACGGGCAGCTTCCAAAGCAAGTCCGCGGTGCCAGTATTTGGGAAGGAGCCTGTAGCCTAATTCAATTTTTTTTGTTCCTTCGATTTCTTGAGTGATCAGTCCAACATAACCAATGATTTTTTTTTCTTCTTTGTAGTAAAGCGCCCAAAGGCCAAAACCATTTTTGTAATGCTCAAGAATTCTTTTGTGGAAAAGATCTTGGGCCTCTTCAGGACTGAGCGGTCTTCCCTGGAGGGAAAATCGCATGACTTCAGGGTCTGCCATCAATGCGGCGAACTCCTCAAAATCATCGCTCGTCCACTCTCGAATCTCTAATCTGGCGGTTTCAATAAACATAGGTCTACAATTATAACACGTTCTGTCTTAAAATGGCCATCATGCCTACGGTATGGCGGTATATACTCCGCAGTTACTTTCAAGTTTTTCTTTTGTGCATTGCCAGCTTTGTGGCGGCTCTTTTCGTCATGCGGTTCAAAGATATTGCCGAATTTGCCACGTTAAACTCCGATGGGCTGTCAATTTTCCTTTTCAGCATTTACCAGCTCCCCTACATTTTGCCGGTTGCTATCCCCATTTCTTGTATCATCTCTTCGATCTTGCTCTTCCAGAAAATGAGCCATAGCCAAGAACTCACTGCATTAAGAGCAGCGGGCATCGGCATCAAAACTCTTCTTTACCCGCTTTTGCTCGGAGGGCTCTTCCTTTCTCTCGTCAACTTTACCATTGTCGCCGAAATCGGCCCTCAAAGCCGCTTGATGGCCAAAGAACTCAGCCATCAGATGACGTCGAACAATCCCTTTTACATCTTCAATAAGATCACCGAAGGTAAGATGACCAACGCCTACGTCGAGATCCGGACCTTGAGGGGCGGGAAAAAAGCCAAGGATGTTCTCTTGATTTTGAACAACCGGACGCATGAGCGGCTTGGCATCATGACAGCAAAGGATCTTTCCATTGAAGGAACCGAAATGGTTGGCAAGAATGTCTCGGTCATTTACAGCGTTAACGGCGAGGGAGAAGATAATTACGACCATATGGTGATCGAGAACCAAGAAACGATGTCGACACAAGCCGCCAGCCTTTCTAAACTATTGCACGACTCCAAGTGGAACCTCCGTCCGGAATACGTGAGCTTTAAAGATCTTATCGTCCGCATATCGCTATCCCGTAAAAGCTTTTGGTCTAATACCCATGCTTTAGAGATCGCCCGCCGTCTTTCACTGTCCTGCACACCGCTGGCTTTCACAATGCTGGGTGCAGCTTTTGGAATGCAGATCGGCAGGCAGAGAAATAAAAAAGGGATTTTATGGGCGGTCATCCTGACAGCCCTTTATCTTTCTGCATTTATCGGGGCTAAGAACATGAAACATTTCCCTAAAGCCGCCTGGGCGCTTTACTTTCTGCCTTTTATCGTCATTGCGATTTTTTCGATCCGCAGCCTTAAACGTGTCTCGCGAGGTATTGAATGACCAAATTATGGGAAAGATACTTCTTTAGAGAAATCCTGAAAGTTTTCTTCTTTTTCCTCTTCAGCTTTTTCTTTCTCTATTCTTTGATCGAATACTCCATGCATATGGACGATTTCTTTAAAAATCACCATCTGCAGGTGCAAGAAGTCATCCTCTACTACGTGAACCAGTTCCTCAAACGGCTCGATTTCCTCCTGCCGATGGCCCTTCTCCTCTCTACGATCAAAGTGCTGACAACTCTTAACGCCAGAAACGAATGGACCGTCTTGCAGGCTTCCGGATTGTCGACTAGAACACTGCTCCGTCCTTTTCTGACGGTAGCTTGTGCTTGTTCTATTCTGACCTATCTCAACTTTGAGTACTTCCACCCTTCGGCTCTGCAGCATATCGAAGATTTCCGTGTTGAAAATTTCCGGGGCACTCGGCTGGCTCAGAGACGGGAGCTAATCCATTTGATCCCCCTTAAAGACAACACCAAACTCATCTATCAATCCTTTGATAAAGAAAAAAATGTCCTCTTCGACGTGCTCTGGATTAAAAGCATGGACGACGTCTGGAGAATTAAATATCTCAATGCCGACCCTTCTAATCCGACAGCTGAATATGTCGACCATCTCGTCCGGAATTCCGCAGGATATTTTGAAAAACAAGAATCCCACCCTAAACTCTATCTTACCGATTTAAAATGGCATCCCAAGATGGCCCGTAAAGGACTCATTCCCTTTGACCAGCGGAGCCTTAGCGATCTCTATCGGATGCGCTTTAAAACCAAGTTAAACCCCTATGAAGCTCCCAAAATATCGACTGCACTCTCTTTCAAAGCAACAGTGCCCCTTATATCCCCCCTGCTGGTCATTGCACTAGCTCCCTTCTGCCTCGGTTTCAGCCGGCAGCGGCATTACTTTTTACTCTACGCATTGGGGCTCTTTGGACTCTTTGCCTTCTATATGCTGCTCGATTCTCTAACAATCCTCAGCGAAAACGGCGTCATCTCACCACTCGCAGCTGTGTTTGTTCCCTTGTCGTCTTGGGCGGTCTTTTCACTTGGAGGTTCGCTGTTAAAACCTCATGAAATGGAAACCTCTTTTACTATCCCTATCTGCAATCATCCTCCTTCTGGGTTCCTTTCTTTGGCCCGCGACATTTGCGCTGTGGCAAAGTTTCGACACTGCGATCTTCAAGTCCCTGAATCATACTCTCGAGGGCCATCCGTGGGTCCAAGTATTCTGGGCGCTGTGTCAATCACCGCAAAGCCGATCTGGTTGAAGATGCCATCTTTTTACTCTTTTTTATCCTAGCGATCCGTGCTGCTCCTAAAGACAAACGGATCCGCCGTACCGCAGAGTTCATTTTTTGCATCATCTTAGCCGGCAGCATCATCCACTTTGTGAACCGCACCTTCCTCAATCCCATGTGCTAATCCCGCGCGAAAGCCCCTCTTTGGTCGTCACTCCTTGTGTCAGACTCTCTCAAGAAGTCCCTTGGATGATCGTCAAGGATGAAACCGTGGCCAGTTTCCCCGGCGACCATGCAACCACCCTTTTACTCTTCGCTGTTTTGTACAGTTTTTATGCAGGAAGAAAACTTGGCGTCTACGCAGCTATCTACGCGATCTTCCGGATCCTTCCCCGTTTGATTGTCGGAGCTCATTGGACCTCTGACATTATCGTTGGAAGCGGATGCCTCGTGCTTTTCTTCTTAAGCCTAGCCCTTTGCACCCCTTTCCACACTTGGATCATTGACAGGATAGAAAAAATCCTTACATTTAGGAGAACCCATGAAATCGAAAAAGACCCTATATGATCAGCTTTTCGAGCTTTCTAAGACGATAAAAACTCTGACGTCAGTCGAATATCTCCTCGATTGGGACCAAGAGACCGTCATGCCGCCTGCTGCTGTCGATTTTCGCTCCGAGCAAAAAGGACTCATGGCAGGTCACATCCACAAACTCAAGACCAGCACAAAATTTTCTCATCTTCTCAACCAGCTCATCGATCTAGAATCTGGCCAAGTCTTGGATCCCTCTTTGAGCCCTGCCCAGTGCGCAGCTCTTGGACAGTGGCGCAGAGACCATCTCCGGGCCATTAAACTCCCTGCTGCTTTTGTCAAAACCTTCACAACAACTTGCGCGATTTCCGGCAACACCTGGATCGAAGCTAAAAAAACTTCCAATTTTGCTCACTTTGCTCCCAGCCTGACGAAAATTTTACAGCTCAGTAGAAAAAAAGCCGATCTTTTGGGCTATCAAGACCATCCATACGATGCCCTCCTTGATCTCTATGAACCCGGCATGACTGTTGCAAAACTCACCCCCCTCTTTGACAGACTCAAAACAGCCCTCACCGCCCTTGTCAAAACCATCAAGGCTCAGCCTCAAATTGATATCAACTGCCTCAAAGGCGAATTCAATTCAGAATTACAAATGCAGTTTGGAAAAAAAATCCTCAAAGCCATGGGATTTACTCCGGAAGATTCCCGCTTAGACATCTCGGTCCATCCTTTCTGCATGCCGCTCCATCCTTTAGATACCCGGATGACCACCAGAACTCATCATGACGACATTTTATCCAATATTTTCTCCGTCATCCATGAAGGAGGCCACGGCCTCTATAATAAGGGCCTCAACCTCGAGCAGTTTGGATCTCCCCTCGGAGAACAATCTTCTCTTGGCATCGATGAGAGCCAATCCCGCTGGTGGGAGACCCGCATCGGCCGCACCAAACCTTTCTGGACCCATTTTTTGCCTTTGCTCCAAAAAGACTTTCCTCAACTGAAAAACGTCCAACTCGACGAGTTTTACCTGGCCATCAATCAAGTCCGCCCCTCTTTCATCCGTGTCGAAGCCGATGAAGTCACCTACAGCCTCCATGTCATCATCCGGTTTGAAATTGAAAAAGCTCTTCTAGAAGGATCTCTGAAAGTCAAAGACATCCCCAGCGTCTGGAATCAAAAGATTCAAGACTACCTCGGCATTACTCCCTCTAACGATGCCGAAGGATGTCTGCAAGATGTGCATTGGGGCTTCGGGCTTGTGGGCTACTTCCCCACCTACGTCCTTGGCAACCTCTATGCCGCTCAGTTCTTCCACGCCTTTGAAAAGGCCCATCCTGACTGGCAATCCCGCGTCTCCAAAGGAGAGCTCGGCTTCATCCGCGAGTGGCTCCGCACCAATATCCATCAGTATGGACGGCAATATACCCCTGAAGAGTTTGTCCAGAGGATCTCAGGCAAACCGCTCCATGAATCTGATTATGTTCATTATCTAAATACGAAATATAAAGAAGTTTATCGTTTCTGAGTTAATCTGATAAGACGACGCTCTTCCGCTTGCTCATAGCGCCGCTTTTCATCCGCTGAATGCGGGAGCACCGGAGGAACTTCAACCGGTTTTAGCTGATCGTCTAATGCTACAAAGGTGAAATAAGCCGATAGAATATGGACTCTTTCTTGCGTCCGGAAATCTTCCTTAAAGACCTTCAGTCCGATCTCCATTGAAGTCTTCCAAACTCGATTGAGCGATGCCTTAAATACCAGAATGTCGCCATGCTTGGCAGGAGCTAAAAATCTGACCGAATCGATCCCCAACGTCACACAGACCTTTCCGGAATGCCTCTTAGCGACCACACCTGCAACTCGATCGCACAAGTCCAATACTCTTCCCCCAAACAACGTGCCATAGGCATTGAGGTCGTTAGGGAATACGACAGCGGTCTGATCGTTGATAGCGGACTCTGCGACTGACTTTCCTAGCATACTTCAGCGCATAACGTTTAATTTATTTTTTTACAACATAAGAGAACATCAACAGACTAATAAAGGTCTTCTATAAGGATTAGCTGCATGAAGCAATTGATTGTATTTTTCAATAGAAGGTCTAACATACCCTCGTTCATACCTTGCGTAAGCATTGGGCGATTTTGATTTTAAGCGCTTTGCTGCCTCTCGAATAGTTGTGCCGCACTTTTCTCGCTGTCTTTTCAAACCCAAAGCAAAAAGAAGCCATTCATCGGAAGCTCCAACGCCCACTAAATCATGTTCATAATTATTAACTGTCAGCTGGAATTTTTTTTTGATCTGATCCCCATATGAATCTTGTAAGAGTCCCAAGATCGCATCTTCGAGCATCTCAAGGGCTTTTTTCTTTGTTTTGCCCTGAGTCATAACATCTAAAAAAGAGACTTCGGCAAGCCACCAGGAGCTGTTTTCATCTTTCCAAACTCTGCCTTTTAGTTCCATGATCTACCCCCTTCTCTTTGCTGGGTTATTCCTAGCCTTGTTTATGATCTTCTTTGCCAACAGTTCGTTAATCTCAGCGTGCCTTGGAACAGGTTCTGTTTCTTCGCCATTGGTCCATATCTCATGGTTGCCGCCTTGTCTCTTAAGCCACCAACCCAACCGAACTAACATTTTTTCAAGGTCACGCTTCTTCATATCATTGTACACATTTATGTGAACGAAGTCAAATTTATGCCATAGAATTTATTTTTGAAGGAAGAGAAATCTGTAGAATATACCTGACTCTTGAAGAAACCCTAAGGAGTTTTCCAGCTAAGAGTTTTGTCCAGCCAGGCAAAGACCGATTCGTTAGAGATCATGATCGCTCCCATCTGGCAGTGGGCTTGAGCCGTCGTCTCAGAGGAGAACTTTAAAAGCATTTTGGGAGATTTTAGTTGATCATAGACCTTTTGAGGCTGTCCTTTGAGAAAGATATCGCCTTCGCTATCAACTACCAGTGTCGGACACTTGATTTTCTGAATAACTCCCCTGAGAGAATATTGTTTCAATGTCTTCATGACATCTGCTGGAGTATCGACATGCATCGTCCACATCGCATTGTTGAAAAACCAGTTCGTGTTGACACTTTTAGCCATTTCTGAGGCAATCGCCTGATTGAATCCGGTCGGATTTCCTTTCAACATGCCGACCACTTCTGGAGGCATTGACTGGTAAAGATTTTCTGAAAAATCAAAAATCCCTCCATTTAGAATGCACGCCGCCAGCCGATGTTCGAAAGCCGCAGCGCGTGCAGCCAGATATCCTCCCATGCTGATCCCTAAAAGAGCGACCTTCTTTTGATCGATGAAATCAAGCTGCATGGCAAAATCAACGACGGGCGTCACAACTTTTTCCCAATCGTAACGGAAAGGAAGATCCTGTTTTTTGATCACTTCACCTTGTCCGGGTCCTTCGAACAGCAGAACGTTGTAGCCGCGCTGCTGGGCAGCCATTCCTGCTTCAAAATAAAGCTCTTCTGCCGTTCCGTCAAATCCCGTCTGGATGATAATCAATGGAGCATTAGGAGTTTTCGACTTAATCAAATAGCCTGGAAGCGTAGTTTTTCCATAAGGAATCCGCACAGTTGAAATGGAAGAATCGGAAGCAATCCCTTTCCGGAACATATCAACGCTTTTTTGCCAAATCGCAAGGGAATCAGTACGATCTTTTTTCGCATCCAAGAAAAAACAGGCCGTGCGGTAATAATTTGAGGCGCGGAAGCAGGCTTCTTTTACCGATACTTTTTGATCCAGGCCTTCAAATTGCGAAGCTAAAGCATTGATGCGATCGGCAGTTGCCAACCATTCATTTTTCCAGCTATAGATGTCCCCGTCTTTTATTCCACGCGCTGTCGAGATCACCTCTCCGATGTCAGCTGCCCTGCTGACGCTGTAGCCGAAGGTCCTTATCAGCTCATAGCTCATGGAAGGATTTTTGAAGATAAAGCCATCATACCAATTCCCTGGAACCGTAGGAGTAGGAGGAGCTTGCTCGGCATAAGAAGCAAAAGAGATCAGGCAAGCAAAAGCCGTAAACAATTTTTTCATATTTACCCACTATAAGGGATGAGTGATTTTTGACTAAAAAAAAGTCCTTGGGACGCATCCCAAGGACTTTATTAACAAGAATTGAATCAGTTCGATTAACGTTTAGAGAACTGAGGACGTTTACGCGCTTTGCGGAGACCGTACTTCTTACGTTCTTTTCTGCGAGAATCGCGGGTGAGGTAGCCAAGAGGCTTCAGCTCAACTTTGCGAGTTTCGTCTTCGCCCAGGAGTGCGCGGGAGATCCCTAAACGGGTCGCGATCACTTGAGCTTCTGTTCCTCCGCCTTTAACGCGGATAATGAGATCATACTTCTTATGATCACTGACTTTTTTGAAAGGAGATAAAATCAGATCTCTCTGAATGGCCAGGGGGAAATAAACTTCAAAGTTACGGTTGTTGACTTTGACTTTTCCTGAGCCAGGGCGCATTCTCACTGAGGAGACGGCTGTTTTTCTTCTTCCTGTTCCAATGAATTCTTTTTCTTTCGTCATATTAGAAACTTAGGGGTATAGGGTTTTGAGCTTCCATTTCGTGCTTAGTGCCAGCAAATATACGAAGCTTTTTGAGCTGTTGGCGTGCAAGGCGGCTTTTTGGCATCATGCCTTCGATTGCATTACGGAGGATGTAGTCAGGCTTACGTGCTTTCATCACACGAAAAGGAACTTCACGGAGTCCGCTCATCGCGCCGGTATGGTAGCGATAAATTTTTTGAGCTTCTTTAGCTCCAGTAACTTTGATCTTCTCTGCGTTGATGATAATAACACCATCTCCACCATCGATATGGGGAGTGAAAGTGACTTTATGCTTCCCGCGGAGGATTTGAGCAACTGCTGTAGCAAATCGGCCCAGAGTCTTGCCTTCTGCATCGAGAAGGAACCACTTACGGTCGTCTAAAGCTTCCTGCTGCGTGAGCAACTTAGTTTGTTTCTTCTTATTCATTGAGATATCCTAAATGTTCGCCTAAATGTTAATTGGAACGAGCATACGATTTTTGACAATTTTTTGCCAATATTTTACTAAATTCGCACTCATAATAATCTTTTGGCTTCGGCCTTTCTTGAAAAACATTCGTTTTTGAGGTAGACTCGTGCTCTCAAATTATTATGCGACAAATAAAAAGTTTTTTTATTCGAACCTATGGCTGCCAGATGAACGAGCTCGACTCCGAGCTCATGGTCGGCCAGCTCGAAAAACGAGGCCTGACAAGGACCCAGGAAGAGAGTGAAGCAGATCTTTTAATTTTTAATACCTGCTCCATCCGAGACCTGGCCGAAAGAAAAGTCATGGGCAAGATCGGCCAGCATTGGACGGCCAAAAACAAAAAAGCCCTCATCGGGGTCACCGGCTGCATGGCCATGACCAAAAAAGAGACTTTATTCCGCAAACTCCCCCAAATCGACTTTATAATCGGCACCAATAACATCACCGACCTTAATAATGTCTTAGATGAAGTCCTCACCACAGGCCGTCCTTCCATCCGCACAGATGACCAGTTTGAGGAAAATCTCGACTATTTGGTCGCTAAAAGAGACGATCCCGTCAAAGCGTTTGTCTCCATTATCCGCGGCTGCGATAAGTTCTGTACCTATTGCGTCGTCCCCTATACTCGAGGCCAAGAGGTCTCCAGACCCCCTGAAAGCATCGTTGACGAATGCCGACGGCTTGTCGATCAAGGCTATAAAGAGATCACCCTCCTTGGCCAAAATGTGAATAGCTATGGCAAAGACAAACCGGAATGGAACTGCCTTTTTCACGACCTGCTCTATCGGTTGGATAAGATTCCTGGCTTAGAAAGAGTCCGGTTCATGACTTCGCACCCTGTTGATATCACCGTCAACCTCATGCAGGCGATCCGAGACCTTCCTTCTCTTTGTGAATTCGTTCATTTTCCTATGCAAGCCGGCTCCAACCGCATCTTAAAAAAGATGCACCGGATCTATACCGATCGAGCAGTACCTAGAAAAAGTGGCGCAGCTCAGAGAAATCGTTCCGAATGTTTCATTAGGAACCGATATCATCGTCGGCTTTCCAACTGAGACAGAAGAAGAATTCCAGCAGACCTATCACTGGCTCAAAGAGATCCGGTACTCTATCGCCTTCATTTACTCTTATAGCGCACGGAAAGGAACGCCAGCTTTTCGCTGGAAAGACGATATCCCCGAAGAGGTCAAAAACGACCGCTTGCACCGCCTTCTTAGTTTGCATGAAGAAATTGCCACTGATGAGAAAAAAAACATGCTCGGCGCTGAAGTGGAAGTTCTCGTGGAAAGTAGAAACCGCGACGAGCTCCACTTGAAAGGCCGGACAAGATGCTGGAAAAAAGTGATCTTCCCCGGCGGCGATCACATGATCGGGACTCTGCAGAAAGTCAAAATCCACGGCTACAGCCATCAAACTCTCCTAGGAGAGCTTGCAACTTCTGCAAAATTACAAATCGAGTAGGAGGTGAGCCGTGAATCTCACCTCCTACTCGATCCTCCAAAATCTTGTCTTTTAAGGGTGCTCATTCAATAATGTACTTACCTTTGAACCTCAGGAGTGTCCATTGAATAGTACAATCTTGCAAAACGAGACGCTCATTAAGAGATATTTCGAGGAAGTGTGGAACCAAGGACAATTAGAAGTTCTTGATGAGATCATGTCTTCCAATTACCTCAATCATAGTCCAGGTATGCCTAATCCTCCACCGGGACCTGAAGGACTCAAGCCGATAATTGCTGGGCTGCGTAAAGCATTTCCAGATCTCCATTTTGTCATAGAAAACATGGTGGCCACAGAACACCAAGTTGCAATTCACTGTACCATGTACGGCACCCATACGGGAGATTTATTCGGCCTCCCACCCACTGGCAAAAAGATTAAGGTCAATCAAATGCAAATTGAACGTATCCAAGATGGAAAAATCGTTGAGCACTGGCGCCAGTCAGACGATGCGGGCATGATGCGTCAACTTGGACAGAATTGAAAGCCTAGGCCTTTGTTTATATCCGAAAAAATTTTCCGCAGCCAAAAAATTAGGACTTAACTAAACTCTTATTTTCAAATTAGGAGCTTCCTATGAAGAAGGCCGTTTTGTCATTTCTTGCAACATTTGTTCTTAGTGCTCATCTAAACGCCACTGAAATCTCCAATCAATGGATTGAAGAATATATCGAGACCGTCCCAGATTTTCCAAAACCTGGCATTCAGTTCAAATGTTACCCAGAGCTATTAAAGAATTCGGCAGCATTTCATCGAGTCATTAAGACTTTTGCAGATCGGTATCGCGATTTCAACCTAGATGCGATCGTAGGACTCGATTCAAGAGGATTCATCTTTGGCACAGCACTTGCATATGAGATGAACTTGCCTTTTGTAATGGTGCGCAAAGCAGGAAAGCTCCCTCGCAGAGTCGAAAAAATCGATTACGAATTAGAATACGGAAAAAATTCTTTTGAAATCGAGGTCGCGAGCATCCATCAAGACGATCGAATCCTCATTGTCGACGATCTTTTAGCCACTGGGGGAACTGCAAGAGCTGCAGCTACACTTGTTGAACGACTCGGCGGCAAAGTTGTGGAAGTTGCCTGTTTAATCGAGCTTGAAGGATTGCATGGGAGAGAAAGCCTCAAACATCCTTTTTATTCCCTTGTTACGATTGAAGTCGACGAATAGATTTTTGGCCTATCGCTCCTTTTTTTGAGCCACAAAGCGCATGACTCTTAACTCTCCTGCCTCAATGGCTTTCACAATGGATTTGTACCCATCAATGGATGCTTCTAATTCTTCTTCATTGAAGCAATTTGAATATCTTCCAAGCTGTTCAGGAGTTTGCAGCCGCTCTACAATTTTCTGATTAAATCCAAGATACACATCGCTATCATCCCTCACGGAAAGAATCGTAAAACCATTCTTCTCCAAAAGTTCGACATACCCTGCCTCGGTTTCGGGAAAAAGAGCCAGGTGCTCTAACTCAACTAATTTCTCTATGTTCTTGCCCCATTTTTTATCATCGGAGCTGAGCCAATCTGTAATAATGAGCAGCCCCCCGTTGTTGAGAAGGCGATGACATTCTTGAAATACTCCCTCCTTCACTTCAAGATGCGTAAGTACTCCCTTGCTATAGATCAGATCATAACCTTGAGAAATCGGCCAATTATTGTTGCTAGTGCTCAGTAGAAAATTCACCCTATTTTTAAGAAAATCCGGTGTACGCTTCTCCGATTCAGCCACCATCCATCTATTCACCTCAAGACCTGTCACATCCATCTTGTATTTTTCAGCTAAGTAGAAAACAACTCCGCCTAAACCACACCCAATATCCAATGCCTTTTTACCTTCAAGCGGAATTTGGTCAAACATATACTTCAATCCCTTTAACGCCTCCCTCTGACATCATCCCTTCTCCATAAGCAGCCTCAAGCTGTAAGCAATAGGTGGGAGTGTATTCATCTTCCAGAGTAGAAAAATCAGCTTCATTAGCCACACAAAAATCAGGTAATAAATGAGCTATTAACCAAACGCAGATACCATAAATTTTTATGACTTTCATTGATGAGTTACCCTCTTTAAATTTAAAGAAAATATAGAAGAAATTTTCATTCCGATTCAATTGACCCAGCCCAAAAGGGCTGGGTTTGCCTGCTTGATAAGATCAAGAAAGTAAGCACTTTTGCGTAAATAGTTCACGCTGGATACGAGTTACTTTGCGATGATTTTTTTCGCACAACCTGTCACGAACTTAGATACTTTTGGACTCATATTTTCCAAAGCTTCTCTAACCTCTTCATGCGACATTCCTCCCTGATGGCGATCTGCCGCTGGATTTGTGATAAGAGAAAACGCCAAACTCTCATCCCCAAAAATTTGCATGCTATGACCTCAAAAACAGTAGACATCCCAACAAAATCCGCTCCCATTGTTCTCATCATGCCTATTTCTGCTTTTGTCTCATAATTTGGCCCAGAAACAGCAATGTACACACCTTCTTTAAGAACAGTTTGACTGTCGCGGGCTAACCCTCTTGCGACATCTTGATATTCTCGATCATAAGCATCTGTCATATCTGTAAATTGATCATATGATCTCTGTATCGCAATGCCTTTTAAAGGATTGTCTGCTAGAAGATTGATATGATCTTTTACAAGCATGATATCTCCAACATCTAAATCTTTCCGAATGCCTCCAACGGCATTCATTGTGATCACCGATTTAACTCCAAGTTTATTCAAAACAAAATATGGAAAGACAACTTCTTGAGCGGTTAATCCCTCATAAAAATGATACCTTCCTTTCATTAAAACGATTTCCACACCATCAAGTTTACCAAAAATTAGCTTCCCTTCGTGCCCTGGTACCCTTGCAACAGGGAAATACGGAATTTCTGTCGAGCTGATCTCAATTTTGTCTTCGAGTTGATCCAAAGGACCATTTATCCCTGCTGTTAAAACAATAAGTAGTTTGGGTTTTTGGGTGAGTCTTTCAGCAAGATACATAGCGGATTCATCTACTTTCTTAAAGTAATCATCCTCTGCAAATGCTGACAATTCAAATAAAAATAAAAACGCGACAATGTACTTTTTCATAAAATTTACACGCGACACCCCGTTCTTTCGGACAGAGAGAACACGTGCTCCTTGTGGTTAATTTTTTTCTTCCGCTATAAAATGGTTCATAAGAACCTATTCACAAATTGCAAATTATTTGTTATGCAGGATTTTTTCCTTTTATGAAAGTGTATTTTGAAGGCAATGAGCACAAGTTTCGGAGTAAGCTTGCGCTTGAATTAGAAAACCGCTGATTTGCCAGGCTGGCTCAGCGGAAGCCTTGATACCACCACTGGTGGAGAACTGTATTCTTATCCAATAAGCGATTGTTCATCGTTTTTAACAACCAGTTTCCCGTCAGTCCATTCCTTGATCTTAATATTTCTGAGAGCGGCCTCAGTAATATTAGCTTTTCCTAAATAGAGCTCTTGAAGGTTTGGAAAAAGCAGAAGCAGATTACGAACATCTTCGTCACGTACAACCACATTCATCAGATTTAATGAACGGATCATTGCTCCTTGTTGTGACTTAATCGGATAAATTGCTCTGAGCGTCTCAAGTAAGTTGGGAGTCTGCCAATTCCGGAAGTCGAGATGTTCCACAGGGTGCCCTTGCTGAATACCTCTCTCCAAGAACATTTTGACTTTTGCCAATGCATTCTTTTCATTGTTATCATTCAGGCAATTGAGAGCCCAAGAAGTAGCGGGTCGACCGGCAGCATAGGGAAATTTGATTGATGCGCCCTCTTCCAGCGCCATCTTGAAGATCCGCGGTAGCATTGTGTCAAATTCGTACACCACATGAACCGCCCCAGGAATAGGAACATTGGGACAACATTTTTCCAAAATTGCGGTGAAGTGATCATCTGTGTATCCCTGCTCTTTCCATGTATCTGCTGTAATGCCGCCATCTATTGGACAATTTGCCCATTCCAGAGTAACGGCTGTTCCATCTTTGAAATACCTATAAAACTCCATTAAAGCATCGACATCATAAGTCATCTTTTCGAACACGATCCTTAGTTTGATTCTGTCTCCATCTGCCGAATTTTTTCGGCTTTTCATGAGCTCAATAATTTGCTTGGACTGAAAGTTTTCACATTCTGAAAGCACGAGGGTAAATTCTTTTGTTCCATTCCCTATTTGTTTTCGTCCGAGTAATTCCAAAAGATCGATATTTGCAAGATCAAAATCTTGTAGGTTTAACTGGTTAACCCGTCTCATGACCAAGCCTAGATTTCCAGTACCAAAGAATGAACTGTGTTGTTCTTCAAAAGCCACTGAATAAGCCTGTTTTTCTGTAAAAAGCTCTATTAGATGACTCAACGCATTTTCTTTGGCTGCCACGTATAGTAAGTTTTTTAGCATTTCCGGTTCGCAGTGTGACAAAGCCAGACGCATGGTTTCTTTCGCATGCACATCCGCTGCTGCGACATGATCTCTCTCCTCATTCTGATTAAAAACAGCCCAATCAAAATAGTAGCAATAAACCTGGTACAAGAGGCTGTAATCTCCGCTTATTTTAGAAAAGTCGCATCGATCAATTGCTCCAGAAAGATATTTAAGCTCATCAAAGGTTGCAGCTGTTCCAACCCTCTCATCCATCGACATCATGAAACGTTTTCTTTCCATTTGGAGAGCAGCTCTTTGGCTTTTTGCTTCTGTCTGAGGATTAAAAGCATCGGCTTTTTCTAATAGAGAGGTTTCCAGGAAAATCGCAAGTTCCTCATGAGTTAAATATGAACTAATATCCTGGGGGAGCGTATTCATTAATCCCTCAAGTGTTTTCTGGTCTTCCGGGCAATAAAAGTTGCAAAAGTTTTTGACACCCAAAAGTGCATCAGGGCGAGAGAGAGTGTCATTCAAGCGATAAAGGTACAGTTTAATAAAGCAAGCAAGAACAGCCGCTGGCAATTGTTGGAAATTTGGGCTTGTCTTCTTTTTATTCATTTCGTCAAACAAATCAAGAATAGACAATCTATTCTCATTTGTTAAATTTTTAACATTATTTAGAGTGCTTACACGTATATGAGCTGGATTTTCCCAATCTTTACCATATGTACGTTCAGTGTGGTCTCCCTCCCAACCAATGAGGTTTAATTGGGCACGACGATCATTAATTCCACCCGCAGATGATAAATCACGATCGATTTCTGTATAAGTTTTATAAACCATCCAGATGTCGGCGATCAACAATACGCCTGTAGTACGGCTGCTCCAAAAGTTCAAACGGGGCAGGTTGAGCCAATATCCCGTAGACCATACCGCTGCAGTTCCAAGTAGGAGGCCGTGGATTTTTTGAAACCATTCGAAATTTGTTTGGGCTAATTGCTTGTGTTTGCTTAAATTCTTCCGGACGCTCTTCTCATTCTGAAAGCCTTCTTTCAGAGTCTCCACTGCAAAATAGCTAGCTCCTCCGATAGATCCTAACGCCAAGAGTGAAAAACCAATTTTAAGCGAGCGAGCGCTTAATAAATAAACCGATCCAAGGCTTTGGATTGCTTTGTTTGCAATGAGAACCCCCGGTCCTGCTAAAATGAGCCCTTGAAGGGCTTTTACGATAGTCATTAAATGGGTCTGAGTCAGTTCAGGGAGTTCTTTTTTATCTGCCTGTTCTAATGCGACACGTAATCTTGTGCTTACATACAAACTGGCAACGCCATTGGTCATAAGAAGAGCTGCCCAATATGCAAGCGATCCCTGAAAGGAGCGTCCGCTGTGTTTTAGAATAAACCCAACAGCCCCTGTAACCAAAGCGGTAAGGCCCAAAGAAGCCCCTAGAGTCACGCTCTTAAGGATTAGTGGGCGGATCTTAGGATCTTCAGCCTTGAATTTTTCTAATGCCTTAAGTTCGATAAATGTAAGAGCGCAAATCCCAACACTTGATACTAAAGATGCGATCATTCCCCCGTTTCCTAAAGTGATCAATCGGCTTTGGCTGGTGATAGAGCCAGCGGTTCGAAGAGCTAAAAATGCCATGCCGGCAAATATTGAGGCACGAAGAGTAGAGAACCTGTTTTGAATGATTGTTCTGACTTCTTTGTGCAAGACTTGATCGTTTTTCTCAGGTACATCAATTATTTCAGCTTCCAGCCAAGTGATTCCAGAAAAAATGAGCTCTTCAACACCAACCAACATCCCAACAGAGGCTACTGCGGAGCTGAGCGAAGAAAAATTGTAAAAGCGAAGTAGAGCAACTGCCCCAATGATGCCTAGACTGACTGTATTGGGCTTGGGAATCCAACGAACTCGATCTCCAATGAACGTTTTTGTTTCATCTTTAGTATGCGGACTTGCCTTGGCAGAGTCAGCATAATTTAAGACTTTATGAACAACCATCTGCAGTCCTGCAGCCGCACCGGCCTTGACGGCTAATTGGAGGTCAGGGACGAACACCCTTGAGAAAAGTGCAGGTAGAGTTGAGAAAAGCGCAGGTAGAGCTGTGGCAGTCTTAAACATAGTTTATTCCTTTTTATGAATCAAAATTAGCGGCGATTATGGGAGATATGACAAATGTTCGCAAGCCCTACCAATATGTTGAATGCTTCAGAAACTCTCAAATCTTTAATTTACAGAAAAGACTATACGTATCCTTCAATGTAAAAACAAAGTGATTTCATTGAGATTTATTACGATAATCTGTACTAAATTTTGAGGTTCATGTGAGAGTTTTGGATAACGTTACGATGGGTGTTTCTTCTTTGCCAGTTCTACCACACACCCCAAAGAAATCTCTCCCATAAAATATGGTGAATTTTTCAATCTATTTGCCAAAAACCTCCAAGGTTTTTAATTGATTTCTATACAACAATAGCAGCACAATTAGTTTTTTAAATTAATTTTCATAGGTACAAAATGTACAGTTGCTTTCTAAGAAGTTTTTTCTTGTGGATCTTGTTCAGCACTCCTATCCAAATGCTATTTGCCGAATGGGCTTATGTATCGAATCGGGATGACGGTACCGTATCCATGATTAATACCACGACAAACACTGTTATTAGAACAATTCCTGTAGGACAAATACCTTTTGGTATTGCCAGCACCCCTAATGGAGCCTATGTTTATGTTGCGAATGATGATGCTATATACGTCATCGAGACTGCGACAAGTGCTGTCATTTCAGAGATATTAACCGGTTCTGAGACTCTTGGTGTATCCGTTACTCCAAGTGGGGCATATGCTTATGCGACGAGTATGGGAGATAATACCGTTTTTGTAATTGATACAGCAACAAACACCGTTGTTGGAACGATTGATGTAGGATCAGACCCTTTTGCAATAGCCATAACTCCAGATGGTACACACGCTTATTTGACACATGGGGATATCAATTTCATATTTGTAATTAACATCGCAACAAATACTGTTACCGCAATTATCGATGTAGGAGATACTCAGAGAGGTCTTGCTATCACTCCTAATGGAGCGTATGCTTACGTAGCATGCGGTGAGAATATTACGGTAATAGATATCGCTACAAATGCCGTTACAGCAACTATTCCTTATGAAGAGGGAGGATGTGAAGAAATCATTTTCACCCCTGATGGAGCGTACGCTTATGTGGTAGATGAAACAAATGTCTCTGTGATAGATACTGTGACAAATACTATTATAACAACTATCAATGCAGGTTTATGTCCGGTTGGTCTTGCAATCACTTCTGATGGAGCCTATGTTTATGTTGCTAATGGATATCAAGATGATACCGTCTCCGTGATTGACACCAAAACGCGCATAGTCACTTCCACCATCAGAGTAGGAAACGTACCTGGTCGAGTGACTATTGCTCGTGATATCACGGATAAATGAATCACTCAAACTAGTTTTGAGAAAAGCATAAGTCAAAGAAAATGCTCTTTTAGAGCATCCCTTCGAACTGCTTCTCCGATAGGATCTGGATCTGAAGTTCTTTGGCCTTGTCCAGTTTGGAACCGGCATCCTCGCCAACTAGAACGAAATCCGTCTTCTTGCTGACCGAGCCAGTGACTTTGCCTCCACGCTCTTTAATAAGGTCTTCAGCTTGATCTCGTGTGAAGTTTTGAAGAGCACCAGTTAAAACAAATGTCTTTCCAGAAAACGTATGATCGGTGCGGATCACTTTATTAGACGCTTGAGGCTTCACGCCATTTTCTAATAACAGCTCGATCTCTTTGAGATTGCTGCTCTCTTGAAAGTAGGCCACGATGGCTTCTGCCATCTTGTCGCCGACTCCATCGATTTTTAAGAGCTCTTCTTCCGTCATCTCGGCAAGCTTGTGGATCGATCCGGCTTCACGCGATAAAATCTCAGCGGTCTCTTCTCCGACATGACGGATGCTGAGCGCCAAAATAAAACGAGCAAGTGAAACGTGCCTAGATTTATCGATGCTCGTTAAAAGGTTGTGGATCGATTTTTCTTTAAATCCTTCAAGCTGGATGAGATCTTCGGCTACGAGCTTATAAATATCCGAGACATGTTTAATGAGTTTTTTGCGGACAAGCTGCTCGACGACTTTTTCACCCATGTGATCGATATCCATAGCGTCTTTGCTGGCAAAATAAGCAATGCGGCGGATGACTTGTTCTTCGCATCCTTTAGAGTTAGGACACCGGACTGCAACTTCTCCTTCGGTCCTGACCACATGCGTGCCGCAGACAGGACAGTGCGTCGGCATTTTCCAGGCTTTGGAATGAGCAGGTCGTCTTTTTACATCGACTTCTAAAACTTGCGGGATGACATCGCCACCTTTGGCAATCACCGCCCAGTCGCTTTCGCGGATGTCTTTACGAGCGACTTCTTCTTCGTTATGCAGTGTTGCCCGGGCAATCGTACTGCCGGCAAGGAAAACAGGCTCGAGTTCAGCCACAGGTGTTAAAACACCGGTGCGGCCGACTTGGACTGTGATCTCGCGGATTTGGGTCGTGGCTTGCTCCGGAGCAAATTTGTAGGCGACAGCAGAACGGGGGCTTTTCCCGGTAGTTCCTAAAAGAGACCAGTATTTAATGTGGTCGACCTTGATGACAATCCCGTCGATATCAAAAGGAAGGCTATCGCGCTTTTTTTCGATTTTATGTGCAAATTTCATGATCTCGTCTGACGGATTCAGCAACTGTCATATGATCGGAGTCAAAAACAGGAAGTCCTAGTTTTTTAAGATAGTCATGCATTTCAAATTGGCTTTGGACCAGCGGATGGTCGCTTTCGGCAAGGCCATAAAAAACAGCGGCAAGGCCGCGCTTAGAAACTTCCAAAGGATCTAAAAGTTTTAAAGAGCCAGCTGCGGCGTTGCGGGGATTGGCCCATAGCTCGTCTCCAGCTTCTTCTTTCCGTTTGTTCTGGGTTTGAAACACTTTATGCGGCATGAAAACTTCTCCGCGGACTTCTAACACATCGGGAATATGCGAACCTGTCAGTTCTAAGGGTACAGAATGGATCGTCCGCATATTGGAAGTGATATCATCGCCTTTTTTCCCATCGCCGCGGGTCAGCGCGCGAGTGTAGATCGCCTTTTTCATACCGGACAGAGACGGCAACGCCGTCCATTTTAAGTTCTGCGCAAAGTGGAACGTGGGATTTTTCTAAAAGCTTGTGGACTCTCTTGATGAAGTCTTCCAACTCTTCTTCATTATAAGTGTTGTCGAGAGAAAGCATCGGGACTGTGTGAGAGGCTTGTTGAAAACCGTTGGATAAGGGGTCTTTGACACGCTGGGTCGGAGAAGTCTCGGTGATCCAGTCGGGATGGTCGGCCTCCATCTTCTCGAGCTTTTTCAAGAGAAGATCGTACTCATAATCGGAGATGACGGGTTTGTTTTCGACGTAGTAGAGCCTGTCGTGTTTCCGGATCTCGTCTACTAGCTTTTCGTAATCATTTTTTGTCATCAAAAGTAACCTCGAAAATCATCGTCGCTAAGGGGGCTAGCTGGATACTGAAGCCTTCTTGCGTTTTTTCAATTTTAGGGTTAATTTTACCCGATCCACCAAATTCCTCTCTATCGGTATTCATCACTTCTTTGATGGAGCGGACAGAGATGAGCCGGATGAAATAATTCGAAAAATAATTCGGGGTAAAGTTATGGACGCAGACAATAATTTGTTTGACACCTTTTCTTAGGTAGCTGATCACAGAATTTTCCTCATCGTGGAAGTCGATCCATTCAAAGCCGCTGCTATCAAAATCTTTTTCCCATAAAGCAGCGATTAGCGTGATAGAAATGGTTCAATGCACCGGAAAGCCCCTTGAAGCTGCTGGTGCCTGTGATATTGCAGAAGATTCCAGGCGATCTCTTCTTTGCAGTTCCATTCATTCCATTGGCCAAGTTCTATTCCCATGAAAAGGAGTTTTTTACCCGGATGGCACAGCATGTAGCTATACAAAAGCCGGACGCTGGCAAATTTTTGCCAGTCATCGCCGGGCATTTTAGAAATTAAGTTGGCTTTTCCATGAACGACCTCATCATGGGAAAGGACCAAGATGAACCGTTCAGAAAAAGCATAGATCAGTCCAAAGGTCAGATCATTCTGGTGGTGCTTGCGGAAAAACGGGATCTCTTTGAAAATACCGAAGAGTATCATTCATCCAGCCCATGTTCCATTTCAGATCAAACCCCAGGCCATGCCAGTCTAAAGGATGCGTGACCCCTAGAAAAGAGGTCGATTCTTCTGCGCAGAAGAGGGCATGAGGAAAAAGATGGTGAACGATCGAATTCAGATGTTTGAGAAATTCAATTGCCTCGATATTTTCTTTGCCGCCATATTCATTGGGAATCCATTCGCCCTGCGCTCTTCCATAATCGAGATAGAGCATCGAGGCAACGGCATCGACACGAAGGCCATCGACATGCATTTTATCAAGCCAAAAAAGCGCATTGGCGAGGAGAAAATTGAGACCTCATTCCGGCCATAATTAAAAATATAGGTGTTCCAATGGGGATGAAAACCTTGCCGGGGATCTTCATGTTCATAGAGCGCTGTCCCATCAAATCGAGCAAGGGAAAATTCATCGGTGGGAAAATGGGCGGGGACCCAGTCGATGATCACGCCGATGCCCTCTTGATGGAGATGATCGACAAAATACTGAAAATCTTCCGGCGTTCCATAAGCGGCTGGTCGCGGCATAATAACCGCTAACTTGATAGCCCCACGACTCATCGAGAGGATGTTCGCAGATCGGCATGAGCTCGACATGGGTAAAGCCCATCTCTTTGCAATATATGGCAAGTTCATGGGCCAGATGCCGGTAATCGAGATCTTTTTTCCAGGATCCAAGATGGACTTCGTAGATATTCAGAGGCCGATTTAATCCTCCTCTGTTTTGAATCCATGCTTGATCGGTCCATTGAAAACGGTCGATATCGAAAAGAATGGAGGCTGTTTTAGGTCGGACTTCGCTGTAATAGCGCATACGGATCGGATTTGAGCGTAAGCGTTCCGTCCTGCGTCTTAATCTCAAACTTATATTTCTCGCCCTGTTCAAGACCGGGAACAAAAAGCTCCCAAACTCCAGAAGCCCCCATCGATCTCATCGGATGGGCCCGTCCATCCCAATGATTAAAATCTCCAACAACAGAAACAGACGCAGCATTCGGCGCCCAGACGGCAAACTTAGCTCCCGCAACACCTCATGATGCACAAGCCTGGCCGCCTAAAACATTGTAGAACTTGTAATGGGTCCCCTTATTAAATAAGTAGGCATCGATCTCGCCAAACGTGGGAGAAAAGCATACGGATCGTGATAGAGTTTTCCGCTGGAATGATAAATTTTGTAATCGAGGGGACCGGTTTTTGCAGGAACTGGAGCTTCAAAGAATTCCTGCAGCATCGATTTTTTTTGCCTCGACGATCTTGCCTTTGACTTCTAGATGGCAAGTCGCTGCGCCAGGACGCCAAAGCCGGCACGACTTTACCGTGCAGTCCTAAAAAATCATGGGGATTGTGGATATCAAATAATTTCGTTTGCAGCATGCCCTATCTCTTTGACATCCTTTTGTGCAAAAAGATAGATCGATCCCGCTAGACACCATGCCAAGCCCATTGCTATGACAGGGAGGGGGCCGATCCAAACGCACAAAAGACTCGCCATAAAGGGCACTATAAGACCTCGAAGGCCGACTGTCAAAATATTTACAGTCGAAAAGAGACTGCTATCGCCATTTCCGGCAAAAAGCGGTCCTGACAAATGCCAGATTAAATGGCTGCCGGCTTGCGCAACGCCATAGAGAAAAAATGCGATAAAAAACCAGACGGTTCCCAATCCAGCTAGAATCCAGCAAAGCGCTGACAGTGCAAAAAGAAGGCAGACAATTGCTGTAAATCTATAGATGCCTTGCAAGGCGATTCGTTTTCTCCAAAAAGACGTCGCAAGAACAAATCCTATGCCCATCCAAACAAAGCGGCTCATCGTCATATCGACATGGTTGATGGCTAGATCATCGGCTGAATAAAGCACTAGCGCTGGCATAATCAGCATCAGTCCAATGCCGCCCATCATAAAGCCGAGCTGAAAACGGGCAAAATCAGGTCTTTCACGCAGGAGGTTCCAGCTGTCTTTCCAGGGAGTGATTAGGGGATTTCTTTTGGAAGGCGCTTCACTCATTTGAGAGCTGTCGATCGGAACTCTTGCCTGCATAACAAGCGCTAAAAGACCAAAGCCTGCGCTGAGCAAGAATAGCATTTTCCAATCATGGTCATTGATCCAAGAAAACTTAAGAAGACTCCAATTAAGACGCCTCCTAAGCAGTTAATCGCTGAGCTCCAAGAAAAGAACCCTTCACGGGCGCCGGACGGGATGTTTTGCTTTAATATTTCCATTTGGGCGGGCATTCCACCCCTTTGGAAACACTGGAACAGGGCAGCGCCGATGATGAAAAACCAAATATTTTGCACAAAAGGGAAAATCAGAAAAGGAAGGCTGGCTAGAAGCCTTGAGATCATCCAATTCGACCGGAGCCGGTTTCGATTTCTCCAGAGCGTTGCTCCCCAATAAAAAGAAAACAAGGCCACCACAGGCTTGAGCATCGTAAAAATAGAAATTTGAAACGCGCTTGCATGCAGGTCTTTTCTGAGAATGTAGGGTAACATGGCAATGAGCCCCACCAACGGCTCATTGAGCAACCCGGTGATAAACAAGGCCCATTTAGTTTTTCTAGCAGCGGTCATAGGCACCAATTATAGCTTTTATGAGGCTATTTTTCAAAGGACAGGGGAAAAATAAAAATTGATGAGCAGGTAATTGCCAAAGAAAATTTCATTTTGCTATGATAGGGCCCATTATCCCGCATAGTGACCCTATGCGAACACCGCGGGCTTCGGTCCGTGGTCTTTTTTTTTAAAAAAATGCTTTTCGTTGTGCCTTTACCAAATGCTAAACTCGTAAGTCATTTGTTTTAAGATTGATAGATTTTCACATTTTCTTTTAAAATGTAGTTTTATTACAATTTGACTACCATGGAGCCTGCTTTTGAAACCTGATAGACCTGCACAAATCGGGAACCTTCTGGAAAGGATAAGAGAAAGTATCAAGACAGGAAATTACATTGTAAGAAAACATGCACTTGAAAGATTAAACGAGAGGGCGATTTCATTGAAGGACGTCGGCCATGTTTTGACCCGAGGGTATCATGAAAAACAGAAAACTTCATTTGATCCCATGTTCCAAACATGGAAATACGCAATCAGAGGGAAAACAATGGACGATCTTGATATAAGGGTGATTGTTTCGTTTGTTGAAACGCTGGCTATTATTACCGTGATACGATTAGAAAAATGAAAAAAATTATGAAAGATAGAAAAACCGATACTTTTGTCTATAAGGGACTTGGAATTCCCGTCAAACTTGTCAATGTTCCAATGAAAAAGGTCTTAGGCGAGTGGTACATGGATATCAACTTCAACAAATTGCAATTGGCTGTTCTGCACTCTCTTCTCTACAAACCAGCTCCATTGAATGGTGATGAACTAAGATATATCAGAAAATTTCTTGAGCTGCCAATGACCGATTTTGGAAAGATTTTTGGAGTTACCCATGTCACAGTTCATAAATGGGAAAACGGGAAAAACCGCGTCCCTCCTCCGACAGATATCTATATCCGTCTATTCGTTCTCAATGATCTCCGTGTCAAAGATAAGGAATTCCGTAGCTTATATAACACAATCAATCCTAAAAGTTTGTCAAAACACAAAGCAGATAAAAACCGCCCCATCTCGATCGACGCTGTTGAAGACCTGAAAAGCGCTTGATCTTCACTTTTCAAAACGGTCTAGAAAAAGTTTTTGACTCGGGGCCAGGATTAAAGGTTTTTCCATCAGGTGGCGACTACCTTTTTCTTTTAAAGAAGTCCGTAACCGGCAAGATTTTAATGGTTTTGGCAGGCAAATCAAAATTTCACGGTCACTCTCGGAATGGATAACGACTTTCTGTAAAAGTTTTTTTGACCACTCAAAATCGATCTTGTCGCCAGCTTTGGTTGTCAGCTGGACAAAACGGCCCGCATGAAACTCAGGTGAAAGACACGGAAGGAAATCCCAACTTTGGTCTGTCTCTTTAAAAAATAAGGCCCGGATATATTTAGCTCCTTCTGTCAGTAAAATCAGGGGAGACTCTGAAACCTTACCTTCAAAAATGATCCCTTGATGTGCAGTATCCGATAGTCGAGGAGATAAGATCCCTTCAAAGCCCGTCAGAAATAACTTCAGATACGTGCTCGCGACATCGAGCTTTTCGCATTCTTGCAATAAAGAAGCTGTCCCGCTTTTGGGAACCATCTGCCCTAAACGGAACCAAACGGGAAGGACCTCTGCCATTTCTTGGCGACGAGAGACAAGCTCCCAATCCAGTTTTTTGCTCATTCCTAGCGATAATCTCTCAAGAGGATGAGACATCAATCGAGTTCCAGAAACAACCAGTTTTTTGTCGACGGCAATTCCAGCCTCTTGCATTTCGATGCAGATCCGTCGGTGGCCCTCGAGAGTTTTTCCATAGACCCAAACGACAGCCTTCTCTAAATCCAATTCCAACGTAAACTCTTTGACGGGACCTTTCCAGTCCAATTGGTATTCGTGTTTCTCAAAAGTATTCAGATTTTCAAAGATCAGCAAAGCAGGAAAAGCCTGTACCTTGTAAGAGCTCCACGGAATCACACAAGAAGCTCCCGGCAAATGTGAAAAAGGCCTTAAACGGTCAGCAATCGTGATCTTCATATCTTCCCAACTAAGCCTTCCGGCAGGTTTTTGATGCACTCGACTTCGACGATCGTATTTCGCTTCACAGGGAACTGGCAAACAACAGGAAGGAAATTCTCGGTATGTCCAAAGCCTTCTTTTTCATCTTCGATGAGGACTTTCATTTTTTTGCCAACGTAGGCTTCTCTCAGCTCAAATGAGAGCTTTTCAGATTCTCTAAGAACAATCTGTCTTCTTTCGTTCATGACAGCTTGAGGAATTTGATTCGGATACGTCGCTGCGCGTGTTTTTGCCCGAGGACTATACGGAAACATATGGACTTTAGCGAACTTAACTTCTCGCATGATCTCCACCGTTTCTTCAAAATCCCCTTCCGTCTCTCCAGGAAATCCGACAATCACATCCGTTGTGAAGGTAAAATCAGAAGCTGCGTTTTTCAAACGATGGATCGTCTCTAAGAAGACTTGCTTGGTGTATTTCCGGTTCATCCGCTTCAAGATGACATTCGAGCCTGCCTGTAAAACAATATGGAAAGAATGGCAGGTCTTTTTGCCGCTAAGCACTGCATCCATCAAATTGTCGTCGACTTCATCCGGATCGATCGAAGAGATGCGGATCCGAGTCAGACCTTCGATTTGATCGACCGCTCTCACTAGATCGGCAAGTTTTTCTCCACTGGTCCCTTCATAATCTCCGATATTGATCCCTGTTAAGACGACTTCTTGATAGCCGTTTTTTACCAGGCCGCGGATTTCCTCTAAAATCTCATCCATTGGCTTTGACCGGGATCTTCCCCGGACGTACGGAATGATGCAGTAGGTGCAGTACGAGTTGCAGCCGTCTTGGACTTTGACAAAAGCTCTTGTATGGGCAGAAAATTGATCGATCTTGAATTCCGGCAGCTCTTCTTGTGGAAAAACAGATGCCAGGAGGTTTTCTTTTTCTTTATTAGGAACTAGATGCGTCACGCCAGGAATGGCTTTTAACTCTTCAGGAAGACGCTCAGCTAGGCATCCAGTAACCACTAAGGAAGCCCCGGGATTTTGACGGTGGAGCTGCCGGATCTGGTACCTGCTGCTGCTGTCGGCAGATTCCGTGACCGTGCAGGTATTGACAATACAAATATCGGCCTCTTCCCCTTCCCTGCCTCTCGATAGCCGAGAGTCCGGAGCTGGGTCGCGTAGGCTTCAGACTCGTATTGGTTCGTCCGGCATCCTAAAGTAGAAATTTTAAACTTTTTTTGTTCCACGGCAAGAAATTATGCCCTAGTTTGACCTGAAAAGCAATCCCGCAGACATGATAAAATTGTTTTTATGTAATGCGGATTTGGATCATAATAGCCTCTCATTTAAACGGAGGTTTTTTATGTGCACAATGAATTTAGTGATGAATCCTTGGGCGATTTTAGTTGCCGCGGTGGTTTTTTGGGTGCTTGGATCGGTGTGGTTTTCGGTGCTCTTTAAGAAAAGCTGGCAGAGCGGACAAGCTAAGCTTGGGCTCAAAATTAAAAAAACCCAGCTTCAGGGGATATGACGAGGAAACTGGTAGCTTCCTTCCTGTTAAACGTCGTGCAGGTCTGGGGAATGGCTGCGATTGTTTCCGGTTTTCAGATCATGACCGTTCAACCGGCGATCTGCATCGGATTACTGGTAGGTGCATGCTTTGCAGGAGCAAGTATGTGGTGCAAATCCATCTGGGAAAATCACGGGTTGAAGTCTGACCTTATCTGATGTGGCATACCCTATCGTAGGATTTGTCATTAGCGCAATTATCTTGGCTCTCTGGCAATAGTTTTTCAAAGACGCCTAAGAATTCCTCTTAGGCGTTTTTTTATTAATCAATAGACAAAAATTAACTGGGACTATTTATGTGGAAATTAAGTTTATGTCAGTTATTAGTATAACTACCTCCCTATTCTTTGTTCTCAATGCTTTGGGAAATGTGCCGTTCTTTGTCGGCATCCTCAGCAGCTATACCGTCAAGAAACAACGCCGGATCATCATCCGGGAAATGCTCATTGCCCTTGGGATCCTGGTCTGTTTCAATTTCTTCGGAAATGAGATCCTAAAAATCCTCGGAATCGATAAATGCGTCGTCGGAATCGCAGGAGGAACCCTGCTGTTCTTGATTGCTCTCAGCATGATCTTCCCCAAGAGAAACCACCTGAAAGTCCCCCACCGCGAGCCGTTCATCTTCCCCTTAGCGATCCCTGCCATTGCAGGTCCAGGAGCAATCACGGCGGTAATGATCTATTCTCAACAGGTCCACAACTCATTTTGGATGCTGCTTCCGATCTGCATTGCTTGGCTTGGTTCTTCCCTGATCCTCTTAGCTTCTTCAAATATCAAGCTGTTCTTAGGCCAAAAAGGGCTGATCGCCTGCGAAAGGCTTGGTGGTATGGTGATCTCACTGATTGCTGTTCAGATGTTCACAACAGGCGTTATGGGAGTCTTTGAAAAAGGGACCCGTCCTTGTGTCCCTGGCAGCCAAGATACCCAGACTCCCGTAGAGAAACAAACGAGTTCGATCCAATTATCAAATGATCGTCTAGATGGATCCCCATGACCCGGCTAGAGCCGGATCAGGTGCTTGGTCAGTTCTAAATCTGCATTAGACGGCGTCGGATCTCCGCTCGGATGGTTATGGGCTAAAATCAAACTGCTCGCTTTATGCCTGACGGCAGGATAAAAAATCTCTCTAGGGTGGACTAAGACATCAGAAAGCGTGCCGACAGAGACTTTTTCCAAAGCGATCAACCGTCCTTTCACATCTTTGAGAACCACCATCAACATCTCTTGCTTTTGATCTGCAAGCTCATGCCGAACGAGTTCATAGGCTTCCTTGGCATGGATAGGATCTTTAGCAATAAATGTCCTCTGGGTGGTTTTAAGAGCAATCCCAAAGGCTGCTTTAAGCTGGATGGCTTTCGCAGGACCGATCCCCTTGACTTCCATCAATTCTTCAATCGAGGCCTCTAAAAGCGATTGGAGAGAGCCAAAACGAACGACCATTTCCTGAGCTAGTTCCAGGACAGACCTGTCTTTGGTGCCTGTTGAGAGCAAGATCGCTAGAAGCTCCGACAAAGAAAGAGCCTCCGGACCGAGCTTCATCAGTCTCTCCCTCGGTCTTTCTTGGGCTGGCAGCTTAGACAAATTCATAGATAAAAGGTTTCACTTTATAATCAAAACGTCCAGGGATTTCGACATGCAGCAGGATATCATTATCCTCGTAGTCGCACTGGATGACTTTTCCCTCTCGCATCAGTTCGCTGACCAGAGCATAGTGGCTTTGCGGAATGCGCAGGCGGTAGGTTTTACGGAGCGATCCGATCTCGACGATCATTTGATCCATGAGACGGTCGAATCCCTCTCCTGTCAACGCAGAAATTGGGACTGTTTTCGGGTATTTCAGCCGGAAGCGATGTAAGACGCCAGGATCTTGGAGGGCATCGATTTTATTGAGCACGGTGATGATCGGCCTGTTATCTGCTTTGAGTTCTTTTAAAACATGCATGGTCGCTTCGGCTTGGAGTTCAGCTTGAGGATTGCTGATATCGACAAGATGAAGCAAAATATCGGTGTGGACTGCTTCCTCTAACGTACTTTTAAAAGCCGCAACCAGCATATGAGGAATCTTTCGGATAAATCCTACAGTATCGACGAGGAGGATTTCCTGCCGGTTCGGAAGGGTAAACTTTCTTGTCGTCAGTATCTAAAGTCGCAAAGAGCTTGTCTTCGACAAAGACATCGGCTTGTGTCAGCGCATTGAGAAGCGTCGATTTTCCTGCATTGGTATAGCCAACGATCGCAAACGTCGGGATGCCGGTACGGAGCCGTTGGCGCCGCTGGGTCTCCCGTTGTTTCTCAACAACTGCGATCTCTTTCTGCAGCTGAATCACCCGCTGCTTAAGCAGCCGGCGGTCAATCTCAATCTGCGTCTCCCCTTCACCGCGAAGATAAGCTCCGCCGCTTCCACCCCCGCCTCCGCTTCCAGCCTGACGAGAAAGGTGGGTCCATAATCTTTTCAAACGGGGTTGCTGATATTTGACCTTAGCGAGTTCGACTTGCAACTTTGCTTCACGTGTTTGAGCGCGTTGGGCAAAGACTTCGATGATCAGCTCAGTCCTATCGATCACAGGACGTTGGAAGAATTTCTCAAGATTGCGTTGTTGGTTCGGAGTGATCTCATCATCAAATAGAATGATATCAGCCCCAAGCTCATCGCTCATTTTAAGCATTTCATCGAGCTTGCCGGTTCCTAAAAAAGTTCCTGCATCCATCTTTTTGATGGGAGAAGCAACTGTGCCGACAACTTCCAATCCATAGGT
>CAWIQH010000032.1:0-44307 GCA_963838185.1 uncultured Chlamydiae bacterium
GCTCTTGGAATCAGCGCATCTGCATCATCCGGTACTCCAGATTCTTTCCAATTTTATTCAAAGATAGGCGACATTTTTAAAGGTTGCTCAGATGCCAATCAGTCCACATACCAAATGGAACAGCAAAAGATCCAACATGCTAATACCCAATGGCAGACGTGGGCTAGCGGCCTTCAAGATCTCGTTCGCAATTTAGAAACTGCTAAACAACGTCTTCAGCAGATGGAAGACGCAACTAACCGCTAAGATTTTATTTCTTCCCTTACCAAAAGAGCCGCAGATTTCTGCGGCTTTTTTTGCGCCTACTCTAAATACTCAAATCTTTCAGAAATGCACATATAACAGTCTAAGCATAAATTAAAAAATAGCTTAGTAGAAAATCTAACCACTTGGTTATTTATTTTACAGTAAGAACATTTAGCTTTTCTGCTAGATAACGCTGATGAAAAAAGAAAAATGATTCTTTGCTTGTATTAGCTGTTCTGTTTCCAAAAGTTCATTAATTACGATCAGTCTACCTTCCAAACATCTTATCTTATCCTGTAAACGAAGTAGCCTGTTATCGTAAATCTGCTTAACCTTTTCTTGACTCAAGTGTAATTCATAAGCTACGACTGAAAAAACACCACCTGGAGCAGCTAACAAAACTGTTCCTGGGATCGCATCTTGACTGAGGGTTTGGACCGTGTCTCGACTGAGGATGTTATCAAAGTAATGACTAATTTGATCCGCATATTTTAGTCCTAAGGGCAGCAATTACTGCTTAGTGCAACAAAGGTCACTGGAAGATTTGATGTGATTCTTTGTGGCAATGCATTGAATTCAGCGTTCTCTAATTTTACAATTTCATATTCTTGCTGGTCCATTTCAGTCAAATATTGACAAAGGGGTTTGCCCTTTAGCAGGGTAGATTCGCTTGCAAATAGTTCTCTGTAAGAAAATAAACTATTCTTTTCTACAAATCCGTTAAAATTTAGAGCTCGTACAGCCATACACACTCCTTTGCCCATCGAAGATACGGGAGGACTTAAATAATTGCCAATGAGAAAATAATCATTTTTTTAGCAAATTTTGGATATCACTACAATTTTTCTAGACTTTCATAAGCCGTAGGTTTCTGCGGCTCTTTTTTTTGCCTAGCTGAAAAAATTTTGATTCGTCAATGAATATCCCCGAAAAATTCGCCAATCTGTACGATGGGAAAATGGAATCGAAAAAGAAGAAGAAATACCTTTAGGTCTTTGGTCAGAGAGCGGCTAAAGTTCATCGATGGCCTTGGGGAATATGTCCTCCTATTCGTCAATGTCCTTAAAGCCACGATCAAAAAACCACCGGCCTTATCTTTTTTTAAAACAGCTCTACGATATCGGCGTCGCCTCGGTTCCCGTCGTCGCAATTACAGGAATATCCACAGGCCTCGTGCTCGCCGCCCAATCGTTTTACCAGCTTTCCGATAAAGGCCTCTCGAGCGTGACAGGGCTGATGGTCGCGAAAGCGATGATGACAGAACTCGGCCCCGTTTTAACTGCCTTCATGGTCACCGGGAGCGTCGGCGCTGCGATGTGCGCAGAGCTGGGGACCATGCGCGTCACGGAACAGATCGATGCGTTGCAGACCATGGCAGTCAACCCTAACCGCTATCTGATCGCGCCCCGTTTCTAGCAGGAACGTTCATGATGCCGCTGCTGACGATTTTTAGCATTATCATGGGAATCTACGGGGGCTATCTCATTGCGGTCTATTTTTCGGCATGTCGCCTGCGAGCTTACTTCGATCCGATGCCGATTCACATCACGACTGTTCGACTTATTCATCAGGAATCGTCAAAGCCTTTGTCTTCGGGATCTTATCATGACGATCTCCTGCTACAAAGGGATGAGACCAGGGCGGCGCTGCAGGCGTCGGAAACTCAACGACCAATAGCGTGGTGATCGTATTGCTGCATCCTCATTTACGAACTTTTTCATGACCGTCGGCCTAACAGCATCTATCAGAAACAACTGCAGATGCTACAATGATGACGATCCGAAACCTTAAAGAAAGTTTGGGAAGCTCAAGGTGCTCGAGGGGCTCGACCTAGACATCCAATAGGGAGAAACCCTCGTAGTCCTAGGAAGATCGGGCATGGGAAAAAGCGTGCTCTTAAAGCAGATCATCGGGATCTCAAAGCCGGAGGCGGGCACGATCGACATCGACGGCATCCGGATCTCGGACCTCTCAGGGCCCGATCTCTATAAAGTCGTCTCAGACATGGGGATGCTTTTCAGGGGGCAGCCCTCTTCGACTCGATGAACGTCGAAGAAAATACCGCCTTTTATCTCAACCAGCATGGCGATACCGCCAGACAGGAAAACAGTACACCGAGCAGAGATCCGGATCACGTCTCCCAAGCCTTGGAAATGGTGGGCCTAAGGGACACAGAAAAAAATGCCGTCGGAGCTCTCTCGGCGGGATGAGAAAACGGGCAGCGCTAGCACGACTCATAGTCTACCGCGCCGCGATTATTCCTCTATGATGAACCGACAACAGGCCTGGATCCGATCACCTCGATGCAGATCAACGAACTGATCGTCAAGACCCAACATGAGCTGAAAGCTACAAGCATTGTCGTGACCCATGATATCCTCTCGGCCCTCCATGTGGCCGATCGGCTGGCGCTCCTCGACGAAGGAAAAATTGTGCATATTGCTGAACCTGAAGCTTTCATGAAAATCGACAATCCTATAATTGAATTCTTAAGGAAGACTATTACTGAAGGGCCGCGTAAAATGGGAAGGCATGAATAACTCGATCAAGAACTTTTTAATTGGAATCTTTCTAATCACAGGACTTGGCCTCTTTGCGGGACTGGTCATGTTCTTACGTCCGGCTGTCGGCGATGAGAAACAGACCATCTATCTACGCTTCTCCAACATCAATAAGATCAATGTCGGAACACGCGTGTCTTTTTGCGGGCAAACCCGTCGGAGTTGTCGCGGCCGTCAATGAAATCTCCCATGCACGGGAAACCCAGCCGAGCGATGAGCTGGGAAGACTTTATTTCTATCAGCTGACCCTCAAGATCGACTCCAAAGTCCACGTTTATAGCACTGACCAGATCACGTTGCAAACATCGGGACTTCTGGGAGAAATATCGATCGGGATCACTCCTCGGACTCCTCCTATTAGGAACGACTCCTGAAATGATTTCCGACTAAAAGTCCTGTCTATGCCGACTCTGTCGATCCTCTGGAAAATACTTTCAACCGGCTCTCTGATATCGGTGAAAAACTCAACGACACAGTCGACCTGGTGAAAACCTGGTTCGAGGACAACGAAGCGAAACTCAGCTAGCGTGGCTCTCTCTTTGGATCGGCTATGTCCCAGATCGACACCGTCGGCCGTTCCGTAAATGAACATGATCTCATCCCTCAGCTCAAAGAAGGCACCGTTGCTCTACCGCCTCTGTGCAAAAAATCGATACTGCTCTGGCTCAAATGAGCAAAGACGGCGTGTTTGAGAATTTCGGACCTGCTGTCTCTCATATCAAAGATGTCTCTAAATCCCTCGATACCGTCTGCCAAACTTGGCTACTGGACAAGGCACCTTTGGGAAACTCTTCAAAGATGAAGACTTCTACTTGAGAATGACCGCCGTCATGAGCAAGATGGACACGCTGATGAACGATGTCAACCACTATGGGTCCTCTTCCATCTCAATAAAGGCTGGCAAAGAACCAGGGTCAAAAGAATCTCCGAGATGAATGCCTTGGAAACTCCGACTCATTTAAAAACTACTTCCAAAAAGAAATCGACCAGATCAACACTTCGATGGCCCGTCTTTCAATGGTGATTGATCGATCTCAAGAAGTCGACGACCTAAAGTTCAAGAAAATGCGAAATTCAAAGAGAACTTTGCTGAGCTCATGAGACAAGTGACGGAGATGTCGAACAACCTTCATCTCTATAACGAAAAGCTTCATGAGGCGATTGCAGATAATGGCAAAAGAACCCTACTCACAACTCTCCAAAGGCACCTTCATCATCGCCAGTCCCGATATTAATGCCGGGATGTATTTCCGCGGCGTGATTCTTCTTTGCGAGCATGGACCCTCCGGATCATTTGGCATCCTTGTGAATAAAGTCCTCGATGTCGAGATCCCCGAAGAGGTGATCAACATGAAAGATATCGCCAATCCCCGTGTGCAAATCCGGGCCGGCGGACCTCTTCAGCCCAACCAGATGATGCTGGTCCATTCCAGCGATCAGCAGCCTGATCTGACCCTCAAACTCTGCGATGGCATCTTTTTCAGGCGGAGATCTTCAATTTCTTCAAGAAGCGATGACCGATCCGAATGGCCCCGCAGTCCGTCTTTGTTTTGGATACTGCGGCTGGGGCCCTGGCCAGCTCGAGCATGAGTTCTTGGCCGGCATGTGGTTCATCTGTCCTGCGACAGCCCACCATGTCTTTGAATCGCCTCCAGAAAAACTCTGGCAGACGATCCTGCGTGAAATGGGCGGCAAATATGCAACCTCTCGATGATCCCAGAAGATTTAAGCCTGAATTAAGACGATTTCTTTCCTTTAATTTCCATTTTTTGCACATCAATGATCATTGTCTTGAATGTGCTTTTGCCGATCTATTGGGCCCTGCAAACATGCGAAGCCGAGAACATCTTTATTCATTTGAATTCCAGTTTTTGCCCTCGAGTGACAGGCGTGGACGGAGGAAGGCGTTTAATAATTTTTCGGTTCGTCTGGAAATACTTCAACAAGGTTGCCGTTTTCGCTCATTAAGACAGTACTACCAGACGCCAGAGCGGCCCAGTACGCCTGTTTGAAGGCCACTACAGCCAGCTCTGGAATGTGTTCTTCCAAATAGTCAGGAGCCTCTTCACTTAAATCCATGATTCCTTGTCTCCATTAAATCTAGAAGCAGAGCCTCCATTCTAAAAGATTTCTCTATTTTCTTAATGACATTTTCCGCAAGTAACCTAAATCCAATCTTACCTTGGCAACTTGCCGGATTGTTTGACTAGTTTTTTCTCTTCGGACTTCACACGCCTTTCAAGCTTCATGACGTCCTCTTCTGGAGGTAGATTTTCCGGCTTGATACCACGAGCTCCCAACATGTCGCGCACACTTAAGTTATTTTGACATGCTCCCCTGTTATTGCACCTTCTCCCTGCAGATCATCTTGTGATACATTGTGATTGGTCATTTCTGTTGCTAAATTTTTTGCAGCAATCGTCAATGTTGGCAGAAAGTCAGCTAGATGGTCGACTCTCCGTGATTCCATATTTGCTTTTCATTGCCTGTGTTGAATAACCACCAAAAAGAGCAGCATCACCTTTAGAGCGGATTCGAGCAAAGCCGGCATCATCTACACCTCGTTCATAGATATTCTGAGAAAGAGTTTTTTCAGATTCTCTGCAATTTTTCTCGAGCTTCAAGTCTGTCCTGTAAGACGCATTCGGCTTCTATCAGTTCTTGTTTGCGTGTTTGAATGGCAAAATAACTTTGAGCAAAGGCAATAGGCTCCTTTGCGGGATCGCCGTTTTGAGCAATCAGATAGCAGGCATAACGTGTAACATAAAGTCATCGATGGCTCGCTCAGCCCCTTTGCCTAGACTGATCATTTTCGTGACGCCACGAAAATGATCATTTGGATCGTAACCTGTTGTTTTACAAGACTCTATAGCCCGTTCGATGGCCGTCATAAAGTTCTCCCAGCGCGAGTATCCAAGAGGTTCTTGAAGATCTCTGGCAAACCAGAATTCGATTTCTTCCCCTGGAATAGTTTGTGCCAAAGCATCAAAATGACTTTGTAACTTTTTAATGATTTCGCCTTGCACTTGATATCCTCCTGAAGTTATTCACGCAATTTTTTCATATACAGCAAAGAGAAGTCAATATTTTTGTCATAAATACCTCCTGAGAAGAATCGAGCAGACTAACAAGCGTTTTCTCAGAAAAGAGATTGTCGTAGCATTGATACGACAATTACATGGACCCATTTCATCGATTGATGCCTTAATTCCAAAGAACCGTTCAAAAGCTATTTTTTTCGAGAAGATTTTTTCTTTTTCTTAGAAGATTTAATGGGAACGAGAACGTATTTGTACTTGGGTTTGATCCTTACTACTTTTCCCTTACGAGTGCCTATGAGTGATGTGCCAGTACGAATCGCTGTCTCTAAAGCAGTTTGATAAGCCTTCTCTTGAGACTTAATGATGATTTGCATGATTTCGTTGTCGTCCATATCATCCATGAGCAGCAGTCTTCCCTATTTTTTTCCAAACAGTCTTATTTTCTACTTTTAGAGGATATTCTACGTTTTTGCTAGCAATAATACGATCCGAAACATCCAGTGGCAATGAATTATCTAAAATAATGGCGAAATCAGCAAGTGGGAGGTAATACTGTAGTAGATTTTTTAAACCCGCATAATATCTTCTTCGAACTGTCTCTGCCGGGACATGATGCCCACCAAGAATGACTCTGTTACGTACACGTTCTATCGCTTGAGCAGGGCTAGAAACCCACAAAAAAACTAATCCCACCTGATATCCTCGTTCCTTGGCTTCTCTGAGATACTTAAGATAATTGGTTCCGGCTGCAGTGGTTTCGAAGGCGAAGCTTTTTCTAGCTTCCAACAGCTCTCTGAGTCTTGTGATCATTAACTTACTCGCAGAAATAGCGACAGTTTCGGGATGCAAAGGGGCAAGTCCCCTGGCGATCTCATCTGCATTGATGAATTCATAGAGAATCGGTAAATCTGGAATAAGCCTGGAGGCAATCGTGGTTTTGCCAGCACCATTAGGCCCTGCAATCATTAATATTCTCTTCGACATAATTGATGAGCATACTCTCTGGGAGAATTTTAGGCGACTTCGGAGACTTTGATTTGCGTGAGCGGAAGCTCAGGGAATAAGGCCGCGCAGGCCTTGAGAACAGAGTCTCGCTTATCTTTCATGACAGATTCAAAATGATCCAGCGCTGACAGAGCTCTTTGGAGCTCTAGCGGAGCTATGGAACGATGGCGGATCAATAGCGCCGGACCAAAAAATGCAAAGAGGAAAAAGTTCTTATCTTCTTCTGTCCACGGCTTCATCGTGCTGATCATCCGAGCAAATCCATAGAAGGAAGCTGCCATCGCAGCGCCGGCATCGACGCCGTCTTTATCGCTAAAACTGACGACATCGGGATTGTTGGTATCGAGGATCCTTAAGACAAGGAAGAAATAGAGGATCTCGATGAAATCGAGCCTTTCTTTTCTAGAAAGGCCAGGCTTTTGATGAAAAAACTGCGTATAGACAAAGTCAACAAGCCCTTCCACAATCTTTGAAGTGATGAGCTTTTCCGGATAGAAAAACCCGCAATCGGTCCCACCCATGATTTGTTTGATGCAGAGATCGCAGAACTCTTCAGCTTTTGCAACTTCTGCATAGTCGTTGATCTGGTGATAGAAGTCGGTATGTTTGGCAAGCGTGACGACCTGAAGGATCTTCAGTAAATTCGCCTTGCTTGGAGAGCTCTTCTATCATGGATGATCTGGCATGCTCTTTCCAGGAAGTCCTGTCTTGGAGATTGATGTAAAGGTGCTTTCGGTTGACCAAAGAGCGGAGATACCCTTTGAACTCCGGGGTCACAGTCACACGGTCGATCATCTCTTGGTGGACAGGACATGGAAGATGGACAATGCTGGTATGGGTCGTTTCTGAAGAGAGGTTGAAAATATGGCTCGGGGGATTTTTCTGGACGAGCGGATCAAACCCTTTTTTCTCTTCTTCATAGCGGAAGACCTTGAGGATTTTCATAAGTGGTCCGCTCGGAAATCTGCGGAGCTCATTTCGAAGCGCTGTTTCGATAGAGGAAAGCGTTCCCCAGAGCGTCGGAAGCTCAACTGCGGTATTTTCGACGACATCCCGGATAAACGACATAATTTCATGACGCGCGCCGCTGCGGAGAAATAGCGCGTTGCAAAGATAGTGGGTTAATTTCAAACAGATCGTCTTGAAGGGCGTTAATTTTTCCTCGGAGCTGGTTCTCCACTGATTATACTCTGGAGTCTCCATGGCTTTTCGTAAATACCGCTCAAAATCGATAAAATAATCAACCGATGCCTTCCCATGGGAATTATGCATTAAGTTCTTGGGATTGGCAGCGAGCATCAGCGCCATCACAGCGTAGCAAAGAGCAGCGGGCCCTTCCTGTTCCCGATGATTGAGCGCTTCTTTATAGAACCGTTCAATCAGGTCGGTTGCTTCCTGCAGAATTTCTTGCGCGGAAACATGCAGATCACGGTCCAGGATCACCTCCATCCGTCTCAGCATGTTTTCGTGGTCTTTTGACATCAGGCTTTCATCAAAATTCCCCACCATCCTGATATGGCGCAGAAGCTGGGGCGTAAAAAAGGGCGTTCCATCTTCTTTAGAGATATAAAACAGTTCGTATTCGTCATCTTGCTGGACAGCCTCGAGGTCTTTGAGGGCCTGCCTTTCACCTTCGAGCTCTCCCTCTTCTCCTTCTGCTTCCCAGGCCTCGACTGGTTTTTCATGTTTGACCTTGGAAAAGACCTTGGAGAGATAGAACTGTTGGAGTTGTTGGAACTCAGGGATCGCCTCATTTTGGACATGGGCTCCCTTAAAGAGCTTGGTGTACTTGCCGACCTTGTCTACCGCTTCTCCGGCTAGCTGCATCATCGCCTGGATTCCCCGTTGGGTCTGGGGGTTACCAAGTTCTGTCCGTTCTTTTTGGTATAGATGTTGGAGATAGGATGTGAGCGTCTTAAACGTCTCACGGATAGCATCTTGGTTTTCTTGGACCTTAGCTGGATCGGTCCATTCGGTCCCCTCTTTTTTCTCTACATCGAGGTCGGCCAAATGGGAAAGATTGTCGACCGCTTCTAGGACTGTAATCCGTCCGCGTTTCTTCTTTGCCATTATTTGATCTTTTTATTTTCATTATAGTTATTAATTTAATTAAATTGTTATATTAATATAATTAACTTAGACAAAGATCTTTAAAAAGATATGAAAAACAGAACCTGCGACTAAAGCGGCCCCTGGCAGGGTCAAAACCCAGGCCAAAACGATCTTTTTGGCTGTCGCCCATTTCACTGCCTTTGAGCCATGGGCAGATCCCACGCCTGTGATGCTCCCTGCGATCATATGAGTTGAACTAATCGGCATCCCCAAAAAGCTGGCGACCAAAATCACAAAAGATGCGCTGAATTCTGATGCAAATCCCTGAATCGGTTTGAGTTCGGTGATCTCGTAGCCCATTGTCTTGATAATTCGAAATCCCCCGGTTGCTGTTCCTAGCGCCATCATGACCGCGCAAGAACCGATGACCCAGAGTGGAATATGCGATGATGTGACCACCCCTGCGGCAAGCAGCCCCAAGGTGATGATACCCATGCTTTTTTGCGCATCATTTAACCCATGCGCTAGAGCCAAGCAGCTGGCTGAGATCAGCTGTAAATGCTTGAAGATCTTTCGATTGCCCGTCTTGCGTTTCAAAAGAAACCTCATGAGCAAAAAAGCTATCATGAAGCCAATGAGCGGTGAAAGCACCATCGGAATAACGACCTTAAAAATGAGACTTTTCCAAATGACAATCCCAGGACCTCCGTGGACGAGCGCCGCTCCCACCAATCCGCCGACAAGGGCATAAGAAGAGCTGCTGGGGATCCCGAAATACCAGGTCAGGAAGTTCCAGAAGATCGCTCCGACAACTGCCGCCAGCACCATGGCTTGAGATGCATCAGACACTTCAACAAGGCCCGTCGTAATGGTCTGAGCAACGCCGCTGACCTGCGTCGCTCCAATAAAGTTAAAAATCGTAGCCAGACAATCGCAACCAGCGGAGTCACCACTTTCGTTGCGATGGGGGTCGCCACCACATTGGCCGCGTCGTGAAAACCGTTCGTATAATCGAACAACAGACCGAGCACGACGATCAAGAAGATGATTTCTATTCCCATGATTTCTTCATACCCGCTGTAGACATTTAACGAAAGGTTCGTTAAATGGGAATTAAACGGAGAACTGTTATGAAACTGCTTGCTGCCATTGCTGCGATTTCTTTGAGTGTTTGCTCAGTCTGGGGCGCAAGAGTTGAAGGATCGCAAACAACCGGAGTCCGAGTCATTCCCATGAAGTCGACTCCCGAGCCTGATGAAGTCGAGGTCCGTTTTGTTTTTCCTTTAGAGGGAGAACTTAAAACAGACAGCCCTGTCATCGTTCAGCTCCGTCTGGAAGCTTTTCCTATAGGGTTTAATAGCGACTTTCCCCGCGCAAGAGAAATCCGGGACAGCGATGAAGGACAATCGATCCACATCATCCTCGATGGAAAACACCATTTTGATATCAACGAAGCGATCGATGACGTTGCAGAAAATGAAGAGATCGACTTTGACCAGATCATCCAAGCCAAGATTCCTTATAACCTCTCAGACGGCATCCATATCCTACGGACCTTCCCCGTCAGATCTTTTGGCGAGTCTTTGAAAAACCCCAAGTGTTTTGCCGCGACTTATTTCTATTTTGGAAAAGCTGAGAAAAAACCTTCGTTTGACCTAGAAAAACCGTACCTGACCTATAACTGTCCGGAAGGAGAATTCACAAGCGGCCAGCCGATCCTTCTCGACTTCTATCTCTCCAATACCCAGCTTTCAAAAGACGGCTACAAAGTCCGCCTGACAATCGACGGAAGCGATAAAAGAATCCTCACAGACTGGGTTCCTTAT
Organism: uncultured Chlamydiae bacterium; assembly: GCA_963838185.1. Classification (GTDB taxonomy): domain Bacteria; phylum Chlamydiota; class Chlamydiia; order Chlamydiales; family Rhabdochlamydiaceae; genus PALSA-1444. Next base: position 10,732 of record CAWIQH010000032.1, read on the forward strand.
TATATCTACGGATTGAAAAAAGGATCTCATTCGATCAAGCTTGAACTGCTCGATCCAAACAACAAGGTCCTTGCTCCCCTTTTCAACGATCTGGAACAAAAGATCGTTGTGAATTAGCTATAAGTTGCAAAACCTGATTTTTTCCTGTCTAGTGTTTGGAAAATTCTAAACTTTTAACACATTGCTAAAATTCAATACTCGGTACTAAACTATTTATCCATGAGCCTTACACCAGTTCGTCCAAACCCAGCACCAACTTTTTCGGATGATTGGAAACCTGCTATAAGCGCGTCTCGTTTCGCATCTATACCACCAAATACAATTTTGGCTATTTTTCGAAAGTGCGATCTCCAAGAACTCGGACATCTCGCTGTTGTATGCAAGGCTATAAGGTTTTTTTCGGAAGCTAATGAGGTCTGGCAGGACAAATATCTTGAAAGATGGTCCATTTCTTTGAAATGGGTCGAGAATCTACCCGATTGCTGGAAAGCAAAAGTACAGAAGCTTTTCGAATTAATGGCTGAAGATGAACCTCATCTTAGTTGGAGTGACATGTTTTGGGAGCATGGGCTTGCGAATGCAGCGATATCAGAGGCACAAAAAAACCTAGCACAACCATCTAAAAAGCGATGGTATCCGCAGCAGAGCTTGAGAGCTAAAGAGGCAGGAGCAGGTTTGGATTTTTCTAAAGAACTCATAAAGGCTCCTTCCAGTGAAGAAAAAAGCTAGAAAAGGTCGAACTTGTTTTTTTTGAAATGCTGAATTTAATCAATTGCGGAAAGTATGAAAAACTCTTTTCTCTCTATTTAGAAAGCAGAAAAGGATTTATCCAATGTTCGACTTTGAGAGGTTGGTGGATATGTCAGGTATTGATTCGATTGTACCGAACAAAAAAAATAAATCTTCTTGTGCCAAAAGAGCAGCAAATCAGTTTGCCAAACGAACCTGGGGTAAAAGTCTTCGAATCATTTCCTCTCATATTTTTTAGGGTTAAATCGTTTTTGGCTAGATCAGGGCACGATGCTACTGGCCTTTCCCACTTTAAATTGTTTAAGGCAACTGTGGGATAGAACAGTGGATTTTGAGGGTATTATAAGAAGAATAAACCAGAAAAGAAATGATTTATCAAATGGAGCTTGATTATGATCGATTCTATTTTAACTCAATATGAGATGAGACCAAGTGAACTGGACGATTTTGCAATCAAGCGCATGATCATCTATCTGCGAGCGGGCTTTCTCGATAAAGCAAAGCAGTTGCTCTCGCTGATCGTGTCAGAAAACGAAGATCCTATTCGCTGGAATGTGCTGCTGGGGGAAGCGTATTTGGGAAGTAAGGTTCAAGGAAAAGACTATCCTCTATTTGCAGATACTGCTTTTGAAAAAGCGCTTGGGTTGCTCCCCATACAAGACCGTGAAGGACGAGAGTATTTTAAAGAGAAAGTTGCTGCAAGCAACCGCTTGTTTTATTCTTGAACGGGATGTATGCACCATCGAGTCTAGTTGCCAAGGTCTTAGAAAGATTCTACGCGGACTATCCATCTCTCCAACAAATCCTGGATCAGCTATCTATCTACGAAATCATTTGCCCGCTTAAAGTTATTATTAACTATGAAAAAGCAACACTTTATCCCAGTTTCCTACGCTACTTAAAAAACATCCGGATAAGCCGATTAAAAAGCCCCCTATCTGAAAAAATCCAACTATATGTTCTTCAGATTCAATTGCGTATTTTGCAAAAAGATTTTAAAGGAGCGGCAGCGTGTTGGCTAAGCCTGTATTACTTAGAAGAAGGGTGCCACAGGAAGCACCAGGTGAATTGACTGTTACTGCGAAGTGGTTGTACGAGCTCGTTGATCAAGATAAGGCGATAGCTCAGGAATTGGTCGAATTAGACCCTAAAAACCCCTACTCGAGACTTGCTTTAGCTTATCGCTGCTATTTTAAGGATGATCTAGAGCAAGCTTTTGAAATAATCAAGGAGATTGCTCAGTTAGTTGAGCTGGATGATTTGGAATGGCTGGCAAGATTGTCGCGAACTAATTATGAAGCTTTCATCGTGTATTCTTATGTCTATTCGGATGTGGGTTCTTTAATAGATTATTTTACGAACCAAATGCATGATAGGTTTAATAATGAACGTGATGAAATTTACCATAATTTGGCAGTAAGGCTCTATTTTGAAGGCCATTTTGAAAGTGCGCTTAATTATCTAGAATTTTTCCAAAAAGGGAATGATCATACTGAAAGCCAAATTCTTCGATATTTGATAGGAGAGAAGATCGGAAATGAAGAAATGATGAGCGAAGCATTTATGAGAGTCTTGGTTCTAACAAACAATGCGCTCCTTGTCGATGATAGAGAATTTTTCCAAGATCAACTATTCATCTTAGGGTAGGCTCCTCTCGACTGGCCTGTTATAATCCATGCTAAGTGCGGCGCTGCCCGATCGGCAGCTCTGTAAAGATAGGTTCTCTGTTTTGCCTGGATTTTCCAACCGGCGATTATAGTTTTCATACGCACCAAACCAGCATAATCCAAAGCCGATATGCACAATCCCTTTCAGCGCCAATTGTTGGAGCATCTACTAGGTTCCATCTGTCTATTGTATAGGCATTCAGCTGATAAATCCCAAAAATCGTTGTGAAAAGGCCGATCGCCTAAACGGGTTTCTGGAAACTTCCACAAAGCGATTCTCATCAAATTCGATAGCGGATCGATGTTGATCCCAGCTCGCTGCAGGGTTGCTGAAAAGAAACAGAGGGCGGCTCTTTCGTCCATTGACGGAGTGTCTGCGCAATGCATTGCCAAATGCCCACTAGCGCACAATATCCGCCTGTAATCCATCTAGATTTGGCCGTCTTTACCAGATAAAGATTCACCAGAAGAGAAATCGGCTCTAAAGAAACAGTAATCCTGCCCGCATGCCCTGTAAAAAGAATAACTGGCACCGTGATCTTTCTGAGCGCCTCACAATGCTGGCCTTTATATAATCCCCAGACGATGCTGCAAGCAATTGCCACTCGCGCTGCCGAATAGAGAAAATCCCGGGCTTTTACCCTGACCTCTTCATACTCTGAACCAGCAAACCACGCTGCTGGAAAAGTCACCATATCTCTGGCAAACACAAGTACTGACATAAACCCTCCAAATTTTTTCTTTAGCAATATACGTAAAGATTTATTTAAGTTCCATCTTCACCGTTTGACAGAGGCTGCGCTTTCCAGTATTCTAGTGAACCCTTATGAAATGGATTCTCAAAATATTTCTTTTTTTAGTTTGTTTTGTGATCACAGCCGAATTTTGCAAAGAGCAAACCGGCCGGTTTACGATCTTGCGGATCACTTCAAAATTAGCTCCCCAGCCGGAATGGGAAACCGCTTCTCTTTCCCCTGAAGAAAAAACCCGGATCAAAGAGATCCTCAGCCAGCCCTACTCGTATCTTGACAATGGAGTCCAATCGTTTGTTTTTGCATCCCAAGATGGCCAGTATGTCATTAAATTTTTCCGTCATGACCACCTCGATGCGCCGTTCTGGCTGACCCCCAATCAAAGAGTCAAAAAAGAGGCCCGGCTTCGTAAGGAATTTTTAAGTTATAAGCTGGCCTTTCAAAACCTTCGCGAGCAGACAGGCCTGGTCTTTGCCCACCTCAACAAAACCCAAGATCTGCACCAAACTTTAGACCTTATCGATAAACTCGGCATCCATCATCCGATCCCATTAGACAACTATGAATTTCTCATTCAAAAAAGAGCCTCCCTCCTCTATACTGCTCTCAATCAAATGATCGAAGAAAATAAGCTAGCCGATGCCAAAGAAACCCTCTCCAACCTCGTTAAGCTATTAGCTCACCGGGCGAAGGAAGGCATCTCGGATAAAGATCCCGATTTGATCACCAATTTTGGAGTCATTGGAACGGAGCCGATTCAGATCGATGTCGGACGATTTAGTCCTACAACTCTAAAACTCGATAAAGACGAGATCATCCGAATAACAGATCAATTGGATCAATATTTAAAGACAAGGTGCCCTGAACTCCAGCAGCACCTTAAAACCCAAATAGCAAACCTATGAAATTTAAGCCGTATGTTTATCTCCTCGCTTCCGTAGCCATCGGCTACGGCGCCTATCAGCTCTCGATCAAAACAGCCAATAAGTTCGTCCTCTCGGAGATCCAATACGACAGGCCTCACGATCCCCGCTTTGACACTAGGCCGCTGACTGCTCTGGAGAGCCAAGAAGTCGACCGCGCCCTAAACCAAAATTTCACCTATTTTGGCTGCGGCGGACAAGCTTACGTCTTTTTTAGCGAAGATGGAAAATACGCCTTGAAATTCTTCAAGCAGCGGCATTTCCGCGAACCGACCCACCTCAACTATATCCCCTTCATTAAACGGTATCGCGATCTGAAATTCGCTAAACGGAAAAAGAAAATCTCGGTTGAGTATGGCAGCTATAAGCTCGGCTTTGAGCTTCTTCCTGAGCTCACAGCCCTGGTCTACGTCCATCTCAATAAAACCTCTCACCTAAATCAAAGCATCACCTTCATCGACAAGTTCAAGATGGAGCATCAGATCGATCTCGATAAAACCGATTTTATCCTCCAAAGAAGAGCCGAGCTTGTCCATGACAAGATCGACCGTCAAATGGCTGCCGGCGATATCCAAGGCGCACAGCACACCGTTGATTCGATCGTTGACCTGATTATCACCCGCTGTAAACTCGGGTACTACGATAAAGATCCTAACATCGCCACCAACTGCGGCATCCTCGGCGATAAAGCCATCAAGATCGATGTCGGCCGCCTAACTCTTGATCCGAAGATGACCCAGCCGCTCTATTACAAGCCCGAGCTTTACCACCTCGTGAAACCGTTCCAACGCAAGCTCTCTGAAAAATATCCTTCTCTTGCAAAGTACCTCGATGAAAAAGTCAATGACGTGATCATACATGAATAGATGGGTTAAGCGCGGCCTCAACTTCACCCTCTTCTTGATCGCCTTCAATACCATCGAACACTTGTGTCATCAGAAGACTAAAGGGTTTTTTCTCGAAAGAATCCAATTCCGTGGATGAAACACCCGAAGCTTCTGCTCCTGATCCTGCCACCCTTTCTGTCTTAAACCAGCCATTCCATTATCTCAATCACGGCAACCAATGCTTTGCTTTTGTCTCAGACGACGGCAAATACATCCTGAAGTTTTTCAAGTACGTCCATCATGCCTCCCCCGTCTGGACATCCAAGATACCCCTTCTTAACCGTTTTAAAGCCTTCCGGCAAACACGGATAGATAAAGTGACCTGGAAAAGAACCAGAGACTTCCAGGGCTACCAGATCGCTTTTGATCATTTCCGAAATGAGACCGGACTTCTTGCCATCCATCTCCATCCGACCAAAAGCTATCCAAGCATCACCCTCTACGACCCGCTGAACATCGTCCACTCCTTAGACCTCAACAACACACCTTTCATCCTCCAAAAACGGGCGACTCCGATCTACCAGCAGTTCTCATCTTGGATCCAAAAAGGAGAGATCGATAAACTTCAGCAAGGCATCTCCGATCTCATTTCTCTTTGCGCCAGCCGCATCTCTAAACACATTTTCGATGACGACGTCAATTTCTATTCCAACTTCGGATTCGATGATGAAAAACCAATCCAAATCGATCCCGGCCACTTTGTCTTAAATTCCTCCAACACTTCTGAGCTGCCCACTTTATTCGTCGAGCTCAAAGACTGGTTTTCAAAAAACTACCCACCGATGGTCTCCCATGTTGAAGCCTGCGCAAATTCTCACTAGAGTCTCTCTTTTTTTAGGTCTTTTTGGGCTCGCTTATTTCTTTTCAGATCTCGCGACATGGGGATTTACAATCGGAAGACTACGCACCTCCCAACCTTTGGGGCCCATCAGGCGGCGTCGAGCCTTATCTCATACTCAAGCAAAAGTTCTATCTCAAAGATCAAGGCGGACAATCGTATGTCTTTATTTCTGCCGATGAGAAATACGTCCTGAAATTCTTCAAAGACATGCCCCGCCCTTGGATCCCCTTTAAGAAGTATCAGAGAAAAAAACTCGGCAAGCTCATCAGGACAATCAACGGCTATCATCTCGCTTTCGATAGGCTAAAATATGAGACCGGACTGCTCTATCTCCATCTCTCACCCACAGCCGCTCCTCTTCCCACCATCTTAGTCGACAGGCTTCACATCGAACATCCGATCGATTTATCTTCCGTCTATTTTGTTCTCCAAAAGCGTGCGACTCCTGTTTCCGAATTTTCTGAATCGACTCTTGCCCAAGTTTCCGAGCTCCTTCAAAAACGAGCCTCGTGCCGCATCGCTGACCACGATCCCCGTCTCCATGCTAATCTTGGATGGGTCGATGGCCAGATAGTCTTCATCGATCCGGGCCGTTTTGTTGAAGATGCCAACGCATCTTCTGAACTTCCCAAGAAGTTCCTCGAGCATCTCCAATGAAAAAACTCGTGCTTGCCCTTTTGGTTTTTATCGGAGTCGAAAGGTTCTGCTACTTTCAAACCAACGGGTTCATCCTTTCTAAAATGCTCCTGGAAAATGTCCCACCACCCCCTGGACCATCAGAAACGCTAACCTTTATAGGTGCCGGCAAGCAGTTCTACGCTTTTGAGACCGCCGATCATCAGTATGTCGTCAAATTCATGAAGTTCAGCCGGCGGCGCCCGCTTCCCTGGCTTGAAAAGCTCACCTTTCTAAAATCCTGGAGTGCCGGCTATCTTGCAGGGCGTGCAAAACGGCTTTTCAATCTTGAATACAGTTCTGCTCTTGCTCTTAAATATCTTGCTTCCGAAGCTGCGTTAACTCCCTATCAACTTCCCAAAAACCTCATCTTGATCGACAAACTTGGCATCGCACACTCAATTGACACCAGTCAAACAAAATACATCGTTCAGAAAAAAGCCGTCTCCTTCACAGTCTATTTCAAGCAAAACCCTTCCGATGCACGAGCCCTCATCTCGTCCTATATGAAGACGATTTCATCTCAATGCAACAAAGGAATCTGCAATTTAGATCCGATCATCGAGCGAAATTATGGAGTGGTGGACAATCAGGTGATCTTAATGGACATCGGATCGCTTCTTGCACATCCAAAACTAAGTCACAAAGCTGGAATGCAGCGCGAGATCTTTGTTGAACTGCTCCCCTTACGCGAGTGGTTGCAAAACAATCATCCACAGCACGTCGATTATTTTGATCACGTGTTTTGCGAAATTATTTCGTCAGATCAAAATTAAGAAACAAAAAATAACTCTTCAAGATTTTTTCTACGATCAATTCTCTTGTGATTTTTCTGTTAATCACAAAGTGAACGAAGAAATCTCTTGCTCTTTTTTAACTATCAATTTTAAAATCGTCACCACTTATCTTTACAAAACACCTTTCGGAGGTAAAAATGACACCAACTACACCATTAGCAAGCCCAACAGCAGCTCCAATCAAACAGCCTTCAGAATTACTACAATTCGCCTTCACTCCTGGCGGCTCTTCTGTCATCAAAGACAATCTGATCCGTGTTTATGAAACCAGGAAAAGCGAATACCGTATCTATGGTGCGTACTTAACTAGTGTGACTGCTATTAGATCAGCAGTAGAAATCATCCCATCGGTTGGCAAACTCCTTTTAAACACTACTACATGGTTTGTCGATATCACTACGCCCCGTGGAGATATCATCACGATCTTCGCTAGAGATTTCACCGACGTTATCCATTGCATCAAAACAACGATAGCTCTTCCTTTCTTTGCAATCGCTGGACTCATTTTCCCTGCCGATGTCTTTGGGCTTTTCGAAAACATGCCCGGCATTCAAACCAAAGTCGAAATCTTAGACGAAAAAGCTCGCCTTGCTGGGGTCAGAGCCAAAAAAGCCTCTGAAGAAATAAATCTCATTGCAACAGAAGATGAACTCGCTGAAGTTCGAAAAGATTTAGAAGAAACCAATGATGCGCTGACTTCGACAACAGCAGAGCTCCAAAAAGTCCTGCAACAGATCGCAGGCTCAAAAGATGCAGCAACTGTTGCCGAAGGATTAAGAACTGAGGTCAGTAATCTAACAGACACAGTGGCAAGACTGCGCGGTGAAGAAGTAACAGTCTTTGCCACCCTGGGGAGAATCCACAGTGAAATCACACGATTAGGGTCTGATCTAGAGGGCGCAAAAGAAAACCACACCACTGTTTCAGACAGTTTAGAAAGAGAACGCATAGCAAAACAAGCTGAGCTTCAAAGAATCAACGATCAAATCAAGCAAACCAGCGAAAAACAAACAGCTGCACAAGCCGAATTCGATCACCTTTTACCAATCGTACAAGACCTCACACCAAAAGCTGCTGCCTTAAAAGCCGAAGTTGAAAGACTGGAAGCTACAAAGCCAGGGCTTATTGAACAAGAGAGTGCTTTACTAGCAAAAATCCAATCTCACAAAGATGAACTCCAAGAACTTGAGGCACAAGTCACCGCTGCTAAAGAAAAAACAACTGGCGAATTAAAAGTATTAAGACAGCAGATTGCCGACCAGGAAACTGACTTAGAAAAACGTAAAGCAACTCTTGAACAACTTGGCAGAGAACAAAAGGCCCTTGAAGAAAAACGGGATGCTCTCGACAAGCAATGCAGAGATCTTGAGCACACAACCTTGTTAGACTTGAACAATAGCAAAGAGACCCTTGGAATAGAAATAAAGTCTCTTGACGCGCAAAAAGCCGCTCTCGAAACAGAGATTGCTGCTAAACAAGAAGAGTTGCTCTCTGAAAAAGATGCTGTAAAAGCAGCTGCTAGCCGCGTTCATGCTTTAAACAAAACGATTGCCGAACTTGCACAAAGAGAAACCAATTTCAAAGTCAAAGTATTGCCAGATCTTGAGCATCAATCGACAACACTTGAACAACGAAAAGCCGCACTCGCAGGAGAAGTCTCTGCTGAGCAGCAGAAACTCGAAGGCGTTAAAGCTAGTCATGCTGATACCCTCAGAGAGCTTGATAGCGCCACAAGCACGCTTGAAGCAAAACGGGCTGAACAAGCAAGTCTTGAACTAACACTTAAAAGCATTAGCCTAGCGCTTAAAGGATCTCCCGATAGCGGTAGCCCTGAACAAACAATTACTGCTCTTCATGAAGAACTCAAGACTCTTGGAGCCAGCATAGCAAAAGCAACAGAGCGTGATACTGGACTCAAAGTCTCCGTCACAGAACAAAAAATCGCTCTCAGAGCAACAATGCAAGCAGTTGAGAGTTTGAAAAATGACTCATCCTTCCTTGACCAAAAAGTTGGTGGACTCAAGGTACAAGAGGCTGAGATTACTTCACATCTGTCGCGCTTAGGTGAAGAGATCAAAAAACTCGAAGCCAAAGAGAAAGCTTTTAAAGAACAAAATGAGGCTTTCGAGAAGCAAGTTCGAACCTCGACTGAATCTCTCGACAAAATTACCCCGCACCTTAGAGAGCTGGAAGCTCAAGTTCGTACTGCAGAAGATAAAAAAACTGCTACTGAGAAAGCTTGCAAAGGCCTATCTGAACAAGTCACAGCTGCTAAACAAGAAAGAGCTGAGATCGAAGGTGTGATCATTGGCCTCAAAATCAATATCGACTCGATGAAATCTTCTCTCGCAGCTTTAGAGGTTGAGCAAGCAAGACTCGGTGAAGCGCTTCCAAAATTAAGAGTTGAAGAACAAGCTCTTACTAGGCAGATCGCCGAAGGTAAGCAGGAGCTCACACAACTTAAAGAGACATTGGCTAGTGAGCAAAAGACTCACGCAGCTGAGATAAGAACGCTTGAAGAAACAAGAACTCAGCTAAGCAACGAAAAAAACAGACTCGAAAGTGAGATCGAAGCCAGAAATGTTGCTCGGAATGCGCTCCAGTCAGAGTTCGAAAGACTGACGGCTTCAACAAAGGCATTAATGGGCCAAGAAGCCACTCTTAAAGACAATGTCAGAGCCGCGGAAGATGCTCAACAAGCAGCGATTGCACGAACAGATCAACAAACAGAAGCAAATAAAAAGCTGCGAGCTCAAACACTTGCGTTGTCTGCAAAGGTGCAAGCATTGACACTGGAATCATCCACAGTAGCTGAAGCTAACCAAAAACAGGCGGCTGAATTCCAAACTCGCCGTGCTGCTTTCGATGAAGAGCTTAGACAAGAAAAACAAGCAGCTGTTACTGCTCTTGAGGCCGATCTCCAAGCAATCAGACAGCGATCCCCTGCCAAAGCTAAGCTCCAGTCGCCTACGCGTACGACTGAACCATCTGTTCCACTGACTCCAGGAGGAGTAGCAGAGGATCTGAAAACAGCAGAAGCCAAGTTGCGGCACAAACTCAGTGAGCTTGCAAGAACAGACAAAGCACTGAAGGAAGATAGAGCTGCCTTGGAAGGAATTAAGCAAGAAAGTACCGCTTATAGCGCACAGCTTCAAGCAAAAATTGCAGCAGAAAAAAAAGAGCTTGCTCACTTGACTGAAGAGAAAGAAAAAGCTGAACTAGTACTCGCTGCAACGATGAATAAGCTTGATTACGATGCTATGATGAAAAAACATATGATAGAGTTGGCTAAACTCCGTCATTGACCGTGATAGAATTGAAGGTCAAGTCAAAGCATTACGAAAAGAACGCGATGCAGGAGGCCCAGCATCGGCTGCTGCAACCCCAGTAAAGCCTGTAGCAACAAACGGCGGTACCGATACAGAAACAAAAAAATAAATTTGTCTCAATAAAAACGACAGGAGAAGATCCAATTCTTCTCCTGGTTATCTCAAAAAGAATAAAAGTTTTTTAAAAAATCAATCAAACGAAGGTAAATATTATGACACATTCACCAGTAGCATATCCACTCGGGGAAGACGCACCTCTCCTCCGAAACTCTCGTGCTCAACCCCAATCAGCTCCCAGACCAGGTAACATGTTCCGATGGCTCTTTGCCGCCTTGGGAAGTGGTGGAGTCGCTATACCACAAGGATATTTCTCAGTGACAAGCTTTATCACTAAAAGCACTGCAGCTGGAGGAATTTTCGGTGCAGGCACTATAGTCTGTGCAGGCTCATGCGTCTATTGCATCTTTCGAGTGGTCAATGCCATTAAATATCGGAATATCCAGCCTCTCGCGCCTGCTCCAGATATGACAGCCGCTAAGGCCGATGTCCAAATGCTCCGCGTGGTTCATACTCGATTAAATACGCTTCTCACTGAAAGTGAACCTATCGATTTAGAAGCAGGCGTTAACGATGTGCAGCTTCATGAGGCCATCAACGGACAACTGCAAGAGTTGGAACAAATATTACCCCTAATGAGAACAGAGCTCGATGAGCTCAGACAAACCATTCATGAAGTTCTGGCAAATCAATCGGTGGAATCGCCAGACGGAATAGGGCTTGACTCCCCTTCAAAGGAGGTGTCGTTTGAACGAGGGATTTTAGACAAGCTCAATGCTCTTGCCAAAAAAGTGGGCAGAGACCAATCCAGCAGAAACAATTCTCGACTCTCTTCAGCAGCGAATTCTCCAGCAAGAGTTAGCTTTGCAGCTTCTCCGGAATTTTCTCCAGTGCCAAAAGTGAGTCCAGCCACTCGAAGACTCACCTTTGATATCAATGGAGACGAACCAAAAAGCACTCCAGTCGTTGCTAGAACCGGTGGTGGAATTATGAGTCCTACCGACGAAGGGCAATAAGTTGATTTGAGATCCCGGGCTTTGGGCATGTCGTCAAAGCCCCAGGGTTGTAAGTGGACCCCAATGTTATCACATTTCCACGACAATTTTTTTGTATAAAATGAATGACAGATTCAATCTTTTTCGAAAATCAAAAGGAAACATTTAGTGGCACCTATTTCATCACCCGTCAGTAGCAACTCCGTACAAATACTTGTCCAACCCGATCTTCCATTAATCGCCTTCGGAAAAGCCAAATGGGCCCACTACTTGGGAGATATCGGCATCGAACCACCTCTTCCACCCAACATCGATCAAATCTTAAACAGCCCCTGCCCCATCTGGTCAGGAAAAAAAAATAGCTGACACGCATCTTCTCACACTGATTCCTCAAACCGTGAATGGACAGCCTCTCACATTAAAACATCTTGGAGATCTCATCCAACAACCTCTCCAAGGCTTTGCTACAGAATTTAGCAGGTGTGTTCGTGGAGAGTATATCAACGAGCCCGCTCCCGCTTCACACTGGACCCTCCTCAGCCGAGATCTAATTCCAGGTAGCCATTCAGAAAGCTATTTTGCTCTGCAACAGTTAGTCCAGCAATATCCCGGTTATGAAGTACCTAACATCTTCGATGCGACAGTCTCCCTCTTGATGGAGCATGTCTCAAACAGAGCTCGCCTATATTCTGGCAGCCCAATGACCTTTACTTATTGTCAGGAGAAATATGATGACAACTGGCACTTGGCTGTTGGCGGTTTTTCCACTGATGGGCTCCGTATCAGCTATTTTAACTTTGAAAACAAATCCCTCGGTGTGAGAATCCAGCGAAAATTTTAAGACGATTTCTATCATTCTTTGCATAAAATGAATCATCTTGATCCTTTGGTCCTGGTTAGACTTTTTCATTCATCGCTTCGCGACGGATGCCATAAGCATTCGTGAGCACGCGTGACAAATTAACTGAGTTGTATGAGACAAGAGCACCAGGTAAGATTGAATGCGTTGGTTCATAATCTCTAGCTCCATTGGCACAAGGTTCATCGGATTTGTGAATTTTAAATCCTCATCTAACACGAACAGTTACAAATAATTCGCTTTAAAAAGCAAATTAAGATTAATCTTCTTCCCCAAGGAACATCGACTACAAAAATAAAAGGAGTTCTTATGGCAGTTACACCTTCAGGCCCGCCCTTAAGCTTCAGAAACACCGTCTCAGAAAACATCAAAGATCCTGTTTCATCTGAACTCATGACAAGAGCCGTCACCCTTTTTCCTTGTGGTCATATCTTGAATGAGGACACTGCTATTAAATGTCTGGCTCGTGATAAACTCTGTCCTCTCGAAACACATTCCATAGAAGGATACATTCCTAACTACACCATCAGAACCCTTGTGGAAACTGCAGGTGATCCTCCTGTCGACTCAGAAGGCCCCAGTTCAGAAGCACAACACCATTTCGAAAAAGGAAAAGCCCTTGTAGAACAAAATAACCATGAAGCAGCTATTCCCATCTTGCTCGAAACTCTCCGGCTCAGCCCCTGTCATGAAGAGGCACAGGCTTATCTTGATCTTTGCCTTCAGCGCACTTCCGAGCCTCATCCCTCTTCAGAAAAAAAAGTTTCAAGAAAGCATGACATCGAAGCTTCCGATCCATCAAACCCAAAAGAAGACTACATCAATCTTTTACTTAGCCTTTTAGAAAAATCTCGGATTAAAAAACACCCAACCCTGCCTGGAATCTTTCAAGAACAGATCAAAGAACTCATGAGTCGAGAGAAGTTTACTCAAAAGCAACAGGAAAGTTATAGATGGACCCAAAAGCTGTATATCGATCACAAAGTCAGTTCCTTTGTGACTCAAGAACTTGAAGCTCTGCATGGGGGAACTTCAGAGCAGAGTGTTTCTCTCAAGGAAGCTAAAACTTCGCCAAAATCTATACCGGCTCCTGTAGCTACCCCAACCCACATGCATCGCAAAGAAGCTGTTACCGCCTCTTCAATCGCCTTTGGAAAAGCTGAGTGGGCAAAATATTTTGGTGATGTGGGAAGCGAACCTCCTCTTCCTTCTAATATCGATGAGATCTTAAATGCTCCTTGTCCATTCTGGCCTGATAAGAGAGTGCATGAGACGCATCTTCTCACGCTTATTCCACAAACTGTGAGAACTGGGAAAACTTTGAGGAGTCTTACTGTAACCCTACTAAAGGGCCTCATGAATCAACTTCTGGAAGGCCACCCAACAACATTCGATCTCCCCAAAGGTCCCCGCGGCAACCAAACTCGCTATGATTCCCAACCCGTCCCATCGCACTGGGCTCTCTTAAGTCGCGACGTAATCCCCGATAGCCGAAATAAAACATATCACGATCAAAAAAAGCTAGTAAGCCAGAATCCCAGCTACGAAGTACCTCACATCCTCGATGTGGCCGTTTCTATCCTCATGGAACATGTCCGAAGTAATATTCGTCTCTATCGCAGCAATCCTAGCAAGTCCACCACTACCTATACCCGATGCCAGGAGAAATGCGACTCCGACCATCAAGTGGTTGTTGGAGGCTACGGCAAGAACGGTCTCTCAACCTCGATCCATTTCTCCATCGACTGCGAGGCCGTCGGTGTTGGGGCCCAGTGGAAGTTTTAAGTCAATTCCTCAAATTCTTTGTATAAAATGAATCATCGGTTCAAACTTTCCCTCTAACTCAACTAAGGAGAACCGTTATGGCAGGATTTGCAAATCCAATATCTGGACTTTCACACAACATTGTAACACCTATGCAACCTGATCTTCCACCGATTGCCTTTGGAGCAGCCAAATGGACAACCTATTTTGGTCATGTCGGTATCGAACCGCCTCTTCCTGCAGACATCTATCAAATCCTGAGCGCTCCCTGTCCGTTCTGGCCCGAAAAGCGCGTGTATGAAACCCACCTTCTCATTCTGATCCCCGCTACAGTGAATGGACGGCCTTTCACTTTAAACAGTCTCAGCGAGCTGATTCAAAAGCCCCATGGAGGAGGCAAAGCGACGAGGTACAACGACTATTGGGATCCAATCAAAAAAGAGTACGGAAATATCGCCCCCGCAGCCTCCTACTGGATGCTCATAACAAAAGATGTGATCCCCGAGAGTCGAAGCAAGACTTACGACACTCAAAAGCAGCGTCTAGCCACCTACAATCAGAAGTCACAGCTTCCTTATGAAATACCCCACCTTCTAGAATCTGCTACCAGCATCTTAATGGAACATGTCCAAAGCGGAACCTGGCTGTATAGTAACAATCCCATTACTTATACCCGCTGTCAGGAGCGAGTCTTTTATTATCCTGACTGGCCCTTGGTTGTTGGCGGCTTTGCCGCAGGCGGCCTCGACGTCCGCAACTTCAACGACGACGAGTACGGGCACGACGGTGTGAGTGGTTGCCGGAAGTTCTAAAAAGGCCTTGGGGTTTGAAGAGTTGGCTATTGGGTGCGTATTTTTTTCAGGCAATGAGATCATGGTAAAGTCTAAATCCAACCTGCAAAAACAGAATCCGACTCTCTCGAAATAGATCAAAACGTTCTTGCTGAGAGATGAGTTATCAATACATATCCTCAATTTCTGTGATTACAATCCTATTTGGCACAAAGTAACACGCCTGAGTCGCAAACTCCTGTGCATGAAAAAAACGATGATTTTAAACCAGGTTGCCAGCTGCTTAAATGATAATTTCTTAAAAAAACTTTGTTTAAACCTCTTTTGAGTTTAAAATCGTTTTTCAAATTACTCAGGAGATCATCAATGGCAGCTTTCATCTCACGAATCTCTGCACGAATCGCAGAATACGTCTACAATGATCAAGTGGAGTATCAACCAGGTCAGCTCCCTTACTCGAAAAATGGAACAACGCTTTCAACCCAACCCAGACAAGCCAAAAGGGAATTCAGCCAGCAGAATATCTTGATTTATGAGGAGTCGCCAGAAGAACTTAGACAAGAAAATGTACTAGCCCAAATCGTCCCCAATAGAGATGGACGAGAACGAATTGGCAATACAACTACATGGCCCAATTCATTCCATGCACAATTGAGTATAAACTTTAATGGCAGAACCTATGGAGGATCCGGAGCAATGGTAGGCCCTCACCATCTCTTGACCTGTGGCCATAACGTCTATGATACAAAAGCTAAAGCATGGGCCAATGAGATCACCGTTTATCCCGCACTGAATGAAGCTCAAGCCCCCTTTGGTTTTGCAAAAGCTATAAAAGCCTACACTTTTTCTAACTGGACAGAGCGAGGAGAAAGACAATACGACATCGCCCTGCTTATCCTAGATAAGTCTATTGGAAAAGAAACCGGCTGGGGAGGACTCCTATCCGAAGAAGATCAAGATCTCTCAAAAGAAGAAGTCAACATCTATGGCTACCCAGGAGATAAAGGATTTAAACAGATGTGGGGTATGAAACATAATATCCATAAGTTAGAGCCCGAAGAATTCCAGTATTTAATCGATACAAATGGCGGACAAAGTGGAAGTGCCATCTGGATTTTCAATCATGGGACTCCCAAGATCTTAGGAGTGCATACACTCGGAAGTAATTTCGGTAATTTTGGAGTCAGACTATCCCAACAGAAATTTCAAATGATCGTAGAAAAAATAGCAGAAACCTACAAACTCAAACAACAAACGATCCACAAAATATCCAGCCCTAAAGCATTGGTTGCAAAAACCTCTCAAAATATCCCACCTACTGCCTTTGGAAAAGCCAAATGGGCCCAGTATTTCGGAGATGTTGGAGAAGAACCTCCACTTCCTTCCAACATTGAGCAGATTCTCTCTGAAGATTGTCCATTCTGGCCAGGGAATAAAATACGAGATACTCACCTACTCGTTTTAATACCAGAAACGGTCAATGGAGAAACTTTTACTGTGCGGGGATTGGGTAAGTTGATTAACAACCCTAAAGAGGGTCATCCAATGGGATACAAGCATGCAGAAGATCGTTTGATGAATCTATCATCCGGCAAATCTCATTGGGTACTGATGACAAAAGGCGTGATTCCAGAAACACTAGGCAAATATGTATGGGGTTTCAACAATGTCCTAAAAAACCATGGAAATTATCAAATGCCTACCGTACTAGAAGCAGCCACCTGCATCTTAATGGAACATGTTATGTCAGGAACAAAATTGTACTCGACCAATCCTTACACATGTGCCCGCTGTGAAGAAGATAAAGGCCAAACAGTGATTGGAGGATTTGACGATAAAGGGATCAACATGGGATTAGATCCTAGATTAGACCATGTAGGCATCGGTCTTGCAGCCCTCCGGCCTCTTATTTCAAGCAACACAGTACCCAAAGCGAGCTCAGCAGCAAAAAAAGCTCTTCCTTTCTCTAACTTTAGTACACCAGATCCCATGGATCTTTCCATCACTCCTAGCAGGACTCTTAAAAGTGAAATACCACTCATTGCCTTTGGGAAAGCCAAATGGGCTCAGTACTTTGGAGATGTCGGCATCGAGCCTCCTCTTTCCACCCAATATCCACGAAATCCTGAATGCTCCTTGTCCCATTTGGCACGGGAAAAAAGTGCATGAGACTCATCTCCTGACTCTCATCCCTCGAACCGTAAATGGAAAACCTCTCACCCTCCAAAGCCTAGGAGAACTCGTCCAAACACCTTTGCGGGGACCCGCAACAAAGTATAGACACTTTTATCTTGGTAGCTCACAGAGACACGCCCACTCCCACGTCGCACTGGACCCTCCTCAGCCGCGATGTGATCCCGATAGTCGGAGTCAATCATATGCTGATCAAAAAAAGCTTGTGCAAGAAATATCCTGGCTACGAAGTGCCCAACGTTCTTGATGCGACCGTTTCTATCTTTATGGAGCACGTCCAAAACAGCACCCGCCTGTATTCTGACAACCCACCAACTCATACCCGGTGCCAGGGAATACAGCGCTAACTGGCAATTCGTTGTTGGAGACTTCGCCGTTGGCGGGCTCAACGCCGGCATCGGCTCCTCCAACGACTACGAGTCCCGCGGCGTTGGGGTTCAGCGGAAGTTTTCAGAGAGCCATCTGTTAGAAAAACCTGCAACTTTCATTCCAGAACCCAGTTACCAAACATTCCTTCCTACAAAGCAGCCACAACCTAACCTAGTACAGCCTTTTAAAAGTTTTTCACAGCAAGCACCTTCTCGAGCTCCTGCAGTCTCGTTTTTCTTCCAGCCATCCATGCAGTCCGCCCTTCCTCCGATTGTTTTCGGAAAAGCCAAATGGGACCAGTACTTTGGAGATGTCGGCATCGAACCTCCTCTACCTGCAGATATCCATCAAATCCTGAACGCTCCCTGTCCGTTCTGGCCTGGTAAGCGCGTGGAAGAAACCCACCTCCTCACTCTGATCCCTCGCACTGTGAATGGAAGGCCTTTCACCTTAAACAGTCTCGGCGAGCTCATTCAAAAGCCCCAGGGAGGAGGCAAAGCAACGAAGTATGACTCATTTTTGGGTGAAATCAAAAAAGAATATGGAAATATCGCTCCCATAGCCTCGTACTGGGTGCTCATGACAAAAGATATAATCCCCAAAAGTGGAGGAAAGACCTTCGACGCTCAAAAGCAGCTTCTAGCCACCTACAACCAGAGGTCACGCCTTCCTTATGAAGTGCCTCGCCTTCTAGAGTCTGCCACCAGTATCTTGATGGAACATGTCCAAAGTGGAACCCGGCTGTATGATGACAGCTTCTACTGTTTTACCCGCAGTCAAGAGCTGGCTTCTGATCCTAACAAGCTTCTGGTTGTTGGCGGCTTTGACGCGAACGGCCTCTCCCTTTGCCACGCCGCCTTCATGATAACGGGCACAAGTGCATCGGCGTGGTTGGTTGCATGAAGTCCTAAAAAGGCCCTTGGGGTTTGAAGAGTTGGCTATTGGCAAGGGGGAATTGGTTTCCTCTTGGTCCTTTCGCAATGGATGCAGTAGGCGTTAGACGACCAGAAGTGATAGGAAATAGTTGAAAACATCTATCAGGACCATTGCAGTAAACCTTCTTATTCTTTAATCTTATTATCTTAGCCATAGAAGAGAAAAGGGTTTTATGAAAAAAAGTTTTATTAGAGTTGGTCTTTTATTGGGAGCGTGCTTAATTCCAATAGTTTTGATTTTCGTATCTTCACGAGACCAAAAAACTCCGAGAGCTTCGAAGACCCTTGCTGAAAAAGCTTTTGTCATCATTGTCCCTTCTTACAATAACTCAGCCTACTGCGAACAAAATATTCTATCGATACTCCATCAGAGTTATGACAACTTCCGGGTGGTCTTTATCGACGATGCCTCCACCGATGATACCTTTGACAAAGTTAAAGCCTTAGTCGACAGATCTCCAAAAAAAGACAAAGTCACCCTCATCAAAAATACAAAAAACAAAGGGTCGCTGAAAAATCTCTACAAAGCTATCCATAGCTGCAACGACCAAGAGATTGTGGTCCGCGTCGACGGCGATGACCAGCTTGCCCAGCCATTTGTGCTCAAGAAACTCAACAAGGTCTATGCCGATTCCAAAATCTGGATGACATATGGAAATTACCTCGACTATCCAACGTATAAACAAAAGCCTCAGCTCTGCCAAAAATTTCCTAAAAGCGTGCTGAGGACCCATCGGTTCCGGCAGTACAAATGGGTGACTTCCCATTTGCATACATTCTATGCAGGGCTGTTTAAAAAGATCTCGCCTGAGCATCTGACCAAGGACGGAGAGTTTCTCCCAGTCGCCGGCGACGTTGCCATCATCCTTCCGATGTTAGAAATGGCTTCTGGCCATTTCCAATTCATCGAAGACATTCTTTATCTCTATAACCGAACTAATCCGCTCAGCGACCCTCTCAACAACAGACTCGTCTTGCAGAACTCCTATGACAGATACGTCCGGTCGCTCCCCTCTTATCAACCGCTTGATCAGCCACCCTATGAAGGTGGTCCGATGAACGAGCTTGTTTTTTTTTTACAGGTTGCAGTTTTAGTCGGTGCGCTATTTTGGGCGGCAAGAATCGGGAAAGAAGCGCTGATTGCGCTTTCCGTCTTGCTGTCGGTGCTGGCTAACTTTTTTGTCCTGAAACAGATGCTGCTGCTCGGATGGAACGTCACCTGCAGCGATGCCTTTGCTATCGGAAGCATCTTCGGTCTGAATATGCTCTCGCAAAGTTTTGGCAGGGATGTTGCGAAAAAAACGATCTGGATCTCGTTTTTTGGCATGATCTTTTACGTCATTGTCTCACAAATCCACCTTTTCTTTGTCCCAAGTCCCCATGACACGAGCCAAGGCCATTTTATTTACCTTTTGAACACCGCACCTCGGCTTTTAATCGCTTCTCTGGTGACTTTTTTCGTCGTCCAGCAGTTCGATGTCAGGCTGTATGGGTTCTTTCAAAAAAAGCTGGAGAGATTCTCTTGGCAGACCCGCAGCACCTTGTGTCTGTTTATTTCTCAAGCCCTCGATACCGTTTTGTTCAGTCTTTTAGGGCTCTACGGCATCATCAACGATCTTTTCTCCATGATGGTTGTAAGCTATCTCGTTAAATGCGCAGTGATTGCCCTGACATCGGTTGGAGCGGTTTTTTTCAATCCCCTCAAAAAGCTGACACATGAAATTTGAAATCCTCCACACCTCTTCTAAATCAAGAGCCCGGGTCGGCCGTATCTACACGCCTCATGGGATCATCGATACCCCGAACTTCGTGGCAGTCGGCACCAATGGAACATTAAAGGCCCTCGATAATAAAACCGTGCAAGAGATCGGGCTGCAGCTGATGTTCTGCAACACGTACCATCTGTTGGTGCAGCCGGGTACCGAAGTCGTCCGAGACGGCGGAGGGATCCACAATTTCATCAACCGGCAGCTTCCGATCATTACTGATTCCGGAGGATTTCAGGTCTTTAGCTTGGCCTATGGATCGGTGGCCAGCGAGCTCAAAAGCCAGGGCGCAAAAAAAACCGATGGATCGGTTTTAAAGATCTCAGAAGAAGGAGTTCTTTTCCGGTCGTATAGAGATGGAAAAAAGATCCTGCTGACGCCAGAGAGTTCCATCGAAGCGCAAAAAAACTTAGGCGCGGATATTATCATCCCCTTTGATGAACTGCCGCCTTACCATATCGACAGAGAAAAGCTCGTACAGTCTTTGGAAAGAACCCACCGGTGGGAAGAAAGATCCCTGCAGGAACACTTAAAAAATCCACGTGACCAGGCCATGTATGCCGTGATCCATGGAGGCATCGATCCCGATTTAAGACAAAAAAGCTGCGAGGTGCTGTCTAAACTTCCGTTTGATGGATTTGCGATCGGAGGAAGCATGGGAAAAACCAAAGACCAGATGATCGGGATGCTCACTGCGATGATGCCGTCGCTACCAGTGGAAAAACCGAATCACTTGCTGGGGATCGGAGATTTAGAATCGATCACCGGATGCATCCCTTTAGGAATCGACACCTTTGACAGCTCTTATCCGACAAGAGCGGCAAGACACGGAATGGCACTGACAGGATTAGGACCGGTTAACTTGACAAAGGGTGAATATGCCACTCGATTTGAACCGATAGAAAAAGGATGCAAGTGCAGCACCTGCGCACACTTTACGAAGGCCTATCTCAACCATCTGTTTAAAGCGCGCGAGATGACAGCGCTGACGCTGACAACAATCCACAATCTCCACTTCATGGTGGAGCTGATGAAAAACTATCGAGCAGCCATCGCGGCAGATCTTCTCTGACCTGCATCTTCTAGCTGCTGCCGATAGCAACGGTAGCAGACAGGAAAATATTTCTCTTCAGCACCCAATTGGATGACCGGCCCTTCTAGGGTTGCCTTTCCATTTAGATGCCGGATATTCATGGTCGATTTCTTATTGCAGTAGTAGCATGTCGCTTTGACTTCTTCAATAGAGTCGGAAAGTTCCATTAAACGGAGCGATCCCGGGAACAATTTTGACCGAAAATCGGTTCTCAGACCGTAACAGATGACAGGAGTGTCTTTATCGAGAGCGATATCCCGGAGCTGATCGATATGTTCCATGGAGAAAAAATGGGCTTCATCGACGAGGATGCAATTGATCCCGTCGTAATTGACTTGAAAAAGATCAGTTGTCGGCCCAACTAAAACGTCAGCTTCACATTGGAGGCCGGCACGGGATTTAATATTTTCTCTTCCAAAACGAGTATCCATGTCGGGCTTGAGCAGCAAGACTTTTTTGCCTTGTTGCCGATAGTTATGTGCGACGGCGAGTAAATTTAGGGTTTTTGCACTCCCCATAGTTCCATGCCGAAAATAAAGCTTGGCCATTTTTAGGCTCCGGGTTAAGGTTGAACATGATAAAAACTTCGATATCCTGTCAAAAGTGCTTGGATAAAAAATCCACGCGTTAGATTCAGGTTAATTGATTTAGAGATTTTTGAGGAGGTCTAGAATGACGCCTGATATAAAAATCCGAACTTTGCATGGAGCGGGAATCAAAACATATATCCCGAGCATTGTCAAAGTACGCAATGAAGTGTTAAAAGAGTATCCCTACATGCGCGTCGGCCATGTTGAAGAAGACACCCACTATTTCAGAAGTTTAAGCCAGTGCAAAGATTCCATCGCCGTGCTTATTTTCGACGGTCCAAAGATCATCGGCGTCACCACTGGCGTGCCGCTCGATGAGCAGCTGACGGCTTTGCAAAAACCTTTCATGGAAAAAGATCTCAAGCCTTCAGACTACTACTATTTTGGAGTTTGCACTCTTTTAAAGCCTTACCGAGGCCGCGGCATCGCCCACCATTTTTTTGATCTCCGCGAAGAACATGTCAAACATCTCAAGCGCTTCAATAAGATTTGCCTAAGCAACGTCGTCCGTCAAAAAAACCATCAAAAAAAACCTAAAGACTATGTTTCGCTAGATTCATTTTGGAAAAAAAGAGGCTATGTTGAAAGGAAAGACCTCATGGGACAGATTGCTTGGCGCGATGTCGAAGAAAAAGCTCCTTCCCCCAAATTTTTAGTTTTTTGGGTAAAGGAGATCTAACGGTTGGTCCTTGTCAATCTTCACGAATTGTTTAGTGTTTTCTTCGAAAGATTTTTCTTCATCTGCAGACCATGAACCCGCAAGCTGATCCAAATCGTGATACGAGCTTTTTTCACAAGAAACTCCAAGCCCTCGCTCGATCATTTTTAATATAAACAGGTAAAAAACTTTCACTCCTTTCCTTTAGCTGCCATGGGCATAGTTTGACGATATTCACTATTAGAATGGTAAACACTCACGCGTCCTTTACGGGTTTTTTTAGAACTAATGATGATATTGACATCTTTTCCTAACTCAGTAAGAAAATGCATCAAACGTTCTACTGAATATCCCCTAAAACGCCCTCTTAAAAGTTCGGATAATTTAGGTTGTGAAATGCCAAGTAATTTAGCAGCCTTGATTTGGGTTAATTTTTTCTTTTTAATCTCTTTTTTAATTTCTATTGTGAGATCCGCTTTTGTCTCCATCTCTTCATGATTTTTATATCCTAGATCGGCATAAGCGCTGCCGCAACCTATTTCAATTTTGTGTTTTTTGCTCATGCTTCTCTCCTTTTAAACGCTACCAACCACTGATTCTTGTTCGACAAGCTTCATTGGATCAGGAGTTTAATACAAAAAGAGTTAATTGGTTAAAGATTTCTCGCCTGTATTCAGGTCGAAAGAATTGACGAAAGTCTCATGCTGCTGATCTCTTGGAGTATCAGGATAATAAACCACCATCAACCTGTAGAGCGTGTTTCCGACTAAGATGAGGCGGCCCTCAATGTGATTTTCACCGTCTTTCATCTTGAAGTCCATCGCAGGATAGTTCTTATGCTTAACGATTTTTTTATCAACCAGCTCAGTTCCCGGCATGTGTTCTAAGACGACATTCATTGCGCCCTTGAGGAGGGTATTTGAGCTAAAAATCTTCCATTTCTTCGGAAGGTCTAAATAACTGACGGAAAACGCGGCGTCTTTGACGGCTTTAAATTCACTGAGTTGGATCGGATCTCCATTAGGAACTTCGACCTTTTTTTCCACGATTTCAGGTTTTTTGGGAAAGTGGACCGAAAATTTGCCATTTTCAGAAAAATATTCGACCCATCCAGATCCTGCGACTTGCTGCTCATAATGGACAGCGGCTTCGGAGATGTCTTTTCCATAGAAGAGACCGCTTCCAGCTGAGGAGGCGATCATCAAAGCGATAATATAGCGCCAATACGAGATTTTTTGATAAGTAACGACGCCCGGCCTTTTGCCTAAAAAGAAGGCCCTTTTAAGGCTCTCTTTCCAAGTCAGGTTAGGGACCGAGATTCCAAAGAGTTTTTTACCAGGGGTCGTGCTGTATTTAGAGAGGAAAAGCGCTTCTAGAGGAGCCCAAAAGAAAGGAACAGCGAGGGCAAAGTAAAAGTAAAAATTTTCATTGACTTCGACAGGGAGCATGAGGGAAAGAAAGATCGAGCAGCAATAGAATAGGCCGTAGTCGAGCAGGCGGGCTAATGATCTTCGTAAAGATAGAAACATACAGTATGAACATTATAGTATAAAAGAGAGTTAAATTCTATGGGAAAGGATGGGCTATCAAATTTTAATTTGATCCCGTTTTTCCCCTGTTGAAAAAGCAGTTTCCAGCCACGGCGCAGACAGTGCCGGCTAAGCTTCCCAGTACGATTCCTATGCACACTGACTTCAAAACCAGGTGCTCAGGAACTAAGTCCCTATTAAAAATGTAGGGTTCATCAGGGCGACCAAATACAGAAATGAATAAACTCTTAGCGAAGACATCAATGACAACTGTCAGGCTCAAGTAAGGTATCACAGCTAAACCACCCAGCACCGCTCCGGCTGCTGCGCCTGCGCCTGCACTTTTCATCACATTCATTATTTGGCCTCATTTTTGCGGAGATTATAAAACCGCCGCTGTTAGACCACAATGAGCAAAAAAAACTCTAAGAGGGAATAATTGAGTCATCCCCTGCTGCATAAAGTGTTGCGAGAGAATGAGATTTTCAGGCAAAATCATCGCAAAACGTCTTTTTTAAAAAAATTGTGGTATTTACCTATGCGACGATCGATTTGTGTCTGTGAGCCGATGGGCTGTTATGCTGGAGAATCAGGGAACTTCCGTTTTGTCTACACCCCTGCTGTAAATCTTCCAAAGGGAAGCAAGCTCCGATTTGATCTCGCTACCAAAGGAAGGCCGATCGATTGGCAGCTTCCGCAGACCAATGTCAAAATTAAGAAAAATGTCATCTGGGCGCAACTGCCGGATGGAAAAGGGATCCCTGCAAAAGCCATTGATAAAAGCGATAAACTGACGCAAGTGTTCGAGTTCGTCCTTCCAACGGAGATCAAAGCAGGTGACAACTTCATCATCTACATGGGTTCTACCGTCAAAGGAAAAGACACAGGCAACCGCTGCCAACTTAACGTTCAACGCAGACGTCCTTTCCACCTCTACATCGATCCTCGCGGAAAAGGCGACTTTAAAGAACAAGAAACGTTCCACTTAGATGTCCGAGGAAATGTTCTCCACAATATCCGGATTATTGCACCTTCGTTGGTAGCAAAAAACAAACGTTTCGACGTGCTGGTTCGTTTCGAAGACGAGTATGGCAACTTAACCAATTACGCTCCTGAAGGAAGCCTTATTGAACTGAGCTACGAAAACCAACGGGAAAATCTCAATTGGAAGCTCTTTATCCCAGAAACCGGATTTATCAACCTCCCGAACCTCTATTTCAATGAAGCGGGTGTTTATAAAATTCAGCTCCACAACTTAAAGACCGGCGATAAATACTATTCCGCACCGATCAAATGCCTACCTGAATCGTCAAAATGTGATCTGCTGGGGCCTGCTCCATGCTGAATCTGAGAAAAACGATGCACATGAGAGCATCGAGGCTTGCTTAAGAGAATTCCGCGATGAAAAAGCGCTCCAGTTCTACGGCACATCGCCTTTTGAGAGCACCGATGAGACGACTCCCGACATGTGGAAGCACATCTCCTCCCAAGTCGCTGAATTCAATGAAGAACAACGTTTTTGCACTTTCCTAGGATTCCAATATCCTTCCGAAGAAGGCCTCCGACAGATCATCTACTTCAAAGACCTCAAGCCTCTTCTCAGAAAGAAAAGAAGCTAAGAGCAACGTGCTTCCAAAAGTCCAAAAATTCCTCAACTCCTAAAGAAGCGCTGATCATCCCTACATTTACCATGGGAAAAGGGTACGAGACCGACTTTAACCACCTCGATCCTGAACTTGAAAAAATCGTTGAGATCTACAACGCCTGGGGCTCTTCCGAATGCACTGCGAAAGAAGGCAATACCCATCCGATCCGCTCGACCTCTAAAAAAGGCGTCCAAGAGACAGAAGTCGGCTCTATTCTCAACGCGCTCAAAAAGAACCGCCGGTTCGGCTTTGTCGCAGGTGGCCTTGACGACCGCGGCATTTACGCCGATTTTTTTGAAAATGACCAAGTCCAATACACCTCCGGCCTGACAGCCGTCTTATCAACAGACCAAACGAAAGACGCTGTCGTCACTGCTCTGACACACCGGTCTTGCTACGCAACAACCGGCGCCCGCATCATCGTGGGACTCAATATCGCTGGAACAGGCATGGGCGGAGAGCTCAATACCAAAGCAAAACCAGGTCTTGTCATCAACCGACACATGATCGGGTACGTTGCCGGAACAGCCCCACTAAAGAAGTCGTGCTTCTACGCAACGGCACTCCGATCTGAAGCAGTTCCCGATTAAAGATTTTGCTCTTGGACTTTGCTTTTGATGACTCAGAGCATCTTTCCAACTGTGCTCTGGCGTCTCCTGAGACAAACCGCACTTTGTGTTCTACTACCTCCGTGTGACTCAGCAAGACGGCCACATTGCTTGGAGCTCGCCGATCTGGGTGGATTACATGGATTACATCCCAGCTCCAGCTGCTAAAAAAATCAAAAAAATGAAAATCATTTTAGGGTCCCAATCACCTCGCCGGCGTGAGATCATGGATTATTTCTCACTGCCGTTTATCCAAGTCGCTTCTGATTTTGATGAAGAGTCTATTCCCTTTGAAGGCCATCCTGCTAAACACGCGATGCTGCTTTCCCAGAAAAAAGCCGAAACACTGGCTGTCCGGTATCCCACTGAAGTGATCTTGACAGCCGACACCGTGGTCTCGTGCAAAGGCAAGCTCTACAACAAACCCCGCGATGAGCACGAAGCGGCAGAATTTCTCCGCACATTTGCCGGCACATGGCAAGAAGTGAATACCGGCGTCACCGTCCGCCGAGGCTCTGAGGTCCATACAAGTTTTGAAGAGACTAAATTGCTATTCCATAAACTCTCTGACGACCAGATCAAAAAATTCCACAACCACTTCTATTTTCTCGATAAAGCCGGCGGCTATGCGATCGAAAAAAGTGCAAATTTGATTGTATCGCGCACGGAAGGATGTTACTACAACGTCATGGGCCTGCCCATTAACACGGTGCAAAAACTTCTGATGAAGTTGGGAATTGATCTTTGGGACTTCTTAAAAGGATTTTCTTAAAACATTAAGCAACTTAAATTCAGTTATTTACACGTTCCCCCAAATTAGCATTTGCACATTTGGGGGAACTTTTGATACCCCTAAAAGGGCGCGACAGAATGGTTTTTACCATTTTGGGGGGAATTATTAACAAGGGCGGTAAAAAAGGTTCACAAATCGATTACTTGATCTTCTCGCGCGGGTAAACCCAGTCCCTTCAGAGATGGATCAACCGCATTCGAAACCCCGGAGTTTTTGATGCAGCCGAAACAACAAAATTAAGTTCACAGAGCACTTTTTGGAGATCCACTAAGCACAGCATTTTTCGTTGTTTCACGAATCAAATGATGTTATTACAATAGCAAACGATGGGATTTTTTAAAAAATTTGCCTTGGCTTCACTAGTCTTTGTCTCATGCCATGCTATGGACAAAGAGCATGTCGCCTATCTGATGCAGTCGAAAGAAATCGATGCTCTCGATCTCTCTCTACGAAACCTACAAAAATGAGCTCGGCCGGCATGACTTTGAGATGCTCGTCCATCTCGGCACGATCATTTTAGAACAGGGCATCAAAAGCAATGATCTCGACCATTCAGCTCTCCAGTCTGTATGGAACTGCCTTTGCAGGCATGACCTCTTCGTTGGATATTCTCGAGCAAGGCATCAAAAGCCAAAACTTTGAGACTCAACTCGCCTCTATTCAGCTGCTGGCCCGGATGCACGACGACCGCGGCGATGAGCTTCTCACAAAGGCAATGGCCTCCCCTTTCCTCATGGCAAGGATGGAAGCCGGTTTTCACTTATCTTCCCGCAAACACCGGAAGGCCACAGGACACATCGAAGCTTTGATGTACAAACTTCCTCACGAATTCTGGTTCTACTTCCCTCAGTTTTTTGCTCTCATCGGAACGAGCGATTCGATCGATGTGCTCAAAAAACTGATGGAAGATCCGATGTCGATGACCCGCGTTGAGGCTATCCTTTGCGCTGCAAAGTTTGGACGCGACGATCTGCTGTTTAAAATCCGGGCTCATGCCACCCATCTCAATCACGATGAGCAAGAAGCCTCAGCTTCTGCTTTAGGGATGCTGAAAGACTCTAAATCGATCCCTCAGCTCAAACGTCTTTCAGAGTCGGTCTCCATCCCTGTAAAACTCGCAGCTCTTCGTTCCCTTTATCTGCTCGGAGATACACAAGCCCTGTTTCCGATTTTTGACATGGCACATCAATACAACCTTTTTGCCATCGCGCTTTTAGGTGAGCTGCCAGGCGGAGAAGAAGTTTTAGCACCACTGCTCAAGCATGAGAACATCCATGTCCGATTCAATGCTGCTTTTTCACTGCTGCAAAGACGGGATGAACGAGCTGCTTTAGCCATTGAAGAGTTTCTCTTAAGAAATGCCAAAGACCTCGGTTTTCAACCCCACACGTCGATCGGACATTCTCTGATGTCGTGGAAAGTTGTTCCCTCGATGCAGCAGCATATTAAAAATCTTCCTTTTGATTTGGCCGCAATGACGCTCCAAATGCGAGAACAAATGCTCGCTGCTTGCTTGGAACTCTCTGAAGAGACTTTTCTTAAAGTCGCAGAAAAAATTTTCCTCAACCATGAGCTTGACCTCATTCCTCTGGTTGTCCAGCTTTTAGAAAACCACCATACTGAAAAAGCAATCTTTCTTTTGAAAAGACATGCCGAGCATGCCGGAGCGCCGCTGATCCGGAACTATTGCAACCTGGCGCTTTACCGTCTGAAAGAAAAAGGGCCGTATGAAGCTCGGCTCCGCCACTGGGTCAGACGCGTCCAGTCCGAGGAAATGGTCAAATTCCGGGCATCGCTTCCTTGGCATTTACGCAAAAATAGCACGCAGTATGAGCTGACCCCGGAAGAAAGCACCCGGCTGCTTTTAGAGGCTATCAGGCGCTTGCCGACCGGCATGATGAAAAAGGAATTGAGATTCTCCTGCAGGGAATCAAAGAAGGCCATCCAAAAAATCGTTATGCACTCGCTGGACTCTTGATCCACACTCTCCAATAAAGTAGACTGTTTCTTAATGAAACGGTTTTTGCTTCCACTTACTCTCATTTTGGGCACGCTTGCCGCTGAAGATTACGATATTAATCTGAAGGATCCCGTTTTTTCTAATGGGACGATCTCGACAGACCAAGGAGGGATCATTTCCAATCCTGGTCTTCGAGTCCAAGCCCGCCATATCGAATATACCAACAAGGTCGAAGATGGCGTCGCCATTAGAAAAATTTCAGCAGAAGGAGATCTCCTCTTTCAATTTGAAGGCCGTGTCTTCACCGGTAAAAAGCTCACGTATGATCTGATCACAAAGACCGGCATGATGTACGATGGCCGGACATCGACCGAGTACTACTATGTCGGCGGTGAAGAAATTGAACTTCTTGAAGACGGCAGCTTTTGGGTCAAAAATGCTTATTTGACCACTGTTGAGAGCCAAGACGCCTGGTGGGAAATCCGCTCGGCTCGCATCGACATCAACAACAAAGGCCTCCTCACTGCAAAAAATATCAAGTTCGAGTTCTTCAATGTGCCTGTTTTCTGGATCCCGTCATTTAAACTCAATACCAAAGTCGTCAAAGACTCCCCTGTCCGGTACAAGCTCATCTGGGATCAGGTTCTAAAACAAAAAGTGTCGATGAGATACCAGCTCTACTCCACAGAGACATTTGATCTCTTCGGACGTTTAGACTACCGGTTTAAACGAGGCCCCGGCGCAGCAATCGAGACCGATTACCATTCTCTTGATAAAAGAACGATCTTCCAAACCAAAAACTATGGCGCTTACGACAAGGTCGTCAATGATGAATCATGGCGATAAACGGTACCTTTCCAAGCATTTTTCAAAACTATCCGTCTACGACGAAAAGACCAAAGTCTACATGTGTACGACAAACTCATCAATGACAAATGCCGCAGGACTTTAAAAGCAGTCATTTTGAACTCAACACGCAAAAAGAACAATCTTCTGCGTCTCGCATCGCCAAGACAATACTTTGCCCACATGAACATCCAGCCGCGGATCAATTACTTCCAGAAACATCAACCAGCAGCTCCCCTAGTCGAATTTTGGACTTCGTCCATTTCCTTTGGGCAATTCTAAGATCATCTTCGACAACTGGTTCTCTGCCGGCTATCTTGACTATATTATTCCCGCGAACTAGTCAAGCTAGCTCTCCAGCACCAAAGCCGGTCGTTTTGAGAGAATAACAGCCTTTACCGTCATTTCGATTGGGGTCCGGTCAATTTCACCCCTTCTGCCGGCTTTATCGGCATTTTCTATACGAATAATCCCCATCATCATGGCGTGGGACAGGCCATCGGAAATTTCACTTTTGATCTGAACACGAATCTCTACAAATCCTACTCTGGCTTTAAGCACACCGTGCAGCCGTATCTCCGCTACCGCGGACTCACCTCTCCGACCTCTCCGACTCACAACCACTACATCTTTAGCATCGATGACGGCTATGTCCATAAAATCTTTTCCGTCCGGGAGTCTTCCAGGCCTTCTATCCCGTCAAGCAATCGCTGCTTCCTACTGTGTCTATAGATCTCTACACGAATGTCTTCGTGGGCCACACCCAATTTGGCCGCACAGTTCCGAAACTCTACACCACATGGGATCTTCAGCTATCCGTCCTGGCATGTCGCGACCGATATCGTCTACAACATGCAGGAACTTCTTTGGGACCGTACCAACATCAAGTCCGAATGGACTCTTTCAGGAAATGCTGCGTTCACACGTTGAAGTTAGACACCGCAGTAAATACGACTGGAGAAAGTCCGATCACGACAACTACATCCTCGATATCGACCGGCCGATCGAGGAACTTGTCCACTCTCCTCTTTCCGATGGACGGATACGTTGCTTTCTCACTTCCAGTTCCGCTTCTCGCCTCTTTGGACGTGCCACATCGATACGCATCATGGCTGGGGACGCAATAATGAACCTCGGTATGATTCGTATGAGATTAAATTATCGACTCTCCTCACCGGCAGATGGCAAGTCTCCGTGGGATATAAATACACTCCCGGAATCAAAAGCGAGTGGATCTTCCCCTACATCAAACTGCTAGGCGCTCAGTTTTAGGAGTTTTTCAGTTAAGTTCAACGAAAACGGAAGTTCCCACGCACACGGCTCATTATGCCATTGCAGAGATCATCCTGGGATGATCACCAGCTGTCACCCATCTTATAAAGTCTACTAACAACTTCTTTTCTAACTTCCAATGCCTCTTTTTGGAACCATTCTTTATTGAGCTCTAGTTTTTTACGTACGGCATCAGTAAGCGTAGGATCTTCTAAATGTCGATCAATCTTTTTGATCTCGTCTTTAAGCTCGAGATAATGATTTTCAGTTACTTCGGGTATTATTTCTCTTTGCCAAGCTAAAGTGCCATTGCGATTCTCATATCTCATTTCAGCTTCGGGATGGAATAGAACACTGTTGAATTTCGAAGGCAGCTCATCAAATTCCCTTGAACAGCGTGTTGTCATGAAAGCAGATCCGTTTTTGTGGTAGGTATTTAATGTTAGTCCCTTCACAGCTATAAGGTACATCCGGAGTTTGGCAACCACTAATTGAGCTTGCCTGAGCAACCGGTAGGGATAAAGTGGGTAATTTTGAATAAAAATAGCTGAATAGACTCTTGACTTGCTCTACGAGTCCACGTTCTGAAGGCCCAATCTTGATTTCAAAGGTTCTGCCCTCAAGGACGCTGAGATACGGATGGTAATCGGCTTGTGGAGAGGCATTGTATCCACCGACGTAAGCGGGCGCTAAAACAGAAACATTATGAGCAGGCGCTGAAAGAGAATTGATTTGTAACATATTGAGAATCCTAGGTTTATTTCCCCGTAAAGATTAGCAATCTGAATGGATAAACAGCAACTGAAAGGTTTGACCTACTTGTTGGGATCTTTTGTTTGAAGGCGCTTTTTAAGACATAAGTCGCAAGTACCGATCGTGATACCAATATGTGCTTGTTGTAGGCATCGTGCACTGCATCAGGACATTTGGATAAAGGGCGCGAAAGGGATCTCCTTTCGCGCTCTTGTATTTTATGGCTTAGGGAAGAAATCCCAAATTTTCACAGCACCGTTGAAATACGCTATCACGAGTTTGTTACCTTCCATTGAAACATTTGTCGCAGCGCCTATTTAATTGTGACTGTTACTGGCACGCTTTGATTTCCAAAAAAATCAAAAGAGGTGACGCTATAAGAAAGTCGCCACTCCTTTTTTAATGTTATGGTCCTCATATGTAAATGTAGCATTGTTTACGGTAGCGATCTTAACGCCATTGCGAAAAACATTGTAACCTCGCACTACGGATGCTGGAGAAGGATATGGCCAAGTTAACTTGTTGAATCGCTCGAATAGAATGCCAAAATCGTTCTTCTTTTGATGACCGGTGAGGATGTCTGACAGGACCAAGGAGATAGAATATAATCCCCTTATTTCCAATCACATACTCCCCAGATGTCATCCCATAAAGGACCCCGCTATCCAGGACTAGCAAGCCACGGGGATGAGCGCCGCCGGGGCCAGTGAAATCGTGCAGGTCCTGAATTTGAGCCATCTGTATTACAGGAGAATATAATCCCTTGCGACAAATTCGCACCTCCCGCAGATGTCATCCCATAGAGGACCCCGTTATCTAGGATAAGCGAGCCGATGGGTCCAGCGCCGTCTGTTGGTGAGCCTGCGAAATCGTGCAGGTCTCGGAAGTTTGAGCCGTCTATATTACAGGAGAATATAATCCCATTATTTCCAATCGCTCCTCCCCCAGATGTCATCCCATAGAGAACCCCGCTATCCAGGATAAGCGAGCCTAAGGGATTAGCGCCGCCAGGTCCAGTGAAATCGTGCAGGTCTTGGTAGTTTGAGCCATCTGTATTGCAGGAGAATAATAATTCCATTCCCAGGTGCAACTCCAAATGCACCTCCAAACCGTGCCATCCCATAGAGGACCCCTCTATCAGGATAAGCGATTCCATGGGATTGGCGCCGTCTGTTGGTGAGCCGATGAAATCGTGCAGGTCTTGGAAAGTTCGAGCCATCTGTATTACAGGAGAATATAATTCCATTCCCAGACATACCTCCATTCTGTGTCATCCCATAGAGGACGCCTCTATCCAGGATAAGCGAACCCTCGGGATTAGCGCCGTCGGGACCAGAGAAATTGTGCAGGATTTGGTAATTTGAGCCGTCTGTATTACAGGAAAATATAATTCCAATCCCAGACATACCTCCAAATTGTGTCATCCCATAGAGGACCCCGTTAAGCAATACGTCTGAGCCAGTAAATACGCAACATAT
>CAWIQH010000033.1:0-57849 GCA_963838185.1 uncultured Chlamydiae bacterium
CCAAAAACCTACTCTTTTCGATGATGCTTTAGAACAACAAGCCCTTTTGCCAATCCTAAATTTCTTCCAAAACTGCTGTAAAAAAAAGAAAAAAAATGTGATGATCCAGAAATTCATCAATTACCTAGAAATGAACCATGGAGATCTTCTTTGTAAGTAGAGGAATGCTGGACTTAACTCTCTTAAAACACGCAATGAAAAATTAGTACAGAAGCAAACCATGTATTTTGCAGATTCATGCGTCAGACAATGGCCCACAGCTTATCATTCCAAATCTTCAGTCCGCATTACTTTTTTCCAAAGATGATAGTGGTCATACTGGATATCGTCTTGTCCTCGTCTTGACTTTAAACTATCAGCTAGGCTCTGGAAGCCAAGCCTTCGATAAACTCGTTCAATCCTTCATTGCTGAGTGTGAGACCCCAGACGGTCTTTTTGTTTCAAAAGTGCGTAACTTAATGTTAAGTGCACACCCAAAAAATAGACCCTCTTCTACCTCTTGACCCCTCCCTTGATTTCTTTAACCTGATCGATCCGTATTTGAATTTCTAGTTTGGGAATCAATCTGCGAATCATTCTCTTCTCGTTTCGAAGAACGCGGTACTAGCGATTGAGTAGACTGATCACACCGAGCTTTTAAACCCGGTGAACGACCTTTTGAAGCATGAGGGTCGTCGGGTATCCGGTTGATATCATTCGCATCCCCGCTCATGAGGTAAAATGAAAGCTGATCGTTAGCGTCTCATGAGATCATCCCAGACGAAACCACCTACCATTAAAATATTTAGTTTAAACCATTTTTAGTTTTCTCCTATTATTAAAAATGTTATAATTGCTCAACTTTTAAAGGAGTTTAATCCATGTCAATTGCTGATAATTGCGTTTTATGCCAATATCCCCTCAATCAGGGATTTTTTAAAAATTATATTAACAAAATTGAAAACCTCCCCTGTAAACATCAATTTCATCGTCTTTGTGTTATAGCCTATTCAGATTCCATCAAGCTTAGGAATGCAAAGGAAAACTCTCTATATGCCCTTTATGTGAACATGGTACCAAGATACCAATACCTTCTCCCGAAGATGTGGTTGAAGGATGGGTCAAAGGGGCTGAAAAAACTATGACTGCCTTAGGAGCAGGAACGGGAATTGCAGCGGGAATCTACTTAACTTATTCACATCGAACTTCTTTTATTTTAGAGTTAATTAAAGCCTTTAATGCAGGATTATTTCTCGGCACGCGACATAATGCCTTGGTTCCTTGCACGACTGGTTTTGCAGGATTTTTACTCAGCAATCGTATCGTACAATCTCCCTTGGTTCAATCGGGGATCCGGAATACAATGCTTACCCTTTTTAAGCAGATGAGCGAGATACCTCTTAAACCCCATGATTTAGACGTTAACCGCCTTGTCAATCAAGATGCTGAAATAAGACCTGAGTTACTGCCTCGTTTTGCTAATGACCTTGACGTTTTGAATTTAAGTTTTACTATGGACTATATCATTGATCCAATGCTGAATACGACTATCTTTCTTATCCAAGATCCTACTCTTTTTGATGCTGCTTTAGAACAACAAGCCCTTTTGCCGATCCTAAATTTCTTCCAAAACTGCCGTAAAGAAGAAAATAAAAATGTGATTATCCAGAAATTCATCAATTACCTAAAAGTGAACCATGGAGATCTTATAAGCAAGTTTAGGAATGCTGGACTTAACGTTATTAAAACACGTCTCATTGAAGAATTAACGGAAGAAGTGAAACCTGTATTTTACGACTTCATGCGCCAGGCCTATGGCCCACAGCTTATCATTAGTAATGGTCATACTGGATATCGTCTTCTCCTCGTCTTGACTTTAAAAGATCAGCTAGACTCTGGAAGCCAAGCCCTGGATCAACTTGTTCACTCCTTCATTGCTGACTGTAGACACCCAAACGGTTTATTTGTTTCACAAGTGCGTAATGCAATGTTATTTGAACATATGCCACGCCTTGAAAAACCCCTTGATATCTTTAGTCTGATCGATCCGGATTTGAATGACGCAGCCTGGAATCAAATCTGCGAATCATACTCTTCTCGTTTCCAAGAGCGCGGTCTTACGGTTTCGTTCCAAGATGTCGTTGATTTTGATCTTGCTGATTGATCTCTTTTATACCCGATTAACGACCTTTTGAAGCATGAGGGGTTCTTATTGCAGATAGTCGCGGTGGAGCGCTTCTAGGATCACTGCATCCCAGGCATTTGCCCAGTTGGTGGAGCACATTCTGCGAGCTCAGCTAGTAACAACGCAGCGGCGGCTAATGCTTGTAAGTTATTTGACTGGGACTGAGACGAGGACGTTGAGCTGGAAACTGGAGGTACTTGTGTCATATTTTTTTACCCCATTTTTCATGATGTTTTGGTTTGGGCTTTGGAGGCGTCTTTTCACGAAACTCGTTAATTTCTCGTTGAGCATTTTTATAAAGTCGTAAATCTGCAGCAGGAAAGTTTCCTTTCTCCAGAAACTTTTTAACCTCTTCCTCGGACATTCCGGTTCTTTCGTAGGCTTTTTTTGAATATTTTTGGAGTTTTTCTTGAAGCTCTTGAGATTCTTTAATGGCTTCTTTTTTTTCTTCTTCAGTGCCCGTCTCCATGGTCGTCCGAATATGATCAAAGAATTTGATGGTCTCGTGAATAAACTCTTCCATCTGAGCCATGGATAAAGCGGTAGGGTTATTGAAAAATTCGTCGAGTTTTTTTGTCAGCTTATTAGTCATAGTATTAGACCTCTCTCTTATTTAATATTATTTTATAAACTTATATTTATCAATATAATTACAAATTGATATAGAAACAAAGAATAGAGGATTCCTTTTATTAGATTCTTATTTCGACTGAGATATCGCGCTAAGATTAAAGGGGTTAATCTAACACGCTTATTAGAAGCCTCTTATAGGAAATGGCAAAAGAGTGATTCTCATGTAGGAAGCTCAAGACCAAGACCTTCCCGGCACCAAAGAGATACAAAACCCAGCTCAGATGGAAGTGCTTTATACGAAAGAGGTTGGCGAAAAGGAGCTCGATCCATGGAAACCCAAGACCCCCATCGAGATCTCGGAACAGCCTCATTCAGCCTAAGAACGTTATACCTTCTAAATGGCGCACTACTGCAGGCATTAAGCGAGTCTAAGGATCACCCAGAAAGAGGTCCCAGAAAGAGGTTAAGGGGTGGCAAAATGCGCTAGCGAAGCGTAGGCAGCCCGAACGATGAGGATCATAGCCTAGAGGCTAGGCCGAGGAAGAGGGGCGATTTGGCATAGCCATAGCTAGCGCGTTGTGACCCCTTGATCTCAATGGGTTATTCTCAACCCGATTAACCCCAGTTCGATAGGTATAGCCCACTCACAAGGGCATATAAAAGGGCCCTGTCTCGATTGTTTAGAATTGATGGATAGGATCCAATGACCCTCACCCCTTGATCTTCAAGGGGTTATCCTAACCCGATTAACCACAGTTTGATAGGTATACCTCACTCATTATTAAGCTGTTACCCTATTAATTCCCAATTTTCAAGAATCTAGTATAATAATTTAACCTCCTGACAATCAATCGGATGCAAACATATGATAGATTGATTTTGACTTCAAATCCTTGCAAAACAATGAGTTAGATAATTTAAATTAAAATTTGACTTAATATTAACAATTCCTTTATACTAAACATAGGGACACTATAATTTAATAACAAAGGTAATAAAACTTATGTAGGCGTCTATTATACCTCAGCTATGATTACTCAACTTGAACTCGAGGCTGCTCAAAACGGCTATGGCGCAGGTGCTCCAGGCGATTCAAACTATCAGCTACCTTATGGACCTAGCGACCCTATCTCTGGCAACCAATCTTGGAGTACTCAAGTAAACCCGGCCAATATCAATGAGTTGATTCAACAGATTGACAAACTCTTTACATGGTCTACTAATGGTGACCAAGGCGACTTTAACACCCAGCTCGATATGTACGCCCTCTTTAGAAACATCGGTGCGGAATGGGGTGCTCTAGGCGCTCAAGGTCAACAAGAAGTCGACCAAACCCTCAGCGCTACAATGGGCGCTAACGGACCTAGCGTCCTTTCAGCCATCGCAATGGATTTAGTTAAATCTATTGTCGGAGGTACTTACTTCCAAAACGGTAATAATGAACAAGACGCCCAAAATGCATTGAATGGAATGATCGCCGACTTAACTAACCTGATCGGTCAAGGCGCGTCTTTTCTACAACCTATTCTTAATGCAGCTAATTCATTAAATAGCACAGGCGTTCAGACTTGGTTAAATACCATGCCTCCAGGCATGACCATGACTATCTTCATGGAAGAGCAAGCTTTCCAATTCGAACAAGACTTCTCTATGAACCCTAATAGTACAAGCGCAACTAACCAACAGATGTCTGACTGGATCAATGACCTAATTGGTGGTCTCCCAGCAGGTTTAGCTCTGATCATCCTGATTATTGTCGTCATGACCAGCATGAATGGCGACCAACAGGTTCAGTTGACTGGTAAAGCGAACGAAACGAACGCCTTAACCAATGCTGTTGTTAACCCGCTTAACGCCATCCAATCATCTTGGAACACTAACCAGGACATTGGACACCAGCTGCAGCCCAAGCCTTTTATAACCAATTAGCCGGTGTTGAAGGGGTTGTCGGTACGGAAGTACGCTTCCTGGTGATATGAGATTCGGAGCCGACCGAGCATCCGTTAACCAGCTCTATGGCGACTTTAACGGTCCGAATGGTATCGAAGTGTTCGATCCTACTGCCGGTAAAGATATTACCCTTTCACAAGCATATGCTAACACCCAGCTCCAACCAGGCCAACCCGGTTATATCACAATGGATGAGTTCTGTGGGGATTTGGACGAAGTATCGATCGACAGCGACACCTGCGGTCGTACCTGCAAGCTTTACCCAGGTTAATTCCGACATAAGTACAGCGATTAACGCTGCATCTTACTCATCGCGCAATCTATCGGTACAGCCGTACAGGCTCTGCAACAGGTGATCGACAAGTTCGAAAGCTAATGACATCGATCCTACAAGATAACCTTAACCTTGAGAAGACAGCGACTACAGCGTCGGCTTCTGCAAATAGCTAAACCAATAATAATAACAATTAAAAAAGAGGAAAAAAATATGACAACACCAACTCCATTAATTAACCCCCAGATACAGACCCCTGGGAGCGGAACAAGTTGCAACATCATCGGAACTAACGAGATGCTCAATGCAAACATGAACCTTCAGCAAGCGTTTATAAACATGCTAGCTGACATCACTCAAGAAGTTACGGTATTTACTGAGTTTCAGAATGCAGCCAGCCAAGCCACGATTAACAATAACGACGAGGCCTATGCCACATATATGCAGCCAGTTATCGACGATCAAAACGCATATATAGCTAAGCATGGCAGCTTGGCAACTGGACACCGTCCAGCATAGATAGCTTTGATATGTCTACTTATCAAGCACAAACACAGCAAAACAACGCCAACGGCCAAGCGATCAACCAGTCTGTTTCGACAGATTCAAGCGCCGGCACAAGCTTGATGCAAGCGTCTCCAAGGAGACAGCTCTAACTTTACTACAATGGTTGGAGACACTATCGACACTGCGCTTTCAACAATGCGATTACAATAATAAATAAAAACTAAAAAAAATAGGCAAATATTATGGCAACGAATGCTCTGTGTCTCAATACCCTTCCTTTAACTGAGAAGGAAAAAAACGTTGAATTGACGGTGTTTAGCAGCAACGGAAGCGACGCTAATGAAACACTCGCCGAACTGATGAATCAGATGTGTGCGATGGTCCAGCTCCTTCACCTAGTTGAAGGCGAACTCGCTCTGAACCAAACAAAAATGGCATCACTCAACAACGAAGCAGCTCAGTTAAACGTTGATGCTATAACTGCACAGGGCAATCAAGCCGTAGAAAACGCTAAAGCAGCGGCAGCAGGTCCAGCATGGTGGTCAACACTCCTGAAGGTTCTCCTTTCTGTCGCGGCAGTCCTTATTGCCGCCTGCACTTTAGGTACTACTGCAGGGATAATCGCAATAGTCATCATCTTGATTACGACTGTACCTATGCCATTTTTAGGCGGGACAAACCCTCATGGGCGCTGTTTCTTCTCAAATTGCACAAGCTATGGGTGAAGCCTACGGTTGGAGCCAAGCTACCATTCAAGAAGCCACAGGTTATATCAACCTAGCCATTGGTGTAGTGCTAGCTGTTCTGTCTTTCGGAGCAGGATTTGCAGGAGCTACAGCAGAAGTAGCTAACGCTGCTGCGACTATTGGAGAAGATGTCGTAGAAGGTAGCGTTGGAATAGCCGCTGAAGGCACATCTCCTGCCGTAGAAGAAGGCGCTTCGGTTATTGAAGGAACAGCAGAAAAAACTGCAAGTACAGTTTCACAATCAAGCAAGGCAATGAACGTAGCGAAGTTTAGTGCTGTTACCGCCTTTACTTCACAGATTGCTAATTCAAACTGTATTGGCGACATTATGATGGGAACTCTGCTGAGCGTAAATCCTAATGCTTCAGCTAAAGAGAAAGAAATCATCGGAGGAATCGCAGCAGCTTTAACCATCATCGTTGCAATCGTCGGTGCTCTTTTAGGCGGAAATCTTGCCGTCTCTAGCATCGGCCAAGATCTAGAAGAAGGCAGCACATTGATGTCAAAGATTGCTTCGAAACTTGAAACTTCAGCGACAGCCCTAACAAGTAAAGTTGAAATAGCAAACGGTGTGTTTGGGGCCGGAATGAGCGGCTATCAAGGCACTATCGACATCGAAATGGCCCAGTTAAACGCTACTGTAACTAGACTCCTAGGCGGAATGGAGGGCTCTAAAGAAATCAGCGCGCTGATCAACCAAACGATGAATCAGATCAATGCAATGCTGAAAGCCTATACAGACCAGTTTGGCGCATTGGAAAACAATTTGAAGAATATTGGGCAGTACAACTATGCAGAATTTAAAGCAATGATACAAGCTAACCAAGCAAAATAAAACATAAAAACTAAAAGGGAAAACGATTATGACAAACTATTTAAGTACAGCAATGCTGTCAGCAGGAGCTTCATGCTTCGGAGGGATTATTGCAATGGAAGGAGAAATGTCTGAGGCTGAGATCAATACTTTGCTTGCTTCTAAGACTATGATGGATGTTCAGCCTCTTATGCTTGAGGGTATGCTAGATGCGTATGCTGAACAGGCTGATAACCAGCAGGCTGCTGGCGTGATCACTGGAGTTGGTTCAATCGTTGCAGGCGGTGTACAGCTCGGCATTACTGGCATGGGTGAAAAAGCCGGTAAAGCTGCGTACGAAGAAGAGCTCGGGACACCTGCTATAAAAGCAACTGTCGCGCCAGTTGAATCAGAATTACCTCAGGCTAAGAGTACAGTAGTAGGTCAAAACTCCAAAGACATTGAGATGGACGATTATTCCAACCTGCCAGCGGATAGCAACTCTCCCAACGCTCCTAAAACGGTTCAGAAGGAAGCTGATGTTGTGACAGGCAAGCAAAAAACTGCTGAAGAGATCAAAGAGGAAAATAAGTTAAGAGATCAAAAAAAGCTAAGCAAAATACAAACATACCAAAACATTGCTCAGCTTGCTGGAACTTCTCTCAACGGTATCGCAACAGTTGCCAAGAGTCCCTTTGATGCGTCCGCGACAAAGAATGCCGGAACAGCTCAGGCTATGGGCACCGTCATCTCAGGCAACCAAACAGCTCAAGCTTCAAACGCTGCTTTGGCAAAGACCTATGAAGATGCATTCGCAACCGCAAATCAGATCTTGGCTGGTATCGTCTCATCTGGAAAAAACTAAGTCTGAACCGTAAGGTTCGACTTTTTCTACCGCGAGGGAAATCCCCTCGCGGTTTTTTTATGTCCAAGTCCCATCTTTACCAAAAAAATCTAGAAATACTACTCTCCTTGCCACATCAAATCAAGCTAAGAATTTTTCTCAAGTAGCTTAAATTCTTGAGCTTGAATTTTGTGTTTCTTTTTTGTAGACTTTAGTCCTTTCACTACTATATATGGTGTGTTTAGATGCCCTCGACTACTAGCCATAGTAGAGGGCGGGACGACCCAAAAAGGCAACCTAAGATCAAAAGCCTCTGATTTTTAGGTGCTAAAAAGGCAGACCTCCTGCACCCCAAACCGGCCTAAAAAGGTAGGGAGATGAAGGTAGTCTGACCGATAAGTTTTTTGAGATAAAAAAATAAAAAAATGAGAGATGCCATGACAAAGTCTTCACACACAGCCCCCGCAAAACAAGACCTCAAAGAAAAAAACGCAATCGACCGCTTCACTGTTGTGAAGAGAAACGGAAGCATCGTTCCTTTCCGCCGCGATCGCATCCACCGCGCGATTGATCTGGCGTTTCATGATACGAGAAGAATCGCTTTTGATACCCAGCTGGCCGAACTCGACCAATCTGAAGTTGAAAAAGTCACCGATCAAGTGATGGATCTGCTCCTAACTCAAGCATCTAAAGGAGCGAGTTTAACCGTCGAAGGCATCCAAGACATGGTCGAAGTGACCCTCATGAATATGGGCCACCAAGACGTCGCAAGAGACTATATTATCTACCGAGAGCAACATACCCATTTAAGAGAAGACTCTCCGCAAAATCTCAAAGTCCATCGTAAAGACGGCACACTCGTCCGCTTCAATCCGATGAAAATTGCAACTTCCATTGAAGAGTCATTCAGACGGGCTGGCCATATCGAAGGTCAAACGCCTGCTTCTGTGATTGATTCCGTCAATGACCTGACCCAAAAAATCGTCGACCGAGCTGTTGCTTTACATAAGTCTGGAGAGCATCTCCACGTCGCGACAATGCAAGATGAAGTCGAACACCTATTAATGAAAGAAGGCTACTACCAAGTGGCTAAAGACTATATCCTTTGCCGCGCTTCTATCGAAGAACAAGCCCATGCCATCCACGAAGAAAAATACCAAGAAGGCGGAAAAAAGAGAATTCACTGTCATCACAACTGACGGCACAACGAAAGTCATCAAAGAATCCTCCCTTAGAAACCGGATCAAAACTGCCTGCCGTAATTTAAAAGAAGTCTCGATCGATGATCTCTTAGAAACGCTGATCTTGAACTTCTACGAAGGGATTAAAGAACAGGAAGTCGACCAAGCAGCCATCATGGCAGCCCGGATGAAGATCGAAGTCGACCCTGCGTATTCTAAGGTCGCTGCTAGACTCTTATGCGATACACTTTACCGCGAAGCAATGGAGACCAGCGCTTCCGATACTTCTTTAGAAAATTCACACAGAACCTATTTCAAAAAGTACATCAAGTTCGGGATCTCCGTTCAACGCTTAAGCCCTACTCTTTTACAGTACGATCTCGATAAGCTCGGCAAAGCGATGGATCTTAAAAGAGATGATCTCTTCTCGTATCTTGGCATCCAAACTCTCGTATGACAGATACTTTATCCACCACGAAGAAAGACGTTTAGAAACCCCTCAGATCTTCTGGATGCGCGTTGCAATGGGCCTGGCTCTTTGCGAAGGCGACCAAAAAAATGAAAGAGCCATTGAGTTCTACAACCTTCTGTCTCAGTTCCTCTTTACATCCGCCACTCCTACCCTCTTCAATTCAGGGACCATGCACTCCACAGCTGAGCTCTTGCTATCTCTCGACTGTCATGGATGATCTTCCCACATTTTTAAAGTTGTTTCAGACGATGCGCAGCTCTCCAAATGGGCCGGCGGCATCGGCAACGACTGGACGAATGTCCGTGCGACAGGGTCTGTCATCAAAGGAACCAACGGCAGAAGCCAAGGCATCATCCCCTTCTTAAAAGTCGCCAACGACACTGCCGTAGCAGTCAACCAATGCTTTGCTCCTGATACGCTCATCTATACGTCAAAAGGGATCGAACCGATTCTGAAATCAAAGTTGGAGACCTAGTGCTCGGAACCAGCGGCAAGTACCGCGAAGTCACGGAGACCTTTGCCTATAACCAGCACGATCGGAGATGGTCGCCATGACCTCAAAACATTCACTTTATCCGATCTCGGTTACCGCAGGCCATCCGTTCTATGCGATCCGAAAAGTTCCCTGAAGAACAATCGATCTCTCGTACACTCGGTGGCTTGAAAAAGGAAAACTATAAAACTGAGTGGGTCGAAGCCGGACAACTACAAAGGGCGATTATATCGCTCAAGTCATCCCCAAGAAATTGTTCCTGGTCGCTGAATTCACCGAAGAAGATGCAAGACTATACGGAATTCTTTTAGGAGATGGCCACATGTCCAAAGACGGGTATAGTGGGGAGTTTCTGGCAATCCTGACTTCAGACGAGCACTTAGAATTCGTCCGTGCCTATTTAAAAGCCCGCGACATCCATTTCTGGGAAACCGGACGAGACGAAACACTACATGCAAATCCACTGGGCTGCAGGACGCGGCGCTGTCCGTGATGCAACAACAGGACGGATCGTCGGCAGCGTAGCTCCTACGCTTCCTTTCGAGCATCACGACCTTTATGATGCCCAAAGGCAAGAAAGCATATCTCTCCTCGACTTTCCCATCTTCC
This sequence comes from uncultured Chlamydiae bacterium, assembly GCA_963838185.1. GTDB lineage: Bacteria > Chlamydiota > Chlamydiia > Chlamydiales > Rhabdochlamydiaceae > PALSA-1444. Next base: position 10,607 of record CAWIQH010000033.1, read on the forward strand.
CCTGCATCGCAAACACTCGCACTCATCCAAGGCTTGATTGAAACAGACGGCAATGTCTCTCGGGAGTAAAGAAGTCACTTTCTCCAATACCTCTCAGCCTCTTGTAGAAGGACTCCGGTATCAATTGCTCAGAATGGGCATTCCAACCGCAGGAAAACTGCGCAAACGAAGAATGACCACAAAGGGAAAAGATGCGACGGCTCAGAAGTCCACTTTAAAGGCGAGACCATCTGCTACGATATCCGCATTCCGGCAATCAGCTGAAATCGCCGAGCGTGTCGGCTGCAAAACGGTCACAAAAAAGAATTGGTTCACCCACAATCATTACATCTTTACACGTGATCAAAAACAAGAAAAGATCGCGACGGTTCCTTTTGTTTATGACTTGAAGGTCGATAGTCGATGAATCGTACATGACAACCGCGGGCCTTGCTCATAACGGCGGGAAACGCAAGGGGGCGATGTGCGCTTATCTAGAGACATGGCATCTGGATATCGAAGACTTCCTAGAGCTGCGTAAAAACACCGGCGATGAAGACGCCGCACGCATGATATGAACACCGCAAACTGGATCCCCGACCTCTTCATGAAAAGGGTCGCAGAAAATGGCAATTGGACTCTATTTAGCCCGAGCGATGCTCCCGATCTGCACGACCTCTATGGCTCTGCATTTGAGAAGCGGTACATCGAATATGAGAAAATGGCCGACGACAGGAAAACTCAAACTCTCATAAACAGATGGAAGCCGTTGAGCTCTGGCGCAAGATGCTCAGCATGCTCTTTGAAACAGGCCATCCTTGGATCACATTTAAAGATCCTTCCAACATCCGCTCGCCGCAAGACCATGTGGGCGTCGTCCATAGCTCAAACCTCTGCACAGAGATCCTGCTCAACACCTCAGCAGAAGAAACAGCGGTTTGCAACTTGGGCTCGATCAACTTGGAGCTCACATTGACGCCGAACGGGACTCGATGAGAAAAAACTCGCCATACGATTAGAACTGCTATTCGGATGCTCGACAACGTGATCGACATCAACTTCTATCCCATCACAGAAGCTAAAACATCTAACGCCAAACACCGTCCAATCGGGACTGGGGATGATGGGCTTCCAAGATGCCCTTTATATCCAAGATATCAGCTATGCCAGCCATGAAGCGGTCGAGTTTGCTGATAAGTCGATGGAGATGATCTCCTACTATGCGATCTTAGCCTCCACCGAGCTTGCGAAAGAGCGGGGCACCTATGCCACTTATAAAGGCTCCAAATGGGACCGAGGACTTCTCCCGATCGACACGATGGACATCTTAGCAAAAGAACGAGGCGGCTATTTGGAAGTCGACCGTCAAACACGAATGGACTGGAATGTCGTCCGTGCATGCGATCAAAAAGCACGGCATGCGCAATAGCAATACGATGGCGATTGCTCCGACAGCGACGATCTCCAACATCACCGGCATTACCCAATCGATTGAACCGATGTACAAACATCTGTTCGTCAAATCGAACCTCTCTGGAGAGTTCACGATCCCGAATCTCTACCTGGTGGAAAAACTCAAAAAACTGGGTCTTTGGGATCAAGAGATGCTCGATGACCTCAAGTATTTCGATGGATCGATCGCAGAAATCGAAAGAATCCCCGAAGATGTCAAACGGGTCTATCTTGACCGCGTTTGAAATCGATCCTGAGTGGATCATCGAATGCGCAAGCCGCCGTCAAAAATGGATCGACATGGGTCAATCTTTGAACCTCTACATCGCTGAGCCTAGCGGAAAAAAACTCCACCAGATGTACATGCTCTCTTGGGACAGGGCTTAAAGACCAACTACTATCTCAGATCGGTTGCTGCAACCCAGATTGAGAAATCAACAACTGACATCAACAAACGGGGTCTGCAGCCACGTTGGATGAAAAGTAAATCGGCTTCCAGCAACATCAAAGTCGACCGGGAAGAGCCTGCGGCTCCTAAAGCCTGCAAAATCTGGTGATGAAACTTGCGAAAGCTGCCAATAAATTAAAAGGATAAAAAATATGACAACGAAAGAAAAGACTCAGCGACAAGCAAACGGGTCACTGTCGACCAAAAACAACTGATCAACTGCAGTAAAGTCGATGTCAACCAACTCATGCCCCTCAAATACACCTGGGCATGGGAACACTACCTCAATGGCTGCGCCAACCATTGGATGCCAACGGAAGTCCCGATGGGCAAAGACATCGAGCTGTGGAAGTCTAAAACAGCTCTGAGCGCCGATGAAAGACAAGTCATCATGCGCAACCTCGGTTTTTTTAGCACCGCTGAGAGCTTAGTCGGCAATAACATCGTCCTCGCGATCTTTAAGCATGTCACAAACCCAGAAGCGCGCCAGTATCTGCTCCGTCAAGTCATTTGAAGAAGCGATCCATACGCATACCTTCCATTACATCGTTGAATCACTCGACTTTAGACCAAGGCGAAGATCTTCAACATGTACAACGAGGTCAATTCGATCCATGCCAAAGACCAATTCGAGATGACGCTGACTGAAGACATCCTGAAGCCTGAATTTCACGACATCAACTCCTGAAGGCGCGCAGAAGTTCCTGGAGAACCTCATTGGCTACTACATCATCATGGAAGGGATCTTCTTCTATTCCGGATTTGTGATGATCCTCTCTTTCCACCGTCAGAATAAAATGACAGGGATCGGCGAGCAGTTCCAATACATCCTCCGGGATGAAACAGTTCATCTGAACTTCGGCATCGACCTGATCAACGGCATTAAAGAGGAAAATCCTCATCTCTGGACCACAGAGTTCCAAGCTCACATCATCGACCTGATTAGACAAGCCGTTGAGCTCGAAGTCCAATATGCGCAAGACTGCCTCCCTCGCGGGATCCTAGGCCTTACAGCTCCAATGTTCCGTGAATATGTGCAGTATGTTGCGGATCGACGTCTAGAGCGCATCGGCCTCAAGCCGATCTACCGTTCAAAGAATCCATTCCCTTGGATGAGCGAGACCATCGATTTGAACAAAGAGAAGAACTTCTTCGAGACCCGAGTGAACGAATATCAGTCGGCCTCGAACTTGACCTGGAACTAAAGAGAGGGCCTGCTTGAAAAAGCAGGCCTAATCTCCTATCTGATAGAATGTAGATAATTTATTGATACCAAGGAACAGAGCGCAAGGAGCTAGTCTAAAATACCAGCCTTGTTTAAGTGTTTCCATTTCGTTAAAAGGCCATGTTGATGGCAATATCCCTTCAGCAAAATCAATTGTCTTGCGATGTCTTTTTGTTCGATCTCTTTTAATTGAGCCAGACCTTCAGCAAAATTACTGAATAGATTATCAAATAAGTCGCGAAGAAGCCTTACGTTGTTTTGTAATTCTTCGCCATCTTGGCCATATGTCAACTTATCTGAGAAATTATCCGACCCTTTCAGCATTTCTCTACATTGCTCAATCTCTTTCTCGATCAGAGGTCGCAAACGCTCTTCATCCCCCGTGATCGTCAAAAAGCAAAGGAGCTGCCGCAATCTTTCAATCGAAGGCTGCATGGTCCTCAATTGCAAAAGATCGACATCTTCCATCTCCAAAAGCCCAACTGTTGCAAGATAACCTCTTTCCACAGACAAAAGATTGGTGAAATCGTCTTTTGTATGAAGGCTCAGATAATGGAAATACTGGTTTTGTAGATCAGTGAATTCATAATGAGGATGGTTTTTCGCATTGCTGAGTTCCTTCATCAGCGTTCTTGCATGACTAGGCAAGGCAGCATCCCAAGACTGGAGCTTATCCAAACAAGTTTTTAGTTTTTTGCAACTCTCCTCTGAGGAGATTGTTGGATCTGCAATGGCATCGCACTCGTTGAGGAATGGATCCCAATCATCCGTCTTAATATCCGGATGAGCCTTAAAGATAGGCATTATTTTATTAACTTGGGTTTTGAGTTCTGGAATGATTTTTTTCAACTCTCTGCAATAAGATCCCTGTTGGATTTTAGTTCCCTGAGCCATCCGACTCAACTTTTCATAAGAGTCCATTTGCTTAGATAGCCAGGTGCCAAATTCAGTCTGATATTCTGTTACAAAATCAGGCTGTACTGCAGCCGTTTTGACATAGGAAAGCTCCGGCTGGACTGGGTCTTCTGACTTGATCGGTTTCGTATCAACCTTTCCTATCAAGCTCGGAGAGGAACTACCGGGTTCTTTAGGAGGCGTTTTTTTCTGGAATGCAACAAAATAAATCAGCCTAAGGATCGAAGCCGCACAAAGCACCTGGACCGCTTTTCCCTTCCAAGATGATTGTAGGAAATAATTGGCTTGGGAAGTAACAAAATTTGTAATACGTGATATTTGCATGCGGATAGTTTAAACAAAATCCGTTTAAAAATGGAGTAAAATTAAATTTTCCCGAAAGAGGTCTCAGATTGAAAATCAGACATTTGCAGTTCAAAATCCTCTTCATCGATAGCGGTGTTTTAATTTTGGAAGAATTCAAATCTTGTCGAGAATGACTTTCCGTCTCTATACTTAGCCCCTATGTGGAAAGAAAACGAGTCGTATAAAGATTTTGTCGTTAAAAAAGTGATGCCTCTAGGCGAACTGAAAGCGACCCTAGTTGAACTCGAGCATGTCCCCTCCGGCGCTCAAGTGATGCATATTGAAAATGACGATCCTGAAAATCTCTTCTGCCTTTCTTTCGAAACTCTTCCCTATAACTCAAATGGCGTCGCACATATCCTAGAACACACGGTCCTTTGCGGATCGCGCAGCTTCCCTGTCAAAGACCCGTTCTTTGCCATGACCCGCCGTAGTTTAAATACTTTCATGAACGCCCTGACAGGTTCTGATTTTACCTGCTACCCAGCCTCTTCACAGGTCGAAAAAGATTTTTATAACCTTCTCGATGTCTACATCGATGCCGTCTTCCATCCGCAGTTGAAAAAAGAAAGCTTTTTGCAAGAAGGCCACCGTTTAGAATTTGCCAACCCTGAAACACTCTCTAAATCTCGAATGGAAAGGGATTGTCTATAACGAAATGAAAGGGGCTCTCGCTTCTGCAGACACAAGACTCTGGCATGCGATGATGCACCTCTTAGTGCCTAATCTGACCTATTCTCATATTTCTGGTGGAGACCCGAAGGTCATCCCGACCTTGACCTACGAGGAGCTAATCCGGTTCCATGAGACGTACTTATCATGCCTCCCGCTGCCTCTATTTCTTTTACGGAAACATTCCTCTAAAGAGACACCTAGACTTTCTGTCAGAGAAAATCTTGAAATCGACCTATAAGCTTCCTCCGCTGCCAAAAATCCCCCGGCAGCCTCGATTTACTGCGCCTATCGAACGAGAAGAGTATCTACCCAACCACAACAGACGAAGATAATGATGACAAGACCATGCTCACGTGGGGATGGCTCACCGTGCCCATGCAGGATCAAGAGACGCTCCTAGCACTCACCCTCTTAGATGCGGTGCTCATGGAGACCGATGCTTCATTAGTCAAACTTCCCCTGCTTCAATCCGGCCTTTGCACCTCTGCCGATGCCTATCTCGATACCGACATGTCGGAAATGCCCTACATGATCGTCTGCAAGGGCTGCAGCCCGGAAAATATCCAAGCCCTCGATGACCTGCTTCTGCGTTCCTTGCAAGAGGTCTGTGACAAAGGCATTCCAGGACATATGATCGACGCGGCCTTGCATCAGTTGGAATTTGCAAGGACAGAGATCACAGGAGATCATGCTCCTTTTGGCCTGACGCTGTTCATGCGGTCAGCTCTTGCAAAGCAGCATGGATGCCCTCCAGAAAATGCACTTCTGATCCATAGCCTCTTTGAAAAACTTAGAAAAAACTAGAAGATCCTTCGTACTTGACCAGGCCTTATCAAGACGTTTTTACTGAAAAATCCCCACCGCGTCCGCCTGGCGTTCCATCCCGATAGCAAATTCGCTGACAAAGAAGCCGCTGAAGAAAAAACAGAAGCTGAAGCATTTAGAACAAGAGCTGCCGCAGGGAAGAAAAAGAAAAAATCCTCCAGCAGATGCTCCATCTGGAACATTATCAGAAAACATTGATCGAGCAAAATATCGACTGCCTCCCCAAAGTGACTCTCGATGATGTCCCTGCTTTAGCTAAACATTTTGTTGTGAAAGAAAAAGACGAAGTCTTTTCACACTCTTGCTTTACAAATCATATCATCTATGCCGATTTAACGTTCGACATGCCGCAATTTGAAGAAGACGATCTTACCCTACGTCCAACTACTGTCTTCAATCATTCTAGAACTTGGCATGGGCAAGAGAAACTACATCCAGAACTTGGAATACCTCCAATCGCATGTCGGAGGCCTTGGAACTTCGCTTGCCCTCTATGTCCAAACAGAAAGCCCTCATCCGATGAGACCGTCATTTACGATCCGAGGAAAAGCCTTAGAGAAAATGCCAAAGAACTGTTTTCCATTTTCAAAGATCTGGCCGTAAATCCTCGCATCGATGAAAAGAAACGGATTGAAGAACTCATTTTGCAGATCCACACGGGACTGCAAAACCGTCTGCAGAAAAATAGCCTCCGGGTATGCATCGCAGCTTGCGCTTAAGCGGCATGTCTGTCCCATCTAAGATCTCTGGAGAACTGGTATGGCCTCAGCTACACCAAGTGGATCCAGGAGATTGCCAGCGACCTGAAGAAACATTTACCTAAGGTCATGCAACGTCTTGAAAAACTCAAAAATGAACTCTTTTCTTTGCATAACGCCCAGCTGGTCGTGACCTGCGATGAGGCGATGCATCAAAAACTTGAATTGGAAAACTATTTTGGAGTCTTAGACCTGCCTGAAAGACCCTTTAACCCTTGGAAGGGCGGCTATGAGCTCTATCCAGTCGTCTCTCAAGGAAGGTCGATGTCGACGCCGGTGGCGTTCACCTGCGAGGCCTACCCCGTTCCTCTACCTGAATCCCCACGCTCCGGGACTGACTGTAGCGGCCCGATATTCTGGATAATAAAATTTTACATCCGAAGATCCGGGAGCAAGGCGGCGCTTACGGCTGCGGAGCGACCTATCTCCGATGACGGGTCATTTTACGCTTTATTCGTACCGGGATCCAAGATTGCTCGACATTAAAAATTTTTAGAGAAGCCGTGGAGACTATTGCAGAGGGCCATTTCCAAGACTCCGACCTTGAAGAGGCCAAGCTAGAAACCATCCAGCATATGGACGTCCCCGTCTCCCCTGGAAACCGCGGAGCGACCGCTTATGCGTGGATGCGCGAGGGCAAAACCCCAAAGCAGAGACAGCACTATCGCGATATGCTCCTGGCATTGACTCCTCAAGAGATCCGGCTGGCTGTCAAAAAAGAGCTTTTGGATAAGCTGGGACTTGGCACGATTGTCACATTCGCAAGCAAAGAACTTTTAGAAAAGGAAAACAGAGACCTCGAAAAACCTTTGCCTATTATCCCTGTTTGAGATAACTTTTATTGCTTCATTTAGGGCGCATAGCTCAGTTGGTAGAGCGCCTGTCTTACACACAGGTGGTCATAGGTTCGAGTCCTGTTGCGCCCAACACTCCTATTGCGGGAGTAGTTCAATTGGTTAGAGCACCGCCCTGTCACGGCGGAAGTTGCGGGTTCGAGCCCCGTCTCCCGCGAATTCTTTTGATTTTTATTCCCCTACAAGTTACACATAGGAAATGAAATATTTTGTTTGTTTCCTATTTCTTTTGTCTTCGCTTATGGGAGATGCATATGAAGATGGAATCGAATCTATAAATCAAAAAGACTATCTCCAAGCAGCTAAACACTTCCACCTAGCCGCTCAATCCGGAAATTCTGCAGCGCTCTTTGGAGAAGCGATCTGCCAGGTCGCTTTAGGAAACATGAAATCGCTGCCAAACATCTGCAAGAGCTGTCATGCGCCTCTTGCCATAAAAAAGAAGAGCAAAACCTTCCCCCTTATGAGAAGACTGAAAAGGAACAAGCCTCCGCCTATGACTGCCGGCAGCAGGTCCGAAAAGTCACAAAAGATTTAAGAAACTTAGTCGAAAAAATGGTGGCTGATACCGTGCCGGGATTTTTTCAAAAAATTAAGACTTTCCGCCGGTTAAATCCGTATATCGATATGTTGGAAAGAAACGGTCTTGCCTGCTGCCAAAACAACCAAACTGAAAATCCTTGCACAGAACCTCTTGTCGAACAATTAAAACTTTGGAATAGTGAAGGCTTACCAGTAGAAAAAAATAACAAGTAATAGGATTTATGCCCGCGATACGTAAAACAGCCAAGCAACACATTTCCATGTACCTGTGGATTACCATAGGAGCCTTTTTAGCAGCCTTCTCTATCGAAGTCTTCCTGCTTCCCAACTCTCTGATTGACGGGGGCATCGTCGGTATTGCTTTGATCCTCTCAAAACTCTTTGGAGAATCTTATTTACCTTACCTCTTAGTCATTTTAAACCTGCCGTTTGTTTATTTGGCCTTCCGGCATATCCGGCGGAGTTTTGTGATTTACATGTCCCTCGCGGTACTGTTATTCGCGGGATTTTTCGATTGTGACTTCCCACTTCCCTTCTTTCCTTGGGGATCCGATTGAAGTGATCGTTGTCGGCGGCGCGCTGCTCGGAGTCGGGGTCGGTCTGATCATCCGCCATGGCGGCTGCTTAGACGGAACTGAAATCTTAGCGATCTTGATCAACCGTAAGAAAGGATTTACCGTCGGACAAGTCGTCTTGTTTATCAACATCTTCATCTTCGGTGCTTACGGCTGGATTTTCAACAACTGGCACTTTGCCCTTCAATCAATGATCTTATACATCGTCGCCTTTAAAATGATCGACCTGGTCATCATGGGCATCGATGAGCTCAAATCGGTCTTGATCATCTCTTCCAAACCTAAAGAGATGGCCACAATCATCATGGACGAACTAGGACTTGGACTCACAGTCATGCATGGCAAAGGAGGATTTTCAGGAGACAGCCGGGAAATTCTCTACATCATCATTGAACGTTTGGACCTAGCTGAGCTGAAAGAGATCGTCCTCAGGGAAGATCCGATGGCCTTTATGGCGATTGAAAATCTCCATGAAGTGGTCTACGGCAAACAAGCTCACCTGCCTTATAAGAAAAAATACCGACCCCCTTTCCACCATGCCTAATCAAACTGCACATTCGCATGAGTGGGATGCCTGGAGGCTTTTCAGGATCCTGTCGGAATTTGTCGACGGATTTGAAAACATGCTCTCGCTAGGACCCTCCGTAGCGATCTTCGGAGGCTCTCAAGCCCTCGGAGACAACCCTCACTACCAACAAGCCGCTGTTCTAGCCTCTAAGATCGCTAAAAAGGGTTTTGGAGTGATCACAGGCGGCGGACCCGGCATGATGGAAGCTGCCAATGAAGGCGCTCAAGCTGTCGGCGGAAAATCGTGCGGCCTCTGTATTGATCTTCCTACTGAAGAAAAACCCAATCCCTTCATCGACCAAAAGTATCTGTTTAAGTTCCGGTACTTCTTTGTCCGAAAAGTAATGTTCGTCCGTTATGCGCAGGCCTTTGTGGTCTTTCCCGGAGGTTTTGGAACACTCGATGAGCTCTTTGAAGCTCTTACTCTTATCAAGACGAAAAAAATCTCCTACTTCCCTGTCTTCATGGTAGGGAAAGCTTTCTGGTCAGGACTTTTAGACTGGCTAAAAACCTCTCCGCTGAAAGATCGCTATATTGATCCGGAAGATTTCAAATTGATTACGATCACAGATGATCTAGATGAAGTGGTCGATAGCATCGTGCGGCACTGCAGCGAGTGCCCAGCAAGAGAGAATTTCTAAAGAGTAAAAGCGCTCTTCATGCAGAGCTTCTGCAGATAGAGGCCATACTCGCTGACGGAGGCCTCTTGGGCCAGCCTTTCGAGCTGCTCAAAAGAAATAAATCCTTGTTGATACGCGATCTCTTCGAGGCAGGCAATCTTAATCCCTTGCCGCTCTTGGATCGTTTGGACATAGCTGGAAGCTTTTTGGAGAGCATCGTGGGTGCCGGTGTCGAGCCAAGCAAAGCCTCGATCGAGCAAACGGACCTTGAGCTGCCTTTTTTGAAGATAGGCTACGTTGACATCGGTGATCTCGTATTCTCCCCGCTTAGAGAGTTTTAGGCCCTTTGCGATGTCGATCACACTGTTGTCATAGAAATAAAGACCGGTAATTGCATAAGAGGATGGAGGATCTTTAGGTTTTTCGATGATGTCTTTGATCCGGCCGTCATCATCAAAAGCGATCACACCGTATCTTTGAGGGTCATTGACTTCATAACCAAAGACGATGCCGCCTTCTTTGAGGTCTGTGCAAGGACGGACAACTTCTGCGATATTGTGACCATAGAAAATGTTATCTCCCAAGATCAAACAGACGGAGTCTTTGCCGATAAAATCAGCGCCGATCACAAAAACTTCTGCGATTCCTTTAGGCTCCGTTTGAACCGCATAGCTGATCGAGATTCCAAATTGGGAGCCGTCTTTGAAAAGAGATTGAAAACGTGAAAGATCTTCAGGGGTTGTGACGATCAAAACTTCCCGGATGCCCGCTTGCATGAGGACTGCGAGAGGATAATAGATGAGCGGCTTGTCGAAGACAGGAAGCAGCTGCTTGCAGGTGCCTAAAGTGACAGGATAGAGGCGAGTTCCTCTTCCACCGGCTAAGATAATTCCTTTCATTTGGCGTAAACCCCTTGAAGGCCCCTGTAAAGTTCTTTATCATCTAGGCCATAACCGACGACAAATTCATCTTCAATCGGAAAAAGAACGTAGTCTGGAACTGCAGTGATCGTCCGAGGTCTGTTTTTCAAAAGCAGCACAAGCGTTTTGATACTTGCAGGCTCTTGTAGGAGGAGTTTCTCTTTGATCGAGGTCATCGTTTTTCCAGTTTCGAAAATATCATCGATGAGGATGACATGCTTGTCCTTCAAAGAGAGGTCTTCGATTCCTCGTAATATAAGCTCTCCACTGACCGTCCCTAGACCGTAGCTGGAGGCCTTGACGTACTCTAACACGCAGGGAACTGTGATCTCGCGCATGAGATCGGCAGTGATATAGATCGCGCCTTTCATCACCATCACGAGGGTGATTTCTTTCCCTTCATATTTTTGATTGATCTCAGATGCAACTTCTTTGATGCGGCTATCGATTTGTTCTTTCGAGATGAGGAGTTTATAATTTTCTGTTGTTGTTGCCATAAGTTGTCCAAAACACAAAAATCCTAAAAGAAATGCCTTCAGCATGAAGCCTCCCAGTAGTAGTGTTATTCTTTTTTCTCGGTAAAATTACATCCATCAGCAATCAGCGTATCGATGTAAGTGATGTTATAGTCGTTTTTCAAAAAGCGCGGGTCATTGAGCATGTAAAGGTGGAAAGGAATCGTCGTATGGACGCCGCCAATATGGAACTCTCTTAAGGCTCGTTTTGCAACGGCAATGGCTTCTTTCCGGTCTTTGCCACGGACGATGAGCTTCGCGACCATCGAATCGTAGTTGGGAGGAATCCGGTAGCCGGCGTAGCATGCGCTGTCGACGCGGACGTGAGGTCCTCCCGGAGCAATATAATATTCAAGATGGCCAGGGCACGGAGCAAAGTTCTTTGTGGGATCTTCTGCGTTGATGCGGAATTGAATAATATGCCCTTTCATCTCGATGTCTTTTTGACGGAAGGAGAGCTTAGCGCCTTGGGCGATCTTGATCTGTTCGACAACGAGATCGATGCCAGTGAGCTCTTCTGTGATCGTATGCTCTACCTGGATCCGTGTGTTGACTTCCATGAAATAGAAATTTTTATCTTCATCGAGAAGGAACTCAACGGTTCCTGCAGAATAATATCCGGCGGCTTTAACTACCGATACAGCAGCTTCGCACACTTTGCGTCGCAAACTGTCGCTGAGTATCGGGCTAGGAGCTTCTTCAATGAGTTTTTGACGGCGTCTTTGGATCGTACAGTCTCTTTCGTAGAGATAGGCGTAATTTCCGTGTTTATCACCGATGACTTGAACCTCGACATGGCGAGGGTTCACAATCATTTTCTCGAGATAAACTTCCGGGTTGTTGAAGCTGACTTGGGCTTCTGTTCGCGCAGCTGCAAATTGGCGGGCAAATTCTTCAGGATTATAAGCGATGCGGATTCCTTTTCCGCCTCCGCCGCCGACAGCTTTAATAAAGATCGGATAGCCGATTTTTTTTGCTTCTTTGAGTCCGATTTGAGCATCCGCAACAATGCCATCAGATCCGGGGATCACGGGGCATTTAGCTTTTTTAGCCACAGCTTTAGCTTGGGATTTATCTCCAAGAAGCGCAATCGATGCAGGAGAGGGTCCAATGAAGTTTAGGCCGCTGCTTTCACAGATAGAGGCGAACTTAGCATTCTCGGATAAAAATCCGTAGCCGGGATGAACCGCATCAGCGCCGGTGATTTCACAGGCGGATAAGATGTTAGAAACTTTGAGATAAGACCGTTGAGAAGGAGCTTCTCCAATGCAGATCGCTTCGTCAGCTTGCAAAACATGAAGCGCTTCGCTATCGGCTTGAGAATAGACGGCAACCGTCTGCAGTCCCAGGTCATGACAGGCCCGGATCACACGGATCGCGATTTCACCACGGTTAGCGATAAGAACTTTCTTCATACAACTCGAAATAGTTTTGTTCCGAACTCGACAGGATGGGCATTATCGATGAGGATTTCTGCAATCGTTCCGCTCATGCCAGATTTTACTTCGTTCATCACTTTCATCGCTTCGATGATGCAAACGATGGTATTTTCATCGATGCGGTCGCCGACTTTACAAAGGATGCATCTTCAGGAGAAGCAGCGTGGTACATCGTTCCTACAAGAGGAGCTGTGACGAATTTACCATCGATTTTTTTCTCTTCTGCTCGATGTTCTGGCTCACGATGTGGGAATCTGGAGTGAATTTCAGGATGCGTCTCGTGATGAGCATAAGCAGGAACATGATGAACGTGCTGAGCCGGCTCACCTTTTCGTTCCAACTCAAGTTCATATCCATCTGTCTCTTTGATGCGGAGACGCTCGACGCCTGCTTTTTCCATCGCAGCCATCAATTCTTTGACTTGCTTGAGCTCCATGTTACCTCTTATACGCGTTGGATGTATTCATTTGTGTGAGTGTCGACTTTCACGATATCCCCGGTTTCTACGAAGAGAGGGACATCGATTTTCGCACCCGTTTCTAAAACAGCTACTTTTGTGGCATTGGCAAGGGGAGAAGCCGCTTCCGAGGTCTCCGTCTTGACGACCATGAGTTCTAAGAAACTGCGGAAGTTCCACTGAAAAGATCGAAGCGCCGTAGCACATCGCTTTGACATCGATCCCCTCTTTGAGATAATTGACTCTGTCTCCGATAACACCGGCTGGAACTAAAACTTGTTCAAGGTTGCCGACATCGAGGAAGAGATAATCTTTTCCTTCGAGATACAGATATTCGAGCTTGCGCTCTGCTAAAGCTACTTCTGAGATCGGCTGGCCGAGCTTGAAGTTTTTCTCGACTGTCTCATCCGACATCAGATTCTTCAGTTTTGTCTTGATGAAAGGATTGCCTTTAGCGACTGTGACTTTGACGCATGACTCGACTCGATAGATATTTCCATCGAGAGTGATGGTCATTCCGGGACTCATTTGATTGCTGCTTGTCATAGTGTAATTAAAATATCCTTTATCTGGCTTAATTTCTTTATGGCGTAATCGACATCCCGCGCAATGTAGTGCGGCAGTGCCGATAATAGGGAGCTAAGCCCCCTTCCCCATTGCATATGGACCGTGATGCAGCCCAGTTCTTTCGCAGGAGACAAATCTCTTTTTACCCGATCTCCGCAAACCAAGGTCTGTGAAGGAGTAAACCCGAGCTCGTCAAGAATTGTCTTATAATGGGGCTTTTTATCGCGGTCTTCTGAGATGAGTATTTTACTAAAAATTGTTGAATCTATACCAGCATTTTTCAGTTTAAGCATCTGTTGGTCTGGTTTACCCATCGAAACGAGCGCTAATTGATGCTCAGAAGCCAGATCCGACAAGAATATCTAACGCCTGATCAAGGGGATAAACAGGAAAATCTTGAGGCAATGGGCCATAAACCTCGGCATGGCCGATATCAAAATATTTTTTATCTGAATTGGTGATTTCTAGGAATTCAAGAAGAGTTTGAGAGGCGCTCTCCGTTGCTGTATCTAATCTTTTTAAAATCGTCAGCGCTTCTTGAAAATCACCTACCTGCAGCCCCGCTTCGACCATTTTTGTCAGCGCCTGCTCCAGCTTCACGGGAGTGATGGAGCCCGTGGTATCAATTAAAGTGTCATCCAAATCAAAGATGATTAACAATGTTCATCAACTCTTGAGCTAATTTTTTAGAATCATGGCGGATCAAGCTTCGTTTAATGAGATCTTTTTTCGTACCCAGGTTTCTCTTTAATTCACCGAGAAGCGCTGCGGGACGGATTCGATCGTCTTTCACATCGTTGATCACAAGATCCCCCTCTTCGGCATAAAGCTCGATCAATTCCTTCGGAGGATTTTGGTTATTGACCAGGATGTAATCGAAGACATCTTCTCCGATGAATCTTTCCATCTCTGCCAGGTAGTCGCTGACTTTATATTTACTGGTCTGTCCCCTGCGATTCATCAAGTTGACCACGAAGACTTTTTTCGCATCGCTCTGGCGAAGAGCGTCACTGACGCCTTCGACTAAAAAGTTAGGGATTAATGAAGTGTGGAGGCCTCCAGGACCTACCACGATCAGATCGGCGTTCATGATTTCGTTGATCGCATGAGGATTAGCTTTTGGATAAGGCTCTAAATAGATGCTGCTGTAGCCTTTTTCGATATCTTGTGAAAGATAGATCTCTCGTTCGCCTTCTAAAACATGACAGTTTTTCAAGATCATTTTCAAACGGACTAAGTGGGTCGTGACCGGAATGACTTTTCCTTTAATGAAGAGAATTTTTCCGACTTCCTCGACAGCTTTTTCAAAGCTTCCTGTGACTTTTTCCAAAGCCGACAGAAGAAGATTTCCAAAACTATGTCCGCCAAGGCCGCCTTGCTCAAACCGGTAGTTCATCAAGCTGCGCATCAATCGGGAAGAATCCGACAAGGCGACTAAACACTGACGCACATCGCCCGGTGGAAGAACTCCGAGCTCATCCCTCAGGATGCCTGTGCTTCCCCCATCATCGGCCATCGAAACAATCGCACTAATATCAACATCGTAATTTTTAATTCCTCTGAGGACGGTAAAGTTTCCGGTTCCGCCGCCGATGGTGACGATTTTTTTCATCGCGCGACCCCGCGCAGTTTTGTAATCGCTTTTGCCATATCAGGAGCCTTATAAAGGTATGTGCCCGCGACCAGCAGATTTGCTCCTGCTTTGACGCATAAAGGGGCTGTTTTATCATCGATCCCGCCATCGACTTCGATTTTGAGCGGCAGATCTAAACGGTTGGCCATTTCTCTTGTATATTCGACTTTCTCTATCACTTCTGGCATGAAAGATTGTCCGCCAAATCCTGGATTGACGGTCATTAAAAGGACCATGTCGCAGAGCGCTAGAAAAGGAAGGACCATTTCATGAGAGGTTTCAGGACAAAAAGCAAGTCCGACCTCAACTCCGCATTTGCGGACGTAAGCAAGCGTTTCTTTGACGTTTTCTGTCGCTTCAAAGTGGAAGATCACTCTGTCAGCTCCTGCCTCAATAAATTTTTCAACATAGTCGTAAGGATTGTATATCATGAGGTGAACGTCAAGAAATAAATTTGTACTTCGATTAATTGCAGCAACGGCTTTGGGTCCTAAGGTCAAATTAGGAACAAAGTGGCCGTCCATAATATCGACATGAAGAGCATCGGCTCCGGCATCTTCTGCCCGCTTAGCTTCTTCGCCAAGCCGTGAGAAATCACCAGCTAGAATTGAAGGTAAAACTTGAATCTTAGGAAGTGCAGGGGTTTTTTTAGACATGTCTGCAACATTCTAAGTATTCTCCCCCTTCACGTCAAGAATCTATGAACCCTTGTCGCTCTGCACCAAAATGCATTTATGCGATTTGGTGCAGTCCCATGCACATCAAAATTCTCCTAATTAAGGTGAGATCTAATTCTAGATATCACTAAATCGACAGCAATTTGATTTTGTCTGCTCATTGGAATAATCACATCGGCATATTGTTTGCTCGGTTCGACAAACGCATCATGCATCGGTTTGACTGTCGTTAGATATTGTTCTTTAACGCTGGCAAAGCTTCTGCCTCTTTCTGCCATATCTCTCTCGACTCTTCTGAGCAGCCTGATATCGTCATCCGCATCGACAAAGATTTTTAGATCAAAAAAGTCTCTGATTTCTAACGCTGCAAACAAAAGAATCCCTTCGATGATGATCACTTGAGTTGGCTCAATCCGCTGGGTTGCTATATCACGCTCGTAAATTTTAAAGCTGTATATGGGCTGCTCAATAGCCTTTCCTTGGATTAAATCGCGCAAATGCTGCCTGAGCAAATCAAAGTCCAACGAATTAGGATGGTCGAAATTCATGCGGGCTTTTTCTTCCATCGTCAGATGGGAAAGGTCCTTATAATAGGAGTCTTGACAAATCACGATCGATTGGTCTGGAAATGCATCTTGGATTTTCTGGGCCATGGTCGTTTTTCCAGATCCGGTTCCTCCGGCAATTCCAATCAGAATAGGATGTGCAAAAAGCGCTTGGATACAAATCGATGTCGCTATCAATAGATATTTAAACATAATCGCTCCGGGTTTAAGCCGCGGAAGGATAGCTTAAAGAAAAAAATTGATCTAATACTTTTTTTCGAGGTGTAAGACATTTATTGAAAGCATCCCTATAATTATGAGAGCCTTCAAACATACAATAAAACCAACCCCCTTCTTATAAATATCACAAGATTTAATCCATATTTTTTGTTATAATACTCTTATTAAAAATGGAGTTATTATGTCGGCACCTCAAAATTGCACTATATGCCAAGAACTTCTTCAAGAACCTCTTAAAAGCCCTTCTCGTTTCATTACAGAAACCTATTCATTTCCCTGCACACATAAAATCCATCATACCTGCTTCGTCAAATGGGCAGATTTCATGCATGGAGAACAACCTGAATTAACAACACTCAATTGCCCCCTATGCAGACATCCCACCAGGCTGCAGAAAATGCATTCGGCTGAACGAATTTCAAATTGGGTAAAAACTGCCCGAAGGCTCGCGATAACGGTAAGCACGATTTTAGGATTCCACATCGGGCGCTGGTTCGCTGGAAGTTCTTTTGCAGAAGAGATCTCTCAAATAGCTCTTAAAACACTCCATGTTTCACCTTTCCTTGCTTTTTCTCTGGCAGGCGGTGCCCTTGCATTCCTAGGAAGTTATTTTCTTATCCCATTGAATAGCAAATCCGGACTTACAAGGGTTATAACTGCAATCTACAATCAAGTTTACGGAACGGAGATTCTCCCGCGTGATACATGGACGTATCTATCGGGGTTTTCCTCTAAGCCTAAAGAAGATCAGCTGCAGATGGTGCAGAAACATTTTATGGAAATCGAAACACGCACCTTAGTAGATCAGCTTGAATTAACTCCTTTTAACGATGAAGAAAGGCAATCGCTTCAAGTGCACATTTCCTGGATAAAAAATTTACAGACAGGCTCTTACCCGTTAACCGAAAGATTTTTTGAATACCTCGCATTCAACCTCGGAGAAGTATATGCACCAGTTAGAAGACTTAATAGTCAACTATTACAAAGCGCAGGCAATGGTGATTTAAAACGAGAGTTAAGTGACCTGATCTATCGATGGCTGTGGGAAGTTTTAGCAAAAGTGGATAAGACTAGTCTTGATAGCAAGATGGCTGCTCGGATAACGCTCATAAAAGCTCTAGAGCTCTTTAAGAAAAAAACAAACTCCATGAATAAGCATAATCCTGCACAATGGAAAGCTTTGCTAAGCTCTCTTCAAGAAAAATGTCGTGATCCTGCCTCAAACTTAATTAACAAATTACAACAAAAAATGGGACCGGACTTTTTTAAACAATGTTTACCGCTATTGCTTTGGGATCCAGCCATAGGGGATGCTGTTTTTGAAGCTTTAACTGAAATCCGAAAAGCACAATTTGAGAGGGCAGGCTTTTTCCTTAAATCAAAGTAGTTAAAGCACTGGAGTGCTTTCAATAGAGGGAACGTTTTCTAAGAAACGTTCCCTTTCTGTGACATCAGATGAGAAAAAGAGATACCCTAAGAACTTTTCTTCTTGTTCAGGCCTTGCACTGATCAGCTGCATCTCAACAAAATTGGCCGGATCAATCTCCGGCAAATGGCCAGATCTTGCCATGACATAAACTGCCAGCTCATCTTGATCTATCACGAGTTTCTGAGCTGGATCATCCAAAAGCTGTTTCCAAAGAAAAAACAATTTCTTCAGCTGCTCTGGCGGAACAATACTTCTAGACTCAATCGGATAAATCGCATGGAAGAACGATTCTAAAAGACGTCTGGAGACTCGATCTACCCCAATTAATTGCTGGAGCGAGGCTAAAAGCTCGATCTGTTTGGCAATCATCCCCCCGTTATAATCCCGGACATCGCCAACAAGCCTTTGTAATTCTTGAATGATCGACTGGCGGGCTCTGAAAAGATCGACTGAATGATCATCTCGTAAGAACGGTTTAGAAGAAAACTTCAGTCTAAAAATCGTCGCTTCTTTTGGATACCGCTTCCGGAGCATGCCGACCCGTTTAACACGGTCAGGAATATACGTGATAAAGCTGTCGTCTCTACTAAATAAGGTCTGGATGGATGAGCTATTCGGATAAAGGATTCTGACGAGAAGGACAGTGAAATAAAGATCCCCTTCTTTTTGTTCATCAAAGATCAGAATCACTTGCGGAAGATCTTTGACAAACCGGAGCTGGCCTGAGAGTGAAACCACATGCCGGATCACTTCTTCTTCATTCCGGGGCATGAATAGTGAATTAAGAGGCACTTCAACGGTTCGTTTGAGCTCTTCGGGCAAGAACCGACGGAAGTGCTGGAGCTCAGCCATGGAGAAATCCTGCCCGTTTTCTTTTTCGATCTCTAAATAAAGAGTGTGGATTCCATCGCCAGCACCCTCGTTCACGAAGAATGAATCAGGCACGGCTTTAATCCCCGCAAGGCCATTTTGAAGAGCGCGGATGAGATGCCGCTCTTCAAAGAGCTCATTGGGCCGGAGAAAATTTAGAGCCACACAAACACCCAAAACTTTTTTCATGCCCCAAGGCAGGTCAAGTTGGACAGCGGCAAGTTTTAATCGGATGTGTCTTTTATCAGGCCGTTTTTCTTGATCTCTTTCGATCGATTTGCGGAAGAGATAAAACAGCGTGATTAGACGGCTTAAATGGTGAGGATCTCTAGGGGTTTTAAACTCGTCTTTACTCATGACGGTAAAATGCTGGAGCTCGCCAAAGATATCGTAATCGATCTCATCGGGATTTCTTTGGATGAGCTTGGAGATCTTTTCTTGGAGGATCCCATTTTTTTCTTCGGGCTGATAGCAGGTGCATATCCAACAGCCGGCTAGCGTGGTAGACAGAGACCATTCCTAATCGAATTTCTGTTTCAATCACCCTTAAATTATGTTCGACATGATCCCGATCGATCTCTTTATCCAAACGAATCGCCATCTCAGCGAGTGTATAAAGGTGGGATCCTTCGATTAATTTAAAATCAGAAGAAAAAGAAAACGCCACATCGAGCCTTCTGCCGGGAAGGAGCCAGCGGTGGATCATTTCGTAGAAGAATTTACCGATGTTTAAGCGATGACGGCAGACGAGATGCAAAGAGAGCTGATCATTTTTCCAAAACCACCGGAAGATCGGCAGTTTAGAATCAAACTGCTGATGCCTATCTTCTTTTAAAGTCTCAAAAAAGAAAGGATCGGGGAATAATTGACGCAGGGAAGACTCGATCACCTGAGAGTGTAGGCCTTCTTTTGCAACAATCGATTCGATCATCATTCCTCGTAAATGAGAGATTGTGAAACCAAACGTGGGAGCTTTCCAATCAATGTTCCTGACTCTTTAGGCTGGCTAAACGGCAGCACATGAAGAGGAAGGTTATTCTTAGCAGCAAGGTCGATACAGCGGCTCTGCAAGACTTTGGCTCCCCTTTGCGTAATCTCTAAAGCCCGGGTATAATCCAAAGTCGGATAAAATTCAGCAGTCGGATTTTTTTTCGGGTCTTCGGCAAAAATTCCGGGCACGTCTTTATAGAACTCGACTTTTTCAGCTCCTAAAGCAACAGCCAAGGCAACAGCTGTCGTGTCCGAGCCTCCTCGGCCGAGCGTTGTGATCTCCCCTTCTTTACTGACTCCCTGAAATCCCGCCACGATAACGATTTTCCCTTCTTCTAGAGCTTTAATCACACGATGCGGTCTGACATCGATGATCTTGGCTTCGGCATGATTAGATGTGGTCATAATCCCTGCCTGGCTTCCTGTCAAGCTCACAGCGACTTTGCCTTTCAGATCAAGGGCCATGGCAAGCAGTGACATGCTGATTCTTTCTCCGACAGAGATGAGCATGTCTTGTTCACGTTTGGGAGGAGAAGGATGAACTTCTCTAGCTAGAGTTAAGAGTTCATCTGTCATGTTGCCCATGGCGCTAACAACGACAACGACTTTTTTATAATGATTAGACCTTTCTAAGATAAGGTCGGCGATCTGTGAGAATCTTTCAGGTTTGGCAACGGCGGCTCCGCCGAACTTCAAAACGAGCGTTTCCATTTTTTGGAGTATGTACCTATCGCATTAAATCTCTCAATGATTTTTCGTACTTTTCAGCTCGAAATCGAAGAATTGACACTGGCTCATATTAAAAATATGAACCAGTCAAAAATTGTCGGAAAACTCATTCAAGAGATTTAATGCGATAGGTACATGTACAGATTCTTATTTTCTTCACAAACAGCATATGCTTGGTAGCGCATTGCTTATGCAGCATAAAAGCCAGGATAAGACATTTTCCCGTCTTGGCAATGCCGAAAAGTCAAAAACTTTGTATTTATTAAACATCTTCACTATAAAGTTAGACAAAGACTTTTTTCAGGAGCGCACGTGAACGCAAGAAGATCGCTATTTTACTCTCTATGCCTCTGTACGGCATTTGCCCAATCAACCTTAGCTGCTGCAACCTGGACGGGGGCGTATACTACGAGTCCTAACTGGATAGATCCCAACAATTGGGGCCCAGGTATTCCTCCTAATGGTCCCAATACAACTGCAAATTTTCCGTCAGTGTTAAATAGAGTTGTTGTGATGGTTTCTCCGGTAACAGTTGGGACATTAAACTACACTTCCGGGGACAACTATACCATACAAGGTAGTAGTGCCCTTACTTTGGATAATTCGCAAAATCCTGCTGAAATCAATGCTACAAACGGCGGAACAAACGTAATTTCTTCCGATCTGATATTAAACTCTCATCTTATAATCACCCAAGCGCCCTCCGGATCATTCACACTATCTGGAAACATATCAGGTAGTCCGGTAACTCCTGCATTGGCACTAACAGGAGGTGGAGATTGCGTTCTTTCAGGCACTAACACCTACAGCGGCGGCACGAATATCAGCGCCGGTCATCTCATTCTTATGGGATCTGGATCTCTTAGTCCTACAGGCGCCGTCAGCGTGTCTGCAGGCGCAACCTTCGATATCAGCGATCTCACCGCAGTCTCAACCCGCAATATTGGAGGTTTATCAGGGCCCTTCGGCAGCTCTGTGACTATTGGCCCCAACAATCTTACTTTTAGCCCCTCAGACACTGCGGCCTTTGAGGGATCCATCACGGGAACAACAGGCGCCATTACAATGATGGGTACGGGCACAGAAATTCTGACGGGTGCTAATAATTACTCCGGCGGAACGACGGTCTCTACCGGAACGCTCCAAGGCAATGCATCAAGCCTCCAAGGAACCATCACTAACAATGCAATTCTTGTTTTTGACCAGACAACGACAGGAACTTTCTTGGGTACCATTAATGGATCAGGAGCCGTCCATAGCATCGGCTCTAGCACTTTAACTCTGTCAGGTACCAATACCTACTTCGGCGGTACGACAGTCTCTGCCGGCACGCTCCAAGGCGATACAGCAAGCCTGCAAGGAAACATCACTAACAATGCAACTGTTGTTTTTACATCAGGAGGAACTTATTCTAGCTCCATCGGCGGATCAGGAGTTGTCTTCACGACAGGCGCTACACCTTTAACTTTGACAAAAGCAAACACCTACTCCGGCGGAACGAACATCACCGCCGGCACTCTCAACCTTTCAATTACAGGATCTCTTAATCCTGCAGGCAGTGTCAATGTGGTTGCTGGCGCAACTTTTGATATCAGCTCTACCTTTGCGGGCGCTATTATTGGAGATCTAATAGGAGCCTCTGGCAGCTCTGTTATTCTTGGCAACCAAACTCTTACTTTTGGAACTTCCGACAACACGACCTTTGCAGGGGTCATCAGTAGCGCGCCACTCCAGATAGGCTCTATAATAAAGGAAGGCTCAGGCACTGTGATTCTGACAGGCGTGAACACCTACCCCGGCGGCACGACGATTAACGCCGGCACTCTTTCTGTAAGCATGGATAGCAATCTTGGAGGTGCATCGGGACTTCTTACTTTTTCAGGTGGAGCTCTTGAAATAACAGGAGGCAGTTTTTCCTCACCTAGTAGACCAATCACGCTCTCCTCACCAGGAACAATTATAGTGGATTCTGGTTCGGCAACTCTGTCGGGCTCCATTGGAGGTTCAGGATCACTGATTACAATAGGACCGGGAACACTAATCCTGACAGCAGCAAATAATTATATGGGCGGTACGTTTATCAACGCCGGCACTCTCAGTCTTTCCGGAGCTGGATCTCTTATAGGTGCTGTCAGCTTGGCTTTAGACGCAACTTTTGATATCTCCCTTCTCACCCCAGTCTCAACCCTCACCATTGGAGATTTATCAGGATCCATCGGCACCTCTGTGACTCTTGGCCCCAACAATCTTACTTTTAGCCCCTCAGACACTGCGATCTTTGCAGGATCCATCACTGGAGGAGGCTCCATCACAATGGCGGGTACGGGCACAGAAATTCTGACGGGGACTAATAATTACTCCGGCGGCACGACGGTCTTTAGCGGCACCCTCCAAGGCAATGCAGCAAGCCTCAAAGGAACCATCCTAGACAATGCCAATCTCGTTTTTGACCAAACAGGCGCGGGGACCTACGCCGGTTCAATCACAGGATCTGGAACACTTGTCACACAAGGATCAGGATCCTTAAAGTTCACCGGTGCAAGCAATCTACCGGGACAAGTCACGGTTGCTTCGGGCGCTCTTTTCATAAATGGTACGCTTGGGGGCGGAGGTCCTATGACCGTATCTCCTGGAGCGACTCTGGGTGGAAGAGGAACGATCACCAAAGATGTTACCGTCCAAGGAATACTTTCTCCGGGAAATAGCGTCGATATACTTAACTTGGTCGGTGCGCAAACTCTAGCTCCCGGATCGAGGACCGATGTTGAAATTTTGCCAACAACAAGCGATTTTGTAAACGTCACGGGAACCATGACAATTCAGCCCGGCGCCGCGCTTCGATTGGTTCCTCTCCCCGGAATATATCCAACGCCTATGACACGCATTATCATTCTGACAACCGGAGGCGTCACGGGAACTTTTTCAACTGTCACCAGCTCAATTCCCTTATTCTTAGGCAATGTAACTTATACACCACTCGATGTTCTTCTCACGGTTACTCCAAAGTTTTTACCTTCTTTCTTAAATGGACTCAGTGGAAACAATCTCATCTTCGCAAACTACATTACTAACAACGCTCCTAGTCGTATTGGATTCTTTATTCTTTCCTTTATGGATGGAACCATTAATGACGCCTTAGAAAGCACAGCACCAACGCGAAACGCTTTTTCTCTTTTCGCGGCTGACAACAACATGTTCTACCTCGACACACTTCTCTCTAACCACAATCGCAATGCAAGGAATGCCAGAAGACAAGCATACCAGCCTCAAAAGGGTAGGAATACCGCGCAGGTAGAGCCAGCCGATATCCCAACCGACGAGCTTTTAACCGAAGCCTCTCTTGATATTCCATCTGAAGAACTCCTTGGCTGGGGACATCAAAATCCTAGGTTCGCACAGGTAGATCCATCCTGTGAGGCTCCCAAAGAACGCCGTTTTGAAATCTGGATGGAAACCTTCGGAGCACTCGCCTATCAGAAAAAGCAACATCAAACTCCTGCGTTTAATCCCACAACTGGCGGCGCTATTTTAGCCTTAGATGGAAAAGTGAGCAACCGCGCTCGGATAGGGACCGGTGCAGCCTACACATACACCTACATCCATGAAAAGCAAGATGACGGCCATAGCCGCATCAACCAAGAGTATCTCTTTCTCTACACCACGTGGAATAATCCACATTGGTACTTCGATACAGCTCTCATGGGCGGACTTTTTCAGATCCACAACGTCAGAGATATTAACATGACCGGTTTTGAATTTAAGTCGGAGTCCAAACCCAGTGGCTGGCAATTGGCTCCTCACTTAGAAGTGGGATATGACTACAACTTTTATGGTTGTAAGTTTACTGCTGAGCCATTTGTCATGTTCGACTGGGTAAACAACTGGCAAAAAAGCTATCATGAAACAGGAAGCGGGCCGTTTAACGCAGGTCAGAAAAAACATTACTCGTCGTTCCTGCGCTCTGAGGCCGGACTTCGGTTTTATGAGACTGCACGATTTGAGACATGGAACCTTACAGTGCAAGAAAAGCTCAGCTATTTGAACAAGAAGCCGTTTAAAGTGGGAAGAGTCAATGCGTTCCTAGTTGGAGCTCCCGGCTCATTTACTGTTGAAACCCTCACCGATACTCAAAACTTAGGAGTTGCCGAGCTGGAGTTTGTCTTCCAGCCTCATAACGACTCTCTTCCTAGAACCACGCTTGAATACCAAGGTGAGTTTGGGGTGATGTACCAATCTCACTTGGTCTCGCTGGAGCTGACTTGGAGTTTTTGAGGGAGTTTTTGTTGTAGTTGCACTACATGCGGACGAAAATCCTTGCCGCTTCAGCGGCAGATACGGTCTTCTATTTGTATTTATTCACGATCTTTCCTATAAGTAAGACAAAGACCTTTTTTTAACAGAACTGAAATTTTTCAGGAGCGCAACATGAACGCAAGAAAATCGCTATTTTACTCTCTATGTCTCTATACGGCACTTGTCCAATCAACCTTAGCGGCTACGACCTCGACCTGGACGGGGAATGCGCTTGATGGTATGTGGACAAATAATGCTAATTGGAACCCAGCAACACATCCTAATAGTGTCGGTGCAATCGGAATTTTTCCTGACGTAATAAACACAACTACTATCATGGTAGGTGCTCCGCAAACAGTTGGAACATTAGACTTCACTGCCCCAACGAACACCTATACCATATCCGGTTCTATATTTGATTTGAATAACATGCCAAATCCTTCTGCAATCACTGCAACCGGCACCGGATCACACAATATCGTGAGCCCTCTAGTTTTAGCCACTCCTCTTACGGTCACCCCAGCAACCGTAACCCCATTCACAATATCCGGGATCATATCAGGCGGTCCGGGAAGCCCTGCATTGACTGTAGCAGGATCTGGCACTCTCGTTCTTTCAGGTGCCAACACCTATCACGGCGGCACGACGTTAAGTGATTTTAGCACTCTTTCTGTAAGAGCTGATAACAATCTTGGAAATGGGGCAGACCTTCTTACTTTATCAGGTGGAACTCTTGAAACGACGATGACTTTTAGCTCAGGTAGACCCATCACGATCACTTCAATAGGAATATTTAATGTGGATCCGGGTGTTACGACGACTCTGACCGGTAATATCGGAGGGGGGGGACACTGGCTACAATAGGATCGGGACATTTAATCCTGGAAGGTTCAGGCAACAATTACACCGGCGGCACGCTTATCCAAACCGGCACTCTCAGTGTTTCTTTAGGCGGAATGCTTTATCCTTTAGGTTTGGTCGATATGACTAGTGGCGCAACTTTTGATATCAGCGGTCTCACTCTATCAAGCCTCACCATTGGAGATTTAGTAGGGCAGGCAGGTAGCCTCATTACTCTTGGCAGTAAAAATCTTACTTTTGGCACATCAAACTCCGAAACCTTTGCGGGCGTCATCAGTGGGCCAACCGGCTCGATCACAAAGCAAAACTCGGGCACTGAGACGCTAACAGGAGTAAATACTTACCAAGGCGACACGAATATTAATGGAGGCACTCTTGCCGTATCCGAAGACAACAATCTTGGAATGGGCGGCAATTTATTTTTTTCAGGTGGAACTCTTGAAATAACAACAAACCCCCTTTTTACCACAAGTAGAACAATCACGCTCACTACGACAGGAACAATTAGTGTCGATTTTGGTGTTGAGGCGTTTCTGGGCGGTGCGATCGGAGGGATGGGACCACTGACTAAAAGCGGACCGGGGCAATTACTCCTGACAGCGATAAATACTTACAATAACGGTACGATTATCAGCGACGGGATTCTCAGTGTTTTCGCAGGTGGAACCCTTCTTGATACAGGCTATGTCAATTTAACCGGTTCACCCTCCACTTTTGATATTAGCGATCTCACCCCAGCCACAGGCCTTACCATTGGAGATTTAATAGGGGTCTCCGGTAGCTTCGTTACTCTTGGCGGCAAAACTCTTACTCTTGGCTTTGGCGCTGCAGACACTGCGACCTTTGGAGGAATCATCAGCGGATTAGGAGGCTCCATCACAATGGTGGGTATGGGCACTGAGATTCTGACAGGCGCAAACACCTACTCCGGCGGCACGACTATCAACTTCGGTCAGTTCAGTCTTTCCGGAGCTGGATCTCTTCTTGATACAGGTTCTGTCACCGTGAATGGAAACGCAGTTTTTGATATCAGCGGTCTCACTAATGGAGGCACCACTATTGGAGATTTAATATCAGCATCCAACACTACCGTTGTTAATCTTGGCCCCAACAATCTGAATTTTGGCTCTTCAGATACCCAGACCTTTGCAGGCAGCATCAATGATGATGGATTAGGAGGCACCATCACAATGGTGGGTACGGGCACTGAGATTCTGACAGGAGGATCAAGTAATTACATGGGCGGCACGGGTTTTGCTGCCGGCACTATTTCCGTAAGCCATGATAACAATCTTGGAGATCCGTCAGGCCCTCTATTTTTTTTTGGTGGAGCTCTTGAAATAACAGGACCCGGTTTTAACTCAGGTAGGATGGTCACGATCGTTTTGCCAGGAGGAACTATTAGTATTGATAACGGTCTGGTGATGCTGACCAACAGTATTACCGGTCCAGGACCACTGACTATAACGAGTACATCAGGAACGGGACGATTAATCCTGACAAGTAATTCTAATAATTACGCCGGCGGCACGATTATCGATGCAGCCACTCTCGGTCTTATGGGATCCGGCACCCTTAATCCTGCAGGTTTCGTCGATTTAACCAGTTCATCCTCCATTTTTGATATCTCTCATCTCAGCCCAACAGGCTCAAACCTCACCATTGGAGATTTAAACGGGGTTACCGGTAGCACTATCAAGCTTGGCTCCAACAAGCTGACTTTTGGCTTTGGCACGGCAGACACCATGGAGTTTGATGGATCCATCATGGGTATTGGCCCACAAGGCTCCATCGTGATGGTGGGCTCGGGCACTATGACTCTAACAGGCGCAAGCAACTACGGCGGCGGCACGTTTATCAACGCTGGCACGCTCAGTCTTTCTATGGGTGGATCTCTTAATAATTTAGGTGCCGTCAATTTAAACGGCTCACCCTCCACTTTTGATATCAGCAATCTCACTGCACCAACCCTCACCATTGGAGATTTATCAGGGTTTACCGGTAGCTTCATTACTCTTGGCGGCAATGATCTCACTTTTGGCAGATCAACCCCCACGACGGTTGCATCAATCATCAGCGGATCAGGAGGCTCCATCAAAAAGCAAGGCTCGAGCACTGTGACTCTGACAGGCGCAAACACCTATACCGGCGGCACGACGGTCATTCAAGGCACGCTCATAGGCAATGCGACAAGCCTGCAAGGACCCATCCAAGTCGATGGCAACGCTCATCTTATTTTTGACCAAACAGGCCTAGGCGCAGGAATCTACAGCGGTGCAATCACAGGATTAGGATCTGGAACACTTACCACAAAAGGATCAGCAGGATCTTCTTTAAACTTCACTGGGGCAAGCTCTGTACTGGGACAAGTCACGGTTGCTTCGGGGACTCTTTTCATGAATGGTTCGCTAGTCGGAGGAGGCAATATGACCGTATCTTCCGGAGCGATTCTGGGCGGGACCGGAATGATCACTAAAGATATTACCATCAACGGAACACTTGCTCCGGGTAATAGCATAGGTACCATTAACTTGGTCGGTGCGCAAACTCTAGCTCCCGGATCGACGACCGCTATTGAACTCAATCCGACGACAAACGATCTTGTAAACGTCACTGGAACCATGGCGATAGATATGGGCACAACGCTTCAATTGATTCCCCTCCCCGGAATGTATCCAGCAACGCCTACCACACGCACGATTATTCAGACAACCGGAGGCGTCACTGGAACATTTTCAACTGTCACCACCACAATTCCATTATTCTTAGGCAATGTAACTTATACACCACTCGATGTTCTTCTTACAGTTACTCCAGTGATTTCACCTACAGTCTTAGGTGGCCTCAGTGGAAACAATCTCATCTTCGCTAACTATATCAATAAAAACGCTCCTAGTCTTATTCCATTCTTTGTTCCTTCCTTTCTGAATGGAACCCTTAATGCGGCTTTAGCAAGCGCAGCACCGACGCGAAACGCCTTTTCTCTTTTCGCAGCTGACAACAACATGTTCTACCTCGATACACTTCTCTCTAACCACAATCGCAATGCAAGGAATGCCAGAAGACAAGCGTACCTCCCTGCTCAGCGTAAGAATACCGCTCAGGCAGAGTCAGTCTTCGACATCCCAGCTAACGAGCTTTTAACCGAAGCCTCAGAACTCCTTGACTCGGGAGATCCAACTCCGATGTTCGCACAAATAGATACATCAGTGCCCTGTGAGACTCCTGAAGAACGCCCTTTTGAGATCTGGGTGGAGACTTTCGGAGCGCTCGCCTATCAGAAAAAGCAAAGTCAAACCCCTGCGTTTAATCCCACAACGGGCGGTTTGATTTTAGGCTTTGATGGAAAAGTGAGCGATCGTGCTCGTGTAGGGACTGGCGCAGCCTATACCTTTACCTACATCCATGAAAAACAAGATGCAGGCCATAGCCGCATCAACCAAGAGTATCTCTTTATCTACACTACGTGGGATAACAGACATTGGTACTTCGATACCGCGCTTGTTGGAGGAATTTTTCAGATCCACAACGTCAGAGATATCCACCTGACCGGTTTTGATTTTAAGTCGCAGTCCAAACCCAGAGGCGGCCAATTGGCTCCTCACTTAGAAGTGGGATATGACTATAACTTTTATGATAATAAGTTTACCGCTGAGCCGTTTGTCATGTTCGACTGGGTCAGCAACTGGCAGGGAAGTTACAAAGAGCATGGAGACGGTCCGTTTAATGCAGGTCAGAAGAGCCACTACTCTTCATTCTTGCGCTCAGAAACAGGCCTTCGGTTCTATGAAACGATCCGGTATGACAGCTGGAACTTTACAGTGCAAGAGAAGCTCAGCTATTTAAATAAGAAGCCATTTAAAGTCGGCCAAGTCAATGCGTTCCTAGTTGGAGCTCCCGGTTCGTTTACTGTTGAAACCCTCACCAAAACTCAAAACTTAGCAGTTGCCGAGCTGGAGTTAGTCTTCCAGCCTCATAACGGCTCTCTTCCTAGAACTACGCTTGAATACCAAGGAGAATTTGGGGTGATGTACCAATCCCACTTGGTCTCGCTGGAGCTGACCTGGAGTTTTTAAGGGAGTTTTTGACAAAATAAGTTACACCCCGCATAGTCACAAATTGAGGATTTGGACTGGCCGCGACTTTGCCCAATCGATCCTCCTCATCTGTCTTCCCTACTCGGGAATGGCCCTCTTCGTTCGGAGCGTAAACTTCGATTGGGCTTTGCCAAAGCAGAGTCCAATTCCTCAATTTGTGACTGCGCGCGGTATGGGTTCCCCGTCTTGGCAAAAAATCAAAAAGTTTGTATTTATTTAAGATCTTTACTATAAGCAAGACGAAGACCTTTTTTAACAGAACCTAGGTTTTTTCGGAGCGCAACATGAAAGCAAGAAGATCGCTATTTTACTCTCTATGTCTCTATACGGCACTTGTCCAATCAACCTTAGCGGCTACGACCTCGACCTGGACGGGGGCAATGAATGGTGACTGGGCTACTGATGCTAATTGGAACCCATCACATCCTAATAGTATCGGTGCGATTGCAATTTTTCCTGACGTGCTAACCACAACTACTATCACTGTAGGTGCTACGCAAATAGTTGCAACGTTAAACTTCACTGCCCCAACGGACACCTATACCATATCCGGTTCTATACTTCTTATGGATAACTTTCCAAATCCTGCTTCAGCAATCACTGCAATCGGCTCCGGAACACACAATATCATGAACATTCTAACTTTAGCCACCCCTCTTACGGTCACTCCATCATCCGGAGCCCCATTCACAATATCCGGAAGCATACAAGGCAATCCGGGAAGCCCTGCATTGACTGTAACAGGATCTGGCACTCTCGTTCTTTCAGGTGCCAACACCTATGTCGGCGGCACGGCTTTAACTAGTGGCACTACTTCTATAAGCGCTGATAACAATCTTGGAAATCCGGCAACCCTTCTTACTTTTTCAGATGGAACTCTTGAAACAACACTCACTTTTAGCTCAAGTAGACCCATCTCGATCACCACTAAAGGAACATTTAATGTGGATCCGGTTGTTGTGACGACTCTGACCGGTAGTATAATGGGTACGGGGTCACTTAGTAAATCAGGAATGGGAACATTAGTCCTGGAAGGTGCAGGCAATAATTACTCCGGCGGCACGTTTATCGACGGCGGCACTCTCAGTGTTTCTACAGTCGGAACCCTTAATCCTTCAGGTTTTGTCGAGGTGGCTGGTGGCGCAACTTTTGATATCAGCGGTCTCACTCTACCAAGCCTCACCATTGGAGATTTATCAGGGATCGCCGGTAGTCATGTTACTCTTGTCAGTAAAAATCTTACTTTTGGCACCAATAACCCCACCCCCAAGACCTTTGCAGGAGTCATCAGTGGGCCAACCGGCTCGATCACAAAGCAAAACTCGGGCACTGAGACACTAACAGGAGTAAATACTTACCTAGGCGACACGAATATTAATGGTGGCACTCTCAGGCTTTCTCTAGGTGGATCGATTAGTTCTTCAAATGCTGTTGTCGTGGCTGGAGGCGCAACTTTTGATATTACCGGGAGTACTTTACCAAACGTTCTTATCAATGGCCTATCCGGAGCACCAAACAGCTCTGTCACCCTCGGAGCTAATCAGCTCCGTTTTGGCGTGGCAGCAAGCACCGCGACCTTTGGTGGGGTTATCAGTGGATCAGGCAGCATCCTCAAAAAAGCTTCAGGCACTTCCATTCTGACAGGAATAAATACTTTCACAGGCGGCACGACTATCGCCGCTGGCACTCTCAGTCTTTCTTCAGGTGGATCCCTTGCTTCTTCAAGTTTTGTCGATTTAACCGGAGGATCGTCTGTTTTTGATATCACCGGTATCAGTGCAGCAAGCACCACTATTGAAGATTTAATAGGGGTCCCCGGTAGCATGGTTAATCTTGGCAGCAAGAATCTTACTTTTGGCACGGCAGGCAGCACATTGTTTGAAGGCTCCATCACAGGTGGAGGAGCAGGACTAGGCTCGATTACAAAGCAAAACTCGAGCACTGTGACGCTTACAGGAGTAAGCAACTACGATGCCGGCACGACTATCAGCGGCGGCACTCTCAGTCTTTCCATGGGTGGATCTCTTAGTACTACAGGTGCTGTCAATTTAACCGGTTCACCCTCCACTTTTGATATCAGCACTCTCACTGGATTCGCCCTCACCATTGGAGACTTATCAGGGATCGCCGATAGCTTCATTAATCTTGGCAGCAAAGATCTTACTTTTGGCACCGGAAACAACACGACCATTGCAGGAATCATCCAAGGAACAGGCCAAATCATAAAGCAAGGCACGGGCACTGTGATTCTGACAGGCGCAAACACCTATTCCGGCGGCACGTTGGTCGCTGCCGGCACGCTGCAGGGCAATGCGACAAGCCTGCAAGGAAACTTCGCAGACTTTGCCAATCTCGTTTTTGACCAAACAGGCGCGGGGACCTATGCCGGTTCAATCGCAGGTCCCGGGACTTTAGTCACACAAGGATCAGGATCTTTAAACTTCACAGGGGCAAGCAATTTACCGGGACTAGTCACGGTTGCTTCGGGGACTCTTTTCATGAACGGTTCGCTTGCGGGCGGAGGTCCTATGACCGTATCTTCCGGAGCGACTCTGGGCGGAACCGGAACGATCATTAAAGATATTACCATCAATGGAACACTTGCTCCGGGTAATAGCATTGGTACCATTAACTTGGTCGGTGCGCAAACTCTAGCTCCCGGATCGACGACCGCTATTGAACTCAATCCGACGACAAATGATCTTGTAAATGTCACGGGAACCATGATGATAGATCTCGGCACAACGCTTAAATTGATTCCTCTCCCCGGAATGTATTCAACAACACCTATGACACGCATTATCATTCAGACAACCGGAGGCGTCACTGGAACATTTTCAACTGTCGACCTCACAATTCCATTATTCTTAGGCAATGTAACTTATACACCACTCGATGTTCTTCTCACGATTACTCCATTTGTTTCACCTACAGTCATAAGTGGCCTCACCGGAAACAACCTCATCTTCGCTAACTATATCAATAAAAACGCTCCTAGTCTTATTCCATTCTTTGTTCCTTCCTTTCTGAATGGAACCCTTAATGCGGCTTTAGCAAGCGCAGCACCGACGCGAAACGCCTTTTCTCTTTTCGCAGCTGACAACAACATGTTCTACCTCGATACACTTCTCTCTAACCACAATCGCAATGCAAGGAATGCCAGAAGACAAGCGTACCTCCCTGCTCAGCGTAAGAATACCGCTCAGGCAGAGTCAGTCTTCGACATCCCAGCTAACGAGCTTTTAACCGAAGCCTCAGAACTCCTTGACTCGGGAGATCCAACTCCGATGTTCGCACAGGTAGATTCATCAGTGCCCTGTGAGGCTCCTAAAGAACGCCCTTTTGAGATCTGGGTGGAGACCTTCGGAGCGCTCGCTTATCAGAAAAAGCAAAGTCAAACCCCTGCGTTTAATCCCTCAACTGGCGGTTTGATTTTAGGCTTTGATGGAAAGACAAGCCGTCATAATCGTGTGGGAACAGGCACGGCTTATACCTATACGTACATCCATGAAAAACAGGATGCAGGCCATAGCCGCATTAACCAAGAGTATCTCTTTCTCTACAACACGTGGAATAATAGACATTGGTACTTCGATACGGCGATCATGACGGGATTTTTTCAGATCCACAACGTCAGAAATATCCACATGACCGGTTTTGATTTTGAGTCCAAATCCCGGGTGAATGGCTGGCAATTAGCTCCTCACTTAGAAGTGGGATATGACTATAACTTTTATGACAATAAGTTCACAGCCGAGCCGTTTGTCATGTTCGACTGGGTCAGCAACTGGCAGGGAAGTTACAAAGAGCATGGAGACGGTCCGTTTAATGCAGGTCAGAAGAGCCACTACTCTTCATTCTTGCGCTCAGAAACAGGCCTTCGGTTCTATGAAACGATCCGGTATGACAGCTGGAATTTTACAGTGCAAGAAAAGCTCAGCTATTTGAACAAGAAACCGTTTAAAGTAGGCAGAGTCAATGCGTTCCTAGTTGGAGCTCCCGGCTCGTTCACGGTAGAAACCCTCACCAAAACTCAAAACTTAGCAGTTGCCGAGCTGGAGTTAGTCATCCAGCCTCATAACGGCTCCTTTCCTAGAACCACGCTTGAATACCAAGGTGAGTTTGGGGTGATGTACCAATCTCACTTGGTCTCGTTAGAACTGACTTGGGATTTTTAGGAGAGTTTTTGACAAAATAAGTTATACCGCGCGCAGTCACAAATTGAGGATTTGAACTGGCTGCGACTTTGCCCAATTGATTCTACGTTGTAGATCAAGCCTGCGGCCTTTCTCTTTCCTATGAGGACCGCTTTGGAAAGAGGGTTACCGATAATGCTCTCTATCTGAATGTAAGGTTCTAACTTGTCATGCAAGACAAGTTCCCTGTCTTGGCAAAAAATCAAAAACTTTGTATTTATCTAAAATCTTTATTATAAGTAAGACGAAGTACTTTTTTAACAGAACCTAAGTTCTTTCGGAGCGCAACATGAAAGCAAGAAAATCGTTATTTTACTCTCTATGCCTCTATTCGGCATTGGTCCAATCAACATTAGCTGCTGCTACCACGTATCACTGGGCAGGGGTTAATGGTGGTAGCTGGACAAACCCTGCTCATTGGCTCCCACCAGGATTTCCTAAGCTTGCCGGTGATAACGCGATTTTCTCCGTAGGAGCTACCGGAACTCCTATTAATGTAGATATGGCAGGGTTATCAGTTGGGTCTATAGAACTTTTTTTATCGTTTACCATAACCGGTAATCCCCTTTTTGTGGATAACACGGGATTTGGGTCGAGCACCAATTTAAAATCTTTACCCGTGGTTGCGAAAACTCCTACGATCTCGTCCAATCTGGTTTTAAACCAACCTTGTTTTGTCACGGTAGGCGTCCATGCAAATCCATTCACAATATCCGGGGTCATATCAAGCCCTTCATTAGCAAGCCCTATATTAACTGTACAGGGTAGTGGAGGTACTGGTGGAACTCTCGTTCTTTCAGGCAATAATACCTATCAAAGCGGCACGTCGATTGATGTGAACGCTACTCTCTCTGTAAGCAATGATAACAATCTTGGAAATGCGAGTGGCGGCATTATTTTTACAGGTGGAACACTAGAAATAACAGCAGGCTCTTTTTCCTCTAATAGAGGAATCACACTTTCCCCTGCAGGAATAATTCAAGCGGATGCTAGTCCGGTGTTACTGAGTGGTAATATTATCGGTCCAGGCGGAACACTTACAAAAACAGGAACGGGAACAGTAACTTTGTCAGGTGTAGCCAATACTTACTCCGGCGGCACGAATTCAACGGCGGCACTCTTGCTGTAAGCACTGATGGCAATCTTGGAAATGCGGCAGGCCCTCTTACTTTTTCTGGTGGAGCTCTTGAAATAACAACAACCCCTTTTTCCTCAGCTAGAACAATCTCGATCGCTACAACAGGATCATTTATTGTGGATGGTTTAGATACTGCGACTCTGTCCGGTCCCATTGGAGGTTCAGGATCACTGACTAAAAGCGGAACCGCAGAATTACTCCTGACAAATAATTCGAATAGTTACTCCGGCGGTACGATTATCAACTCCGGTACTTTTAGTGTTGGTTCAGGCGGAATCCTTAATCCTTCAGGCTCTGTCAGTGTAAACAGTGCAACCTCCACTTTTGATATCACCGCACTCACAGCTACAAGCCTCACTATTGGGGATTTATTAGGGGTTCCCAATAGTTTTGCGATTAATCTTAGCGGTAAAAATCTTACTTTTGGCACGACAGGCAACACGTTGTTTGCGGGAGACATCATTGGACCGGGGGGCTCAATCACAAAGCAAAACTCGGGCACTGTGACACTAGCAGGAGTAAATACTTACGACAACGGCACGAATTTCAACGGCGGCACTCTTTCTGTAAGCGCTGATAACAATCTTGGAAATGCGGCAGGCCTTCTTACTTTTTTAGGTGGAACTCTTGAAACGACGGCTAATTTTACCTCAAGTAGACCCATCACGATCACCTCTACAGGAACATTTAATGTGGATCCAGGTGTTGTGACGACTCTGACCGGTAATATAATCGGTGTAGGGGGATCACTGACTAAAATAGGAACGGGAACATTAGTCCTGGAAGGTACAGGCAATAATTACTCCGGCGGCACATTTATCAACGCCGGCACTCTCAGTGTTTCTTTAGGCGGAACCCTTAATCCTTCAGGTTCTGTCATGATGGTTACAAACGCAACTTTTGATATCAGCGGGAGTACTACACTAGGCGTTGTTATCAATGACCTATCCGGAGCAGTAAACAGCTTTGTCACCCTCGGATCTCAGGAGCTCATTTTTGGCTCGACAGGCACCGCGACCTTTGGTGGGGTTATCAGTGGATCAGGCAGTATCCGCAAAAAAGCTTCAGGCACCGCCATTCTGGAAGGAATGAATACTTTCACAGGCGGCACGACTATCGCTGCTGGCACTCTTAGTCTTTCTTTAGGTGGATCTCTTAGTCCTTCTGGTTTTGTCAATGTAAACAGTGCAACCTCTGTTTTTGATATCAGCTCACACAGTTTACCAGGCACCACTATTGGAGATTTAATAGGGGTCGCCGGTAGCATGGTTACTCTTGGCAGCAATAATCTTACTTTTGGCACGACAACTCCTAACACAACCTTTGCGGGAGTCATCAGCGGAGCAGGGGGCTCGATCACAAAGCAAAACTCGGGCACTGTGACGCTAACAGGAGTAAATACTTACGACAACGGCACGAATTTCAATGGCGGGACAGTTTCAGTAGGTATGGATGTCAATCTTGGAAATACGTCAGGCCTTCTTACTTTTTTAGGTGGAACTCTTGAAACGACGGCTTCTTTTAACTCAAGTAGACCCATCACGATCAACTCTACAGGAACATTTAATGTGGATTCGCTTGTTCAGACGGTTCTGACCGGTAATATAATGGGTGGGGGCTCACTGACTAAAATAGGAATGGGAACATTATTCCTGGAAGGTTCAGGCAATAATTACGCCGGCGGCACGTTTATCAACACCGGCATTCTCAGTGTTGCTAACACCGGAAACCTTAATCCTTTAGGTTTTGTCAGTGTGGCTAGTGGCGCAACTTTTGATATCAGTGCTCTCGCTCCATCAGGCCTCACCATTGGAGATTTAATAGGGGTCACCGGTAGCTTCGTTACTCTTGTCAGTAAAAATCTTACTTTTGGCACCAATAACCCCACCCCCAAGACCTTTGCAGGAGTCATCAGTGGGCCAACCGGCTCGATCACAAAGCAAAACTCGGGCACTGAGACGCTAACAGGAGTAAATACTTACCAAGGCGACACGCATATTACCGGTGGCACTCTCAGTCTTTCTCTAGGTGGATCGATTAGTTCTTCAGCTACTGTCATCGTGGATTCAGGCGCAACTTTTGATATCACCGGGAGTACTTCACTAGGCGTTATTATCAATGACCTATCCGGAGCACCAAACAGCTCTGTCACCCTCGGATCTCAGGAGCTCATTTTTGGATCGACAGGCACCGCGACCTTTGCTGGGGTTATCAGTGGATCAGGCGGCAGCATCCGCAAAAAAGCTTCAGGCATTGCCATTCTGGAAGGAATAAATACTTTCACAGGCGGCACGACTATCGCTGCTGGCACTCTCAGTCTTTCTGTAGGTGGATCTCTTGCTTCTTCAGCCTTTGTCAATTTAACCGGTTCACCCTCCGCTTTTGATATCACCGGTATCAGTGCAGCAAGCACCACTATTGAAGATTTAATGGGGATCGCCGGTAGTCAGGTTCTTCTTGGCAGTAAAAATCTTACTTTTGGCACGACAACTCCCACAACGACCTTTGCGGGGATCATCACTGGGCCATCCGGCTCGATCACAAAGCAAAACTCGGGCACTGTGATACTAACAGGAGTAAATACTTACCAAAGCGACACGAATATTACCGGTGGCACTCTCAGCCTTTCTCTAGGTGGATCGATTAGTTCTTCAGATGCTGTCATCGTGGCTGCAGGCGCAACTTTTGATATCACCAATAGTACTTTACCAAACGTTGTTATCAATAACCTATCCGGAGCAGCAGGCAGCTTTGTCACCCTCGGATCTAATCAGCTCCGTTTTGGCTCGACAGGAAGCCCCGCGACCTTTGCTGGGGTTATCAGTGGATTAGGCAACATCCTCAAAAAGGCTTCAGGCACTGCCATTCTGACAGGCGCAAACACCTATTCCGGCGGCACGACGGTCGCTCTTGGCACGCTGCAGGGCAATGCGACGAGCCTGCAAGGACCCATCCTAGACAATGCCAATCTCGTTTTTGACCAAACAGGCGCGGGGACCTATGCCGGTTCAATCACAGGATCAGGAACACTTGTCACACAAGGATCAGGATCTTTAAACTTCACAGGGGCAAGCAATTTACCGGGACTAGTCACAGTTGCTTCGGGGACTCTTTTCATAAATGGTTCGCTTGCGGCGGAGGTCCTATGACCGTATCTTCCGGAGCGACTCTGGGCGGAACCGGAACGATCACTAAAGATATTACCATCAACGGAACACTTGCTCCTGGAAATAGCATTGGTACCATTAACTTGGTCGGTGCGCAAATCCTAGCTTCCGGATCGACGACCGCTATTGAACTCAATCCGACGACAAATGATCTTGTAAATGTCACGGGAACCATGATGATAGATATGGGCACAACGCTTCAATTGATTCCTCTCCCGGAATGTATTCAGCAATGCCTATGACACGCACGATTATTCAGACAACCGGAGGCGTCAATGGAACATTTTCAACTGTCACCACCACAATTCCATTATTCTTGGGTACTGTAACTTATACAACCGATGATGTTCTTCTCACGATTACTCCAGTGATTTCACCTACAGTCATAAGTGGCCTCACCGGAAATAATCTCATCTTCGCAAACTATATCAATAAAAACGCTCCTAATCTTATTCCGTTCTTTCTTTTTTCCTTTCTGGATGGAACCTTTAATGCGGCTTTAGCAAGCGCAGCTCCCACACGGAACGCCTTTTCTCTTTTCGCAGCTGACAACAACATGTACTACCTCGATACACTTCTCTCTAACCACAATCGCAATGCAAGGAATGCCAGAAGACAAGCATACATCCCTGCTCAGCGTAGGAATACCGCTCAGGCAGAGTCAGTCTTCGACATCCCAGCTAACGAGCTTTTAACCGAAGCCTCAGAACTCCTTGACTCGGGAGATCCAACTCCGATGCACACACAAGTAGATTCATCAGTGCCCTGTGAAGTTCCTGAAGAACGCCCTTTTGAGATCTGGGTGGAGACCTTCGGAGCGCTCGCCTATCAGAAAAAGCAAAGTCAAACTCCCGCGTTTAATCCCACAACAGGCGGTTTGATTTTAGGCTTTGATGGAAAAGTGAGCGACCGCGCTCGTGTAGGGACCGGTGCAGCCTATACCTTTACCTACATCCATGAAAAACAAGATGCAGGCCATAGCCGCATCAGCCAAGAGTATCTCTTTATCTACACCACGTGGGATAATAGACATTGGTACTTCGATACAGCTCTCGTTGGAGGAATTTTTCAAATCCACAACGTCAGAGATATCCACATGACTGGTTTTGATTTTAAGTCGGAGTCTAAACCCAGAGGCGGCCAATTGGCTCCTCACTTAGAAGTGGGATATGACTATAACTTTTATGATAATAAGTTTACCGCTCAGCCGTTTGTCATGTTCGACTGGGTAAACAACTGGCAAAAAAGTTATCATGAAACAGGAAGCGGGCCGTTTAACGCAGGTCAGAAGAGCCACTACTCTTCATTCTTGCGCTCTGAGTTAGGCCTTCGGTTCTATGAAACGATCCGGTATGACAGCTGGAATTTTACAGTGCAAGAAAAGCTCAGCTATTTGAACAAGAAACCGTTTCAAGTAGGAAGAGTCAATGCGTTCCTAGTTGGAGCTCCCGGATCGTTCACGGTAGAAACCCTCACCAAAACTCAAAACTTAGCAGTTGCCGAGCTGGAGTTAGTCTTCCAGCCTCATAACGGCTCCTTTCCTAGAACCACACTTGAATACCAAGGAGAGTTTGGGGTGATGTACCGATCTCACTTGGTCTCGTTAGAACTGACCTGGGATTTTTAGGAGAGTTTTTGTTTTTATACCTCGCGCAATCACAAATTGAGGATTTGGACTAGCTCTGATTTTGCCCAATTGATTCTACGTTTGCAGATCAATCCTACGGCCTTTCTCTTTTCTATCAGGGCCGCTTTGAGAAGAGGTTTACCGATAACGCTCTCTATGCTCAGCTGAATGTAAGGTTTTAGCTTGTCATAAGACATTTTCCTCGTCTAGCGAAAAATCAAAAACTTTGTATTTATTTAAGATCTTTACTATAAGTAAGACAAAGACCTTTTTTAACAAAACTGAAGTTTTTTCGGAGCGCAGCATGAAAGCAAGAAGATCGCTATTTTACTCTCTATGCCTCTATACGGCACTTGTCCAATCAACCTTAGCTGCTGTAAACACCTTTACCTGGACAGGGTTGACTAGTAGTGTCTGGACAGATCCTACTAATTGGAGTCCTCCAGGATTTCCTCAGCTTCCCACCGATATTGCAGTTTTTCCTCACGTGTTAACCACAGATCTTGTTCATAATGATGGACTGGGGCTTTCTGTTGGGTCGTTAAACTTTACTGCCAGTGACAACTATACCATAACCGGTAATCTACTAGAGTTGAATAACTTGCCAAATCCTGCCACGATCAATGCATCCTCCTCGGAATAAACCAAATCTCTGCTCCTCTACTATTAATATCTCCTCTTGTAGTTGTCCAGGCCTCTGTAGGCCCACTCACAATATCCGGGATCATATCAGGCAGTCCAGCAAGCCCTGCATTAACTTTGAGTGGATTAGCAGGTCATACTCTCATTCTTTCAGGCGCTAATACCTATAGCGGCGGCACGCAAATTAATGCCGGCACTCTTAGTGTTTCTTTAGGCGGAATGCTTAATACTTCAGGTGATGTCTTTTTAAACGGTTCACCCTCCACTTTTGATATCAGCACTCTCACTGCATCAAGCCTCACCATTCGAAATTTATCATCATCAGTCCCCGGTTGCACAGTTAATCTTGGCGACAAAAATCTCACTTTTGGCGGGATAGGCATCACGCTTTTTGAGGGATCCATCACCGGTACAGCACTAGGCTCCATCATAAAGCAAAACCCGAGCTTAGTGATTCTGACAGGCGCAAGCACTTACGGCGGCGGCACGACTATCAACGGCGGCATTATCCAGCTTTCTGGATCCGGATCTCTTAGTTCTTCAGGTTTTGTCAATGTAAACAGTGCAAGCTCCATTTTTGATATCACCTTCCACAGTTCACCAGGCACCGCCATTGGAGATTTAATATCAACATTCCCCAGTAGCAGCGTTGTTCTTGGTCCCAACATACTTACTTTTGGCACAGGAAACAACACAACTTTTGCAGGATCCATCACCGGTGGAGCATCGGCGGCATTACAAAGCAAGGCTCGGGCGCGGTAAATTTGACCGGAGCAAGCTCTGTACCAGGACAAGTTACGGTTGCTTCGGGGACTCTTTTCGTGAATGGTACGCTTGGCGGTGCAGGTCCTATGACCGTATCCCCCGGAGCGACTCTGGGCGGAAGTGGAACGATCACCAAAGATGTTACAATCCAAGGAACACTTTCTCCGGGTAATAGCATAGGTCCCATTTTCTTTGTCGGGAACCAAACCCTAGCTACCGGATCGACGACCGCAATTGAACTCACGCCGACGACAAACGATCTTGTAGACGTCGCGGGAACCTGGACATTTCAGTCCGGCACAACGCTTCAATTGATCCCTTTTTCCGGAATGTATCCAACAACGCCTATGACACGCACAATCATTCATACACATACACCCGGAGGCGTCTTTGGAACATTTTCAACTGTCAACATCAATCCTCCCTTATTCTTAGGCACTGTAACTTATACAACCGATGATGTTCTTCTCACGATTACTCCAATGATTGCACCTACAGTCATAAGTGGCCTCACCGGAAATAATCTCGCCTTCGCTAACTATATCAATAAAAATGCTCCTAATCTTATTCCATTCTTTATTGCTTCCTT
Source organism: uncultured Chlamydiae bacterium (assembly GCA_963838185.1). Taxonomy (GTDB): domain Bacteria; phylum Chlamydiota; class Chlamydiia; order Chlamydiales; family Rhabdochlamydiaceae; genus PALSA-1444. The sequence continues at coordinate 52,774 of CAWIQH010000033.1, forward strand.
TCTGGATGGAACCTTTAATCAGGCCTTAGCAAGCGCAGCACCGACGCGAAACGCCTTTTCCCTTTTCGCGGCTGACAACAACATGTTCTACCTCGATACACTCCTCTCTAACCACAATCGCAATGCAAGGAATGCGAGAAGACAAGCGAACCATTCTTATCAGCCTCAATGGCGTAAGAAAACCGCGCAAGTAGAGCCAGCCGATATCCCAACCGACGAGCTTTTAACCGAAGCCTCTCCTCTTGATATTCCATCTGAAGAACTCTCGGCTTATAGCACATGCCAAGTCAAAGAGGGAACCTGCGCCCCTAAAGAACGCCGTTTTGAGATCTGGATGGAGACCTTCGGAGCGCTCGCCTATCAGAAAGCGCAAAGTCAAACCCCCGCGTTTAATCCCACAACAGGCGGCGCTATTTTAGCCCTTGATGGAAAAGTGAACCACCACATCCGTTTGGGGACCGGTGCAGCTTATACCTACACGTATATCCATGAAAAACAGGATGCAGGCCATAGCCGCATCAACCAAGAGTATCTCTTTCTCTACACCACGTGGAATAATCCACATTGGTATTTTGATACAGCTCTCGTTGGAGGACTTTTTCAGATCCACAACGTCAGAAATATCCACCTGACCGGTTTTGAATTTAAGTCGGAGTCCAAACCCAAAGGCTGGCAATTGGCTCCTCACTTAGAAGTGGGATATGACTACAACATTTATGCTTGTAAGTTTACCACTGAGCCATTTGTCATGTTCGACTGGGTAAACAACTGGCAAAAAAGCTATCAGGAAACAGGAAGCGGGCCGTTTAACGCAGGGCAGAAAAAACACTATTCGTCGTTCTTGCGCTCTGAGGCCGGACTTCGGTTTTATGAGACTGCACGATTTGAGACATGGAACCTTACAGTGCAAGAAAAGCTCAGCTATTTGAATAAGACGCCGTTTAAAGTGGGAAGAGTCAATGCGTTCCTAGTTGGAGCTCCCGGATCGTTCACGGTAGAAACCCTCACCGATACTCAAAACTTAGGAGTTGCTGAGCTGGAGTTTGTCTTCCAGCCTATTGACAGCTCTCTTCCTAGAACAACGCTTGAATACCAAGGTGAATTTGGAAAGATGTACCAATCTCACTTGGTCTCGCTGGAGCTGACCTGGAGTTTTTAAGCGGTAGAGGAATTGTATTTAAGGGATGTACAGATTCTTATTTCCCTAACAAGCGGTGTATGCTTGGTCAGGTCGATTAGGAGTATCTGGATAGCGTAGTTGAAGTAGACCTTCTGCCACCATAGGTGTTAAGTAACGATTACGGAGTCCGATTGAATTTCTTTTTAGTAATGAGGCTAACAATCCTACGCTAAGATATCTTCCCTTGCAGAGTTGGAGAATAATTCTACGTTTCTCCAATTTGGATAATTTTTTCTTTTGAGTTGTTGAAGATACGATATTCACAAGTTCTTGATCTAATTCGTTCAAATGTAAGGAGTCCCTACTCGAATGTAAGGAGTTCCCGCTCAAATGTGACAAGTTCCCGCTCAAAAGGGGGGAGTTCCCGTTCAGTTGGTAGTTAAGAAAAAAGAACAAATGTCACCTAAATTATTTAGTCAACACCTGTAGCCTAAATTCGATCGAAATATTTTTTAACACTAGAAACTGTCACAAAGACCCATTTCCAAGAATAATTTGAAAACTTTATGCCTTTAGCCCATTTGCTCCTTGATGTTATTTTCAATGATTTGCTATCTTTTTCATCATTACTTATTTGTAAGCGCATCTCATTTTGCCTCTGACTTTAATAGCAGGGCTAAAGAAATTCCTTACAAGAGAACGAATCTGGGATCACGATCCCATAGAAGGAGAATTTGATTTATAATGTCCAAAAAACACGATTGGAACTCAAGCAACATCATTGATGATGTCGATTATCACGAGGAAGATGCACAAGCATTCAGAAAATTGCTAGGTGCGAAAGATCAAGGCGAAGGTGGAGGATCTCAATCTTCCCTTAGCTCAGGCTATGTGCTCCGAGGGCGCATTGTTGAAATTACAAAAGATTTCGTTGTTATCGACGTCGGTTTGAAGTCAGAGGGCCTTGTCCCTATCAGTGAATTTACAGATCTTTCGGAAATCGCTTTAGGCAATGAAGTCGAAGCATTCCTTGATCAGACTGAAGGTGAAGATGGACAGATCGTCTTATCGAGAGATAAGGCACGCCGTCTCCGTCAGTGGGAAAATATCGTTGAAAATTGCACAGAAGGCTCAATTGTCACTGGTAAAGTGATGCGTAAAGTTAAAGGCGGCCTCATGGTCGATATCGGTGTTGAGGCGTTCTTACCCGGCTCTCAAATCGATAACAAACGCATTAAAAACCTCGATGAGTACCTCGATAAAACCTACGACTTTAAGATCCTCAAGATCAACACAGATCGTAAGAACATCGTTGTTTCCCGCCGTGAGCTCTTAGAAGAAGAGCGCATGTCGAAAAAAGTTGAAATGCTCGAGAACTTCCACGAAGGCGAAATCCGCCACGGTATCGTGAAGAACATCACTGACTTCGGCGTCTTCTTAGACGTTGATGGAGTCGATGGACTGCTCCACATCACCGATATGACTTGGAAGCGTATCAAGCATCCTTCCGAAATGGTTGCTCTCGGCGATAAGCTCGAAGTGATCATCCTCCACGTCGACAAAGAAAAAGGACGTGTTGCTCTCGGAATGAAGCAAAAAGAAAGCAATCCTTGGGAAGAGATCGAGAAGAAATATCCCCCAGGCACGCATGTTAAAGGTAAAATTGTCAGCCTCGTTCCTTATGGCGCATTCATGGAGATCGAATCCGGCATTGAAGGCTTGATCCACGTCTCTGAGATGTCATGGACCAAGACGATCAACGATCCTAGCGAGATGCTCAAAAAAGGCGATGAAGTCGAAGCGATTGTCCTCTCTGTCCAAAAAGACGAAGGAAAAATCTCTCTCGGCATGAAACAGCTAGAGAAAAATCCATGGGACGAAGTTGAAAAGAAATACCCAATTGGCAGCAGCGTTACAGCGGAAATCCGCAACCTGACCAATTACGGTGCTTTTGTTGAACTCGAGCCTGGCATTGACGGTTTGATCCATATCTCTGATTTAAGCTGGATCAAAAAAGTATCCCACCCTTCTGAAGTCTTCAAAAAAGGCGACAAAGTGGAAGCAGTGGTTCTCTCCGTTGATAAAGAGAACAAGAAAATCACGCTCGGCGTCAAACAACTCAGTGAAAATCCTTGGGAAAACACTGAGAAAATGATGCCAGTCGGCTCTTTGGTGAAAGGAATTGTTACGAAGATCACCGCTTTCGGCGCATTTGTCGAACTCGACAACGGCTTAGAAGGTCTGATCCACGTACAGAGCTTTCCGACCAGCCTTTTGGAAAAGTCGAAGAAGTCATTTCCAAAGGCCAAGAAGTCACCGCAAAAGTGATCAAACTGGATCCAGAGCACAAGAAAATTTCTCTCTCAATTAAAGAGTATTTGATCGAGAAGAACAAAGAAAATCACGACGATATTCTTGTTGGAGAGAAGAAAAAGCGCGCCCCTAAGAAGAAAAAAGAAAAGGCCGCTGAAGAAGAAAACGCCTAAAAATAGCGTTTTCTTCAATTGAACTGCTAAATAACCTCCGAGAACCGGAGGTTATTTACATAAAAAAGTTAAAGGTAATTGAACAATGAATAAAGACCTCCTTGCTATCTTCGAGTACTTAGAACGCGAAAAAGGCATCAAACGCGAAGTGATTATTTCCGCTGTGGAAGAGTCATTGCTTGCTGCTGCTCGCAAAAGCATCAAGGGTCTCCTCAACATCAACGTCCATGTCAACTCTAAAACCGGCGACATCGAGTCACAGCTCAAAAAGAAGTTGTCGACAAAGTGACGATCCCTGAAGAAGAGATCACCCTCGAAGACGCACGCGTCCTCAACCCTTACGCAGAACTCGGCCAGTGGATCGATATTGCTTGTCACCCCGCAAGATTTCGGCCGTATTGCTGCACAAACTGCACGCCAAGTCATTTCCCAAAAACTCCGCTCAGCTGAACGGGATGTGATCTACGAAGAATACCGCCACCGCGTCAATGAACTCATCTCCGGAGCGTCAAACGCGTGATCCGCGGCGCTACCTTGATCGTTGATCTCGGAAAAGTCGAAGGCATCATGCCCGACAGATTCTATCCGAAAGTCGAAAAATACAATCGTCGGCGACCGTGTTCAAGCTCTTCTCTTTGAAGTCCGCGATACAGAAAACGGCGGAGCAGAAGTCATCTTGAGCCGCAGCCATCCTGAATTCGTCCGTCAGCTCTTCCTCCAAGAAGTTCCTGAACTCCAAGACGGCACGATCACGATTGAAAAAATCGTCCGCGATCCAGGCTACCGTACGAAATTAGCTGTAAAGTCCTCAGATTCTAAAGTCGATCCTGTCGGCGCTTGCGTCGGCGTCCGTGGAACACGTGTGAAAAACATCATCCGCGAACTCAACAACGAAAAAATCGACATCATCCCTTACATCGATGATGCAGTGCAGCTCCTCGTCAATGCATTATCTCCTATTGAGATCCGCAAGATCGATGTCAACGAAGACAACTCAGTTGTCACCATCGTTGTCGATGATGAAAGCTATCCAGCTGTTCTTGGGAAACGCGGCATGAACGCCCGTCTCAACGGCGAACTCATCGACGCTGAACTCCAAGTCCAGAAGATGAGCGACTACCAACAAATCGCTTCAATCCAAAGACAACAATTAGCGCTTAGCAGAAGATCCTACGCTCGATGAAAAACTCCACCTCGAAGGAATGAGTTCGCTTCATCACAGCTAGCTTGATCGCTGCAAACTACGATACTCCGCGCAAAGTTCTCCAGGCAACACCAGAAGAGCTCGCAAAAATTCCGGAGATCAGCTTCGAAATCGCAAACAAAGTTCTAAATGAGATTTGCAAGAAAAAAGGGTTAAAAGTTGGCTAAAAACCTCAAGATTACAGTTAAAAACGCGCAGCTGGCTGAAGCTTTAAAAAAGTTTAAAAAGCCAGAGCCTAAAGAGATTTCGAAAGAAGTCCCGAAAGA
>CAWIQH010000034.1:0-9883 GCA_963838185.1 uncultured Chlamydiae bacterium
AAGAGTCCGAGCGCTTCTTCAAAAAGGCCCTATTTCAGCATCTGACTATACAGCTGCCCTGACAAGAGCCATCAACTTGAGCTTGGTTGATGTTGCCCTCGCGCTACTTGAAAAAGACACGCTTACTGAGAGCGACCGTGGATTCATGGTTAAAACTGCCGCCGATCGTCAAAATTCTGAAAAAATCATCGACAAGCTTCTTAGAAACGGCCCTATTTCAACAAAAGAACGTGGCATGGCCGTTAAAATTGCCGCCGGTAAACGCGCTTCTTACGGCAAAGTCCGAGCTCTTTTAAATTCAGGACCTATTTCTAAAGAATACCGCAGAGCAGCTATTAACTTGGCAGTCGATAAAGGCCAGGTTGAAACGGTACAACTCCTGGTGGAAAACAGCTCTCTATCCGAAATGGAGCGTGAGTGGGCGATCCATGACGCCAGATCAAACATACCACCCTCTCCAAGGAACTATTGTAATGCTATCGCTGCAGGGACCACCCTTTTCCTTGCCGTTGCCGGAACTTACCTAACATACACATTCTAAGCAACTTAACTATTAATAATAAAAGTAAAAAATAATTTGAATTTAATTCAAATTTTTAGTATAATTATTACAACAACTTAATACTAATAACGAAAGGTAACATTATGTCGATAGTTTCAAATAACACTCAATTAACCCAGTGGGTTCGAATGGAACCTTACTTGGCATCCAGAATCGCTGCTCATCTAGGCATTGAGAATCTTATTACTAGTTGTTTTTCAGTCTGTAAAGACTGGTACAAGTGTTTAAACAACGACTCTATTTGGCAAAACCTGGTATCGAGAATATCTATCGGTTCTATACCCCGCTTGATTGGCAAAATCTTAAACAGCTCTCCTCTTGTCTGGCCTCGAAAGAGAGTCTATGAACCTTACCTCATGTCTCAGATGACATGCCCTGCACTGCTCCACGGAACGATTTCTGGTGACACTCAGCGAAGACCGGACTTATGGCTAACTGGTGCGCGAGCAGCTAATTGGGAAGACATGGAAAAAAATTTAGAGGAAGAGTGCGGAGAATACGCCCGTACTATATGTGCAAAACAAGAGAACAATCCTACCGCTCTTGGTAAAGCCTTTGGAGTAATACTAACGATTCTTAAAGGTGGCCGCTTCCCAGAGAAATTTCGTGATGCTGCTGTTGGTATCGCAGCCAGACTTGGCAATGTAGAAACAGTCCGTATACTCGTGAAAGGCGGCCCTGTTTCAATGCAGTCTTACGGTTTGGCTTTAAAGACCGCATATGCACAAGGTTGTGTTGACATAGTCGATTCGATTTTTGATGCCGTTGATCCCTCTTCACACGCTTCTCTTATTTCGCATATGAATGAACCTTTGGCCGCTAATAAAAATAGGAGCTTTTAATGACATTTCAACCCGTTACCGCTATCACAGGGAATCCGTACCTAACCACCCAGATCATTTCTCCTACAGACGTGGAAGTGCTTTTTAAATGTTTTCAGGTGTGTAAAGAATGGAAGAGGATTGTAACAGAAAAAGTCCTTAATTCGATTAAACCGTTATTTGAAAAGATCGCTAAAATTCCCTTCACACTAAACGATGGCTGCAAGTATGCAATAAGCCTCATTGTGCTGAACCGCATCCCACTATTTACGGACGAAAATTTTACAAAACAAATGGAAGGTCCGGTTCGCGATCTTTTAGAAGCTTCTTATGATCATTCTTTGCCTTATTCCTTCGCGGTAAACAAGCGTTTCTTCTATGACATATCACGACTGAACATAGAAAAAGCGTTAAGTCCAGTAGATATAGAAGCAGAACTTAAATTCGCAATCGACCACGAAGCTCCTATGGACTACATCGAATTCTTGGTCAAAAAGTCACCTATGTTAAAAGTTGATGCCGTTAAAATGGCGGCTCAAAAGGGAAATCTTGACTTGGTCCGGCATCTTCTAAAGAGCTGCCCTATTTCACAGGAACAGAGTGAATCAGTGATCGCATCTTTATGGGAGAAGCTGTTGCAAATCTGTCGCTATCCAAGCACTCATTCTGTACAGAACGGACGTGCGGCTCTTACAACAATCCCTGAGCTTTTTGGGGAGGGATTCGTTTCAGACTCCTGCCGTGAATCAGCCCTTCAAATGGCAGCTTACTGCGGTGACCTTCGATTAACCAGGGCACTTCTAAAAAACGGTCCTATTTCAAACTCATGCCGTAAATCGGCCGTTGAATTGGCAGCCTACTGCGGCGCTCTTGAATTAGTCCAGGAGCTTTTAGCACACGGTTTTATACCAGTGAAAGGCCGAGGGGCTGCTGTTTCGGCAGCCATAGCCAGCGTATCAACAAAAATGGCAACAGAGAAGGATGCCGTCCGGATCATCCAGGTGCTTCTTGAAAACGGCCCCATTCCAGAGAGTATTCGCGTACGAGAGCTTTCGACGGCACGCTGGCACAACCTTAATAAGATAGCCCATCTACTTGATGGCCCCAAGGCGCAGCTCACGACAGCGGCGATGAGTCTATAGACTCGCTAGAGCATTGAGAAGATGGATAACCTTGCAGTGATTGCCTAAACGCTTAACATCAGTTAGTTAACGAGATTATTAATACGCAATAAACTTAATAATAAAAATAGGAACTTTTAATGACACAACCCGTTATCGCTATCATAGGGGATCCGCATCTAATCACCGGGATTATTTCTCATGCCGATGAGGGAGTGCTTTTTCAATGTTTTCAGGTGTGTAAAGAATGGAAGAGGATTGTAACGGAAAAAGTCCTTCATTCGATTAGACCTTTATTTGAAAAGATCGTTAGAACTCCCTTCAACCCAGAGGATGGACGCAAGTCTGCAGTAAGCCTCATACAGCAGAACCGCAACCCACTATTTACGGACGAAAATTTTAAAGAACAAATGGCAGGTCCGATTCGCGATCTTTTAGAAGCTTTTTATGATCATTCTTTGCCTGATGATTTCTTCATGAGAAACCAGCGTTTCTTCTATGACATATCACGACTAAGCATAGAAAAAGCATTAGTTCCAGTAAATATGGAAGTAGAACTTAAAACCGGAATCAACGGCGGAGCTCCTATGGACTACACCGAGTTCTTGGTCAAACAGTCACCTACATTAAGAGTTGATGCCATTAAAATGGCAGCTCAAGTGGGAAAACTTGACTTGGTCCGGCATCTTCTAAATAGCTGTCCTATTTCACAGGAACAGAGTGAATCGGTGGTCGCATTTTTATGGGAAGAGCAGATACAAAGCTGTCCCCATCCAAGCATTCATTCTGTACAGAACGGACGTGCGGCTCTTGCAATAATCCATGAGCTTCTCGCGAAGGGGCTTATTTCAGATTCCTGCCGTGACAAGGCTCTTGAAGTGGCAGCCTACTGCGGTGATCATGGATTAGCCGAGGCGCTTCTAAAAAACGGTCCTATCTCAGACGCTTGTCGAGAATCGGCCGTTGAATTGGCAGCCTATTCCGGTGCTCTTAAATTAATCCAAGGGCTTTTTCTAGTAAATGGTACTATATCAGTGAAAGGCCGAGGCGATGCCGTTGCGGCAGCCCGTTTCAGCGTATCAACAAAAATGGCAACAGAGAATGATGCCGCTCGGATCATCCAGGTGCTTCTGAAAACGGCCCCATTCCAGAGAGTATTCGTTTACAAGAGCTGTCAATGGCGCACTTTCACAAACTTAATAAGATAGCTGATCTACTTGAGGCGACCCAAAGCACAGTCCAGGATAGTGACGACGAGTCTATAGACTCGCTAGATCATTCGGAAGATGGATAACCTTGCGGTGTTGCAGTGATTGCCCAACACACTTAATACCAGTTAGTTAAAATATTAGTTCAATTAAAGTAAAAATTTTAGTATAATACATATACTATACAACAAATATTAATAATAAAAGGTGGTTTTATGACAGGAAATACTCAATTAATAGTACCAGAAAACTCCGGCCCATTGTTTCCAACAGAGCAGCACTTGATGTCTGAGATCTTTTCTCATTTACAGATTCCAGACCTCATAAATAGCTGTTTATCGGTGTGTAAAGAGTGGCATGAGGTGATAAACAGAACCGATTTCTGGGATTCTTTCGTAATAAGAGTCTTACAGAAAAATCAAAACATTTTTTTATTCTTTTTTGGTGATGTAGTGAGCACTATTGCAGAGAAGCTATTTAGACACCCAGTTCCCGTTTGGCCCTATCGGAGAAAATATGAAGTACCTCTTGCTTTGATGGCAAAAAATACAAATCGACTTGACTTTGAGCTTTTAAAGAAGAGGCCAGACTTGGCAGCAATTTGCTACCAAAAGGATTTTAAGGCTGAATGTGGAAGGAGAGTTATTGAAATTGCGGCAGATCCAACTTTTGATTCCGATACTAGAATTGGGATGATAAGAACAATTCTTGCAAACGGTGCTATGGGAGACTCTGAAAGGGGTCAAGCAGTTTATAAAGCGGCTCAAGAAGGTCAATCAGGCTTGGTTGAGGTCTTGCTTCGAACAGGTGCTATAACGGACCGTGATCGCAGTTATTCGGTTCGAACATTTGTACGTCAAGGCAACCTTGGAGCGGTTAAACTCTTACTAAAAAGCGGACCTTTTGAAGAGGATAAGTATGACCTACGTGGAGAGACAGTTGTTGAAGCTACAGAATTGGGCTATTTTGACATTGCCGATGCGCTTCTGAAACATGGGTCTGTTACAGGTGGTTATGCCCTGAGCGCCTTCACACAGGCTGCCAAAGACGGTGAGTTAAGAATCGCCAAGCTGCTGGCACCTCATCTGCCTTGGAAAACGATCGCTTTGTCAGCCGTTGTAATACATGCTGTAGGAGTGAGCAATATCATAAAAGTAGGGTTGGGCATAAAGGGGCTTTTACATGTACTGCAACCTGTTTTTGCTTAATTAATAATAGAAAGGGAAACGAAAGATCTAATCTCTTTCTGTTTTAAGATGCTCCACGAGGCTAATTCCATGGGGCGTTAGATAAACACGGTTGTCTGAACACTTCTTGATAAAGTTCGCTTGAGCTAGATGCTTGATGATCGTATCGATCCCGTGATCTTGCATCCCAATGGCTTTACCAATCGCATACCGATCAACTTCTTTTTCCGGATCACCTTTTTTCACAGCCATTTCGTAGAGCTTTAAGAGAAAGAGTTCGTCTTTGGTAGTGGATTTCTTCATTTTTTCTTCAACCTTGCTCCGGCAGGAGTATCTTCAATGACATAGCCGCTGGCTAAAATTTGGTCGCGGGCAGCGTCTGCAGCTTTCCAGTTTTTGGAAGCTCTAGCAGCTTCTCGCTGTGCGAGAAGCTCTTGCAGCTCACGAGAGATCTCTTCCGTGGAAGTCTCTAGGGGAAGCACTCCAAGGACCTGATCAAACTGTTCCAGAAGTTGGAGAACTTGGTGCGCTTCTTCTTTGCTGATTTTATCGGCATCGCAGAGACAGTTGATTTCGCGTACGAGATCAAAAAGGGCGGCAAGAGCCGGCGAAATGTTGAGATCGTCCGCTAGAGCCTCTGTAAAGAGCGTACGGGCGTTTTTTAGGAAAGGTTCTATCAGTCCAGAGCTAGCCATCTGATGGATTTGTCTAAGCCGTAGAATAAAGTCTCCTAAACGCTCGATTGATTTCGCGGCAGCATCGAGGCCTGCAAACGAAAAATTGAGCTGAGTGCGGTAGTGCGTCTGTAAGAGAAGATAACGGACTTGAACGCCGGTATAGCCCTTTTCGAAGAAGATCTCGGAGAGTAAAAAAATTGCCGAGGCTCTTGGACATTTTTTTGTGTTCGACTGAAAAGATGTTCCGAGTGGAGCCAGTATCGGACAAATCTCTGGTGGGTGAAAGCTTCCGATTGAGCGATCTCATTTTCATGGTGCGGGAACATATTATCAACGCCGCCGACATGGATATCGATGGTCTTGCCGAGGATGCCCATGGCCATGGCAGAACATTCAATATGCCAGCCGGGACGGCCTTTTCCAAAAGGGCTTTCCCAAAAAATCTGTCCGTCGCGTTCGGGATCGTAGGCTTTCCAAAGAACGAAATCGGCATGTGCTCTTTATCGTACTCATCGGTCGCTACGACGTTCGGAAGCGCCGGCTTTGAGCTCATCGAGATGGAGATGAGACAGTCTGCCATAGGAGGGAAACTTCTCAATGGCAAAGTAGATGCTGCCATCGGTGCCTTTGTAGGCGATGCCTTGGTCAACGAGGCCTTGGATAATGTCGATCATCTGAGGAACAAAATCCGTCGCATGGGGATAGAATTCGACTTTTTCGATGTTCAGGGTTTGGAGGTCTTCGAAAAAGGCTTTGGTATACTCATCTGGTAAATGTTTTAAGAGAGACTTTTTCAGCAAGGGCTCCGCGGATGGTCTTATCATCGATATCGGTGATGTTCATGACCTGGGTGACCTTATAGCCAAAAAACTTCAAGGTGCGGCGCAAGAGATCTTCAAACACATAGGTCCGGAAGTTGCCGATATGGGCGTAGTTATAGACTGTAGGACCGCAGGTGTACATGCGGATCTGGAGATCTTCTGAGGCAGTGAGTTCTTCTTTGGTGCGTGTTTCAGTATTGAATATTTTCATAGCATTTCATCGAGTGCGTGGTAATGGGTTTTTCCTGCTCCTGTAATTGGAATTAGGGGAACTTTTCGGACATCGGCGATTTTGACAGAGAGCTATAGCCGCGGTCGCGAAGAGCCTGATTGATATCGTCTTTATTGACATCGAACGTTGAGAAAAGAATGATCAACGGTTTATCGGTATTTTTTTCTAAGACAGCGACTGCCAACGGAGGAGCATCGTCTTTCACGGTGGGGAGCCAATTTTTCTCACCGGCCATTTTTATAAGCTCTTCTTCTAGTCCGCCTAAGCTGATCATTTCGCCGCCGATTTTGACAAATCTTTTAAGCCGGCCAGATAAAACCAGCGTGCCTCATGATGCGGCCGTCCGGTATCTCCAGAAAGATACCAGATACTGGCCATCGAGGGTCGATGAACAAATTGCGTCCCGGGATATCCTTTGAAGACGTTAGTGCCGTGGACACAGATTTCCCCTCGGGTCTGCGGCGGCATCACTTCTCGCGTTTCTGGGCTGACAATGCGCAGTCGACGCTTGGAAGAGGCTCCCCAACGCCTTTGCGGGGTTTCCCAGGACGCATAAGTGTGACGACAGGCCCACATTCGGTGATCCCATAACCCTCCAACATCTCGCCTCCTCTTTTTTCCATAAAAGCGAAAAGCTCTTGTGGGACCTTTTCCGCTCCTCCGACAACATATCTCAGTGACTTGAGTTGATCTGGGCTTGCAAGGTTGAATACGCCTTTGATGAAAGTTGGGGCTGAAATAAAAAGAGTGAGTTTCCAGTTCTCGATATCTCGCAGCATTCCCATGCTATGCGTCGGATCGGGTGCATAGTAAACCTTGAGTCCGATCATGAGCGGCATCATCCCGGTGACTGCAAATCCAAACGAGTGGAACGGCGGCAAAATGCCGTAGAGGCTATCGGTGGGGGAGAAATTCAAAACACTCCATCGCAGATTTCAGATTAGACAGGATATTTTTATGAGAAAGCGGCACGCCTTTAGGCAAAGATTCTGTTCCGCTGGTAAAAAGAAGGACGGCGGTATCGTCTTCTGAAATTTGATTCAAACCCCATTCTTTCAGGATCATATCGGTATTTCTGAAAAGACCATAGATTGCTCGAAGCTCTGCCCAGAATGAAACAGTCTCTCGGATATCTTCGACAAGACGGATAAGATCCGTCGATATTATCAAGATCGCCGCCAGGCATATTATGAGGAAACGGCGGGAACTTAAAACCGTTTTAAGATCGACGACTTTTCTGCAATGGTCCAGCGCCCTGGATCCCAGAGTAAAGTTCAGCATCACAGGCACTTTTTTTGCTAGAAGGGTCGCCAAAACAAGTGCATAAGCAATGATTGAAGACGGCAATAAAATGCCGATGTACTCCCCTTCCATCTGCTTAATTTTCTGACTCATGATCAAAACGATCATTTTTAAACGACGGTAAGTCACAACTCCCATGGTTCAATCGCCGCAGGCTGCAAATTTATCCATCCGGTCGCAGCTGCGCAAAAACGCTTCCGATAAGAGTTTTTCCTACAGGCTTTGAGCAGGAGGACGGGATTCTTCCGGGAATATCTCTTGAGGAATATGCTCATCGATTTTCTTTTGCCCTTCGCTTTTTGCGACTGCTTTCAAAATGTCTTCCACTGTATCTAATTGATCTGGAGAGATGTCTTCGATCTCATACTTTTGTTCGATGAATGTCACCAGCTGAGCGATGTCAAGAGAGTCGAGGCCTAAATCGCGATTGAGATTTAGGAATCTTCAACTTGAGGACGCCTTGCTAGCTGGCTGATTTTCGCTAAGATCTTTTGTTCTTTTTCCGGAGCTATCGTCCACTTTTCATCATCGAACTCAGTTTTTTTCGAATTTTCGACTTAGGAAAGCTCTCTTTCCAAAAGCAGTCGGTGACTAGTTTGATGGGTTCAAGGCCTTTGCTATTGTACCAACGTTCTAAATACCTATTGAAATCCAAGCGTGCTCCACTCGCAGGCAGGTCGGCAGGAGCTGGCTCAATTTCAACTAGAACTTCTCGACGTGGAGTGAAAAAAATGAGATTTTTTAAGACAATTTCAATCCTTCCCAGAAGACTGTGGCAAAATCGGGACTCTTGCCCGTCAAAGCCCGGGAAAATCGACTTCCCCATAGACCTGTCGTACGTATTAAAACAACATTTGCCTCGGGACATTGTTGAAGCACTGTATGGACAAAGAGGAGCTCCCCCGATGATTTCTTCAGGCCCGTGTTTTAAACGGCCTGAGGGGTAGATGAGAAAGTTGCTGCCTTGTTACAATTGATCTGCAACAAAAGCGAATGCTTCTGCGACTTTTTTCTGCTTCCATTTATTCACAGCGCCGTTGAAATCAGGAAGAGGAACAGCTTCGACGAGCTTCATGGGGTAGTGGATGCCTGGCAAATAATACCACTCATCTACGACGATGGGACGCACCTGATATTTTGGCCAAAGAAGAAGTGACATGATCACAGGATCGATTTCAGCCGGGTGGTTAGGTAAAAATAAAATTCCACCTTTCTTGGGAAGGTTCTGAGGAGTCAGTTTTTCCAGACCTGTGACCTTGAGTCGATACCGAAGGGAAATGACCCATCGCACGACTAAACAGATAAAGTTTACCCACCAATGTTTCAAGCATATTTGTGTCATTATCCTCATTGTAGAGCGGTGTGTCAAACCCATTGTTCAAATGGCACCATGAATTTGTAGATTTACAAAACGAAGCAATAATTGAATTTTTAAAATAATTATTATATGTAATTCATTGAAAAATTAGAGAGCCGAGCTAAAACAAGTACGGCAAAAATCTGTCTTTCAAGAAATATAAACGGGCAATTGAAAACCCTCATTTCAAACAACTCAATTGGTAACGCTTTCAATGATAACTTTCTAGATTGCAATGCATTACTGTGGATGCAATTCTCGAGAAAACAAACTCCTGGAACAACCCCAGATATTATTAAGACAATTTAAATTCTGCGTAAATGATTAACGAAGGAAAAGAAATTTTCATTTGGCTAAATGATCAGGTTCCTATAATGACAAAATTACATGCTCATGTAGGAGGGCAGTATTATGGAGATACGAAAGACAGGACCATCAGAGGGAAGGGATGTTCAAACATCTATAAAACCAGCTGGTCAAGTTTGGAAAAAAACGAAAGCAGTAAGCAAGGGGATTTTAGAAAATCCCAATATAGGAGAAGCCGAACTTGATGATGTTAAACAAGGCATAACCAATAAACAAGGCTTGAAAACAT
>CAWIQH010000035.1:0-21127 GCA_963838185.1 uncultured Chlamydiae bacterium
AGTCTTCGAGTTCCATAACGACGCCTTTGAGACTCTCAAGGCCTCAGGAACTTCCAGAAGATGCAAGGCGATAGGCTGTTTGGGCCCGAAAAGTTCTCCTGCAGCCAGACGGAAAAGCAAACTATAGGAAATTTGCCCAGCTCCGCCGCTAACCCCAATCCGTTTAATATGGCTCATCAAACCGCATTCTAGGAACGGGGGTATAAAAGTGCAAATTAATATTTAGAAGGAGAAAGGAATGCGGTTACCAAGACTTGAACTTGGGACCTCGACATTATCAGTGTCGCGCTCTAACCAACTGAGCTACAACCGCGATGGAGGTTAGGAGACTCGAACTCCTGACCCTCTGAATGCAAATCAGATGCTCTACCAACTGAGCTAAACCCCCCAAACGGAGAACAGAATACAAAGCAACGAACAACATACGCCAGAAAACCGTTTTCCCGCAATCTTTTTCCTTGAACCGTTATTAGTAAACTATTTATTAGGCTAAGTAGAAGAGGAGTATCATGAGTCATAAGAAATGTGCTAGAGATTTTGGAATTGTTTTATTCCTGTCGGCCTTTTGGCTTGCATCCCCGGCTTGACCATAGATTCGTATTTTTTAGGCGTCTTCAAAGTCAATCTCTACACCAACGCCCTCCATTTAGGAACAGGTCTTATCGCCTATCTCCTCAGCCACAGCAACCTCAGCGCTTGCAAAATCTATTTTCAAGTTTTCGGCATCGTTTATGGAATTGTCGCCATCCTGGGCTTCGGTTACGGCGATGCAGATATTTTAGGCTACCTTGCCAATGACATGTCCGATACGTGGGTCCATTTGATCATCTGCCTACTTACGCTTTATTTGGGCTTCTTGTATAAAAGTAGCAGAAAAGCAATGAGTCTATGTGGATTGGAAAAGCCTTTTTTTTGCAATTTTCCTTTTCGGCTATCTGTTCTCAGATAGCCCTCAACCTCTTTTAAAACAGGACAATCCTATGATCGTTCTCCGCAAATCCAAAGACCGGGGCCATTTCAATTTCGGATGGCTCGACACTTATCACACGTTCTCTTTTGGAGAGTATGACGATCCTGAACATGTTCAATTCAGTGTCACTCCGCGTCATCAATGAAGACCGTGTTGCTCCCGCAAAAGGGTTTGACACGCATGGCCATGCGAACATGGAGATCGTCACCTACGTCATCGAAGGGACTCTCGAGCACACCGATAGCACTGGAGAGCGGAATCAAATTAAACCCGGCGATGTCCAACGGATGACCGCAGGCTCTGGCATCCGTCACGGAGAAGCCAATCCCTCTAAAAAAGATCCCGTCCATTTGCTCCAGATCTGGATTTTTCCGGATAAGAAAAATCTCACTCCCGGCTACGAACAGAAAAACTTTCCTGATCTTAAAAACCAGCTCTGTTTAGTCGTCTCTCCCAAAGGAGAAAACGGCTCACTCAAAATCCATCAAGATGTCAAGATCTTCGCTTCACGTCTCCAAGGAAAACTCTCCTATGACTTAGCGCCAAAACGGACAGCCTGGATCCAGGTCATTGAAGGTCCCTTAACCTGTAATGGCAAGACTCTTCAAACCGGCGATGGTGCTGCTATTTCCGATGAGTCCGAACTGAAGCTGGAAAGTGCAAATGGGCATTTTCTGCTTTTTGATCTTCCTCCAGCTTAAAAATCTGCCCTCTAAAAAAGTCTTCGGATTGCGTCTAACTCCCTTTTAATCTAATAATACGGTTATGAAGCTTTCATTTTTTCTAGCTCCCGTTCAAGCCGGATTCCCCTCGCCGGCCGATGACCATGTCGAAAAGAAACTCGACCTGAATGAGCTCCTTGTCGCTCATCCAGCTTCAACTTTTTTTGTCCGAGTTGAAGGCCATTCAATGAGAGATGCCCAGATCTACGACGGCGATGTTTTCATTGTCGATAGTATCGCTCCAGGCAGAAAGCGGATCGATCGCTGTTGCGATTATTAATGGCGAGTTTACGGTCAAACGACTATTAAGAAAGAAAGACCGGCTCTATTTAGTCGCTGAAAACCCTGCGTTTGCAGCGCTAGAGATCACTCCGGAAATGGATTTTCAAGTTTGGGGCATTGTGACGTATGTCATCCACAAAGTACGCATTAATCGACTGTAACAATTTTTTTGTCTCGTGTGAAAGGGTCTTTAATCCGAAGCTCCTGCACCGGCCTGTCGTGATCTTATCCAACAACGACGGCTGCGTCATCTCACGCTCCAAAGAAGCCAAAGACTTAAAAATCCCAATGGGAGCCCCCGCTTTTCAATACCGGGAAACTTTTTCAAAAAACAACGTCGCTGTCCTCTCTTCCAACTTCGCCCTTTATGGGGATATGTCTGAGCGTGTCATGACCGTTTTAGAAGATTTTGGATTTCCCATGGAGATCTATTCCATCGATGAGGCTTTTTTAGAAGTCGATTCTGAAACCATCGCCTCCGAAATCCGCTCCCGCACTCTCCGCTGGACAGGGATCCCTATTTCAGTGGGGATCGGCGCGACAAAGACACTGGCGAAAGTCGGAAACGACCTGGCTAAAAAACGGGCTGATGGCATCTGTCACCTCAATGATCCCGCCGCTATTTTTATGAAACTACCCGTCCAGGAAGTTTGGGGCATCGGCTCACAGATTGCCTGCTCTCTCAATCAATTAGGGATTTATTATGTCAGAGAATTGATTGCACAGAGCGATGCGTGGATCCAAAAGCACTTTTCAATCACTTTACTCAAGACCGTATTAGAGCTGCGCGGGATCTCTTGTTTGGCTTTAGAAGAACTTGCTCCTCCTAAAAAAGGGATCGTCTGCTCCAGATCGTTTGGAAAACTCGTCGACTCCTTAGAAGATCTCAAAGAAGCCGTCGCCACATTTACTGCCCACGGAGCCGAAAAACTCCGCGCTCAATATTCCGTCGCTGCTTATATGGGCGTCTTTGTGATCGGAAAAGACCGCTTCTCCAGGTCAGCTTCCCGCGCTCTTGCCGCACCGACTTCCTACACTCCCCACTTGATCAGCCACGCCCATCAGCTCCTTTCCGAACTCTACACAGAGGGACAGTCGTATCGAAAAGCCGGCATTATGTTCCATCATATCTCCCCGCAAGATGAGACCCAGCTCGATCTTTTTCAAGCTTCAGGCTCGAACAACTTGATGCACATCGTCGATGAGATCAACCGAAAAAAAAGAAAGAAGGCCATCTTTTTTGCTGCAGAAGGAACTTCTCGTGCATGGAAGCCGCTCTCGGGCCATCAATCGCCCCATTTCACAACAGAATGGAAACAGCTCCTAACAATCAGACTTTAATTATTTTTACTTTTCCATTACTATCCGAATATGCAAATTTGGCTCGATACAATCGATCTTCCGACGCTTGAAAAAGCTCAGAAACGCGGCATCCTTCATGGTGTGACGACAAATCCCTCCATGCTGGTCTCTAATCCCCGCGATACACTAACGGCTCTTTTATCCGCGCAGCCAGGACCTGTTGCTGTTGAAGTTTTCGAAGACCTCGTTCCTTCCATGATTTCGCAAGGGAAAGCGCTCTATGATTTTTCTCCTCGGATCGTTGTCAAAGTTCCTGTCACAGAACGCGGCCTTGAGGCCATCTGCTCCTTGTCTAAAGATAAAATCCCCGTCATGGCATCTGCTGTCGTTCAGCCGACCCAAGCCTTAGTTGCGGCACTCGGCGGAGCCGGATGGGTTGCTCCTTATTTTTCCCGCATTATGAAATCGGGCGATAATCCCCTAGCCCAATTGGAAGCGGTTAAAAAAATTATTTCTTCCTATCAAATGAGGACCCGTATTCTAGCGGTCAATCCTAAAACCATCGAACAGATCAAATCGTGCGCTGAAATTGGCATCGATGCTGTCACAATCCGGGAAGATGTCTTTAGAGATCTCATAGAAACTCATGAGCTTACAGCTCAAGCCATCGAGCAATACGCCGATGATTGGAAAAAAATTCAAGCCCAGCCTTGGTTCTAGCAAGCGTTCTATCAACAAAATTTTACCAAGTTGGTTTGCGTCAAAGCATCGTTCTACTGCGGAAATTTTCACGTCAGCCGAACTTAGAAAAACTTTGTTGACAGAGCGCTTGTTCCCATTGTTTTTATTTCCCTGTATGACTACATTAATCACTCTGGAGAGTAGGTATGCAGATCGCTGTTATCGGAGCCTCAGGTCTTATTGGAAATAATCTTTGCCGGGCACTCCTTGAAAAAGGAATGAAAGTCAAAGCCCTTGTCCATATCAATTCAAATTCTTTAGAAAGGCTCGATGTCGAAAAAGTCCGAGGCGATATTTTAGATAGCCCATGTTTGCATAGGTTCCTTCAAGGCGTCGATGTTGTATTCCATGCCGCAGGAAAAATCTCTGTCGATGGGGACAAAGACGGAACCGTCAGAGCTGTCAACGTCACAGGCACTAAAAATATCGTTGAAGCTTGCCTGGCTACCGGCGTGCAAAGACTCGTCTATTTCAGTTCGATCCATGCTCTGCAACAGCAGCCGGAAGAAGAGCTCGATGAAAATAGAGCTCTTGTCGGCGATGAAGGTCTTCTCCATGATATCACTAAATCAGATGCGGAAAGAGAAGTTCTAAAAGGAATCGCCCAGGGACTCGATGCGATTATTCTTAATCCGACAGCCGCTGTCGGCCCTTTTGATTTTCAGCCTTCTCTTTTAGGACAGGGACTCATTGCTCTATATAATAGGAAAATTCCGACATTGATCGATGGAGGCTTCGATTGGATCGATGTCCGCGACATCGCAAAAGCTGCCATCGCTGCAATGGAAAAAGGCAAGCCCGGTGAGCGTTATGTGATCTCGGGAATGTGGAAAACCGTCAAAGAATTAGCGCTTCTTGTGCAAGAAATCACAGGAAAGCCTGCCCCCCAAATTTACGACTCCTCAATGGCTGGCCCGCATGGGAATTCCCCTAGCGAAGGCCTATAGCTTTATCACCCATACGCCGATCCTTTATACCAATGAGACTTTAGAAGTTTTGATCCGGTGCAATCGAAATATCAGCTCGTTGAAAGCCCGTAGAGAATTAGGATTCTATCCTCGGCCTCTTGCTGAAACGCTGAATGATACTTTTGAGTTTTATAAACGAGTAGGGACAATACGTTAGACTCTTAAAAGCCGTTTGAGTGGTTTTTCTGCGGCATCTACAGGATTCTGAAACTTTTTCATTAACAAGCACAGCTTTTTCTTATTGATTTAAATAATTTTCAGGGTTACTTCTTAATTAAAGTCATTCAGGAGTGGTCACATGCGTCAGGTTTATGCGTTGCTCGGTTCTCTGTGTTTAAGTCCTGTGCTGATTTTCAGTTTAAAGGCTGACCAGTCCAATTCAGGATCGACATGCGGTTGCACACCACGTCCTCAGCGTGTGGAGCTCAGGAACATTGAAGGTAAAGGCATAGGCTATGACAAGGGGTATTCAACCTTAGAAGGGTTCTTCACCATTCCATCGACATTAGAAAATAATTGGGTCCCTTTTTTGGATGTGCGTGCCCATGTCTTTAATGACGGTCGTCCTGCTGTTAATGCGGGTCTTGGCCTTCGATATCTTGGATCTCGGGTTTGGGGAGCCAACCTTTATTATGACTACCGAAAAACCTCCCGTTTTCATTACAACCAAATCGGTGCTGGTCTTGAGACTCTGGGAGAAACCTGGGATTTTAGGATCAACGGATACTTCCCTGTGGGAAAAGATAGTCGCAATTTTCATTATAGATTCCATAAGTTCCAAGGTCATAGCATTATCTTAAAAAATAAGAAGGAATTTGCCATGACAGGCGGTAATGCCGAAGTTGGAGCTCATGCGTATAACAACACAAACATCGATCTCTATGCTGCTGCAGGGCCTTACTACTTTGCTGGAGAAGGGCGTCATGCATGGGGCGGAGAGGGAAGACTTGTTCTCACGGCGGTAGATCATTTAAGGTTTCAATTGAGCGGTTCGTATGACAATGTCTTTAAGGGAATTGTCCAAGGAGAGGTGGGTATTTTCTTCTCTTGGGGTGGCAGAAGAGCCGTAAAAAAACGTGACTGCCTCGATTGCTGTGATTCTCGTATGATCGTCGATCGAGCTTTGCAAAGAGTGGACCGACAAGAGATCATCGTTGTCGATAGAAAAAATCAAACATCAAAGGCGATTAATCCTGTAACAGGCGATCCGTATACTGTTTGGTTTGTCAATAATTTGAGTCATAGTTTAGGAACATTTGAGTCCCCCTTCAACACTCTACTTGCAGCGCAAAATGCTTCAGGTCCGAACGATATTATCTATGTCTATCCAGGCGATGGCACAGACACGGGTATGGATATGGGAATTATTTTAAAGAGAGGACAACAACTCTTAGGAGCAGGCATCAGTCAGACTCTGAACACAACAAAGGGGACGATCACCATCCCACCGCAAGCAGCGGGCTTGCCCTTCATTTCTAATTTCATTGATCCAACAGGTCTTGGCGTACAACTCGTCAATGGAAATAACGTCGTATCAGGATTGAACCTTCAAGACAGATTGGGAGGGTCTATTGGCGGACTGTTTAATGGTGCATTGAGTATCCTGGGCGGATCTGATTATCTGATTAAACAAAATACGATCTCAACACTATTGCAAGGAGATGGAATTAATATCTATGGAGGAGGAGCAAATACGGCCATTGTCAATAACACTTTCCGAGGTTTAGATGATGGCAGTGGCGATGATTTCGGTATTCTTATCGGCTTCGCTCCTGGTTTTCCTGTCATAAGCGGACCGATTACAATCCGAGATAACTTATTTACAGGAGAAAATTCATTATCCTCGCTCCAAAGAGGAGTTGATTGCGAACTTTCAGCGCCGTCAATTAATAAAGATTTTGCTTTAGATGTTTCCAATAATACGATTAATCTGGCTGCAAGTAATCCTGATCCTACTGGAATATTTCTTTCCAATGGGACGGCCTTTACTTTCGCAGCTAACATCAATAACAATCAAATTTTTGTCAAAAACACTCCGGGGTCTACAGGTGTTTCAGTGGTTGAGTTCAACGTAACAGGACCGCTGATTGTTAATGTGAAGAATAACGTTGTTCAACCTTCGCCACCTGCATTGGGATACTTTTTTGACAATCTATCAGGTGATCCAGCGAAACTTCAGGTAAATTTTAGATCGAATGTTGGGACTCGGCAGGATGTTCCTTAATTGCTAGGCAGTGTTCTCGAGCACCATAAGCATGCGCTTTCGAACCTTCATCGTAATCCCCACAATAAAGCCTCGTGAGCTTATTGATAGACGCAAGGAAGCTGCCAATACGGATGACTTAGATCTTTCTCATACTGGTTGGTGACCTCATTATAGACCTTTACAGGACCGATATTTTCTCCATAACGGTCTTGGAGGTATCTTTCGGTTTGATTAGGCACATTGACTTGGATGCCATCGAAATAAGCCTTTTTAAGAGGGAAAATCGTGTCGTAGGAAGTCGGGACCTTATACCGTCTTTCGCGGATTTTCCACAGATCTCGACCATGAAAGAGCTGTCCTCATTGGAAACAATAGTCGTCAGGGTCTTGGTCTTAGGATCGATGCCAAAATGGTAGATATCGATGAAATTGCGGTTTTCATAGATATAGACCCGGATGTAGGTTTTGGGGTTGCAGCGGTTAGACCAGTCTTGGACCTGGTATTTGGACTTATCAAGACCATTTAAGGCATGGATCACATTATCAAAATCGGGTTGCAATATAGCCAAGTCGATATCCCCGTCCCATGGGATAGCCCCTCCATAGCGATAAACTCCTAGACAGGTGCCGCAATCGACCCAATAAGGGATCTGATTTTCTTTCAAAAGACGGACCATTTCCTTGAGGAGGTCTTTTTCATACTTGAGGGCATGTTCCTCGCCGGGGCGTCTTTTGTATTGAGGAGATTCGAGTACTTGATCTGATTCCGTCAAAGCAATGCCTAATTTCTCATAATATTCGTTATTGGGACGGACTTCTTTTGACTCAAGAGCCATCTCGATCGCAAGGTGGCGCAAACGCGTCGCCTCAGAAAAATAACCGATCCCTTTGATGAGCGCTCCCAAAGGAAGAGAAATAGGAAAGCTGAAAACTGCCGCAGTACTCTTGAAAGGAAGATAGGTATGATAATCGAACCGCTGCTGAATTTGGTATTTGTCGTTCTTTTTTACGGCGATTTTTCCTGCGAGTAAAAATTGCACAGGTGTCAGTATAACGTTGCCTGCTTTTTCAAAACCTTCTGCATCTTGTGCAGCGACATTTAGAAAGATGTTGCTGCAAACCATATGATAGCCCGCAACAGCTGGCAATCCAAGATAGATCATTCCTTGGGTCAATTTGTCTAACATGGCAAAACTCCGTATAAAAGCACCAGCTATACAAAATTCCCCCTTTCTTCGTCCACTTTTTTAAATGAGAGCTCTCTATTTTCAAATCGCGTAAGAAAAATTTTGCTTTTTGTAAGATTTTTTGTTAGATATGAAGGATATGAACAAATACATCGTATCGAGTTTGGTGCTTTTGGGTTGCAGCTTACACGCAGTTGAATCGAGAATTGAAATCCGAAACCGAGAAGCTGCAGGTGTCGGATATAGCTCAGGTTATACATCTTTAGATTACTTCTTAATGTCAGAAGGATCTGTTGAATTCCTCCTGGATTTACGCGGCCACGTTTTCAATAACGGACAAGGCGCAGGAAATGCGGGACTTGGATTTCGATATCCAATCAAAGATGAAAAATATTTAGTCGGCGCCAACGCCTTTTATGATATCCGGCAGTCGAAAGGTCTACTTGCAAATCAAGTCGGTGCCGGTCTTGAATGGCTGGGCAAATATGTCGATTTTCGCACCAATGGTTATCTTCCTATAGGAAAAAAGCATGACCTCGAGACAAAAAAATTCGAGTCGTTTTCAGGAACTAGCGTCCTCATCAAACGAAGATTGAAATCAACGCTTCCCTGTATCGATGCCGAAGTTGGAACTCCGCTTCCCAACCCATTTTATTTTGCTATCGGCGGTTACTATCTCTTTAAGCAATCAGAAAGCAGTCTAGCTGTCGGCAATGCCTTTGGCGTAAAGGCTCGCGCAGAAGTCGATATCGGCCGTTACGTCTCTTTAGGATTTGCGATCACGTATGACCATATTTTCAAAACGCGGCCGCAAGGATATATCTCCATTAATATCCCCTTCGAAAAACAGAAATGCAAAAAACGTTACTATGATGAATTATGCCATATTATCAAGGTCAGAGACTTACGGGCCGTTCCGATCGTGCGCAATGAAATCATCCCGATCCAAAACGTGAAGAAGACAAAAGATCCTCTTGTAAGTGGAAAAGGCGACCCAGTTAGATTCTTCTTCGTCAACAACCTTGCAACAGTCCGTGGCGACGGCTCTTTTGAAAAACCCTTTGCATCTTTAAAAGAAGCTGAACTAAGTTCGTCTGCAGGCGATGTGATCTATGTCTTCCCAGGAGATAATACTGCCAGGAACATGGATGAAGGTATTATCCTAAAAGACAAACAGGTGCTGGCAAGCTCTGGAGCTAATCTTGTTCTGAACGATCTCATCATTCCAGCTCAAACCAAAGATCGTCCTTACATCAGTAACATTAATATCGACAAACCCAAAGATGCTCAACTCAATATCAATGACTTCATCACTAACCCTGGCAATAACCACTTAGGCGACTTCTTCTTTATCCCTCCATGGGACTATATCTTTGGAAGAGGCATTGATATAGATCCTTTTGCTGATGCCCGAGATGCAGGATTTGAAGTCATCCAACCTGAGCGTTTAGCCCCACCTCAGCCTCATCAGGAGATAGGCGGTATTGCGATAATAGATAACTATGAACCTGCCCCAGCTCAGCCTCATCAGGAGGTAGGCGGTTTTGGGATAATAGATAACTATGAACCTGTTCCGGTACAAGCTCCAGTAGGGCAAGTACCTGGTCATATGACGTTTATTGAAGACTACACGCCTTAGTCGGATTGCTCAGAAGCTGTACTAAAACCATGATCAGGGTGCTTTGCTGCTGAATTTTGTTCTGAAGGCTTAAAAATTTTTAGCCATATTAAGGTTAGCTGAAGCTAGAAATCCGGCTGCTAGAAAAAATACCAGCCGTATTTCCTGCTGGCAGACCGGATAAAAATCGGCAAGGCCGATCACTAAAAACCCCATGAAAATACATAATCCCGTCAATACTTCAGGCTTGTCACGATTTTTCCATCCTCTCATTAAGACCAAAAAACAAAACGTTACAAAGGATAAAGCGCCAAATACGCCCACTTCTACGCCTAAATGCAAATAGACATTGTGGATATAGGTCGCTGGTATGGCTTTAGCAAAGTGTGGGAAAGCCAGCATATAATTATTAAATCCTACTCCTAAAAAAGGATGTGCCTTAAACATCGCAATTCCCACATCTTGCACCGTCATCCTTAAGGCATCAGACTTTTGCGACACCACATTATAAGAAACAATGCCGCCCCGATGAAAAATCTGCGGATACAAAAGACCGAAGGAGAGCAACGCACTCCCAGCCGATACCCAAATTAGCGATGACAATTTTTTCTCTCTCCACCATGTCAACCCTATCCAGACAAACGTTGTAAAGGCAGCGGTAAAAATAGCCGACCTTGAATAGGTAATAAAAAGACAAAAGGTTTGAAGCAAAATAGCAAAACTCAGGACACCACGTTTTTTACCGGCACCATATAAATAGTATGTCATCAAAAGACCAAAGACCATGAATCCGCCCAAAATATTCGGATGCGTCAGAGTGCCGCTTGCCCGTAGAACAAATTTGTGTTCCCGGATTCCATGAAAAAACTTATCTAACAGCCAAATGGAACCATCGGCCATCGGAAAATTCGGTCCCAGGTAATGTGTCGCTATCAAGGTCGGCTCTCCCAGACCTTTGAGCCCCAGCGAATGTTGAACAAAGTATTGCGGAATGGCAATTGCGCATTCAAGCAAAGCAACAACCAGTGTAATTTTAGCAATCTTCTTGAAACTCCCTTCCTCTAAATGAGTCCGGCTCAAAAAGAAAAAAAGAAAAGCCGGCAGCGCTAAGTGCAGCCAGCGCCAATATGGAATCGGGTAGGACGCAAAGTCCGAATTAATGATCGACGCTAGTGCAAAAAATAAAAACAGACTTAAGTACTTGCTTTCTCCTTCCCAGAAAGATTTCCATTGCACCAAAGCTTTTTTAAGACACCAGAAAATCAAACCTAAGACAACAAAATCGGAAATAAAAGCATCCAGATGGACTTCAAAATACTCCGGCACATTCCATCTCTGATCAATTAAGGACAATGAAAAAGGGCGTAAAAATTTATACAGTCTTTGTTGAAAAGGGATCAAAAAAACGAGCAGATATAAAAAATACTCCGACTTGATTTTTAACCTCACCCAGCTCGGGACTACTGCAACTTTTTCCGCCATAGAGTAACAGGCTAAACATTTCTCACTTGATTCTCAAGCGTCTTTTGGTGTGATGAAAAAAATTAATTGAAGGAAATCCGTGCCTTGGCTTCTCTAGAAAGAACAGCTGCCGCCATTTTTTTCATGATATTTCTGGTGGTATTCTTCTGCCCTATAGAAAGGACCGGCTGGAAGAATTTCCGTGACGATCGGACCGTCGTATCTGCCTGAAAGCTCCAATTGCTCCTTATACGCTCGTGCGCTTTCTTCCTGCTTTGCACTGTGATAAAAAATCACCGAACGGTATTGGCTTCCAACATCGGGACCTTGCCGATTCCTCGTTGTCGGATCGTGGATCTGAAAAAAAATCGCCAGCAGATCATCAAATGTAATTTTGGAAGGATCGAATTCGATCTCGATCACCTCTGCATGCCCTGTTTTATCCGTGCAGACTTCTTTATATGTGGGATCAACTGTTTTTCCACCCGCATATCCCACCGTCGTCGATGTGACGCCCTTGACCCTCCGGAAAGCCTCTTCGACTCCCCAAAAACATCCGGCCCCAAAAGTTGCTTTTTCCATATCCTCATCTTATGTTATTAATTTTAAAATGAACATTGCGAAGTGGCTCATCATCGCAGGCATCGTCTTAATTATAGTTGGGGTGATCATCTGGTTTTTTACAAAAGCTGGGATTCCCATTGGGAAATTACCCGGCGATATCCACTACAAGAGCGATAAAGTCCAAGTCTACTTTCCGATCGGCACCTGTATTTTCATCAGCATTCTTTTAAGTTTAATTTTTTGGTTGTTCAAAAAATAATCCCAAAGTCCTATATGTATCTAAGAGGGATTAAAAACATGATCACATCATTTGCAGACGAAGTCAGCGAAGAAATCTATCACGGGATCTATACTCACACGATCCGTAAATTTCTCCCCGCCCGATTTAGTCAAAGTCGCCCAGCGTAAAATGGATATTCTAAATTGCACAGACAGTGAAAGTCTAACCAGCTGCTTTCCTGGTGAAAAAGGAGAAGCAGGCGTCCGCGATGCCCATGGAAAATACAGCATCCCCATAGAAGGAAACTGGCGCATTGCATACCAATGGGATCAGGATAATGCGATCAAAGTTGAAGTAAAATCTTAGGAGTAATTTATGGTGCCTTCTAGAAGATGCCCTGTCCATCCCGGTGTCGTATTGCAAGAAGAGTTTTTAAAACCGATGAACCTGACCGCTCGGCAATTTGCTGAAAAACTTGGGAAAGCTTGGACCGAGCTTCATGTCACAGCGATTTTGAAAGGCAAGGAAGGCATCAGCGCAGAAACCGCGCGCGATTTCGCTGCGGCTTTAGACACTCCTGAAGCATTTTGGATACGGCTGGACCAACAACATTATCAGTGGGAAAAAATCCACCAAGAAAATCGCAGCAAAAAAGAAATCAACAAGCCGCTCAAGAAAGCTCAGTGAGTTTGTTGTGGTGGAAAAAAACGGCAACATCTAGAATGACGATTAGTTAATTTATATAGGTTTAGGAGGATTTTACCGCATGTCTAAACGTCTTTCGTATGTCACTGCCGTTTTCGGATTATGTCTGTCCAACGTTTATTGCGATGGAGGAGATTCGGAAACATTCGCTGCTCCAGAAGTCTCTGCAATCGAAGCTGTCGAAATTCAACCTGCCGAATTCACTTTGACTTCAGCGCCAGAAGAGCAGCTCAGTACCCGCTACTATTGCACCTGTTGTTCCAGTTGTCATCGAACAGCCGTTTTCTCCCTTTACAGGAAAAGTTAAACGCACAAAAGTTCGTCTCCGCGCTAACGCCGATATTGAAAGCCCTATCGTCAAAGAACTCCGCAAAGGCGAGCTCTTAGTTGTTAACGGCAAAAAAGGCGACTTTTATGCTGTCGAACCTCCTGCCGGATCTAAAGCTTACGTCTTCCGCAGTTTTGTCCTCGATGGCGTTGTTGAAGGAAATCGCGTTAACGTCCGTTTCGCACCTTCTCTCGATGCACCCATCATCGGCCACCTCAACAGCGGCGATCGCATCCAAGGTATAATCAGTTCATTGAACAACAAATGGTATGAGATCTCTCCTCCATCTGGAACACGTTTTTATGTCGCAAAAGAATTCGTTGAATCCATTGGCGGACCAGAGCTGAAAGTTCAACTCGACAAACGCCGTAATGGTGCAGAACAACTCCTGGACGCTGCAACACTGCTGACACAAGTTGAGATGAAGAAATCTTACCCTCAAATGGAAGTCGATCAAATCAAGCAGAAGTACCAAGCTGTGATGAACGATTTCAATGAGTTCCCAGATCTCGTTGATAAAGCCAAAGACGCCTTCAATGTTCTCCAAGAAGAATACACTCAGCGTAAAATTTCTTTCCTCGAAGATAGAGCTGAAGGTAAAGTTCCTGGCGATGATGAAAAAGCATCCTTCACAGAACTCGCACTCAATCCGACTGACCGCATGAAGATGTGGGAGCCGGTAGAAGAAGTCGATCTATCTTGGATGGGCTTCTCGCAATGAAGACCGCTCCATTGATGAGTTCTATACTGACCAAAAACAAAATGCTGTTCGCATCACAGGCTTTGTAGAACCCTACACAGCTCCTGTGAAAAATAAGCCTGCAGATCACATTGTAAAAAATGGAGATCTCCCCGTGGCTTATGTCTACAGCACACAGATCAACTTGCAAGAGTATGCTGGCAAGAAAGTGACCCTCTCTGGTCACTCCTCGCTCCAATAATAACTTTGCATTTCCTGCTTACTTCGTTCTTTCTGTAGAATAGTCGTTTCTCTATACTGAAGGGGGTCATCTTTTGACCTCCTTATTTTTTTAATATAAAAACCCCTAACAACCAAGAGAGGGATTTTTTTCTCAGCACCATGCTCCATTTCATTGCATGCAAGATATGAATTTGCTTCTGACTTTACTTGGTTAAAATTCTTTTTTCTCTCTCCCACTAACCTCAAAAAGATAATCCTTATCTACAAGAAGTCTCCATTGCCTGGCATTGTACATTGTGTTTCTGCGATGCCATATTTAAAAGTAAATTTCATGCAACTGTCCCTTTATCAGGAGTTTCTGTAGAAATTGCATACAACTGATTGGGATTTTCTAGGTAAATCTTAGAGGGAGATTCAAGCTGATTGAACTTAGATGTTGCCTTGGACATCGATTTATGAGCCAGCATCTTCCAAATGCGAAAAATATGTTTTAAAGTCCGCAAATCTCCTATTTCAATTGCTGTTCTTATATGATTCCAATTCGGAGTAAATGGAACAGCATTTGCTATGAAAATGAGCAATTTTTTGATTTTCTGGAGAATGGTGGTTAAGTTGGGGATAAATAGTCCCAAGTTGATTTTATTCTGTAACATGCATATTTGGTGTTTCTATGTCATTCTAGCACATTGTTCGTCCTTTCTCAAATCTCGTAGAAAATATGGATAATATCCAATCTTGAGATATTCAATGGGTAAATCAAAAACAATGCTTCGATCTTTCTTGCTCAACTTTTTAATCATGATATCTGCAAGCCTTTCATGCGCTGCGCAAATTTCCTCTATTGTATGAGTAGGCAATTCAATTTGATAGGCTAGCTCCAAAGTATCTCCCTGAAAAAATATATTCCTTGCATATGATAAATAGCAGCTCTTCGCGTAAGATCATGACTCCCTTCATGAATTTCTAGAGCCGAACTTCCCGATGCAAAAACTTTTAGGTTCTCAAAAGTATCATAAATACTCTTCAATTCTTGCGACCAGTTGAGAATATTTGTGTATCTCATCAAATACAATCCATTTTCCACCTAAAGTCTGGAACTGTTCGGCTACCTCGTAAAGAGAAGTCGAACCCATTAAAAAATGATCGGCTTGAATATAAAGAATTCGCGGATCAAAACGATCCCCATCGACAAAATCCAGCAATAATTGGACCAACGTCGTCGTTTTACCAATACCCCTTTGTCCCTTAATGATGCTCATACGATGGTTAAATTTTGTCGTTCGAATTAAATACCTTCTATAGGGAGAATTCTTAACTTCTAAAAAGTGATGACTCAATCTTTGTAATTCTTCAAACATATTCCACCTTGGATTGCAATCCCATCTTATCACACAAAACAATGGAATGCAATCCCTCTTATAAAAAATCCCCCTTTTTCTCGTGATACTCTTGAGCCTCATGGAAATACGCGACTGGGCCATTCAAATCCTTTCAGCCGACCGTTTAGACGATAAACTCTTTTGTCCTGACGTCCTCACAGATCTATGCCCGGGGCCTGCTGTCCTATGGAAAGACCTGTGCGTCCTGCCGGCATGGGCTTTGAAAAACACACCCGCCGCGACAAGCTCCCCAAAGTCATCGAAATGAACAACCCCGATAAACGGGCCGTCTGCCTCCATCGCTTTGCCGGCCATGAACTCCTAGCTGTCGAAATCATGGCCTATGCCCTGCTTGCCTTCCCCGAAGCTCCTCCTCACTTCCGCAAAGGGGTTGTCCATACCCTCAAAGAAGAACAAGAGCACGTCAGGCGGTATCAAAAAAGGCTCCAAGACTTAGGAGTCCAATTTGGCGACCTTCCTCTCTACCGCCACTTCTGGGCCTATGTGCCTCATTTAACAACACCCCTCCGCTACATCAGCACCCTGAGCCTGACCTTTGAGATGGCCAACCTCGACTTTGCCCCCTTCTACGGAGAGGTCTTTGCCGAGAACGGCGACACCCTCTCCAGCCAGCTTATGGAGGGGATCTTTGAAGATGAGATCAAGCACGTCTCCTTCGGCTGCCGGTGGCTAAAAAATCTCAAAAACCCCTCTGATTCCAACTGGAAAACCTGGAGGGAAAGCCTCCCCCCTCTCCTAAATCCCACCCGCGCAAAAGGGCCCCAATTCTACCCTAATCACCGCTTATTAGCGGGATTAGATCCCGATTGGATTGCCTATTTAAAGGATCATTCTTAAAAATTATCCGACAACTCTTTTACAATCAATAACATATCAATATAATTCAAACATTATTTTAATGCTAATTTTATTGATTATTCAGATCAATTGATGTTAAAATCTTTGAACAAACATCAAACCAAACAAAATTATATGACAAACAGAATACCAGAAAATTTCGATACTGTAATAGCAAGTCAAAATCAATTATCTTCGAATAAACCTGCACAAAAAAAACTATTTCAAGATGATGATCTATTTCCAGTATCTCCAGTTAAAAGAGCTAAACCTGCGTATGAAGTTGAATTCCCCGTCTCTACCTTATCCCCCGCATCATCCCCTAATAAAAGAATAGCTAACATTGCTTTTCCCCCCGCTTCCCCCGGGCAGAGACCCCGATCTAATGCGTTACAGATCTCTCGTGCCAACACTTCCAAAACCGAAGCGAAGTTCATTTGGCCCCATTCCAGCCCATAGTGAAAAGCAAGAATTGAGACTGCCTTTACCTGGCTTTCCTCGTCCAAGCTTCCCGTAAAGAGGTTCAATCTACAAAAACACAAACGGCTCCTCAAGCTCCTAGTAAAAAACAAAGAACGTGGGATCGAGTTTCCGTATTTAAAAAACAGCACGATGCTCTACTCAATGAGTTTCTAAATATGATGTGACTTACCTAGCCAAGGGGTCATATTCAAACGTCTACACTTTGGATACAACTCCAGTTCAAGTGATTCCAGGAGTAGACAATTCTACCCTCGTTTTAAAGGCGTTCCACGGAGAAAAATACGGGTTTGGAGAACGAGCATTACATGGCTATCTTCATAACTCGATTGAAAACTATCGCGCTGTCATCGCCGCTGGACTCCCTGTTGCACGGATTTACAAACGTTGATACAGCTAAACAAGATGGTACACGATCCAACAAAAATCTCTGGCAAATTGATCCAAAAAATGCCCAGCAAATGCTCCAAGTTAGACGCTTTTTTGACATATCAGTCGGTCAAGGCCTCTTCATGGACCTCACACCGGAAAATTTCGCGTTAGAAAATGGACAAGTTGTGTTGATTGACTTTGTTGAAGATCCAGATGATGAAATTGAACTATTCCATAAAAAGGCCATTGAAACCTGGCTCAAATCTTATCAGCAAGCCGGCGGAGAGCAAGCTCAAGCTGCAGCCTTCCTAAATGGACTCTCAGCAAATCAGTATCAGGACTATGTCCAACAACTTTTAAGCAAATATACTGTGAAACTGTAGACCTGCCACCGCGATTCGACGATTGCAACATATTCAATATAAACAAGTTACGATCGTCGAATCAATTCAAAGCTTCAAGCCCCATAGTATATATTTAAACACCTTCTTATGCTTCATTAATTAAACAATTTGTTATTATAATAATAAACTTTTTAACGTAACATACTGACAATTAAATATATAAATACAATTAAAGTATTTTTTAATAATAATTTGTTGATTATTTGATAATTTTATGTTAAAATTTTAGAATAAACTTTAAACCAAACAAATTATTATGAAAACAACAAAAATACAGGCAACTCCAGAGACTACAAGTCAAAAGCGTTTACCTACTCCAGTTTTAAAGAATAAAACTGATACAATAGCGCAAAAAAAGTTTCAAGATGCCCTACCTCAAGCATCTCCTGCTAAAAGAGATAGGACTGTGTTTGAATATCCTTTATCCCCCGCATTATCCCCTGGTGCAAGTATAGCTAAAAGAGCTTTTCCTGGTACCCCCCCATCTACACCTAGACAAGGAACTTCACGCTATGTCACAGCACTGCCGCCTACTCCTGCCAAACAAGGACCCAAAAGACTGAAAGTAGGACATGCCGATTCCATTGATATCCCAAAAGACAATTCACGCAAAACGGCAGAAAGTTTTGGAAAAGAACTTCCAATGGCCTTGGCTGGGAAGAGCCCTATTGCATTCTTACAAAGTAAAATATCTATGCCTTTGGTAGGTTCCATGTACGCATCCCCTATAGGCCCAAATATCGCGGTCATTCAACAAC
Source organism: uncultured Chlamydiae bacterium (assembly GCA_963838185.1). GTDB lineage: Bacteria > Chlamydiota > Chlamydiia > Chlamydiales > Rhabdochlamydiaceae > PALSA-1444. The sequence continues at coordinate 18,447 of CAWIQH010000035.1, forward strand.
CCGTACCAGAAAAACCGACCTGCGGTCCTGGCTGCGTATTAATGATCGGTCTTACGCATATGGAAAAGCTGATCGGCAGCGACAAATTTTGGGGTTGGTACTCAACAACACGTTTATCAAACGGAGAATCTCTCCTGAAAGGTTTAAGACATCTGGAGATTCATGCAAAGGTTTGTAAAATGACAGATGCATCGATGCCCGTCCAGTCAGACTCAGAAAATCCTGACATCGAACGGAAGTTTCTCGATCCAAAAGCAGCTGTACCTTTTGTTAGAGAAACCATTCAAACCACAGGCAATCCTGTCATCTTAGCTATCACCCATCCCATTGTGAAGGGCCACTGGATTATTGTAGATGGTTTCCAAAACGAATGCGCTTTGATCCGCGATCCTTATACCGGCAGGGCATTTGCCGTCCCAGTGGAAACTCTGTCGAAATGGTTATTGGAAAAAGATCGAGTCCAAGAAATGGTCTATTTTCCACGCGCCTAAGACTCTTTCATCTCAGGACTAACAAGTTTTCTTGCTGCCGATTCTATCACTTCGATTTCTTTAATCGGATTCAGTGAAGAGGCAGCGCCTAGTTCAGTAAATCTTCTTGCACTTGTCAGGACATTTCTCTCTAAAGATCCCGTTGCTTGATTAAAGGCACTCACTGCTTGGTCAAGAGCTTTCCCCACATGCGCCCAATGCCCCGACATATCTGAAATTCTCTTATACAGCTCATGGCCTAGATCGCTGACTTTTTGCGCATGCCTTGATAAGCTCTCTTGTTTCCACCCATATGCCACTGCGCGCAAAAGCGCGATTAAAGTCGTCGGAGTTGCAATAATGACACCGAGTCCTGCGCCATACTCGATCAAAGAGGGATCAGCTTCCATGGCAATAGCAAAGATCGTTTCAGATGGCAGGAACAAAACAACAAACTCTGGCGTCGGTTGAAAATGTTCCCAATAAGTCTTTTTGCCTAAAGTCGTGATATGGTCTTTAACATGCCGTGCATGCTGACGGAATTTTTCCAACCTAATCGGTTCATCTTCTGTATCGATTCCATCTAAGTAAGAATTCTAATGGAACTTTCGCATCGATCACCACTTGCCTCTCTCCAGGAAGACGGACAATCAAATCAGGTTTTCTTCTTTGTCCATCCGTCAGATCGTATCCTTGCTCAAAGAAATCACAGTGGTTCAGCATGCCAGCAAGCTCAACAACACGCTTGAGCTGGATCTCCCCCACCGGCCCCTTCCCGCAGGAGACCTTAGAGCTTTCACTAACTTAGACGTCTCGGATTTCAGCTGATGTTCGGCATCCATGAGAGCATGGAGCTGCTGTTTCATCTGGCCGTGATCGGTTTTCCGCTCATTTTCTAAGAGCCTCATCTGGGTATGGATCTTATCGACCATCACCCCAATGGCTTTTTGTTTTTCTTCGAGATCTTTCTGTTTGGGATTCAAAGAGAGATTGATTCGTCTGTCCGATAGCTTCTGCAGAAGCTATCCGGAAGGATTCTTTAAGCTCTTCTTGTTTTTGACTTTTTCTTCAGCTAAGGCACACCGAATTAAGAGTTTTTGATGCCGATAGCCCAAGTAGCCTAAAGCGCAGAGTAAAAATACCGCTAGGCTCAAAGCGATCATTCTGAATCCTCTTCTTCTCGGGCTCAAAATCTTCTAACGTTTTCGATTTTTTCCCTAGCGATCATCCGGATGATGGACAGGACCACTCCCAAAACAACATAGATCCATGTGAGCCCAAAAAGCATGATCGGGAAGTAATGCAATATACCGTACGAATAAAAATCGCTAAAATACTGTCATCAGAACAAGCTGAAAAGATGGAACTCTAAAATGGAGCGCTTTTAAGCTCGGGAACTTCCACCTGCTGATCATTAAAAAGCCCAAAATCGCCCAGATACAAGTGAGCACAATTGCCGATGAGGTCTCAGCTAAATTGAACCACTCTCCGGCATAAGGCGTGACGAAAAAAAGATTCGTTGAGACCGCAGCAATCGCTGCTGCTGGAATCGGAAGGCCTGTAAAATTCTTTTCTGAGCAGCTTCTTCTTCCAAATTCCCCTTAGCCATGGTCGTTCTTACACTAAATCTCACCAGTCTTAAAATCCCGCAGATCGAATAGATCATCGCACCAATGACCGCAAAAAACGACAGTCCCGTCCCTTGCTCTAAAGATAAGCTTTTTAATAAAGAACAGACGGCGCGACCCCAAAAGAAACCGCATCGGCCAGAGAATCAAAAACAAAGCCGAATTCACTCTCGGCCCGAAATCACCCTGGCAATTGCCCCATCCAAAACATCAGCAAATGCCGCCAGCAAGATCAAAATCACCGACGTGAACAATACCTGGTAGCTGCCCTCTCCCGGCTCGACCATATTGACCTTGAAGATCACAAATAGGCCGCACGCTAAGGCAAAGGCAGTAATCACATTCGGGATTAAATAGACTTGTTTTCTCATACCCTGCAGGATAACAAATGGAACAAAGAAAAGCAAAGAGTGCCAGATGCCGTCGGCATGAAACATTGAATTTGGGCATGCGAGACCACCCCTATTAAAATATTTAGTTTAAACTCTTTTTAGTTTTCCCCCATTATTAAAAATGCTATAACTTCTCAACTTTTATATGAGTTTATTCCATGTCAATTGATGCTAATTGCGTTTTATGCCAA
>CAWIQH010000036.1:0-7101 GCA_963838185.1 uncultured Chlamydiae bacterium
GAGACGCATTGAACTTGACGTAGCGTTAGACCACCCCAGAGACTGGGAGTTAGCAGCTCGCCTTTGACTTGCTCCAGGGGATCTTCCAGACCGGAAAGACGCACAATCCGTACCGTGGCGTCTTTTTTTTGGATCAAAGCTGTGATCTTATCGATGTTTTTGCGCCGCTCATACTCGTCAGGAGTAATGATCAAAAAAATCGGCGCCAAATGGTCCGGAAAGGCCTCTTTCAGATGTTTATCAAAAGCTGCAACCGAAGGAAATTTCACGGCTCGCCCCAATGGAAAAAGAACTCTTGCTTTGTCTCAGGATGGAGGCTTTGATGGACAGGACAGTGGCTCCCTGCACTTTCTAGCTTCTGAGTGATATCTTGATCAAGGTCTGCGGGCAGTAAATATGCATCACCAAGCGGCCGATCCGGCGGGACGGCATCTGGGCCATCTCCTTCTCAACTGTGAGCCTGAGGCCTGCGAGGTTCACTTTCAGGCGGTTAGCGGCGATGCCCATCAGGGTTAATACACAGGAACCTAGAGCTGTCGCTAAAAGGTCCGTGGGAGAAAACATCTCCCCCTTGCCCTGGTTGTCCTTCGGAGCATCGGTCACGATCTCCTCTTTATTGTCGGAGTGGACGCACCGGGTCCTGAGATTGCCTTCATAGGTGATATCGATCCGGGTCATAACGTATCCTTTTGATACCCTGATCGTACCGTAATTTTTTGACAAAGGCGACTAAAAAAATTTCTTGACTTTACCCCTAGAAACGCTCTATGATGAACCTAGGGTGTGATGCATGTTTAAGAAACTGTTCGGTAGAACCAAAAAAGCGGCTCCAGAAGAGCCAGTTCCTGAGCCTCAAGCCCCTAAGCCTCACCCTAGTCCACATAAGAGTCCCCATCCCAGCCCCCGTCTCCTTACCGCCGAAGGGTGGAAACGTCTGATGATGAAAAAATATAGAAAATCGTCCTAAGCCCTGGTATACTCAGGCCCCTAAAATATTTAGTGGGGTCAACCATGGTTTCAATGAATCTCAAAGGTAAAAAAGCTTTTATCGCAGGAATCGGCGACGACCAAGGCTATGGCTGGGCCATTGCCAAGGCTCTCGCAGAAGCCGGAGCTGAAATCATCATTGGAACATGGACCCCAATCCTGAAGATCTTCACCCAGTCTTGGAGCATGGGGAAATTCGATGAGTCCCGCAAACTCTCCAATGGCAAAATGATGGAGTATCTGAAGGTCTATTCTTTAGATGCTGCCTTCGATAAGCCGGAAGACGTCCCTGCTGAGACCAAAGAAAATAAAAGATATCAAGATGCGACTGGATATACCATCTCTGAAGTCGCTGCCCAGGTCGCTAAAGACTACGGCAAGATCGACATCTTGGTCCATTCTCTCGCCAACGGCCCAGAAGTGAAAAAGCCCCTTTTAGAAACCTCCCGTAATGGATACCTGGCAGCTGTGGGCTCTTCAGCTTATTCTTTTGTGAGCTTGCTCCAGCATTTCGGTCCCCACATGAATGCAGGCGGATCGACGATTTCCCTGACCTACATGGCCTCAGAAAAAGCTGTTCCTGGCTATGGCGGAGGGATGAGTTCTGCAAAAGCTGCTCTTGAGAGCGATAATAAGATGCTTGCATGGGAAGCCGGCCGTAAATGGGGCATCCGTGTCAATACGATCTCGGCAGTCCTCTCAGAAGCCGCGCAGCGCGAGCGATTGGGTTTATCGATAGTATGATCGCCTATTCTAAGGCGAATGCTCCGATGTCGAAAGATCTCGAAGCAGAAGAAGTCGGCTATGCAGCGGCGTTCTTAGCCACTGCAACCGGTGTCACCGGTACCACGCTGTATGTCGATAACGGCATGCATGCGATGGGCCTTGCGATGGACATTCCGGCTTTAGTGCCACCGCAGGCCTAATACGCTTATCTCACAACACGCTTAGGTTCAGCAGTCTAATAGAACATCTAGCTTCTATTACGCAGCCCACTCATCATTAATCAGTTACAACTTATTAAGTCATTCGTAATTAGAATATTAAAAAAAAATTAAAACAATTATTTAATTAATTAAAATAATATGTTATAATTATAACAATTAATTTTAATAATAATAGGACTATTGTATGTCAGTGAGTTTTATTTCAAATTCTTATTCAATTCCAGCTGTAACTGCAGTTGAGGCACCCAAAGCTGCCATTAACCCTAGGGGTCAAGAGCAGTTCAATGAAATGGTCTATTCCCGCACTATGGAGATGGAAAAAGATCAGGCCTTAGTTGACTCTGAACGATTGTTTGCTGATGAACTCGTTAAGAAGCTAGCTGAGTTAGACTTTTCTGATGCAAAACTCCTGGAACTCGTTGAAGCAATCAAAACATTCGATTTCGATAAGTCATCCATTCTACAGGATTCTAATCTTCCCTACATGGCTCTAGAAGCTCTCCGTAGAGGTTTGCTAGATCCAGAACATGGACAAAACCAAGTCGCAACGATTCTACATTTTTGGGGCGCTCGTCAATATATCGCTGGGGCCGCTATACAGACTGTTAGTCTTTTCAACAGTGATGGTCAAATCAATCCAAAGTTTGAGCACTATATTTATAAAACACTTTTAGGCAGCTCGTTTTCAGAAGATGACAAAGATGATGCTTTTATTGCTAATCTGCGTAAATTGCCGGCCTCAGAACAACAATTCCTTTTAATCCCCGATGTGCAGGGCGATAATCCGCTACTAACTATTGTCCAAAAAAACGGTGGAGATGCCTTTAAAACCACCATTTCACAAATTATTAAAGGACAGACTACCATCAATGCGTTTAATCGCTTGAAGGAGCCACCACAAAGGCTGATGCGAATGGTTCCATCGGTGGGCATGATGCAGGCCTTTTTAGATGCTCAATATGCTGAACCTGTTCAAATCAAACCCAGAGTTTATTTATCGACAGAAATGCAAATCCGAGAGTGCGGCCGTAAGGACACCCGCGATATGATGATGCCATTTCCAGATTCCTCTGGCCAAAGTAGATGTCCTCCCAAAGCTGATGGTTTTCTGTCTCCTGGGATAGATTTTACCTACCACGATTTCTACCATGCTATCATAGCGTCAGCCATCGGAAAATTTTATAGGGAAGCGGGCATTACAGTTGCCGATGCAATAACACTCTATGCAAAAGAACCAAACGTTGAGAGTGCTAAAGGTCTTGAGCAGATGGCCACATTGTTCTATGACGTAGAATACAATCTTTTCTTTGAAAACTACAATCGAACTCAACCCGAATCCCTTACGGAGGTCTTCTGGAACTCAATCCACCTCGAATTTGATAGGCATGACCTTAGAATCCAGAATGATAACCAGCAAAGAAGACTAGGATTTGACGTGCCTTTTGATGCAGCCCGAATCAGTTATATTGATCATCTAAACACTTTAGAAATGATTCATAAAACTGTCATCGCATGGAAAAAAACAAAAGGTGTTGTTGATCTAGATGAACAGACATTTGCAGAAGTATTAATTAAGTACAAAATAAGAGAACTACGATCAGGAACAACTCAATTTGCTCCTGATGCCTCCCACAATGCACGAGCTTGGATATTAATATACGCTGCTGGAAATGGACGTGTTGATGTCGTCCAAAAGGTGCTAGAAATCGATCCCACTATTTCACGAGAAAAAGCTGTCAAAATTGCAGTAGAAAATGGCTTTTTCAATATCGTACAGGAGTTGCTAAAAAATAACGCTTCTATTTCTGGAGATGTTCAAGGAAAAGCGGTGATAGAAGCAGCCAAAAAAGGGCATCTTAACATTTTCCTAGAACTCCTAAACAACGGTCCGATTTCAGAAGAAGATCGAGGAATAGCAGTTGAACAAGCAATCAGGAGTGGTTCCCCAGATATCTTTCAAGCTCTGCTTAACAACGGTCCTATTTCGCTAGAAGCTCGAGGGAATGCAGTTTGTGCAGCAGCGGGAAAAGGCAATCTTAAAGTTGTCCAAGAATTACTCAAAAACGATGCTGTTATTTCTGATTGGTCACGAGGTAGCGCTTTTTCAAATGCAGCTGAGAAAGGTCATCTTGAAATTCTACATCTTCTACGGAAAAATAATGCTGTTATTGAAGAGATTTATCTGCGAAATGGTATCTTATGGGCGATTAGCCAAGGTCATCTTCCTGTCATCAAATACGTATTAAAAGACAAAGTTAATCTCAACCAGTCTTTCTTAAAAAGTAGTCTTGAGGAAGCAACCCAAGGTGGCCATTATGAAGCAGTAGCCTGGGTAAAAAACTACGCCCAAACCGTGCTACAAATGACCCTTAACTAAGCCTACGCTCATTACTGAGAGGGAATAATGTTCTGTATCTCTTTCGGCTCCAGGCTTCCCTTATCACAGATCAGGCTGGTGACTAATTCATTCGGTGTCACATCAAAAGCTGGATTGTAGACAGGAGCAGTTTTAGGACTCCAGATCACACTGCCAAAGCTCCCAGATGCTCCTCTGACTTCATTCGGATTTCTCTGTTCGATTTTGATGCCGCTTCCATCTGTACATTTTGGATCGATGGTGGTGTAAGGAGCAACCACATGGAACGGAATCTTGTGATGGTTTGCAAGGACAGCTAAGGAATACGTTCCAATTTTATTTGCAAAATCTCCATTCACAGCAATCCGATCAGCTCCGACTAAGACTCGATCGATTTTGCCGCTTCTCATGAGAGATGCAGCCATGCTGTCGCAGATTAACGTATACGGAATCCCATTTTGCTCGAGTTCCCAGGCTGTCAAACGACCGCCTTGTAAAAGAGGACGTGTTTCACACGCATAAACATGGATCTTTTTGCCTTGGAGGTGAGCGGTTTTGATTACTCCAAAGGCAGTCCCAATCCCGGCTGTTGCGAGGCTTCCGGTATTGCAAATGGTGAGGATGTTCTCTTCAGGCTGGATTAAATCTGCGCCGGCTTTTCCCATTGCTTCGCAAAGAGCGACATCTTCATGGAAAATCTCTTCGATGACAGGGATGATATTTTGGTTTGCTTTGAGTGCGACTAAGACTCGGTCAATGTAGATAGCTAAATTCACCGCTGTGGGACGGGATTTTCTTAAAAGATAAGCGGCTTCTTCGATCTTCTCAGGAGACTCCCCTCTTTCTGCAAGCTGAGCCAGCGATAAAATCGCTGCGATGCCAATCAAAGGGGCTCCACGGACCTTCAAAGTAGTGATGATCTCGACCATTTGCTCAGGCGTTTGAACATCAATCCATTCTTCTTCTCCAGGAAGTTTTTGCTGATCGAGGACTTTTAGTGCACCGCTGTTATATTGCACAGCTAAACTAGAGAGATCTGTTGCTTCAAGAGAAGGTAGTCCGATTGTCAAAATCAAGATTGCGCTAACCAAAGGTAAATACATAGAAGTCTCCTTTTAAAAAGGAGTCATTCTAGAAATTTTGAGGGGTTGAAGTCAATCGCACATTGACAAGGTATCTTTTATAACCAGGTATTAAATATTTGATTAATCTATATCTTCCTTATTTATATACATTTATGAATATTCTACATGCAGCTATGTCCAATATAAATGGACATATATACACTGTCCTAAGTAAAATAAAGGTATTCGATGAGGGAGAAAATCAGGTGTCATTTCAAGATTTACGACGAGCTGTAGAAGGTGAGATTTTTGACTACCAAATGCTCATGCATCATCTTAGAGAATACAAAAAAGCACGGGACAAAGTCACTCTGTTACTGAAGAACAATTCGATCATTAGAATAAAAAAAGGTCTCTATATTTTTGGTCCCGATTTTCGCAGAAAGCCGGTTCCACAAGAAGTCTTAGCAAACATCATTTACAGTCCTTCGTATATTTCACTTGAATATGCCCTCTCCAAATATGGCCTCATTCCCGAACGGGCCTATGTTGTTACAAGCATCTGCTTAAGTCGTTCAAAGACCATTAAAACCCCTCTAGGGGTCTATACTTACAGAACAAGAACCGTTGATGTCTATCCAATAGGAATCAAACAGGTGGAAAACCCGGAAGGGAATTATCTGGATCGCAGAACCGGAGAAAGCTTTAGTCGATTTAGTATCTCAGCAAAAAGATATTAAGGATGTTCCTGAGATGAAGCTGTACCTCTATGAAAATATGCGAATGGAGCAATCTAACTTAAGAAAACTCAAAAAAAAGTTGTTAGGCGATATTCTGCACTTGTACAATATGCCAATGACCTTAATCCAGGCAATTTATGATTAATCAAGTCATTATCAATTGGCTAAAAAAATATGCATGTAAATCCAGAAGGGATTTTGAAAATGCGCTTCAAGAAATTATCCAAGAACTCGCTTTAGAAGGACTGGCTAGAGCTAAGTTTTTCGAAAAAGCCGCTTTTTATGGCGGAACCTGTTTAAGAATCCTCTACCATCTGGATCGATTTAGTGAAGATCTTGATTTTTCGCTTCTTACTCCAGATGACAGACTTTAATTTGGATCCCTACTTAAAATCAATTGAACGCCATATTCAAAGCTATGGATTCAATATTTCGATCCAAAAAAAGGATAAAACGAATTCCACAGCTGTTTTATCAGCTTTTTTAAAAGCAAATACGTTGGAAAATTTTATTAAAATCGGACTCTCAGACCAAGAACGCAAGCGAATTCATGTCGAAGAAAATATTAAAATAAAAGTAGAGATCGATATCGATCCACCTCCAGGATTCAACACTGAAATGGTCGAAATGCACATCCCTGGTATTTATTATGTCAGAAGTTATGCACTGCCGGATCTTTTTGCAGGTAAAATGAGTGCGGTTTTAGCGAGGTCCTGGAAAGGCAGGACAAAAGGAAGAGACTGGTACGATTTAGTATGGTATGTCGCAAAAAAAACACCTCTTCATCTTTCACATTTAGAACAGCGCTTAAAACAAACCTCTTTTATTGAAAAAAGCGTCTCATTGACCCCTGAAATTTTTGCAAAACTCTATATGGAAAGAATTGAGAAACTCGATGTCCCATCAGCAAAATCAGATGTGCTGCCTTTCATCAAAAATCCTGAAATCCTAGATTTTTGGTCTAAACCGTATTTTGTGGAATTGCTTTCAAAAATAACATTTTGCTG
>CAWIQH010000037.1:0-7756 GCA_963838185.1 uncultured Chlamydiae bacterium
TAAGATCTGCAATTTCTTTGAGCATTGTAGAAATCTTCCCATCTTTATTGTGGATATGCTCTCTGTAGAGAAGTCGCAATAGCGATTCGGCTGATTTGGGGATCATTCCTCCCTTTTCCCAGCGCCGGATAGTAGCCAGGCTAACTCCTAATAATTTAGCAAGGGCAGTTGGGGATTTGAAAAGCTCCTTTCGTAAAAAACGTAGTTGTTCGCCAGACAATTCCTTTTTAGAAGTCACAAGCAAAAATCCAATAGCTCTATGCAATCCATCGATATCATTGATGGAAACAGCTTTGCCTCTGGAAGTCTGGATGAACTTGTATCCATTCAAGAGATGAATATTGTTAAGCCCACATTCTGTATAGTGATATGTTGTCATGTAGCCTGCTCGTCAGGAAGTTCTATTTTTCTCTAAAGGAATTTGCTGCAATTGCTCATGGAGTACGGGCAATGATTTTTTTATCGTACGCCAAACAATTTTGACATCAACTCCAAAATATTCATGGATCAAAATATTTCGCATCCCGCCCATTTTCATCCATGGAATATCCGAGTATTTACGTCTTACAGCTATGGGAATGCTTTTACTTGCCTCACCGATAATTTCGAGATTTCTTACAACTGCATCAATGACCAATTCATTTTTTCTGAATTTGTTCAATGTCATGCCTTTAACGAAGGATTCAATTTTATCAATTGCTCGAAGAATATCTTGGATACGAAAGACCCAGTCTCTAGAAGACATGTTTTGCTTCTTGTAAAATTCGTTTTTTAAGCGCCGGATGCAAAGCATCTTTTGTCACTAAATCAACTTCACAATCAAGAAGCTCTTCCAAGTAGCTTTTGATATCAATGAAGTCAAAAAGTCCTTTTTGGGGTCAAAATCGATTAAAACATCAACGTCACTCTTTCGAGATCCTTCATTTCTGGCAACGGATCCAAAAAGCGCTAGCGCACGAACCCCTAACCGCAAAAGGTCCTTTTTGTGCTGGCTGATTATTTTCTTAGCTTGATTAAATAACATTTTTCTTTTACCTATGAAACTGTTGCGCTCCAACAGAACTTCTTACTACCCTATAATATAAGACTTCATCGAACTAACACAATACCTTTTCAAAATTTCATGCAATTTTATTAGAACAAGGAGAACGGCAGCATGTAGCTGACGGTGAAGAAATTCACATTTTCAGGGAATGACCGAGCATAGACTCGGCGGGTGTAAGCAAACGAAAGATGGCCCCAGATCTCAAAGACATAGGTGTATTTGATGCCGGCATCGATATTCCGGTGCCGGATGTCGGCATATCCATTGAAATGGTTGGTATGGACATGCGCCTGATTGCCAAATCCCACATACGTTTCTGCAAAAATCCCCAATCGGTGGGTGCAGTGGATATTTCCCTCGAACATCGCATAAGCTCTGACCCATGGATAGCCTCGATTGGCCACGCCGACAGCTCCAAATCCGTATAGCCTCATGTGCCAATCAAACCCATGGTCCCATTCTTTGCCAATTGAGGTATTGGCTTCAAAGTTCGCATGGAAGTGATAAGGGCAGCTGATGTCTTTTAAACTCCGGCTGGCAACACCCCGTGCGCTGATGCCGGTCGTCAAAGAGACCGGATCGCCGACAACATCATCAAGCCAAAGATACCGAACCTGGAATGCTCCGCTTCTGAGCGCCATCGACTGGACCGTCGTGTCTGCAAATTCGACATCGGCATCCATGTCCCAATTCGGAGAAGGAGAAACTTCTAGATCAAAAGTTAATAAATTTTCATTGAACGGCTTTTTTAATTGAGGATCGCCATTTTGCACCGAGTTAAAATGGCCATAGGTATAACTCGGTGTGAAGGTAAATTCCCAGATGTTGCAAAACCACGGCTGGATCTCAACCCAAACAGAGAAAAAGGCAAGGAGAAGCAGAAGCCTACGCATGAGCGTGCTCACGGGCTGCCAGCCATCTTTCAGCATCGAGAGCTGCCATGCAGCCGCTGCCGGCAGCTGTGACAGCTTGACGATAGACATGGTCTTGGACATCGCCGGCGGCAAAAACCCCTTCTATATTGGTATAAGAGGTTCCCTTGACCACTTTAATGTAGCCATTGGGTTCGACTTCAAGCTGCCCTTTTAAGAAACCCGTGTTTGGCTCATGCCCGATTGCAAAAAAGACCCCTGCGGCGTCATGCCGCGTCTCATTGCCAGCTCCGACATCTTTTAAAGTGAGAGAGCGGACGACAGAATCACCCTCGACTTTGGTCAGGACATGGTTCCAAATGATCTCGATTTTGGGATGTTTTTTTGCCCGCTCGGCCATGATTTTAGAGGCTCGAAGCTCATCGCGCCGGTGGACGATATAGACTTTGCTGCCGAACTTCGTGAGGAAGATCGCCTCTTCGACGGCGGTATCTCCGCCTCCAAACACAAATAAGGGCTTATCTCGGAAAAGCGGGGCCGCGCCATCACAAACAGCACAAGCCGTTACGCCTTTTTGCCAAAACTCTTTATCGCCGGTTCCGGGACTTGGAGCCGCTTAGCGGTGGCTCCTGTGGCGATAATAAGGGCATCTGCCTCATAAACACCCGAAGGGGCCTCCACTTTGAAGGGACGCTGTTTTAGGTCAACGCTGGTGACATCTTCCGATATGAAGGTCGTCCCAAACTTTTCGGCTTGCTTGCGGAAGAGCTCCATGAGCTCAGGGCCCATGATCCCTTCGGGAAACCGGGATAGTTTTCCACATCGGTGGTTGTCATCAATTGGCCGCCAGGGGGGCCTGCATAGAACCCTTCAAAAATGAGGGGTTCTAAGTTTGCGCGGGCCGCATAAATGGCCGCTGTATAGGAGGCTGGACCAGATCCGATAATGATTATCTTGCGTTTTTGCATAAAGTTACGATATACCGAAATTGTCTAAAAATTTGGCTTTGGACTGCGCCAGCATCCACATCTTCGCTGCTGCGTGCATCGGCCATGTTCTTGAACATGGCCTGCTTCCGCACCGGCTGCGCTTGGCTAGCAAATCTGAGGCGCTGGCTATGTCCAAAGCCAAAATTTGAGGCACTTTCGGTATATTTGTAGCAATTTATGTGGAATAAAATCTACAGAACATTAAAATTTTCCCTATGCGCAGTATAAAGCTCGATAAGCTAAAAAAGTCCATACAGGGCGGATGATCATCAATGATATCAGCCTGACTATCCCCGCCGGAAAGTTTTTTGCTCTACTAGGACCTAGCGGCTGCGGCAAAACAACCCTTCTGCGTCTCATCGCAGGGCTCGAAAAAGCCGACGCCGGGAAGATCTATCTTGGGCAGACGAAGATATCACCGATGTCCCAATCCATGAGCGTCCGATCAACATTGTGTTTCAAAACTATGCTCTCTTCCCCCACCTCGACGTCTTTGACAATGTCGCCTATAGCCTAAGACTCAAAAAACTGCCCAAGATCGTCATCGAGCAAAAAGTTTTTAAAATTCTCGAGGCCTTCCACCTTGAGAACCATATCTATAAGTCCCCGAGCCAGCTCTCGGGCGGACAGCAGCAGCGCGTGGCCCTTGCCAGAGCGATCGTCAATGAGCCGGATGTGCTCCTCTTCGATGAGCCGCTGGCTGCTCTCGACTTCAAACTCCGGGAAAGGATGCTCATCGAGCTGATCGAGCTCCAAGATAAACTAAAGACGACGTTCGTCTATGTCACCCACGACCAGTTCGAGGCGCTCACGGTGGCCGATCAGATGGCCATCATGAATACACAAAGGAGAAATCGAACAGATCGGAACTCCAAAAGAGATCTACGAGTTCCCTCACTCTTCTTTCGTGGCGAAATTCGTGGGAACCACCAATATTTTGAGTGGAACACTCCGCAATCTCGACACTCCGAACCTGCAATCGGGATCCCTGATCTGGGCCATTTCAAAGTCGATATCGCCCATAAGAAACCATGGATGACCGAAGGATGCGATGCTCTGATCAGCATCCGCCCTGAAAAGATCTTCATCTCGAAAAAAGAAGTCAAAAACTTCTCCAACCACGTCAAAGGCATTGTACAGTCGATCGTCTACCATGGACGTTCGACGCAATATAATATCCTTTTAAAGAACCACATGAAGCTCCAGGTCTTTGAACAAAACGAAGAACATTTTCCCCAAGAAGTGATCGACTATGACAACGAAGTCAATCTCTACTGGCAAAAAGAAAACGTGGTCATCCTGGAAAAATGAAGAATATTTTGCGACCTCCGTCTCCGACGTCCCTTTGCAATTGGGATCCCTGCACTTATCTGGCAGGTGCTCTTCTTCTATATTCCCCTTTTGATCATCGTCCTACAAGCTTTCGTCAAGATGACTTCGACAGGGCATTGTTGAGGATTTACCTTTGATAAAATCGCCCACTTCTTCAATCCCCTTTATTTAAGGTGATTGCTCTCTTCCTTGTTCTTGCGATCGTCAACGCCGTCATCTGCTTTTTGATCGCCTATCCTCTCGCCTATTTCATAGCCTTTAAGGAAGAGATATTAAAAATTTCTTCCTGTTTCTGCTTGCTGATCCCGTTTTGGACGAACTTCCTGCTCCACGTTTATGCGTGGTTTTACGTTTTAGAAAGACAAGGCTTTCTCAACAATCTTCTCCTGCAATTGGATCTGATCTCAAGAACCTCTGATTCTCCTAAATTCCCTTTTTGCCATCATCATCATGATGGTCTACTACTATCTTCCCTTCATGGTGCTGCCGATTTACTACTTCTCTAGAGAGATTCAACACCAGCTTGATCGAAGCTTCTTTTGACCTCGGAGCTACCTGGCTGCAGACATTTAGACGCATCATCCTTCCTCTTAACCATGCGCGGCGTGCGAGCCGGCTTTTTTCTCGTCTACATCCCCTCTTTTGGCGAGTTTGCGATCCCAACTCTAATGGGCGGCGACAAAGTCATGTTCGTCGGAAACGTCGTCTCTGAATATATCCTCGCCGAAGGAACAGGATCGCTCGGCGCTGCATTCATGGTCGTCAGCTGCATCGTCCTGCTCATCACCGCAATCTTTTTTTATTGGCTAATAGGACGATTCACAGAACCTGTGAGGGATCGTGGCTGAAAAGGAAAGTTTACACACATCAAAGAAGAGCGATCTTCGGAAAAACTGGCCACCTTCTTTTCATTGCTGCACTTATCTTTTCTTATGGGTGCCGATCGTCGTCCTGCTCGTCTTTTCTTTCAACGAAGAGGGCTTCCCTTCTCCCTGGAAAGGATTTACCTCCAGTGGTATGTCGAGCTGATCCACTCGGTTTATCTATGGAAAGCGTTCATGAACTCCCTCATCGTCGCCTGCTATCTGCGACCTTTATTTCCGTCCTGATGGGGATGTTTCTGATTTTCTTTGCCGCGCAAGGAGGACGCGTCGGCAGATACCTCAACCTCTTTTATGGCAGCATCATCATTCCTGAGACGGTTCTCGCTGTCAGCCTGCTCGGATTTTTCGGCCTCATTTCGATATCTCTTGGCTTAACGACCCTGATCATCGGCCATACCGTTTTAGGCCTTGGATTTGTCATTCCGATGGTCTATGCCCGGTTCCAAGACCTCGATTATCGCCTCACAGAAGCTTCTCTCGTGCTGGGAGCCACTCCCCTGCAAACCTTTTTTAAAGTGACTCTCCCCCTACTCAGACCCTCACTGATCACCAGCGCCCTCCTCGTTTTCATCATTTCCTTCGATGACTTTATCTTGACCTACTTCACCGCCGGCAGCTCCGTCCAAACGCTTTCTCTTTATATCTTGTCGATGATCCGCTCCGGCATCTCCCCCGTTGTGAACGCTCTTTCTGCACTCTTGCTATTCATGAGCAGCCTCATGGCTCTTGTCTATTTCCAACTCAGCAGCAGGAGTAAAATCTTCTAATGAAAATAAGACAATATTTTAATCGCTCGCTTGTGGTCTTTTTCTGGGTTGCTTTGATCTTTGGCATCCTTTATTGGCCGAAAAATTTATTTTTCCGAGAGAAAAAAAGCATCAACGTCTTTGCCTGGGGAGATATTTTAGACGATTCTGTTGTTGCAGAATTTGAAAAAGCCTCCGGCATCAAGGTCAATCTCAACTATCTACGCCTCTAACGAAGAGATGATCATCAAGCTCAAAGCCACCGGCGGAGAAGGCTACGACTGGTCGTGCCTTCTGATTATTCCGTGGAAATCTTAAGAAAAGAAAATCTCCTGAAAAAACTCGATAAAACCAAACTGAACTTCCTCGACAACCTCAATCCCAACCTTATCAATCTCTTCTTCGATCCGGGCAACCTCTATTCCGTTCCCTTTGAGTGGGAGCTCTATGTCCTCGGGATCGATAAAGACTTTTTCAAAGACAAACCCCTCTACCCTAGCTGGAAAATGATCTTCGATCCGAACGTGATCGACTACAAGATCACCATGTTGAACGACCCCATCCAAACCCTGACACTTGCCTCGTTCTATCTCTATGGGCCCATCCCGACGATCACCGATCCCCAGCTCAAAGACATCACCAATCTCCTGATCACCCAAAAACAGTACGTCAATGCCTATGCCGACTTCCGCGCCGACTACTTTTTAGCCACCAAAAATAGCGCTGTCGCGGTCGCTTCCAGCTCATACATCTGGAGAACCATGAGAAAGTTCCCCTTCGTCGGTTATGTCATCCCCAAAGAAGGGACCTTTGTCACCATTGAAAATTTCTGCATCCCAGAGACCAGCACCAAACAAGATCTGACCTACCAGCTCATTAACTTCCTCTTCACCCGCCATTCCATGAAGACCCACTACGATACCTTTGGGATTTTCCCTTCCACTATCGATGTGATGGATGACCTCGATCTCACTCCCGATGCCCGCGAGCTCATGACCATGTCCTCTCCCGAACTCCGTCCTCTCCTCTTTGCCCGGCTTCTGACCATCCCAGGAAAAGATCCGCGACTCCTGGGTCCAAATCAAGACTGAATAACGTATGCAAGAAAACCTACTTCACCTGGCGAAATTCTCCTTGAAGAATTCTTGATACCCCTTGGTTCTTAGCGAAAAAGAACTAGCTGTACACCTTGGCTGCGATTACAAAGTCATCAATCGCATTATTAATGAGCAAACCAGTGTTACTCCCGAAATGGCTACTAAGCTTGCAGCAGCCTTCAAAACAACTCCTGATTTTTGGCTCAATGCTCAAATGGCTATGGATTTATGGTCCTTGCGCACAAAAAAACCAAAAATTAGACCTTTGATCCGAACTCGACATCGAGCTAGGTCTTGCCGTTGACAAGGCTTAAGAAACTTGTTCTTTGCTTTGAGCAAACTTCCGAATAACATAGCTTGCTGCGGCTCCAATCAACAGTAAATAGAGCCCAGGCGACCAAACCCAGCCTGTCATCCGATAAAGCGATAAAGAAATCGCTGAAGCCGGCCCTCCGATCAGCTGCGATCCAAGAGCGCTTCCTAAACACAGAATCGTATACCGGTATTCAGGAGCCACGCGCTCAATGGCCCAGGCGTAATACGGCGCTGCAAAGACAACCCCTAGGATCACTAAGATCAAACGGATCGCAATCACCATCCCTAAAGAAGCTCCACCGACTAAATAAAACAGCGGAAGAGCTAAGTGCCGCAGACCCAAAAGCTCCGATGAACATCACCCTCTCTTTTCCGAACTTTGGGCAAGATAGCCAAATACCGGCAGTAGGGCCATGTCCACAATTAGAAGCAGCGTATTGACCTGCATCACGGCTGTTTTGCTGATGTTTGTCACG
>CAWIQH010000038.1:0-28237 GCA_963838185.1 uncultured Chlamydiae bacterium
AAAACAGGCACGACAGAAAAAGTCATCAACGGAGTCTATTCAAAAAAGACCACATCTCGATTTCATTGGATTTGCACGGCGACCAAGGCCCCGGATTGTTTTACTGGTCACATCGATAACCCGGAATATAAATATACTCCGGGGAGTCGGCAGGAACCAAATGGGCGGGACGTGTGCTGCTCCCTGCTTTTAGAGGGATCGGTCTAGAACTCTAAATATCTAGGATTCCAGAAGACAATCCGAAAAATGATGCCTGGGATAAAGCAGTCAAAGATCTCAAAGTGCTCTTTGACAAGTGGACATCACGGGTGAGACGCATGAAATTAAAACAGCTGTTCGAAAGACTTCGCAGTCACATGGAAGGGAAGCAAAGAGACCGATGTGACCTTCATCACTGCCAATTCGAAAAGCGTCGCTCCCGGAAGGAGACACTTTTCATTGCCCGCCGAGGGAAGACAGGAGATGGCCACCGGTTTATGCTGAAGCAGTTTCAGCCGGAGCGTTAGCGGTCCTCACGGACACTTAGCGATCCGTTTTTAGCCGTGACTCAAGTTATCCATCCGGATGTGAACAGGTCTTGAAGCTCTTCTGCCAACCGGTTCTATCACGATCCTGCAGAGAAACTTTCGATTTCTGGCGTCACCGGCACCAGCGGAAGAACCACCATAATATTTTTAATGAAGTATCTTAT
This sequence comes from uncultured Chlamydiae bacterium, assembly GCA_963838185.1. GTDB lineage: Bacteria > Chlamydiota > Chlamydiia > Chlamydiales > Rhabdochlamydiaceae > PALSA-1444. The sequence continues at coordinate 692 of CAWIQH010000038.1, forward strand.
AGAAGAGCCTTGCGGACTTATCGGGAGGCGTGAGCTGGATGACAGGCAAAAAAGTTTTGCCTGCCTCTAGATACGACGCCGGACGTATTGACACTATTTCAGCTTTTCACGAGATGAAAGAAGAAGGCTGCAAATCGGTCGTGATGGAAGTCTCTTCGCATGCAATTGACCAAGGCGCGGAAAGATATTCAGTTTGCCGCAGCGGTCTACACAAACCTCTCTCAAGACCATTCGACTACCATCATACAATGGAAGAGTATGAAGGTGGTGAAATCACAAGGATTTGCCAACGCTCAGGTTGCCATCATCAATGGCGACGATCCTTGGGCCCCGCTCATGATCCAAAAGTCTAAGAAGGTGATTCGATTTGGTCTACAATCCCGAATTTGAGCTTTGCATCTGATCTAAACTCTCAGCGAATGGCATGGCGTTTAATGTCCACTGGAATCAAGAAACGGTTTCTTTAAAACTATTTTGATCGGCAGCTTCAATGTTTACAACATCTTTAGCAGCGACAGCTGTAGCTTGACGAGGGAATGAGCTTGCAGAAGATTGCGAGCAAGCTTTACCGTGTGGCCGGAGGCATGCCTGGAAGATTAGAGCGTGTTCGTGGATGCCCAAGAATCTCCAGGTGTTTTCGATTACTCGCATAAACCCGATGCATTGAAAAATGTCCTCCAAACGTTGACTGAGCTGAAAAGAGGACGTCTTATTACTGTTTTTGGCTGCGGAGGAAACCGCGATGTGCAAAAGCGGCCTCAGATGGCATCAATCTCAGAAAGTTACTCTGATCTAACGATTGTCACCAAGACAATCCCCGGAATGAAGATATCCTGTTGAGATTGCAAAGCAGGTGATCAGCGGCTTCCAAAAAAATTCCATGTCGTAGAGCTCGATCGAAAAAAAGCGATCGGGCAGGCATTAGAGCTTGCCAAGCCACAGATATATTTAATTGCAGGCAAGGGGCATGAGGCTTATCAGATTTTTGCTCATCAAACTATTGTCTTTGATGATAGGGAGATAGGAAGGAAGCTTGTAGAGGGTGAGAACTTATGATAAACTCCGCTTCATGCGATTTTTCTTTTCGCATGCCTTCTTTCGTTGTTCCGGTCTTCGGAACCCAGCTCCGCGCACCTATAAGATTTCCGTTCCTCAGCATGCTAAGCCGCTGATTATTTTAGATCCGGCCATGGCGGGACGGATGAGGGAGCCAAGATCCACTATTTCATGGAGAAAAGGCTGACCCTGATGACAACGCTTCTTTTAGAAAATATCTCAATGAAATGGGCTACCGGGTGATCATGACCCGGAGCAAAGATGTCTTCATTCCGCTTAACCGGCGGGTATCCATTGCAAACAAACGGGGCAGTCCTCTTTGTGAGCATCCACTACAACTCCTCTCCATCTCCTGATGCCCATGGAATTGAAATTTTTTATCACTCGGGAAGCGATCATAAGAGGGTGCAGCAATCGAAAGAGCTGGGTAATTTGGTTTTAACAGAACTGATCGATCAAACCCACGCACTTTCGCGCGGAGTCAAGAATGGAAATTTCCATGTCATCCGTGAGACCCAATGCCGGCTGTCTTAGTCGAAGGGGGCTTTATGACGAAATCAAGAGCGAAGCAACCTCAGAGACAAAAAATATCTTGAGCAAATCGCCAAGGGCGTTGCCCTTGGAATCGATAAATATTTAAAAACCTGAAATCTATATATGGTAAGAATCGTCCTCGGCGCGAATTGAACGCGCGACCTGCCGCTTAGGAGGCGACCGCTCTATCCACTGAGCTACGAGAACATGAGCGATTCTAATTTTATATTCTAGAATGAAAGAGGAATCAATGGAAGCAGATATCGGACTAATTGGACTGGCAGTCATGGGACAAAATCTCGTCATGAACATGAACGACCATGGTTTTACAGTGGCTGTATTCAACCGGACCGTCTCCAAGGTCGATGAGTTTCTCGCCGGGCCTGCAAGGCTCTAAAGTCATCGGATCTCATACTCTTAAAGAATTTTTTCCTCAGCTCAAACGTCCTCGCAAAGTGATGCTCATGGTCAAAGCGGGAGAGCCTGTCGATGAACTCATTGAAGAATGCCTTCCGTTTCTTGAGAAAGGAGATATTTTAATCGATGGCGGCAATAGCCACTATGTCGATACCGAAAGACGAGAAAAGGAACTCAGAGAAAGGGATTCTTGTTCATCGGCACTGGGATTTCCGGCGGAGAAGAGGGAGCGCGCCATGGCCCTTCGATCATGCCCGGAGGAAGTAAAGAAGCATGGCCTTTTGTCAAGCCGATTTTCCAAGCGATTGCTGCAAAAGCCGATGACGGCAGTCCTTGCTGCGATTGGGTCGGAGACGGCGGAGCCGGCCACTATGTCAAGATGGTCCATAACGGCATTGAATATGGCGACATGCAGCTGATCAGCGAAGCTTATCAGATGCTTAAGAGATCTGTCGGATGTTCATCGCAAAGAGACTGCAAGAGATCTTTACCGAATGGAATAAAGGCGAGCTCAATAGTTATTTCATCGAAATCACGGCTCATATTTTTGGATTTCGCGACACCGATGGAAACCTCTCCTCGATAAAATTCTCGATGTGGCTGGACAAAAAGGGACCGGCAAATGGACAGGCATCAGTGCGCTAGATCTCGGCATTCCTGTAACACTCATTGCTGAAGCTGTCTTTGCCCGATGCCTTTCATCGTTGAAAGATGAAAGGATCCAGGCTTCTGTTCTTTATGGAGCTGCCAAAAAAACCTCTGAAGGTGAACGTCGAGTTTTTTGTCGATAAGGTTAGAGATGCCCTGTATGCCGCTAAGATCGTCAGCTATGCCCAAGGCTTTATGTTGATGCGTGCTGCAGCAACTGAGATGAAATGGAACCTGAATTTTGGCAATATCGCTCTTCTTTGGAGAGGCGGATGCATCATTCGAAGCCGTTTCTTAGGAGATATTCAGAAAGCGTATGCGGAAAATCCTAACTTGCCAAGTCTTCTGCTAGCGCCTTTCTTCCACAAGGAAGTCAGCCGGTGTTCGGAAGGATGGAGAAATGTCGTTGCTGCTGCAGTTCAATCGGGGATTCCGGTGCCGACGCTGGCTGCAGGTGTCACTTTCTTGGATGGTTATACGTGTGCAAGGCTGCCTGCAAATTTGTTGCAGGCACAGAGGGATTTCTTTGGCGCGCATACGTATGAGCGGGTCGATCAGCCGCGTGGACAGTTTTTCCACACGGAATGGCTGAGCTAGTGACTTCTCTTCCTACGGAAGAAAAACATCATGCCGGCTCCGACCACTAGAGCGGCATATCCCACCGATCTGGCATCGTTTGTGCAGCGGCGGTGTAATATTCAATTGTATTTCGCCCTTCATTGATCTGGCTCTGGGCTCCTGAAGTGAGTCCTTTACCAATTGGTTTAGTAGCGGAACTCATGTTGAAAAGACTGTTGGTTGAGTCGACTTTCTGCTGGGCGCTGAAGATCTCCAGGTTGCCTGTTCGACCTGGACATTGATGTAATGGGCTAAGTAAAGAAGACCAAGACCCCCAACAAAAATGATGCCACCGATAACTTGTTTAACATTCACAATTAACCTCATTGAAAGCGTTTATTCTTTAATTCTCAAAAAAAACGAAAATTGTAAAGAAATAATTTTGGTAGTTGACGAATATTGGTGTAGCGTTATAGCATTACATACATATGGAAAAAGACTGGAAAGATTTTGTAAAACTTGCTATAAATTCAAATCAGAGAAAGACTTAGAAAATCTATTTCAGTTTTTTCTTTACTTTAGAGGAGAAAGAGCTTTTGGCATCCCGCTATGTGGTAATTAAAGCCCTTTTGGAAGATAAATTGACCCAGAGGGAAATTGCTGAATCGTGCCAAGTCAGTATTTCTCAAATTACCCGAGGGTCGAACGCGCTGAAGATCATTGATCCTAAGCTTAAAAAGTTCTTAGAGTTTCAACTATGAAACGTATTTCTTTCTTAAATTTTGTTTCTTTCTATCGCTGGCGTCGCTAACGCGTTTTAAGCTGGCTTATTCAATTTAACAAAATTTTGGAGGATTTTATGAAGTATTTCATTCTTGTTTTTGTCCTCATTTGTCTAGCAACTGTCGGTCTGCTCACTTTTAAGGGAGAGGACTGCAAAATTGCCATTTTAACGCCCACCACACATCCGAGCTTAGAGCAAATCGAAAAAGGATTTGTCGATACGATGGAAAAACATTGCCGGCAGAAGTTCACGGTTAAGACCTATAATGCACTGGGGAATAAGACCTTGATGCGAAGTGAAGCCGAAGAGATTGCTCTAGGAGACTATGACCTTGTATTTACCATTGCTACGCAAGCTACTCGTACAATGAAAGAGGTGTTTGAAAAAAAGAAGCTCTCAACACCGATCGTTTTTTCAGCGGTTCCGTTTCCATTAGAGATGGATCTGGTAGCCTCGGAAGCGTCATCTGGCAATCAGCTCACAGGAGTGAAAGAGACGACTGATTTTGCCAAAGAGTTGGAGATCTTAAGGAATAAAGCCAAGGCAGTGCTGCTTGTCTACGATTCCGTCTTCACCTAGCCTGACTTCCAATAAAGAAGAAATTGAAACGATTTTGACTGACATGGGGATCAAGCTCAAAACGGTTGAAATTTTCAAGACGAATGAAATCCTTTTGAAAACAGCGCCATTTATTGAAGAGGCTGATGCTGTTTTAGTGATCAAGGACAATACTGTCGTTTCAGGGCTTGATGTATTGGTCAAACTCTGCGATCAAAAAGGCAAACTTTTGATTGCCAGCGATCTCGATTCAGCAGATAGAGGAGTTCCGTATGCCTATGGGGTCAGCGAGTTGATCTATGGAGAAGAAGCGGCGAAGAAAGCTCTTTTGATTCTCGACGACGATCAGCGTCCAAGAGACATCCCCAGTCACAGACGGCTCCTCCTGAGTCATTTTCTTAAAATCAACGAGAAGCGGATGAAGGAGATCGGATTTCTGCAGGAAGAGCAGCATGATTCAATCGATTTTTCATCAGATTTTTTTATTTTTCCCGCTCATCCTGGGAGCTTATCTGTCAATTTCTCTCATGAAGGTGCCTGACTTGAGTTTGGAAAGTGCTTATTTATTTGGCGCTGTCATGGGAGGATTGACGGCTTCGGAGGGGATTGTTTCCTATTTTATTGCGATAAGCGGGGGAGCTGTTGTCGGAGCTCTGACAGGGATGCTCAACCAACTCTGCCGGTTGCCCTTTCTTTTGGCTGCTATCGTGGTCAACGGACTATTCCATGGGATTGTTCGATTCGCTTTGAAAGGAGCTCTCCTGAGCATTAAGCCATCGTTTGGAGTCGGGTCAGAATGGACGGTGCTGATAGCGATCACTGCCGCTCTAGTTGGTTTCTCTTATTTCTTATTGCGAAGCCAATTGGGCTACGCATTTGCGATCTATGGAAATAATCCTCTCTTTTTCAAAAGGCATCATGTTTCAACAAAATACGTGGTGATTTTTGGGACAGTTCTCGGTGGAGCGGCCGCCGGACTTTCCGGATACCTATTTGCCACAGCCAACGGATTTGTCGATGTGACGATGAACTCTGGGATTGTTCTGCTGGGTATCACGTCATTGATGCTGGGCAAGGTATTTCTAGACCGGCAGCAGCCGAATTTAGTGGCGCCCTTCGTAGGAATAGTCCTGTTCTTTGTCCTGCAGCACCTCTTGATTAAGTGCGGGTTTTCTCTCAGGTATTTCAATGCATTTCAAGCGGTGATGATATTGGCGATCTGGGTTTTTTCCCAGCGGGCCAAAGTCCGTTTTGCAACAGATCATTTGGGAGTCTAAAATGGCGCTCAAGATCAAAGACTTTTCGCTTAAGTTTGGAAAGCAGTTGTTTTTTCAGGATCTTTCTTTCGAGCTAGAGAAAGGAGGGCTTCATACACTTTCAGGAAAAAATGGCTGCGGCAAATCGACTTTACTAGCTGCATTGCGGGGAGACCTATCTGCAGATCTCAAGGGGACTGTTGAGATTGGAGGAACGCCTTATCCGATTTCCCATGCAGAAACTTTGAGAGAGAAGATCGCTCTTATTTCCCAGCGGTTCGATGAAATGATTGCCGATCAGTTCAGTTTTTTACAAAATTTGGAGTTTGCCAAACTGCACAATCGACCTTCTCTTTGGAAAGGTTTTCAAAAGAGGCCTTTTCTTCCGCCTTTCATTGAGAGGTTCGGGATTGATTATAACAAACCCGTTCGTCTTCTTTCAGGAGGGCAGAGGCAGGTTTTAGCTCTTTTGATGGCGCTGCAAAAGCAGCCTTCGATCCTTTTTTTAGATGAGCCGACAGCTACGCTAGATCCCACCAATGCGCAAATGGTCTTTCAATTTTTGCGTGCGCTTATTGATGAATTTCAGCTGACTGCTTTAGTGATTTGCCATGATGAGGAACTTGCCGCTTCTATCGAAGCGGCAATTCTTTTCATATCCAGGTTGGTGAGGCTGGGCTTCGCTACTTGACCTCTTCTTGAATCGTACTAGAATAGAGATGATGGATGCGGATGAGTTTTTCATCGCATCCTGACTCTGCAGCTTTTTTTCTGTACTCTTCGATCAGAGTGCGGGCCTCTAGATCTTTCACATCGCTGAGGCTTGAGGTGTGCTCAAAAGGGGTCTCTTGAGCCGAGTACCGCAAGATCAACTCGACAAAGCCGATCTCCTTAACCTTAGCTACTAGAGCTTTTTCCGAGGGGACGACAGCCTGAAAAATAGCCACATAGGACGTTTTTTCAAGCTGCGGCGCTTCCTGAAACTCAAAATCATTTTCTTGAGCTTTGAAAAAAATCAAACGAGAAGGTCCTTCGGGAACAATCGTTTTGATGGCTAGAGGATTTTTTCTCTGTGAAAGACAATGCAGAGCAAGATGCACTGTAAAAAACTGGCATCCAAATGATCTAGGCGGGAAGTTAGGCGGGCTGAATACAACTACGTGATCGAGCATCCTTTGATGCAGCTCTGTAACACGCATTCTACGGCCATACTCTTGTAGCCGCTCCATGGTTTCTTTTGAAATTCGAGTACAAGCATGCTGGGTGATCTTTTCACAGGCTTTGCCGGTGAGCTCGTTTGATAGAGAAGCCAGCTGTCTATGATCTGTTTTTGACAGCAGGATCCCGCTCGGTTCAATCGATTTAACCGTCCGTGTAATCTTGAGTAGCCGGCAGTTCATCAGATAGTTGACATCCGGTGAGATTTCAAGTGTTGCAATCTCTTTTCCTAAACCAACTTTTATTTTCTCTGATAACTCTTGCAATTCCTTGCAAACCTCGGGTTTTTCAAAAAGCTCCGGGAGGATCATCAGCCTTGCCTGGCAAAGTCTATCTCCAGGGAAAGCATCCAGTCCATGGGGGAGCTTATTTGCAGCATGGCAAATGGTTTCATCGATGAGATTAACGACGAAAGTTGCTGCTGCCTTCATTGTTTTTTTATTCATTTCAGTCTGTTTGATGAGATCTGGCGGTAATACCGCGTCAAGAGCTCTAATTTTTACTTGTGTGCACATAAGTCCTATCTCCAAAAAATAATTTATAAATATGCGCTAATAGCACAGCTATTGCGGAAGATGAGTGCAAATCACTCACGGAAGAGAAAATCAAATGTAAAAAATTATTTGGATAGGCTTAACGCCAAGAAAAAGAAGAAAGAAAAAAGACTGAAGAAAGAGATATATTTAAAAACATAAAGTTCCCGCTGTTAAGCAGGGGAGATTTTACACTTTCACGGCCATTTTTTCAAGTGCTCTATTTACAAAGTTTTTACTATTTCGGCTGCGTCAAAACAGTAAACAGAGCACAAGAGTTTCTTTGCGGAAATGTCGAATTTTTAGTAGATTATCATCCATTATTGGAGGAGCCTATGAAAAAAGGATTACTACGATTGCTCATGCTTATGATGGGCTGTTTTTTTATTCAAAATTTACATGCAGAGGGAGATATGAAGCGACCAGTGGTTGTTGTTGAAACAACAAAAGGGAAATTTGAGGTGACTTTGTTTCCGGACGTAGCGCCGAAGGCTGTTGAGAACTTTCTCGGGCTTGCCAAAAATCACAAGTACGATGGAGTGAAATTCCATCGGGTAATCCAGCAATTCATGGTTCAAACTGGGGACTACGAAAATCAGAATGGAACGGGTGGAAAATCTATTTGGGGTGGACAATTCGATGATGAATGTTCTCCTAACGTCAAGTACGATAAGCCGGGACTTCTGGGGATGGCTAATCGTGGTCTTATGGATGGTAAAGGTACCAATGGAAGCCAGTTTTTTATTACAACCGTATCAACATCTTGGTTGAATGGAAAGCATACGATTTTTGGGGAAGTGACTCAAGGGTATGAAGTCATCAAAGCAATAGAAGCGCAGGGCTCTCAAAGTGGAACACCAAAAGAACTCATTAAAATTCTGAAGGTCTATCCAAAAGCAGAGTAATTCTTTCTGATGCAAGCTCTAAAGAGCTTGCATCAATCTCCAGCTTTTAAAACTTCCATGAAGGCTGATTGAGGGATGGTGACTTTGCCGATCTCTTTCATCCGCTTTTTACCTTCTTTTTGTTTCTCCCATAATTTTCGTTTACGGGTGATGTCTCCGCCGTAGCATTTAGCGGTGACGTTTTTGGTAATGGCGCGGATGGTTTCTCGGGCAATGACTTTTCCGCCGATGGCAGCTTGCACGGGGACTTTAAATTGCTGCATCGGGATGACTTCAACGAGTTTTTTGCAGATCGCGCGGCCTCTGCCTTCCGCTTTGGAGCGGTGGACAAGGCAGGAAAACGCATCGATCGGCTCTTCATTGACGCGGATCTCTAATTTAACAATGTCGTTTTCTTGGTAGCAGTCGAACTCGTAATCAAAAGAGCCGTAGCCGCGGGTAATCGATTTGAGCTTATCATTGAAGTCAGTGATGATTTCGTTGAGCGGCATGCGGTAGGTGAGAAGAAGCCGTTTGTCCATCGTTTCGGTTTTTTCAAGAGATCCTCGTTTATCCATGCCTAGGCCCATAATCGCTCCAAGGTATTCGGAAGGAGCCATGATGTGGCATTTGACCCAAGGCTCTTCAACGCTTTGGATGTGGGCAGGATCGGGATAATGGGCGACGTTGTCGATCTCGAGATGGGTGCCGTCGGTTAGTGTGAACTTATAGATGACGCTAGGAGCTGTCGTGATGATGTCGAGATTGTGGTGACGTTGGAGACGTTCAAAGACGATCTCGAGGTGAAGGAGGCCCAGGAATCCGCAGCGGAATCCAAAACCAAGCGCCATGCTGCTCTCTTGCTCGACGTGGAGAGCGGAGTCGTTAAGCTGGAGCTTATAGAGTGCATCGCGGAGCATTTCAAAGTCGCTGGAGTCGACAGGATAAATTCCTGCGTAAACGACAGGAGTGATCACGCGGAAGCCAGGAAGCGGCTCAAGAGCGGGATTGCGGGTAGATGTGAGCGTGTCGCCGATTTTGACATCGGAGGTGTTTTTGATGTTGGCAATGACGTAGCCGACTTCACCGGGGCGGAGTTCTTCGACGGGGACAGAGGACGGTGTGAAAATACCGACTTCTAAGACTTCGAAGGTTTTTCCGGAGAACATCATGTTGACCATCGACTTTTTGGTGACAGAGCCGCTGATCACGCGGATGTAGACCATGACGCCGCGGTAGGTGTCGTAATGCGAATCGAAGATCAGCGCACGTAAAATATCATCAGTCGGAGCTTTTGGAGCGGGGACGTAGATCAAGATGCTCTCGAGGATCTCTTTAATGCCGGTGCCCATTTTTGCAGAACAGAGGATGGTCGTGGAAGTGTCGAGTCCGATCACGTCTTCAATCTGCTGCTTGACGCTTTCGACATCGGCAGAGGGAAGATCGATTTTGTTGATGACAGGGAGGATCTCGAGATTGCGTTCGATGGCGAGGTGAACGTTAGCTAAACTTTGCGCTTGGACGCCTTGGACAGCATCGACGACGAGCAGAGCGCCTTCACAAGCAGAAAGAGAGCGGGAAACTTCATAAGTAAAGTCGACGTGGCCGGGCGTATCGATAAAGTTAATCTGATAGACTTTTCCGTCTTCGGCTTTATAGGTCATGGTGACGGGATGGGCTTTGATGGTGATGCCGCGTTCCCGTTCTAGATCCATATTGTCGAGGACTTGCTCTTGCATGTCCCGATCGGCGATCGTGCCGGTCAGTTGCAGAAGCCTATCAGCGATGGTCGATTTACCGTGATCGATATGCGCGATAATGGAAAAATTTCTTATTAGCTTAATGTCATAGTGAAACATGGATCTATTCTATGGGGGTAGCTGTAAAACTCAGGGTTCGTCGATTTTCGAGATTATTTTGTCCTATTTTGCATTATTTTGCGAGGGGTCATATCGTGAGTTGGTATGAGCCCTGGCAAAATCGGTCCAAATTCAAAGTTTCAAGCCGACCGCAGTATACCCCTAACAAATTCTTTGAACTTTTGTGCATACTGAAAATTATGTTACCCTCCTTGCACTATGTCAAACGAAGCATCTCCTTTAGGCGTTAGACCATTTGTAAACTCACCTGAGAAATTACGTGATGGGATTAAGATGTTTTCTCCCAGAGGAGGAGCTCATCTACCCCTGTCGCCGTCAAAGTCGATCCATGAGTTAACGATGGACAGAACTGATGATGAAATCCAAGAGGTTGCGGGTAAGACGAATCATTATGCCGATCTTTGCTTTGGAACGGCCGTTTTTTTCGTGGGACTTTCCTTCTATGACGGCTACCGTTTTTTAGGCGAAAGAACGGTTTCTTTAATGCTCAGAGGAACCTTTTGGGCTCTAGTTACCGCTGTCATTGGGACAGCAGGGGAGATTCTGCAAAGGACGACAAGGGTCGAGACGCTGATTGTCCCAAGCACGATCTATCCTGCGCCTCTGAAAGAAGGTCAGTTTCCCGGGATGCCCAATGTCGGCAATACATGTTTTATCAACGCCCCGACACAGGCGATTATGACAGACGATGTGTATCCCGGTGTCTACAAGGCCATTTGCGAAAGGGCAAAAGCACGCCATATCTGTTTTAAGAACTTTTTAGAATTATACCCTGCGCAGACAGGGTTGTCTTCTTTTGCTTGGCCTAAAATGCTTTCTCGGAAAAGAGAAGTCGAGCCGCCATTAGCAGTGGCCAGCACGAAAGATGTCGTTGTGATGTTAATGATGAGAAGAAGCAGCCTAAACTATAATTCTCCGGAGTTTCTGAGAAAATACCCCACCATCCATGGACTGATAGGGGAGTTTTCTAGGATTACAAGAGATGCTGATTTTCCAGCAGTTCCTGATGATGATGCAGATTTAAGACAAGAATTTACGTTAATGAAAGAGGATTCAGACATTGTGAGGTTCTTCGATCATGAAAGGACCAGGATAGCTAATGAAATTTCAGGGTTTGATGCTTTTCTCAGTCTGATCCAGGCCTATGAGGCTGCGGTGGAGCAGAAATTGCCTGTCGTCTCTTTTGGAAGATGGGTTTCTGCGCCGATCGGCAATATCCGTCACCTGATCAGCGGAGCTGGAGGAACATCTCAGGAAGATGTTGAAGAGTTTTTGCATTGTCTTTCCAAATATGTGATGCCCGATGATTATCCTGAGGTCTTTTTCCCGCTTACTTATGAACGGGTATGGGAAGAATGTCCCGAAGCGGAACAGAATGCGGAAAAACTTCAAGACCGTTTGGCAAAGCATCAAAATCCCAGAGATTTCAATGACCAGCTCACACAGATACCCGATGATAAAAAAATTGTGGAGAGGCCTTCTCCAATGGGGATTTTAGAAATCAAGAGCTTGCTGCGTGAAGGAGTCAGCGGGCAAACGCTACTCGAAGAGACATTCCAGACTAGAAGAGCTTCAACAGGGCCTGATGATCCTAACAAAGTGACCCATTTCTATCTCAATAGCGCTGGCTGTGTGAGAAATTATTATCTCGTTTCCGAAAGGATCGTTCCACCTGCGAGACTGCCCGAAAGAATCATTTTGCAACTTACCCGTTACAAGTCGATTGATGTGGGGCGAAGAGAAAAGATCGAGTGTGCAGTCAACATGCCCCCAAAGATTAACATTTGCGGACAGAATTACGGATTGAAATCGGTTGTGTTGCATTCAGGCACCCCTGACGACGGCCATTATTATACGATCGTGAGCCAGGGTGGCAAAAGCTGGTTTGCCTCCGACAATACGGTCGATACAGCCGTAGAAGCGCATGTTCGTCAAGCGAATAGAGACGGATGTCTTTATTTCTATGCAAAAATTGCTGTTTTAGAATAGCCGCTGCAGAAGTTTCACAATGTCGTGATACGTTAAGTAGACAAACAAGATGACGATCAAGATCACAAATGGAAGGATCAGTTTTTCCATTGTCTTGGACTTCAGTGGTTTTTTTGTAATCTGTTCGATCGTGGCAAAGACGATATGCCCTCCGTCTAAAACGGGGAGCGGAAGAAGATTTATGAAAGCTAAGTTCAAACTGATAAATCCAAGCCAAAAGACCGCGTCTTTAATGCCATGGGACCAGCTTGATTGAAGAGCCTGGACCATTCCGACAGGACCGGAGAGCGCTTTAGGACTTAAAAATCCTGTGAGAAGGCTCGAAAGCGTTTTCCAGGTCTGCTCGACGACATCGCCAAATAAAGTTACAGGAGATGGATTGTAAGCGACTGTACGGTCGCGCAGGAGGGCTCCGAGCAAGAGTTTTTTTTGCGATTGCTCGAGAAGCGTAAGCTGCTGCTGGCGCTGTTCATCGTTTTCGATTTTATCGATAAATTTTTTCTTCATCTCAAGATCGGCTTCGACAAGAGCCTTTGTTTGAGGGTCTAACGCGAGCTCAGAAAGAGGTTTGAGGTTGACCGGAGGAAGAAGGACCAAATTATCAGATTGATTGACAGGATGGTCGGTTCCCACGTTTGAAATGATCTGCTGTAAAGAAGATGGCTTAATCGACGACTCGAAGATTGAGTCGGCAGCCTTCCAAGAAGGGATGGAAGAATCGGCGGCTCTTTGGATGATGACAGAAGCGTTCCGATTTTGAAGGTTTTTCAAAAGATCAATGGTGTTGGAAACAGGTTTTCCATCGACAGCGGCAACACGATCTCCGGGCTTCAATATCACAGCCAAGGGATGACGGGCTTCAGTGATAGGTTCTACTTGTTCAGCATTGCAATCCATGAAGGAAAGGCTTTTCTCGACAACCCCATCATGATTTAAGAGATAGGGAACGAAATAGAGTTGAGAAGCTTTGGACGGATATCCTGCTTCATGCTGCCAATCTTCGAGCTCACTTTTTTGCTCGGCAGTGAGGCATAGGTCGGAAATTTTCAGGCGAGGGACTTTGGCAAGCAAGAGTTTGCCGTTTCGTTCGATAGTCAAGACTGATTTTGAATCATTCAAAACAGCAGAGAGCTGCTGAGATGAGAAGATTAAATCTCCGTCGACCCAGATAATGCGGTCACCCTTTTGAATCCCGGAATTTTTTAGAGGTGAAGCAGGAGAGGAGAAATCATCGAAAATCAGGTATTGCGCAGGGATGATCCCGAGTTCTGCAACAGGAAGGTTCGCTGATTTGGGGATCGGAAGCACGATGGTGAAAGGCTGCTTCTGTCCGGAAAGATAGTTGATCTCATTTCCGTTTATAGTCGCTGTTTTCCCATCGAGATAGAGGGAAACTAAAAGATCTTTGTACCCTCCGACGGATTTTCCATCGAGAGTTGTCAGTTCGTCTCCAGGACGGACTCCATTATTATAAAGTTTTGACTGCGGATCGACATAGCCGATGACGTTGGTATATTCTTGGAAAGGCTTCTCTTGTCCGCCGGTGGCCCAGATCGCACAGAATGCAACAAAAGCAAAAACGATATTCACTAAAGGGCCTGCGATAGCGACCTTGATGCGGTCGAGAGGTTTTTTTCCGTAGAATCCATCGGGGATTTGATGAGGCTCTAGGTTTCCTTTTTTGTTCATGCCGGCAATTGCGACATAACCTCCGAAGGGGAGCATGCAGAGCTTCCACTTGACGCCTTGGAAAGTCCATTCCTTAATAGGAGGTCCAAATCCAATGGAGAAGACTTCAACTGTCATACCCACACGGCGCGCCACGAAATAATGGCCAAGCTCATGGATGAAAATTAAGAATCCCAAGCCTAAGATTGCTAAAAGTAAATAAAAAATACTCATCAACATAAATTAATCCCTTATTAAACCCTTTGAAGATCTAAAAGTCAACAGGGTTGAGACGAGATAGAGGGCTGAAATGAGCGTCACGACGAGCCCCCCTGTAGATAAGGGCATATGGTAGACTGACAAGAAATGTCTTGAGAGCGCTACTCCGAAGACCGCAGTCACAATTCCCACGCCTATCCCCACGAGAAGGAGGGACCTGAGTCTGTGAGTCCACTGGCGGGCGATCAACGTAGGCCCAACGAGGAAAGAGAGGACTAAAATGACCCCGACAGCGCGGAAAGCTGCAATTAAAGTCAGGGCCGTCAAAAACATGAGCAGGTAATGAAAAGTTTTAGTGGGCACCCCTAAAGAGAAAGAAAGTTTTTGATCAAAGGCTGTCATGACCCACTGGCGGAAGAAAAGACCTATCAATACTAAATTTAAAATCGCTGCTCCCCAGACAAGGCGGATATCTTCGAAATGGAGCGCATCGACATTGCCCGTGATGACTTCAACGCCAATGTGGCTGTTGCGAGTAAAGACAGTGACTAAAATGATCCCCAATGCAAATAACGTTGTGAAGACAAGGCCGATGGCTGCATCTTCCTGGAGTTTGAGAAGGTCTCTGGCAAGTTCTGTCAGGAGAGTTGTCAAAACGGCAGAGATCAGTGCAGCAACAAATAGAATGCTAGTATCAATGCTTAAATCTGTTTCAGGTGTAAAAAAGATCAGATAGGCAATAACGATTCCCAGCAAAGTTGTGTGCGAAAGCGAATTAGCCATCATCGTCATTTTCTTGAGTGTCAAGAAGGTGCCAAGAAGAACTGTCGAGAGCGCAACTCCCATCAAGACGATGAGCTGAACTTCATCGGAGGCAAGCTGGTCTAGGTGGAGCTGCCCTGTCAGCCTGCGAAAAAGAATCACGAAGAAACCGAAAAAATCTTGACCCCAATAAGGATTCATGGTGCCTCCATAGTTGGATTCGGAGGGGGAATCGGCTGATGGTGAGGGTCATGTCTAGGATTTTGCAGAAGCTCCGTGAGTTCTCTCTCAAGCTCTGGCGACATCAAGTGTTCTAATTCTTCTGCAGTCCGATGCACTTTTTCAACTTTTTGTCCCATATAGTCGACAAGATAGACTTCCCATAGCCGGTGAAGCCGGATGATGTTCTCAGCGGTTGCTTTCCCAAGAGGCGTTAAATGGCCTCTTTGATCAATCCACTTCTTATGTTTCAATTGCCACCGAATTACAGGAGAAAACACAGTTCTTTCTCCCTTCCAGAGGGATTTTAAAGCATTTTCAACCGCACACTGAAAACTAAAGCGCCGCATGCGGAGATACCGCGTCAAAAGTCCGCTCCGCGGAGCCAGCAGCAAACTCAAGAAACAAAAGAGAGAAGAGACCATCAAGATCATCGGGCCCGTCGGAAGAGAATAAGCGCCTTGAGGAACCACCACAGATAGGTAATTGCCTAGAAATCCGGAGATAACTCCAAAGAGTCCCGCTAAAGCAAAGTGATAGGAGAGGCGGTTTGTCAAAGGACGTGCAGCAACGGCCGGTCCGATTAACATGCCGGCCATCAGGACGACTCCGACGCTCCGGATTCCAACGACGATAGCTAAGACAATCAGAAAAAACATCATGTCATCTAAACGTTTAGACCGGATTCCGAGTGTTTCAGAAAAAAGAGGGATCAAAGTTGACGGCTTCTAAGTAACGATAGAAATAGAGAATGAAACCCAAGATCACCACCCCAAAGCAGGCGTAAATGATGACATGCATATTCGTCATCGTGGCGGCTTGTCCGTAGAGGAAGATGAGCGCTTGCTTATACCACAGGGGGTAGCTTTGCTGGAGCCGGCTGGCGATCAAAATACCAAGGCCGAAAAATGAGGCTAAGACAAAACAAAGGGCGCTGTCGGCTTTGACTCGGAGCCTGCCTTCTAAAACATTCAAAATTTTGAGTCCTAAAAAAGCAAAAAGAAAAGCCCCGCACAAAATGGCAAGAGCGATCAGCTCATCTGAAAAGGGGATTAAAAGAGCAGAGAGAAAAACTCCGATGACGACGCCCGGAAAAGAGGCGTGGGATAATGTTTCACCAATCAAAGATCTTTTGCGGAGAAAGACCACCACGCCAACTAAAGCCGAAGCAAAGCACATCAGCATGCAGCCCACTGTGGAGGGTCTAAGGATGGGATCTGTGAAAAAATCGAGGAGCGGTGTCACAGTAAACCTGAAGTCTTATTTTTGGCTTTGATAGCGGCTTCATCGAGTAGAATGCTGCTGCGTCCGTAGGTTCTTCTGATGTTTTGCTCGTTGAAGACTTCTACCACAGGGCCCGTTGCGATCAAACAGGTATTGAGAAGGATGAGCCAATCAAAATAATTCTCCGTTGCAGAGAGATTATGATGGACGATCAAGAGCGTTTTTCCTTTTTCCCTGAGTGTTTTAAATAGAGCGAGGAGAGTTTTTTCCTCGCCATATCGATGCCGGCAAAAGGTTCATCCAGAAGATAAATGTCGGCGTCTTGGACCAAAGCCCGGGCGATAAAGAGTCTTTGCTGCTGGCCTCCGGAGAGCTGACCGATCTGCCGGTCTGCAAACTGGAGCATCTCAACTTGGCTTAGAGCTTGCCTTGTCGCTTCACGGTCTTCCTTGGAAGCCCACTTCAAAAGGCCCATTTTTCCATACCGGCCCATCATGACCAAGTCAAAGGCGGTGATCGGAAAATCCCAATCGACGGAAGACCGCTGAGGGACATAGCCGACTTTTTGCCTGACCTCGGAAAGAGGTTTCCCAAAAAAAGAGATATGTCCGCTCAGGGGTTTGACAAGACCGAGAAGTGCTTTGAGCAATGTGCTTTTGCCAGCTCCATTCGGACCTAGGATCCCGACGATTTTTTTCTCGGGGATGACAAAGTTAATATCCCAAAGCACGGAAGCTTCTATAATTGACAGTGAGTTGTTCGACTTCGAGAATATTCATTGGTACCAAGCCTCGTAAAGAACGTTGACGTTATGCTCCATCATACCTTGGTAGGTACTTGAAGTCCCTAAGGTATCAGAATCGAGAACTTCTTTGGCAATTTGGACTGTGATTCCTTTCTCTTTGCAGACGGAAAGGATCTTTTTCAAGGAATCTTTGCTGACATTTGACTCGGTGAAGATCACTCGGACTTGATGTTCTCTAGGTAATTGATCACTTTTTGAATATCTTGGCAGCTGAGCTGTCCATCAGGAGCGAGTCCTTCAGGGGCGCAGAAGCGGTCTTTCCAGTCTGTTCCTTCATGAGGTAGCGGCGAGTAAAATAATTGAAGGCGTCATGGCTGGTGACAAGATACCTTTTTTCTGGAGGGATCGATCTGGAGTTTTTCAAGAGCGAGGCATCGAGTTTCAAAAGACTTTCCCGGACTTGCTGGCCATTGGCTGGTAGTAGTCGGCATTTTGAGGATCGACTTCGGATAATGCTTGGACGATCGGAGTCGATGATCTCAGCCCACAGCGAGATATCGAGCCAGACATGAGGGTCGACTTGTCCTCGTTCGATCAAAATCGCTTCAGGATTTTTTTCACGGATCCAGTCTCCTAGTGCTATAGCCTTAGGATGTTGCTTGATTTGATGGCGCAGACTTGCACCATGCTCAAGACCAAGACCGTTGTAAAAGATAACTTTAGCATAGGAGAGTTTTTCAGAGTCTCCTTTAACGAGCTCATAGCTGTGAGGATCCATTGCTCCCTCAATCAAAGCCAGATTGGCGATCTTTTCCTTCCGACCTGAGAGACGATATCGTCAATCATCGAAGTAGTCGATAGGACTTTGATCTTAGGGCTAGGTTTGACCCAATCATCTAATTTTGAAGGAGGGTTCTGACATCCTGCACAGGCAAACAATAAAAAAAGACAAATGATATATCGCATGATTAAACTATTCTACCCGAAAAACAAAATATTATGAACAACTTTAAGAGGGTGCCTTAGAGTTTTCTTACCCGTTTTCATTGGAGAACTCAGTAATTAACTTAATTAATTTAAAAGAGGATGCTTGCAAAAATATTATCACCTTTTTATAAACTGCCATAAAAAGAAAAACTCTATTTATAAAAGGAGAATCACATGAGTCATGAAACTGTAGAGCCTAGAACTAAAAACCTTAAAGAGGTTGAAGAAGTTATTGCTCGTGCAATTAAGAAAGTAGGCGCTAAAAGAGAAAATGACATTTGCCGTTATATTCCGATGACTACCGGCGGTTATATGCACCACTTTACTTTAAAGAAAATGAAAACTAAACAACCTGGTGAATTAGGCGCAATGATCGAGAAGTTTATTATTAACGCCGATCGCCCTGGCATGGTTGCTCCAAAATCTCGTGCTGCTCGTGGTTCCCGCAAGCGCCGTGACCAAATCACCTTTACACGTAACCAACTCGAAAGAATGCTCCATATCGCTCGTCTCGCAGGCGACAAAGAGATGGTTTCTGTATTAAGCCCAAAACGATCGCTTGCGACTTGCAAACGAGAGCTCATTGCTTCTATCCGTCATAACAAAGTCGAGAAGAGCTTTGGAATGCTTATGTTGAATCTGTTAATGCTCAACAAGTTATCCAAAACAGCGAACTGTTCAACAATCTAACAAAATAATTTCTTAAACTTACCTAAAGCCGCCTAAAGAAATTTCTTTAGGCGGCTTTTTTTATTAAAGTAATTTATTTTTGACGCCAGTTATCACTCTTTCTCCTCTCAAAATCCTCAGTTTTGATTTTATCCCTTGAAAAAACAACGAAATCTGCTAAAATACTAGACTCTTGAGAGAATTTTTAATCATCCTCCCCAAGAAGGCTCTAGATAGTTTTAGATGCTTGAAGGGGAGAGTTTTATAACACCAGAGGAAGTACAAATGTCAACAGCAACGAATCAAGCACCCAAATTTGGGAAGTGGAGGTCTTTTTTATGGCCGATCCATACATGGGAATTAAAAAAGTTTATCCCTATGGCTCTCTTATTTTTCTTTATTAATTTTAATTACACGATTTTAAGAGATACAAAGGATGCTTTAATTGTTAATGCTCCAGGTTCCGGAGCCGAAGCTATTCCATTCTTGAAATTATGGGGAGTCTTGCCCTTTGCAATTATATTTATGTTGTTCTATTCAAAGATGAGTAACATCTTTAGCAAACCAAAATTATTTTATACCATGATCTCGATCTTCATGGGGTTCTTTGCTATCTTTGCCCTCCTCCTTTATCCGAACCGCGATGTCCTTCATCCAACGGATCTGTCAGACCAACTGCAAGCTGTCCTGCCTCAAGGCTTTAAAGGTCTTGTCGCTAACCTCCGTAACTGGACTTTGCATTATTCTATATCATGTCAGAGCTCTGGGGTAGCGTAGCCCTTTCCCTGCTTTTCTGGGGATTTGCCAACGATACAACCCGTACTTCCGAAGCAAAACGTTTCTATAACGTTTTCGGTCTCGGCGGTAACTTAGCGATGTTGGTTTCCGGTCCATTGATCGTTTACTTCTCAAACTTCCACTTGAAAGTAGCTGCTGGTGTTGATGCGTTCGGCATCACCCTCAACTACCTTACAATGATGGTTGTGTTCTCAGCTCTTTGCATCATGGGAATCTACTAGTGGATTAACAAAAATGTTTTGACAGACACTCGTTTCTACGATCCTGCAGAACAGCAAAAAGTGAAGAAAGAGAAGCCAAAAATGTCTCTTGGCGAGAGCTTCAAGTTCTTGGCAGGTTCAAGATACATCCGTCTTTTGGCCCTGATCGTTCTTTCATACGGTATTGCGATCCAGCTCGTGGAAGTTACCTGGAAAGACCAAATTAAACTCATGGTTAAAGGAAATACCAACGAGTATAGCGCCTTCATGGGCAACTTCTCAACGCTGACTGGAGCCGTGACATTGTTCATGATGCTCTTCGTCGGTGGTAACGTCATCCGTCGTTTCGGTTGGACCAGAGGTGCTTTGATCACGCCGATCGTGCTCTTAGTCACAGGTATCGGCTTCTTTGCCTTCATCATCTTCAGAGAGCAATCGCTCCTTACATGATGGGCATTTCTCCTGTTTTATTGGCTGTTCTCTTTGGACAAGCTCAAAACATCATGAGTAAATCGACGAAGTACTCTCTGTTCGATCCTACGAAAGAGATGGCCTACGTTCCGCTTGACCAAGAGTCAAAAGTTAAGGGTAAAGCTGCAATTGACGTCGTCGGAGCCCGTTTGGGTAAATCCGGCGGTGCCTTGATCAACCAAGGGTTGATCATTGCAATGGGATCGCTCGCTGCGATCACACCGTACGTTGCCGGTATCCTTTTCTTGATCATCTTCGCATGGATCTATAGTGCGAAGTCTCTTGGTAAGCTTTACAACAAGCTCACTGCAGAGAAAGACCAAGTCAAAGCTCCAGCTCCTGCAGCAGAGCCGGAATTAGCTAAGTCAACTCAACAGTAATTAACTGCTGAGTCATTAAACAAAAACCCCTCTCCGGGCAACTGGAGAGGGGTTTTTTATGAAATAATTGCCTTTCACTTAAATAAAGTTTATCATCTTCCAAAACATTTTTGTGTGGAGGAGAACATGGTAGCAGAAGTTGGGGGAGCTGCAGCGGCGGCTGTTGAAGGGGCGATAGAAGGGTATTACTTTGATAGGAGGGTGGATAAATTAAGCGAAGCGATTGAAAAGGTGATGGCAAGCGCCCATCTAAAAGCTAAATCTTTCATAGCAGATGGCTTTTCTAGGGTAACCATTCAACAGATTGAATTGTTCAGGCACATCGATTTGTCTCTTGACGGCATTAAAAATGCTTACGAATCAGAAATGCATCTAACAGTTGATAAAGTGGATAAAAAAGCTCAAGGTTTGCTGGCAATGTCGATAAAATTGTCCATGGCTGGACAAGAGAGCTGCTCAGTCCTGAAATGCAGCGATTGGCGTATGAGGCCAAAGCGGTTATTCAGAGTTTGCCTATGATTGATACTCGACCTAAGCTGACAGCTTTTTTCCTACTTTTATTGCGCCTTCGAACAGAGAATCTAATATTCTCATCAAGTGTGTGGGAAATTTCCCTGTTCTTGCTAATTCTGAAGTCAGACCAACTCTTTGGTTTAACCAAAAAGAATACTCCCTCGATCCACAGCCAGCCTGAGATTGCATTTTCTATTCCTATGCATGAATTATTTCCTCTTGGGGGCAATTCAATCACACGGGATAAGAACAGCCAGTTTTGATGTTAAAATTCCTTATGAGGAAAAAAGTTTGTGGTCTTCTCTTTGGTCTTCCAAAGCGTTTTATCAACTATCAAGGGTCGATTTATCTTTTGCCGGAGTCTCCTGGCAAGGTCACGATTCATTACACCAAAATGAAAGAAGTCGAAGAAAGAGAGACGATCACCTCCGATGAGTATAGGCAAAATTCGCGTGAAATCGCAGGCGGAGGAGCAGGACACTCTCTGATTAAACAGCCCCATTCATTGAAGACGAAACCAGGGTGGAAAATTGTGCCGGACACTGTTAAATTCCATGTGATTGAGTAGTAAAGGAAGGGCAGAAAGCTCGGAATGCCGCAAAAATAGATGGCAACTTCATGAAGCGACCCCTGAACAGGTGACCTATCTTGTCACAACGCATACGTATAATCCGATAGAGCATTGTGGAAAGATCAGATTTAAGATTTCAGCTGAGGTTGCTCGGAAACATCTGGTGGAGGACACAAAGACAGAAGAACATGTCAAAAAATGGGGCGAGTCTATCGTCATTGATGAATCAAAAGGCTCTTGGGTTATCCATTTTGATTCCTTTGATGGGCTTACATAATGAGATATCCGGGTATGGCAGATCTCGATTCTTTAGTGTTGAACCTTCCGGGGGAAAACCTAGGCTTTTGATAGACGCACCTGAACAAGTCTCTTCTCATTTTCACTTAGGATAAAAAAAACCTCCTTTCAGTAAGAAAGGAGGTCAAAACAAGAAGATGAATTATTTCTTTTCGTCTTCGACGATTTCTACTTCGGCTTCTTCAATATCAGGCTTTTCCTGAGAAGCTGTCTGGCCTGCAGCTGGGCCTTGCTGCTGCTGGGCGCCTTGCATTGCTTCGCCGATCTTCTGCATGAACGTATTCAGCTCATCAGAAGCTTGCTTGATGTGGTCGATATCAGTCCCTTCAAGGGCTTTTTTGACAGCATCAACGCGGCTTTGGATGTCGCTTGCCAAGTCAGCCGGGATCTTATCCTTATAGTCGGTCAGCGCTTTCTGGGCACGGAACGCTAGAGCGTCTGCTTCATTGCGAGTTTCGACTTCAGCTTTTCGCTTTTGATCTTCTTCAGCATGATCTTCAGCATCTTTGAGCATCCGCTTGATTTCGGCTTCTGTCAGACCGGACTTTGCTTCGATCCGGATCTTCTGCTCTTTGCCTGTTTTCAGATCTTTAGCAGAGACGTGCAAGATACCGTCGGCATCGATGTCAAAGGCGACTTCGATCTGCGGCATTCCACGAGGAGCAGGTGGGATGTCAGAAAGATCGAAACGGCCGATCTCTTTATTGTCTTTGGCCATCTTCCTCTCTCCTTGCAGGACGACGATCGTCACTGCTGGCTGGTTGTCTCCAGCTGTTGAAAACACTTGTTTCTTCTGCGTCGGGATCGTGGTGTTTCTTTCAACGATCGGTGTCAGGACGCCTCCGAAGGTCTCAATACCTAAGGTGAGGGGAATGACGTCGAGCAGGAGGATGTCTTTCACTTCGCCGGCAAGGACTGCGCCTTGGATCGCTGCTCCAACGGCAACGACTTCATCAGGGTTAACACCTTTATGCGGCTCTCTTCCGAAGATCTCTTTGACCTTTCTTTCGACAGCAGGCATACGGGTCATACCGCCGACCAAGATCACTTCGCTGATCTGATCTTTGGAAAGGCCCGCATCTTTAAGGGCTTTTTGGCAAGGCTCGATGGTCCGCTCGACCAGGTTATGAACGAGAGACTCTAAGCTTTGCTCGGGATAATGTCAGGGCCAAGTGTTTTGGGCCTGAAGCATCGACCGTGATAAACGGTTGGTTGATGTCAGTCGATTGAGTTCCTGAAAGCTCGATCTTGGCTTTTTCAGCTGCATCGCGGAGACGCTGCAGGGCCATCTTGTCTTTGCTCAGGTCAATGCCGTTTTCTTTTTTAAACTCTTCGAGCATCCAATTGAGGATGAGGATATCAAAGTCATCACCGCCCAGGTGAGTGTCGCCGTTTGTTGCGAGCACTTCGAAGACGCCATCGCCGATCTCTAAGATAGAGACGTCGAAAGTTCCTCCACCGAGGTCGAATACCGCGATTTTTTTGTCATGGCCTTTATCGAAGCCATAAGCAAGGGCAGCAGCAGTCGGCTCAGGAATGATCCGCTTCACATCGAGTCCGGCAATTCTTCCGGCATCTTTAGTCGATTGTCTCTGGGAGTCGTTGAAATACGCAGGGACTGTGATCACAGCTTCTGTGACTTTTTCGCCCAGATAAGCTTCCGCAGTCTCTTTCATCTTAATGAGGACTTGAGCAGCGACTTCTTCTGGAGTCACGAGCTTGCCGTCGATATCAAAGACCACATCGCCATTGGCGTTTTTAGTGACCGTGTAAGGAACGGATTTGATCTCGTCTTGGACTTCGCTGAACTTACGGCCAATGAAACGTTTAGAAGATGAGATCGTACGCTCTGGGTTCATCACAGCTTGGCGCTTTGCAGGAACTCCAATGACGCGTTCATCGTTCTTATATCCGACGACAGAGGGAGTTGTGCGTCCGCCTTCTGCGTTCGCAATAACAACAGGCGTCCCGCCTTCCATAATGGACACGCATGAGTTCGTGGTCCCTAAGTCAATTCCTATGATTCTAGTTTTCTTCTTTTGATTCATGTTGTTCTCCTTCTTCTTTTGTTTGTAATTTTTTTGCGACTTTGACGCGAGCGGGGCGGATAATGTGGTCGCCGCGGCAGTAGCCTTTCACGAATTCTTTGATAATCATCCCTTCCGGAACCTGGTCGGTCTCTTCCATTTCGACCGCTTCATGTTTTGCACTGTCAAACCGCTGTCCTTCTGAAACGAAAGATGCAACGCCGTTTTGGGCCAGTACGTCTTTAAACTGAGCTAGGATCATTTGGAAACCCATCGCCCAATTCTTCAGCTCACCGGAGAGATTCTCAGCATGTTTAAGGGCGTTTTCCAGGTTGTCCATCGGTCCGAGAATTTCTCCCAGGATATTTTCAATTCCAAACCGGACCATATCTTGTTTTTCTCTCAGCATCCGCTTGCGGGTATTTTCGACATCGGCCAGCAGCCTTAGGTATTTATCCTTATAGTCAATGGCTTCTTCAGCGGCAGCGGCCAGTTGTTCGATATTTGTTTCTTCAGTCATTTCTTGTTCTCCAGTAATAGGTATTCAGTCGCTTCAGGGTGTCTGAAGGTGATCTTAAATTTGTATAAGCTGCGGGTCAGCGATTGGCTGAGCGCTTGGGACGCCGTCTCTAAAATCCCAAACAATTTGCGGTAGGGGATGCGGTTCGGGCCCAGGATGGCAATTGATCCAGCGATGCTCTGATTGATTTTGTAAGGAACAGCTAGAGCCGAGCAGGCATGCAGATTTCCGCCGATCCAGCAGCTTAAGTCTTCTGCTTTTGCGCATTCACGCAGCAGAGTGCGAAGCGCTTCTTCATTTTCAAAGAGCCCAAGGCCATCGGCAAGTGCCGTTGCATCATTAAAATCCGGATAGGCGAGCAATTTAGAAAACCCTGTTTTATAGATATCTTCAGCCGTAAAGTGGTTGCTTCCGACGAGATGGCGCATCATGACCTCGTTGTAAAAACGGGTCGCTAAGTTTTCTTCGTCAGGAGAGAGCGTGGGTTTGTCCAAACCGGTTAATCTCCAGCGGAAAAAGTTTTCCAGCCGCTTCAAGGTGAAGCTGCTCATTTTTTTCTCTGTATAAAGGAGTTCTGTCATGACTTGGCCAAAGTCGGTAATAATGATGCAGAGGCATCGATTAGAATCGACGCCGACCAGTTTAATATCCAAAACAAAGTCGTGATCAAAACGGGGAGCTGAAAGAAAGACCGCGCAATGCGTTGCTTCGCTTAACGTTTCAGCAACGGATTGTAAGTAGATGGCAAGCTCGCGTGTCTCTTTTTTGGATATTCTGACGAAGAAGCTTGTGTTCCTTCTCATCTATTAAGGGGGATTTTAAATGAGTCTCAGCATAAAGCCTGTAAGCTGACGGAGTCGGAATTCGGCCGCCGGAAGAGTGTTGCTGTTTGAGGAGGCCCTCTTCTTCAAGTTTAGAGAAATAATTGCGGATGGTAGCGGAGCTAAGTGAATCGAACCCATTCTCTCTTAAGGTGTTAGATCCGACAGGCTTGCCGGTTTCAAGATAAAGTTCGACGAGTCCAAGAAGAACCCATTTCTCGCGCTTATCCTTAGGCGGTTTTCTGGCGATTAAACTTTTCATATTTCCAGATTATATCTAAGGGATATAGAAAAGGCAAGGATTTTTAGCGCTCATAGATTGCGAGTGCTAAATTTATTTGTAAGACTCTAAAAATCAGGGGCCTGTGATAGCAGGATCGTTGACAATCAGAGGCAGAACATCGACAATCGAGGGGGACCAAGAGAGCCCTTTTCGGTAGACTAAACGCTGGGCTAGGAAGCAGGCGATGATCGCTTTTTTGTGCATATCAGGGACTTCTTTTAAGATCCTGTCTTGATATTGTTTCTTAAAGTCGGCGGGCAGTAATTGAGGAGACAAGTAATCAGAGGGTCTTTTGGATCGTTCGAAAGGGTTTTCATTGCTAGATAGGCCATCAGTTCATCTGTGTAGGCATTGATCCTTTCGGAGATCCATTCAGAGACATCAGTCAGAAATGCCTGCCCTTGAGAAGCCAAAAGCGCGCGCGCTTCATCTCTAGAGCGGGCTTCAATGATCGCCAAAATATCCTGGACAAGGGCCGGTTTTTCTTTCATGAATTCTTCTTCATTAAGGACCAGTCCTGCAAGGACTTCAAAAGAAGAGCAGATGACGCCCCCTTTATTAGCCGAGCTGTCCTTAATGACAATCACACCGAGTTTTTCTAAAGAGCGCCGGGCAGCTGGAGTTAGATAGAGGTTGCCGCCTTCAATAATCGCTTTTGAGGTTGGTTTTCCAGAAACATCTAAAAAGTCGCGGTAGTTATTTTCATTAAGTGTCCGTGGCCTACCTCCTCCAGGGACAAAAACATCGGCCTTGACTTGATGGACATTGGTTCGGAGCAGGTGGTTCATATCATTGCCGGAAATCCATTCTTGGATGACTTTTCCGCCTTGTTTTCTCTGCAGGAGGGTCTGCTGGACGTAGGCGCTCTGCTCGCGGCGTGTTTTGGTGTCGAGGAGGAATCCTCCTTCATTCAGCTTTTCTGGAGGATAAAACCGGATCGGCTGTCCGTCTTTGAAAAGCTGAGCAATAATGGATAAATCGAGGCCTTGAGGATCGAAAATTGTTCCAGAAACATCGATGGTTGCAAGTAACTTCGCAGTCTTTGGATAGAACATATAGAGATTGTACATTTCATTTCCGGCCACATCCCCATCGGGTCCTCCGGTCATTTTGATCGTAAAAGAGTCTTTTTTAGGATCGATCCCGAGAAATTTCAAAGTTCTTCCATGTAAATGTTCACACCGCGGGAGGTGACGCCATATTCTTTATGGTTGATTCCAGCTCCGGGTTTGCTCGACATAAATGAGAGGCCGGGCTTGTAGTTGTATTTTTTTGCGTAGTTGCAGATCCAGACGATCATGTCGTTATGCATGTTCTCATCAGGACCTAAGTAGATATATTCCGGTTTTTTCAGTAATCGACAACCGACTTGACGCGGAGCTTTCCATCAGGCTCGCAATTGATAATCGTCACAAAGCTCTCGACATAAGATCGCTGAGATTGATAGAGGTATTCGAGTTTTTGCTCTTGATGGTAGGCTTTTAACTTTTCTTCGATCTCTTTGGCAGGCATCCCTGCAGTTTCGAGCTCATGCTTATAGATTTCTTCTTCGATGTGGATTCTCTCATACGGCTCTAGCAAGATCACCCCTTTGGCACCTCCTTCGGGGATATCTTTATTTTTTTTCTGCTGCGTATAGGCGAGGTTATAGCATTCAGAAAAAACGTTATTTCTCTCAGCTATAAGTTGTTCAATCCGTTCTGGACAAACTGTTCTTAGTCCTCCGCGGGCCAGATCCCGGAACCGGATATGGAATCCGATGAAATACATCCCTTTCATGAAAAAGACGGCAAACGGCAATTCAGGAAATTTTTCTACACGGTTATACGGCGCGTTATCGAGATAGTGAGGATCAAA
>CAWIQH010000039.1:0-79769 GCA_963838185.1 uncultured Chlamydiae bacterium
TCGCAACCGACTTTGAAAAAGCTTGGAAAAAAATTCTAACGCCGATTTTACTGCTGCAAATGCCCCTCTTTTTTATCCGATTAAAAATGCAGAAGAGGCCAAAAAGGGTCTTGTGCCCATTGATGAAGTGGGTATTTATGCCATCGATGATGAAACTCTTGTTGTGGAACTGAAAAATCCTACCCCCTACTTTCTTAAGCTGATTGCCTTCTGTGCATTTCTTCCCGTTAAACACACTCTGGATAAACTCGATCCCGACTGGATGAATTCTGCTGGAGAAAATTACCTGACTAATGGCCCTTTTAAACTGAAATCCTGGAAACATGACAATGAGATCGTCATGGAGAAAAACCCCTTCTATTGGGAATCAAACATGATCCCCTCTAGAAACCGTCCAGATCTCCATGGTCAGGGATGAAAACACCGTTTTACAAATGTTCGAAAATGGCGAGCTTGATTTTATCGGTGATTCACTTTCTCCTATTCCCAAAGACGCTCTTACAAAATATCAGAAGAAAGGGCTTTTAAAAACTTTCCCCTCCGCAGCGACAAGCGCTGTCTCCTTTAACATCTCTCAATTTCCCTTCTCGAATAAATCGATCCGCAAAACGTTTGCGTATGCCATTGATCGCCAAGAGATCGTCAACAATATCACCCAATTAGGAGAAGAAGTTGCCACTCAAATCATCCCTACCTGTTTGAAAACCGAACCTGCCAATTCCTATTTCAAGGATGGGAACCTAAAAAAAGCCAAAAAACATTTTGCTCAAGGGCTCAAGGAACTTGGCATCAGTGAGGAAGAATTTCCAATCCTGACATACAACTACTCTTTTTCTGATTTGAACCATAAACTCGCGCAGGCGCTACAACAACAATGGGCAAAAAATCTAGGAGTTAAAGTCCAATTGGAGCGAAGCGAACACAAGGTTTTTTTAGACAAGCTCGTCAATCGCGATTATACATTGTCCCAAATGTTTTGGTTTGCCCAGTACCACGATCCAATGAGCGTACTAGAGCGTTTTAAATACAAAGCAAATCCCAAAAACTACTGCAACTGGGAAAATCCCACCTATATCAGCCTCTTGGAAAAAACGGCTGAAGATGTCACCCCCCAAGAACGGGCGAAACTTTTAGAAGCAGCGGAACATCTCCTCCTCAGTGAAATGCCTCTGACCCCTATTTACCATTGGAAAACTGTTTTCATGGCTAAAGATCATGTGACCTATGAAGAGTATCCAGCTGATCATGGATATTTGCAGTTGAACCGCATCGGCATCAAAAAAACCAATTCTTTTGTCGCAAATAAATAAGACACATTCTAAAAATGGCCCGCCAAAAGCGAAAATTGATCATTTAGGGATAGGTTCCAAGAAAAATTCAATTTTAATTCTAATATTTCCAGTATGACTTGGTTGAAAGTATTCTCTGGGGGTCTTAATGAACTACCTTGATTTTGTAAAAAGTAGCGCTGCGTTTTCCTGCCCTATTTATCTCTAGCTTCATTGAGGGGCTGGCAACATAGGCCTCATCGGCGGCAAAGATATAACGGACTCCATCTGCTTACTCTGCGTTTATCACCTCTGCAAACACCTTAACCCCGCTCAGTGGATTACCTTCTTCAGTCACCAGCGATATCGTAGCCGTAGCAATCAACGCCTCCTCCCAAGGCCTTATCGGTGGTCAAAGCCCGAGCGGACCCTATGCAGCGCTTGTTTCACCTACGGGTGTTGTAACACCTCTCAATGGATTGCCTTCTGGAGCTCGGCCACATCATCAATGCCCTTGCACTTAATAATTTTTCCCAAGGCATCATTACGGCCAAATTCTTTAATTATGTCGCGCTTGTATCTCCTACAGGTGTCCTGACTCCGCTCAGTGGATTGCCTGTACTTACTACCATTAATAGCGTTGCGATCAATAACTCTCCCTTAGGCTTCATCGGGGGGGTTGATAATGCCGGCGCAGTTGTGGTCGCATTTGTTTCGCCTACGGGTGTCGCGACTCCTGTGAATGGATTGTCTCCTATGATCGAGATCGTTACCGTTGCAATTAATGATTTAGGACAAGGCCTCATCGGGGGGGTTGATAATACCGGCCCCGCTTACGCTGCGTTTGTTTCTTTACCTAATGTCGTGACGCCGGTGAATGGATTGGCTCCTATTGGTAGCATTAATAGCGTTGCAATCAATAACTTCGGCCAAGGTCTTATCGGAGGTAATGAAAATAATGGCGCTTTATCGGTATTTGTCTCCCCTTCAAATACTGTGATCACATTGACAGGGTTGCCTCAGGGGAGTAGCAATATCACAAGCGTTGGATCAATGATTCGGGACAAAGGCATCATCGGAGGGCAAGATGCCAGCAGAATCCCTATTGTTGCTTACGCCGCGCTTGTTTCACCCTCAGGCATTGCAACGGCGCTCCAGGGATTGCCTTCTTTAAATAACAGCAGCATCAATAGCGTTGCGATCAACCACTTCGGCCAAGGGCTCATTCGTGGAACGAAACGGGATAGCTCCTTATGCAGCTCTTGTGTCGTCTGCAGGAGAGGTTATCCCTTTAAACATCGGATTTTCAACAGGGCTGATCAATAGCGTTGCACTTCTGATTACTCCACAGTTTCCAAGTGGTGTTTTGAATGGCCTCAGCGGAAATAACCGCATTTTCGCAAACTACATTAGATAAAAACGCTCCACAAGATGTTTTTTACTTCATTCCTTCCATTATTAATGGGACGCTCCCTCAAGCCTTGGAGAGTGCAGCTCCTACACGGAATGCCTTTTCACTTTTTACAGCAGACAACAACGTTTTTTTCATCGATAGCCTTCTTTCCAACCACTCACGGAATGCAAGACAAGTAGAGACGGCAGGCCCATGCACAAGCAACACAGGCTTTATCGCACCTGAATATCCCATCAAACAGGCTCTTTGCATCCGCCGATGAAACATTACCAATGACTGAAGAACTTGCTCAAGAATCTGTACAGCAGAATGAAGAGGCTTTAGAGATACCAAGAAAAATGAATGAAAAACCGTTTGAAATCTGGGGAACTTTTCTTGGCGCGATAGCCTATCAGAAAAACAACATCAAACTGCCGCCTTTAACCCTACAACCGGCGGTATCATTTTAGGCTTTGATGGAAAAGTAAAAAACCATACACGCGTGGGAACTGGCGCAGCATATACTTACACCTATATCCACGAAAAACAAAACGCAGGCCATAGCCGCATCAATCAAGAATATCTCTTCCTCTATACCTTATGGGACAGCAGCAGCTGGTCACATTGATTCGGCTCTCATGGCAGGATTTTTTCAAATCGATAATGTTCGCAAGATTCACACGGCTCAAGAATTTCAGTCAAAATCCCACCCAAAAGGCTGGCAGTTAGCTCCTCATTTTGAAGCGGGTTATGACTATAAATTTTATGACCCCAGGTGCACCGTTGAGCCATTTGTCATGTTCGACTGGGTGGGCAATTGGCAAAGAAGCTATAAAGAACATGGAAGCGGTCCGTTTAATGCAGGGCAGAAGAGGCACTACTCCTCATTCCTCCGCTCAGAGACCGGTCTTCGATTCTATGAAATTTTCCGATATGATTGTTGAGATTTTCTCCTGCAAGAGAAAATAGGTTTCGTCAATAAGAAGCCTTTTAAAGTGGGCAGAGTCAATGCATCTCCTCGTTGGATCGCCCGGCTCCTTCACGGTAGAAACCCTCACCACACCTCAGAACTTCAGGCGTGGCTGAGCTGGAGTTCATATTCCAGCCTCACAAGCGTAGATATCCGACTACAACCCTTGCGTATCAAGGAGAGTTTGGTTCGATGTACCGGTCTCACTTAGTCTCAATGGAGCTGTCTTGGAATTTTTAATTTTATAAAAGCTTCATCACTTCATCATCGGATGTTTGATCAAACTTTTGATAGAATTGCCCAACTGCCATGAAGTCCGAAGAATCATAAAGACAAACTGTTTCGCTGACTTCTTTCGATAGGCTTTTTAAAGAATCGGCAGCGGCGACCGGTACAGCTAAAACGATTTTTGCCGCTCCTTTTTTCTTCAGTCCGAGTAATGCAGCTCTAACGCTTGCTCCTGTAGCAATTCCATCATCCACAACGATTAATGTTTTACCCTGAATATCGGTTTTCTTTTTACCCTTCCGATAAAGGGCAGCCCGCTGCTGAGCGACTTTTGTCTGATGATCGACTTCTTTTTGGACGTACTCCGGACTAATATTCAAGGTACGGATGATGCCTTGATTGAGAAAACCATCCCCTTCTTCATCGACAGCGCCGATGGCAAGTTCTTCTTGATCAGGAGCTCCGACTTTTCGAATGACGATCACATCTAAAGGAAGATGAAGAGCTTGAGCCACCGCATGGGCAACCACAACGCCACCCCGCGCAAGGCCCATGACAACAGTCTGAGGTTGAGAGCGATATTTTTCCAGCTTTGCTGCAAGCTTGATGCCTGCTTCATGCCTGTTTTTAAAGATCATTCTTTTAGCTCAATGATATTATTAACATTTTTTGGCTTAAGATATTCTTTGAGAGCTAGATGGAAAAAAAGTAGACTAAAAAAACCTAACAAAACCGTTCTCACGCAATTCCTTGGCGAAAATTTCAACTTCTAGATAATAATCAGGTTGCTATTTTTCGAAAACACTTGAACTGATATACATTAAAATTATGAAGATTATTGCAACGATCCTCGCCATTTTAGCCGGCGGCTATGGAATTTGGATGGTCTCCCATAACCATCCTGAAGTGAAAAACAAGGTCGCTTCCATTCTGGACATGGGAAACTTCCACACTCTAGAAGTCCGGTATAACGCCAATCAGATCATGGACAAACACCGCAAATCTCTTCTCAAAGACAACCGGCACCGTTTCTTAGATCCCGTCTTAGAATTTTATCCATATCTT
The DNA here is from genome assembly GCA_963838185.1 of uncultured Chlamydiae bacterium. GTDB lineage: Bacteria > Chlamydiota > Chlamydiia > Chlamydiales > Rhabdochlamydiaceae > PALSA-1444. Next base: position 4,925 of record CAWIQH010000039.1, read on the forward strand.
CTGATGGAAGTGAAGTACATCTCTTCTGATGACAAAACATATGAAAGCATCATGCTGTGGGATTTGACCGATGGTGAAATGGTCACTCAGACAAAGAATTGGGAAAAAACCCACGGCTTTGGCGATTGCATCTCAGCCGATGCAACTCCCCAAGAATTTAAGATCTTAAATCTTCTAGCGAAAAAAGGCGGAGCTCTTGACCGCAATGGACTTTCCAAAACACTCCATGTTGAACCTGAAGTGCTTAATGCCTGGCTCGACAGCTGCCGCAAAAAAAAGCTCATTGTCCAAGCCGGCAATTACTTCAAGCTTCACTTCCAACACCCGAAATTCTGCTCCACCCCTGAAACCAAGCTCGACGAAAGACTTGTCACGAAGCCGTATAAAGATGCTATCCGCCTCGGCCGTCATTTCACTCCCGGCCAGATAGAAAGGCTTGCACGCGCAGCCTTTGGTCAAAATTTTGCTATACGCACAATGACCGACGTTTACCTTCCTGTCCATAGCGTCACAGTTCAAAATCCCGATGGCTCTGTTCACACGAGTCATTGGAACGCCCTCAACGGCGAAAGGCTCTCCCGCTCCCACTTTATTGACTAATACACCCCCAAAAGCTAACATTGCTCTCCTTTGGAAAGATGGCTGAGTGGCCGAAGGCACGTCCCTGCTAAGGACGCGTACTCCGTTAAGGGGTACCGTGGGTTCAAATCCCACTCTTTCCGATGATCCAATTCGAACCCTTGATCTCTCCCAAGGAGCAAGGGTATCGATGTTTGTATACCTATATCAAGGTTTTAGAGTTAACTTTGCAAAAATTCTTGACTTAGCTTCATTGGTCTGGAAAAATACTTTTACATGGAATCATTGTCAGAACTAAAATGTCAGGTTAATGCTCTTTCTGTTGAAGAATTATTCGATCTTTATGAAAGACTGGGATTTATCTATCCAGAAAAAAGAAAGCAAATTGCTCCTTACTTTGGAGTTATCAAATCTAACTGGGAAAAAGCTTTAAACGCCGGGGATCGAATAATAACCGTACTGACCTATGAAGAGGATGGAAAGCCTGTAGCTTCAATGTGTGGTTGGATGAGCGCGAATGCTAATTTGTTTGTTCAACATGCCGTCTCTTCTAATAATCCTATCGCATCCAGAGCACTACTTCTGGGAATTCAAGCTACAGCATATGCCAAAGGGGACTCTCTCTCCAATTTCTTTAGGCCCGATAATAAATGGACAATGAAATGTTCCGGTGACCACTGCAGAGTATTAGGTCCAGAGCTTTCACATTTGCAGAAACTCTATTATGTGAAGGTCGAAGAGAGAAACATAGCTAAGATCAAGTCAAATATAGTAGAAATTCTAGAATGTAAGTCTGATGACTACAAGCAAGTCTATGCATTTGCAAGTCAGGCCAGAAATCAGGTGTATGCAAAAGCTGAAGGTCTGGATAAAGACGTAGACTTTCTTGAGTTGAATAAGATCTACAACCTTTATGGCTTAGCTATAAAGAGGGTGGCTTATCTTGCTTTTATTGAGAATAGAGCTGATCCAGTGGGCCTTATCATTGTAAATAGAGCTCCTTTAGGCTTTAATTTGAGTTTTCTTGAAAGTCGTTGCGAAATTTTACTGTCTCAGGATCTAAGTCAGGAAACTAGGGTCGCTGTAATAAACCATTTATTAGCTGCCACAGCTCCTCATTATAGAGACTTCGAGCCAGGTTTTATGCCCTTGATTTGCGAAGAGCCAGTCTATCAAGTCCTCATAAACCAAAATTGCGAATTAACTCGAGAATATATGCAATGCATGTGGCTAAAGGACGGTTTTAATGGTTCCTATAACAATACGTTGAGACTCTTTCAAAAAATGTATGATCGCTCACTGAGAAGAGCGGAAAATATGGTGTCAACCCAAGGAGATTTAAATGGAAGTTAGTTGTTTTAATGAATATTTCATGCGGAATGAAACAGAGTTCAAACGGTTGTCAGACAAGGTTGATCCTAATGAGTTTGTCCAAAACTATATTGCTTCTCTTATAAACACTGACTCTCCTTCTGAAATCATCGATATTGGATGTGGATCTGCCGTCATTGCAAAGGCTATATCTCATTCGTTCCAAAATTCTTATGTTACAGCAATTGACAATAGTGACAGACATGTTGATAAAATAGAGTGTCTGCTAAGCGAAACACCCAATTGCAATTTTAAGCTAGCAGATGCTTACCAGCTGCCCTATCGAGATAATACATTTGATTTAGCCTTCGCTCGTTTTGTCTTTGAATACTTAAAAGAACCTTCTATCGCTATGAGCGAGATGTTTAGAGTTTGTAAACCAGGTGGGAAAGTGATGGTGCAAGATCTTGATATTCAACTAGCGACTCACTATCCAGAAGAACCGATTTTACAGGAACAATTATCTCAGATTTTAACCTACTTGAAAAATAAGACCGGCTTCGATGCTTGTGTTGGTCGTAAACTTTATTCATTGGCTTATCTAGCAGGATTAACAAATATTAAGGTTAAAGTCGCACCATACCATCTCTTTCCAGGTAAAATTGATGATAAAAACTTAACTCTCTGGGATTTAAAACTTGATAATGCTCTTCCTCAAATCGCAAAAGTACTTGGTTCAGACGCTGCTGCAGCGAACTTTAAAAATCTCTATTTAGGCTACCTTCAAAGGGAAGATACCTTCTCTTATTCAGTTGTAATCACTGTCGTGGGCCAAAAACCTCTATGATTGAAGGAGGTGTGATTAAACCTTTTCGCGCGTTTTTTCCAAAAGCTCAAATAGCAGAAAAATTGGTCTACACTTTTGATAGCTTGCAAAGCTTAAACGGCACATCCACTGAGAAAAAACATGCTCAGGTATCTTCTATGGATTCTACATTTTATAAGTTGTTGAACAGCGAACTGATTGAACAAGACCCTGAAAATTCATACTACATTTACCGCTTAAAAAAAAATCATCATATACAGACGGGCATAATTTCATTGGTCAACGTAAAAGCCTATCTTGAAAATCGGATTATAAAACATGAGTCCATTTCGTCTAAAAATACGAGCGATATTTCACAATTTTTTCATGAAGATATCCAAATAGATCCGATCATTCTTGCCTATAGAGAAAACCAATTTGTAACGAATATTATTGATTTTGAGGTTTCCAGACAACCTAACTTAGGTTTAAGAACTCAAGATGCTGTCGAACATTCTGTATGGCGCATTGAAGACTGCTCGTTAATAGAAAGATTGACTCATTTGCTATCTCAAATTAACCATTTTTACATAGCAGATGGGCATCATAGGCTCGAACTGCTAGCTAATGCGTCATCAAACAAAAACACCTATTTTCTCGCTGCCTTATTTTCTCAGAATCAGCTGAGTGTTTCTGCCTACAACAAAATTATCTACGACATGGATAATTTTAATATGATTTTGGAAAGGCTAAAATCGAGATTTTCACTCAGCTCATTAAAAAAAGGCGCACTTCCTACACGGAAACACGAAGTGACATTATGCATTTTAGGTCAGTGGTATAAGTTAAGTCTATCTGCTTATGGAAAATCTAAAATGGATGCTGAAGTCTTTAATGATTTTTACCAAAGAAATATTACTCAATTCCACGGGTTATAAAAGAGAGTTTTTTTCCAAGTCAGCTAATTTGAAAACAGTGGAGCAACGCGTTACTCAAATGAAATGGTATTGGTGTTTGTTTTTTTTCAATCGATGTGGAGGATATATTTCAGCTTGCTGATGCAGGTATTACACTTCCGCCCAAAAGTACTTTCTTTGAGCCTAAACCAGCAAAACAACTCTTTATCTATTCAAGTTTGCAAGCCAAAGAAAATCATTAGTAGGAAATGGATTTGTGGATGCAGAAAGCCAAGGAAGATAGTCGAAAAGATTGAGTCAGGGCAGTAAAGGAACTCGATAGGAACAGTACCTGCTATGAGACCGAAGACTGCATTCGAGTGTCGGTTTATTCATCAAGCAATCCCTTTCTCACTGTAGTTCTGCATATGTTAAGTTTTTTGGATGTTTCTCGTATTGATAGGCCTAGTGCTTTTAACGCATTGATCTTGAGGGCTAGCTTTTGATAAAGTCCAATGCAATAAAGAAATCTTGATCTGGACCGGAATAATGATGGTACGAATTGGTTTCTGCCGGGTAGTACATTTCCCCTAACTCCGGATTGAATTAATCGGACCTATGCGCTAACTTAGCGTGATATGGCAGAAGCAGCTTTGACCAAAATTCCCCCAAATTCCAAAGAATCGGAAATGATCGTCCTGGGGTGCATGCTCACCTCAATCGGCAGCCTCAATATCGCTGCAGATTCATTGAACGAACAAGATTTTTACTACACCGAACACAAGATCATCTTTGAAGTTTTAAAGGGATGCTTTGTCCAAGATAAACCAGCCGATGTCCACTTAGTCGCAGAAGAACTCAAGCGTCGAAATCAACTCAAAGCCATCGGTGGAATTGCATATCTGACGACGGTTGCTCAATATGCCGGAACTGCTGCCCACATCGAAGAATACACCGATCTTGTCCGAAATAAATCTCTCCTGAGAAGAATGATCCACACTGCGCAAGAGATCGAAAAACAAGCCTTTGACAATCCCGATGATGTCCAATCTTCTTTAGATGTCGCCCAGCAAAAATTCTTTCATATCAGCCAGTCTGCCAATACGTTAGGCGGAATTCTGATCAAAGATATTATCTCAGGCGCAAAAGCTTCATCCAAACTGCCGTATTTAAAAGAGCTCCAAGAAAAACAAGAAAAATACCAAGCCCGCGGTCCTGATGATACCGGGATTACCGGAATCCCTACGCATTTTCTTGAGTTCGACAAAATGATCAACGGACTCTCAGCCTCTAACTTGATGATCTTAGCCGCCCGTCCTGCAATGGGAAAAACTGCTCTAGCATTGAACATTGCTGAGAACATCTGTTTCAAAAACAATCTTCCCGTCGGAATCTTTTCTTTAGAGATGACAGCCGATCAATTGCTCCACCGGATTATTTGCTCTCAAGCTGAAGTCGAATCCGACAAGATTAAAACTGGATCACTCAACGGCATCGAATTCCAAAGAATCGTCGGCGCTGTCAACACGATGCAAAAACATACGATGATCATCGATGATCAGCCAGGCCTGAAAATCACCGATCTCCGAGCTCGGGCAAGACGGATGAGAGAAGCGTATGGGATTGAATTCCTCGTGATCGACTACCTTCAGCTGCTTAGCGGTTCTGGAAGTTTTAGAAACCAGGAAAACCGCCAACTCGAAGTTTCTGAAATCTCAAGATTATTGAAGACCTTGGCTCGAGAACTCAATATTCCGATCCTTTGTCTTTCCCAGCTTTCTCGAAAAGTGGAAGAGCGCGCAGGCCATCGTCCCATGATGAGCGATCTCCGTGAGTCAGGATGCTTGACTGGAGATGCTCAAAAAAAAGATGCCGAAACTGGTCAAATTTATACCATCAAAGAACTAGCCGAACGAAAAGTCCAAAAGCCCATCTTTGTCTATGGTGTAGATAAGGATCTTAAAGTGGATAAGCATCGAATGGTAAAGGCCTTCTATTCAGGGAAGAAGGTTGTTTATGAATTAAAAACTCGAACAGGACGCAGCATCAAAGCCAGTGCAAATCATCCCTTCCTTAAGCTAGGTGGATGGTCAAGACTGGATAGTCTCACTCCTGGCGATAAGATTGCAATTCCCTCTGATCAAATAAATTTAGATAATCTTGAAACTCATCATTTAGAAACGGCAATAATTCATACATCAAGACAAACCTCGTTCAAGATCTTCCCTCTCAACAGCTTGCTGCGCTTGCTGAGTCAGATATCTATTGGGATGAGATTCTTCGATCACTGAACTCGGGACTGAGGATGTCTATGATGCGACAGTCGAAAATGTGCATAATTTTGTGGCTAATGACATCATTGTTCATAATAGTCTAGAGCAGGACTCGGATTTGGTTATGTTCCTACTAAGACGGGAATATTACGATCCGTATGACAAGCCAGGAACTGCAGAATTGATCGTCGCAAAAAATAGACATGGCGGAATCGGCAGTGTTAACTTAGCTTTCCGTAAAGAAGTTGCTCAATTTGCCAATTATGCTCCGATCCGGAACTCCAATAACCCTAATAATGAAGCAGCTTTTTCGGCTTTCTCGCCAAATTAGAATTTTAATTTCTTGGCGTTTTTTATATAAATTTGATTTTAAAAAAAACACTCTTCTTCCTTGTCAAATATAGGAAAAGTGTTATAATTTTTGCTATCCCAACAGGGTAGAGGATAGGACTATTATCGATGGCAACTAACAGTTCCCAGGAATTCGGCCGTTTCCGTTCCTGGTTCTGTCCTGTCCATAAAAGTGAGTTAAAATTATTTTTACCACTGATCCTGATCTTCTTCTTCATTTGCTTTAATTATAATATCTTAAGAGCAGCAAAAGATTCGTTGGTTATCACAGCACCCTCTTCCGGAGCAGAAATCATACCCTTTATGAAGGTCTGGGTCGTCTTACCGATGGCCCTTCTCATGACCATTTTATTTACTCGGCTGGCAAACCGCTTTTCCACTGAAAAAGTCTTCTATATCATGATGACTCTCTTCCTCGGGTTTTTCATGGCTTTTTCTTTTATCCTTTTTCCATTCCGCGATGCACTCCATCCCCATGAGTTTGCCGATAAGCTGGAAAGTGTCTTTCCGCTCGGATTAAAAGGATTCGTCGCACTCATCCGGAACTGGACTTATACGATATTTTATGTGATGGCAGAGCTCTGGGGCACAACGATTATGACTGTCTTGTTCTGGGGATTTGCAAATGAAATTTTGAATGTTAAAACTGCCAAAAGGTTCTACGTCCTCATTCTGATCGGCGGCAACCTCTCTGCAATCTGTGCTGGCGGTGCTGCAACGATCATCTCGAAGATGGCAGGAAACTGGATGGTCACGAATGGCAGCGATCCATGGCAATATTCTCTTTTAGTCATCAGCAGCATCGTTGTCGTCAGTGGAATCGTCGTCATGGGAATTTTCCGATGGTTTCATAAAAATATTTTGAAAAATCCCGCTTACCATCAGCAGCTGACGCAAGAGACAGAAAAATCGAATGAAAAAATGAGCCTCCGCAAAAACTTTAAATACTTGGCTAGTTCCAAATATTTACTTTGCATTGCGACAATTGTGCTCACGTACAATATCTGCATTAACTTGACTGAAGTCACCTGGAAAGACCAACTCCTTCACATCTTCCCATCAGCCCAATGATTTCAACGGCTATTATGGAAAAGTGACAATGTGGGTCGGCATCACCGCAACGATGATTGCGATTGCCACCAGCGTGCTGATCCGCAGGTTCTCTTGGACGATTAATGCGATGGTCGCTCCAGTTCTTCTTTTGATCACAGGCGTTGGATTTTTCTCTTTCCTCTTTATGAAAGACTCTACCTTCGGCATTGCTCTTGCTAGTTTTATGGGCAGCACTCCGCTAGTTCTTGGCGTTTTCTTCGGTGCGGTCCAACAATGTATTTCAAGAGGCTCAAAATTCACGATCTTCGATGCCACTAAAGAGCTTGCTTTCATCCCGCTTAGCCGAGAGTCTAAACTCAAAGGCAAAGCCGCCATCGATGGCGTCGGCTCTCGTCTTGGCAAATCCGGAAGCGCCCTCATCTACCAGGCTTTACTCATGTTCTTTGGCACCGTCTCAGCGACACTCCCTTACGTCGGCCTTATTTTGCTTGCCGTCATCGCTGCTTGGATGGTCGCCGTTACCTACTTAGGCAAACAATTCCAGTCCCTCGTTGCTCACCATGAAACGATCAGTATCAAAGAAACTGCTACCGGAACTGCGGAAGAAAGCCGAGAAGCTGCTACTTAATTTTTGAAACCATAGGAAAAAACGAAAGATATGTCATCTGTTAAGAAAAAAAGAAAATACAAAATGGCGAAACACAAACGTAAAAAACGTCGTCGCCGAGATCGTCATAAGACTTAATAATCTTTTTTTGAACCTATGTAAAATCCCCAAAGTGAATACATAGGTTCTTTCATTTGTCGATTCCCGTATAATGGGTCCCCATATGTGGACTTTTCCGGAAGAATTTGATGTTATTGTCGTTGGTGCTGGCCATGCAGGCTGTGAAGCTGCGCATGCGTCTGCCCGCATGGGCGCAAAAACCTTCTCCTAACAATGTCTTTAGATACCATTGGCAAGATGAGCTGCAATCCAGCCATCGGTGGAACAGCCAAGGGCCATATCGTCCGGGAGATCGATGCTATGGGCGGCATCATGGGCAAAATCGCGGATGCCACCGCCATCCAATACCGCATGCTCAACAGCTCTAAAGGACCTGCTGTCTGGTCGCCTCGTGCCCAAGCCGATAAGCTCGCTTACCAAACGGTGATGAAGAAAAAACTGGAAGAAACTCCTAAATCTTTTCATCAAACAAGGAACGACAGAAGACCTCATCGTCCGTGATGCAAAAAGTCATCGGCGTCGAGACCCAGGGAAGGGATCGCCTATTCTGGCAAAAACCGTTATCCTTTCTTCAGGAACTTTCATGCGCGGCATGATCCATATCGGATCGACAACCTTTGCTGGAGGCCGTGCAGGCGACAAGCCTTCGATCGGACTTTCTGCCAGCTTGGAACACCATGGATTTAAACTCGGACGTCTTAAAACTGGAACGCCTCCCCGCGTCAACCGCCGCAGTATCGACATCTCGCAGATGGAGCCGAATGGGGAGAATCCGGAATCCGTTTTTCCTACGATGAACCCGAAGGTCCTGGACTCCCGCAGGTTCCTTGCTACATCACCTATACATCGAAGAGAAAAAAAAGTCGTTCTAGAACATCTCCACCTTTCTCCCATGTATTCTGGAAAGATCCAGAGCAGGGGCCCGCGTTATTGTCCTTCATCGAAGATAAATTTGTCCGTTTTGCCGATAAAGACAGGCACCAAATTTTCATCGAACCAGAAGGCCTTCAAACCGATGAACTCTACATTAACGGCATCTCCACATCCTTCCGTTCGATGTCCAACTCAAGATGATCCGGACTATCCCGGGCCTGCAAAATGCCGAAATCATGCGTCCGGCTTATGCCATCGAATACGATTACATCACCAGCGGACAGCTCTTCCGACACTAGAAACAAAATCCCTTGAAGGTCTTTTTATCTCCGGTCAAATCAACGGCACAACCGGTTACGAAGAAGCCGCTGGGCAAGGCCTGATCGCAGGAATTAATGCTGCGCTCAAAGTCCAAGGAAGACCTCCCTTTTTCTTAAAAAGATCCGATGCGTATATCGGTGTGATGATCGATGAACTGATCACTAAAGAGCTCGATGAGCCTTACCGGATGTTCACTAGCCGAGCCGAACATCGTCTCTTATTGCGGCAAGATAACGCCGACCGAAGGCTTATGCAATATGGATATGAACTCGGTATGGTCAGTAACGAGCGATTTGAGAAACTCCAGCTGAAAGAAAAAACAATTACTGAGCAGGTCGAGCTCTTGACAAAGAAATTCATCCAGTTAGAAAGCAAAAGTTATACGCTTGCCCAGTTGCTTTGCCGGCCCGAAAGCAACCTATTCTCAATTACTGACAAACTATCCTGCTCACTTGCAAGACCATGGCAATGAGATCAATCTTCAAGTCGAAATCCAGGTTAAATATGCCGGCTACATCGACCGTCAATATCAAGAAGTAGCCAAGTTAGAGGGCGTAGAGAAAATGGAAATCCCTTCTAATCTCGACTTCTTACAAATCGCTGGCTTAAGCCGCGAAGCTAGAGAAAAATTAGATAAAATCAAACCCCGCAATGTCGGCCAAGCGATGCGGTCTGGCGGCATCACCCCCGCTGATATCCAAGTTCTGATGGTTGCGCTGCGTAATAAAAATCTTTATAGTGAGGAAGATGGATCTACCAGTTGCCCTAGTTGTTAGCGAGGACATCTCAAAGCTCGCAGCTCTCAAAAGATTCTTGAAAGATTCTTTTCATCTGATCGAAAGATCTGATGTGAAAGAAGCTCTGGAGCTATTAAAAACAGCACATGTTGATCTGATCATTCTCGACGCAAAGATCAAACAAGGACACAGCATTGAGACAGCAGAAAAACTCCGCGGGGCTGTGTTTAAAGACACGCCGATTTTACTGATCACCAGCAACATCAAGAAAAGCTTTGCGCAAATAGCTCTGAACTCTGGCATCACCGATTTTATCAATGAACCTTTAGACAAAGATGAGATCGAACAAAGGATTGCGGTCGCCTTTAAGAACCAAGACCGTCCTAAGAAAATCTCACAGATTGCGCAGCGCAGCACGTCTAAGATGAGATCTTCTGCGCCGCTAACTTCGCGAGAATTCTTAAGCGACCAAGCCATTAAAGAGATTGCAAAAGCCCGCAAAACCTCGACAAACGTCAGTTTGCTGATGATCGAGCTCGATGATTTTAAAAAAATCCCAGCAGCAAAAAGTGACAAAGCTCAAGAGCACTTGGAAAAAGTACTCCAAGAAAACCTCCGCAAGAATGACATTCTGATACCTCAAGGTCCTGGAAAATTCATTCTCATGCTGCCTCGGACATCGAACCGCGCAGCGGAGATCATCGCTGAGACCATCCGAATGGAAGTCCTGCGCACCTCTTTTAGCATCCCTCTTTCAGTTTCGATTGGACTCATCAGTTTGGATAAATCAGTTCCAGGTTCGGCAGACGAAGATATTTGACCGGCTCTTAGAAGGTGTAAAGCGGGCAACGAGTGAAGCCAAGAAAACGGGAAATAAAATCGTCTCGACATGAACATTCTATACACAAACAACTCGAAGAATCGGAAATTTGACAAAGAGGGTTCTCAGAATTTTTGTTCGGAACGAGCGACCATTGCCGACGGGCAAGACGGAGTGAGAGCAAAAATTATGAGACAAACCCGACACAGTCAAAAACCGATTCTTCAAGTTTTTTGTGTATACATCTCCAAAGCACCTCCATCTATGATCAGCTTCTCTAGAAGAACAGCTGCTGAGAGAAGATGACCGGAATTTCTGCCTGATCAATACTGGATCGACACCTGCCATTGTCATGGGTATCTCAGGTAAAGCCGACGCTTTAGTCCATCTTGACCAGCTTCCGATTCGATCCCGATTCTACGCCGATTTAGCGGCGGAGGAACCGTCATTGTCGATGAAAATACCGTCTTTGTGACCTTTATCTGCAATAAAGCAGACCATGAGTTTCCAGCTTATCCAGAGCCCATTTTACGCTGGGCAGAATCAGTCCTTGCTCCTGCTACGAACGGACTTAAGCTCAGAGAGAATGATTTTGTGATCGGCGAAAAGAAATGCGGCGGCAACGCCCTCTACATCAAAAAAGACCGCTGGCTGGTCCACACCTCTTTTTTGTGGGACTTTGATCCAGCAAGAATGAACCTTTTGAAACATCCGGCAAAAACTCCCAATTACCGTGAAGGCCGGTCGCATGAAGAATTTGTCTGCTGTTTATCAGATCATCTTGAAGACCGAGAGATCTGGATTGAAGGATTGAAAAAGAGCCTGACAAATCAGTTAGGAGCCAAAGAGATTTCTGCCAATGAACTTACTACACAAGAAATAACCCATCATGGCACGTCTGTGGTAGTCCCGCTTGGATAGCCTTCCCTGCCTTCCCTCGAAGTACAGTAAGACCTTGATTGCTTTTTTGATCCAGGGCTGAGACGCTCTCAAGTCTTTTTATGGCGGCTTCACACTTAACTTTCAAATCTCTCATTTTCTGAACTAGCTCCCTAAGGACTGATGTATTTTGACAAACCTGCTGAAGATCTGTGGTGAGTTTAGGGACATCTGCCGTCATGACCGCACTAAGATTCCTGAGCATCTCTGCTATTTGTTGCTCGCTTAATTTTTCCTGTTCTTGGCTAACTAGAATTGCAACAATCGTAGAATTGGATTTTTCGAGTGTCTCAAAACATTTTCTTAAATGCTCTGCCTCACTTGCGACAGCATCAATACTTTGCGTATTATCCCCAAGAATGCCCGCTCTTTCTCCAACCAAACGGCGAGCAGCGGCAGCAGAATCATTAGTAAACAAAGCGTACATCGAATGGCCCGCTTAAGGTTTTTGCTGCTAAAACTTGCTGCGCAAGAAGCGATTCGACATCTCCCTGAAGACCTGCGATCAGAACTCCTTTGGTATCTACTGATTCCGCAGCCTTGGCTTCGAAATGCTCTAATTTTGTCACCATCTCTCCAACACTTTGCGTCAGCTCGGTAAGCTCTTCCATCAGTTCCGTTGCTTCTTTTTCTTCTTGAGCAATTTTCTTAACCAGAGTGGCGCGTGATGCAAGCGCGCGCTCTCTCAAAACGGTAATTTTATTTGTTGAGATGAGCTCTGGTAAAACGGCCTGTAAGAAGGTGATGCGCTGGCTGACAATGGCTAGTAAATCAGCATGGTCATGGGAATTTTTTTCCAAATCTTCTAATCTGTGATTGCTGGTTTCCCACTGCACCTTTTTTTCTTTGGCGACATCTATGAGCTGCTTAAGTGTTTCATCAGTAATTTCCAATATAGGACCAAATTTTTTGATGATTTCTTCCTGTTTTTCAATGGATATTCCAGACTCTTTCACTTTTTGAGCCATCGTGAAAAGGACATCGAGCGTATCGAATATCTTTTCTCCAAGCAATGCAACACTCGATGCTGTGACAAAAGCCGGAGCAGAACTCATTGCCAATGATCCAAAAGAAAAACCTAAAACAGTGTCCATGACTCTTTGCCATAAAGACTGCTTTTCAGTGGTCGGTGCAGAAGCGACTTCCTCCAAAAAGCCTGGAATGGCAGACATTGCCAACGCGGTGCTGAACAAACCTCCTGAGACGGTGTCCTGCGGGGGACTTTGACTGACACGACTTGCTGTACTCATACACTTGCCCTCTTATAAGTTTCAAACGCTTCTAAGACTCTTGTTAAATCTATAATTTGTTGAGATGAAAGCTGGACCGTTGCTTCGAGCCTGGAAGTTGTCGCATCAATCGAAGTTCCAATTTTATCCAGTTTTGGCACTAACGGCTTTAGTTGCTCACAAATCCCGCTATAACTAGTCAGCATGGAGTTTATACTCTCTCTCAAGCTTTTTTCATGCGCAATGAGGTCATCTAAGTCTCCTAATTTCCTGAGCTCCTCAATGAGAGTATTGACATTTTCCAGATCAGTCACGAGATTCGACTGAACGGTCACACTCAGCTCCTTAGCTTTGGCAGTATTTGCAGCTTTCGCAGCTTCAACCTCAGCAACAGTCTGACGAAATGCGCGTAAAGACTGCATAGTCTTTTCTAATTTCGTCCTAACTTCTTCCAGCTTGGCTTCATTTTGCTTCATCACTTTGTTTTGGTCGGAAAGATCCAGATTGATGCTCGAGACTTGAAAATTATCGATGAGCACCAAGGCCACGGCGAGGTTGCCCATGAGCTGCGGATTGATCACATTGAAATAATGGTTGTTCCCCACCATGACGATCACAATGAGAAATTTCCTTAAGCTCATCCAGGAGATCACCTTGATCTGCCGTCCGACAATTTGATAGTTCGAGATAGTGATCAGGACAACACCTGCCACAGCCACTTTTCCATAGACTTGTCCGACAACAACAGCCACACCGATCATCACCACGCCTGTCTTCCAGTTCGTCGTGACTTCAGCTCTTAGGCGGTGATAATTTTCGACTATGTTTATGTTCATACTAAATCTTTTAGTATGAAATCATAGAACCCTGGGTTGATTGCAGCAAGCAGAAATTAAATAACTTCCTAGATAGGTGAACCAAAATCCCGCAAAAAGAGTTGCCAGCGGTTTTATATACGGGAAAGTCTCGCCCAGATAAAGAAGCCCTGAAGAGCCAATAATGACAACAAAAAGCGTCAGTATCCGAATTTGTTTTGAATGAGAAAGTGTATTATTCTTTCCAAGCCATAATCCCACTCCAATCCCTAGTATCATCGCTGCCTGAGGTAACATCTTCATACCTCCCAAAGCTAGACACAAAACGGAAAGACCGAAGGCAAATTTGGTCCAATGCTTCTCTAGCAAAGGAAAAAGCTTTAGATAGAGTATGACCAGGCCGATGCCAACGACGATTCCTGCCAAAATATCAGTGAAGTAGTGCAATCCGAGATAGACCCGAGAAAAGCAGAGAAATAAAGCAAATAATCCCGCGATGATTTTGGTGATATTTTGTCGGCATTTTGCATACGCAATCCCTACGATGATGGCGGCAGTTTGCGCAGCCCCGCTGGGAAAAGCAAAAGACTGATAACAGATAATGCCGACCGAGGGATCGATATGGCAGGGCCTTGGGATTTCAAAATACTTTTTCAAAAGCACATTCACGATGCCGCTGATGATAAAAATAAATAAAAGTGAAATCCCCTCTTTTCGGTTGAAGAAATACATGATTGTTGCGACGAAGATAAGGATAAACCAAGCAGAATCAACATAGTCCCAATAGATAAAAAAAGTATCGGTAAGTGGACTGCGAAGGGCCTTTTGCAGGTGGTGGATCCAGTTGAGTTCGACTTGATGAATTGTCATGCCTAATTGTCTAAATAGGCATCAGGAAGGCTGATGAGATCGTGAAGCGCTTGCTTGGAGACTTCGCGTCCCATGACAGCAATCGATTCGGTGAGCGGGATGTTTTTTGGACAGACTTTGGCGCAGTTTTGGGCATTGCCGCAATCACTGATGCCGCCCTCGTCCATGAGAACGCGGAGTCTTTCAGGCGCTTGCATCTTACCGGTAGGATGGGTATTGAAAAGCCGGACTTGGGAGATCACAGCGGGACCCATGAACTTGGAGTTCTTGTTGACTTGGGGACATGCTTCGACGCAGCAGCCGCAGGTCATACAAGTTGAAAGGACATAGCGGGCTTCTTGGATTTTAGGATCTTGCTTAGGTCCGAAGCCGCGTTCAAAAGAGCCATCGACTTCGACCCAGCCGCGGATTCTTTTGAGATGCTCGAACATCGAGTCGCGATTGATCACCAGATCTCGAACAAGAGGGAACTTCGACATCGGGGCAATCGTCACTGTACGGCTTTTCGATTCATCGATCAGATTTTGGATCAGAGCAGTGCAAGCTTGACGGGGTTTTCCATTGATGAGCATGGAACATGAGCCGCAGACTTCCTCTAAACATCCTTGTTCCCACGCAATCGGCTCAACTTTTTGGCCCTTACGGTTGATGGGAGATTTTTGGACATCCATCAAAGCGGAGATGATGTTGTAAAACGGCTTTACTTCGAGTTCAAACTCTTCCCAGTATTGTTTCTCAGGAATGCCGCGGTAGATTTTTAAGACAAATTTTTCAGTCATATGGGCAGCTGTATATTGTCGGGGATGTTTTTAAGGGTCGGTTTAATTTTTTTCGCACTCACATAATCTCTTTCAAACGGCTCTAAGTAGGAGATATCGACCTTTTTAAAGGTGATCTCCGGCTCGTCCTTTCTATAGGTAGCGATCGTCGTTTTTAGCCAATTCTTATCGTCCCGTTTCGGATATTCGGGTTTGAAGTGGGCGCCGCGGGACTCATTTCGAACCAAGGCACTTTTTGTCATCGCTAAAGCCAGTTCTAACATGGCTCTGAATTGATTCGCAAATGCATAAGTTTGGTTCATCAAATGACCCTTGTCATCCAGAGAAATATGGTCATACCGTTCACGAATTTCTTTCAATTTATCGATCGTTTTTTGAAGATCGACGTTATTTCTTTTTACAGTGACATTCCGGACCATCCAATCGGCCATCTCATCATGAAGCTTGTGCACATTTTCAGGGCCATCGCGGGTCATCAGGTCGTGCTTAAAAGATTCTTCCTGAGCCATGGAATCTGAGAAAATCTTAAAGGGTAAAGCCGAAACGCTCGTTGTCAGTGTTTCTAAATATCGCGGGACTTCAATGCCGGCGACCAATCCTCCAAAAATACATGACACTAACGAATTCGCACCCAGCCGATTCGCACCATGGTATTGGAACTCGGATTCTCCGACATTGAAGCAGCCCGGAATGTTTGTCATTTGGCGGAAACGGCTCATCCGGTCAGGATCATCGCTTGCCGGCCAGTCAACCCAAGCCCCGCCCATTGAATAGTGAACAGCCGGGTAAATTCTCATGGGGACTTTGCTTGGATCTTCCCCGGTAAATTTACGATAGATATCTAGAACCGACTCGACTTTATGGAGAATTTTAGCTGGAAGATGAGTCATATCTAGATAGACTTGCGGCTTTCCATCGATGCCAAGGCCAAGCTCGCAAACCCGTAGAATTTCTCTCGATGCAACATCGCGGGCAACGAGATTTCCATAGCCGGGATAGAGTTCTTCTAAAAAATACCACGGCTCGCCGGTTTTACCGCAGGGAATTGACTTCCCCTCTGAGTTGGTGATTGTTTTAGACGAATCGCCGTAGACCCAGATTCTTCCGCCTTCTCCTCGGAGAGATTCTGACATTAAACGGAGCTTGTCTTCACCGGGAATTGCCGTTGGATGGATTTGGATGAATTCTCCATTGGCATATTCCATCCCTTGCATAAATAAGCGGCCGTTAGAAGCTCCTGTGCAAAACGTGGAATTGGTCGATTTTTTAAAGATTAGGCCCGGCCCGCCGGTGCCAAAAATGACAGCATCGGCCTTCATGACATCGAGCTTCATGTTGATCAGGTCCATGTAGACAATGCCGCGGGCAGCCCCGTTTTCGTCTATGACAAGCCGCATGAACTCATGATTCTCAAACTTTTCGACTTGGCCGGAGACTTCATACCGCCTGACCTGTTCATCTAAAGCATAAAGCAGCTGCTGCCCCGTAGAAGCCCCGCAGAACGCTGTCCTATTATATAGGGTGCCTCCGAAACGGCGAAAATCCAAGGTGCCTTCCGGAGTCCGGTTAAAAGGACAGCCTAACCGGTCCATCAGTCGGATGATCCCGGGAGCAGCAAGACACATTTCTAGAATAGGAGGCTGATCGCCGAGGAAGTCTCCTCCTTTAATCGTGTCATAAGCGTGGATATAAGGGGAGTCGTCTTCTCCTTTGAGATTGATCGCAGCATTGATACCGCCTTGTGCGCAGACCGAGTGAGACCGTTTAACTTTGGTAACGGAGACGATCTTGATCTTGCAACCATTTTCAGCAAGCTTCATCGCTGCAGCAAGACCTGCTAAGCCTCCACCAACGACAATAACTTCCTTTGTACTTTTCATATTTTATGCCTTCAGGTTCAGCCAGTAAGTGCCCCAGATTGCAGCAAGGCCTAAAAATGTAACGAGGATCATCAGCGCCCATGCCCAGCGGAGAATTCTCTGCTGTGCAGCAACTTTAAGAACGACTCCCCACGTGATGCAAAAAGTCCAAAGACCATTAAATCCATGAAAGCAAGCAGCTAGCACAAAAATCGTATAGAGCCCGACGTAGAGAGGACTTTTAAACGTATCACGGACACCTAAAACAGAAGCGGTTCCAAAATCTTTGGCCACTGCGACTACTTGATGATCATTGACTTTTTGTTTTTCTAAAACTTGCAGCCACTGCAGTTTTTGCTCATAAGCTTGGGCCGACGTCAAGATCACTTGTTGTTGATGGTCATAGACATCGCTGTCTTCAAATGTTTTGGAAGCATCCACTAATGTTTGCTCTTCATACCGGTCTTCAAAATCTTTTCTTTCCGCAGTAACCTGGTCGGAGCTATAAAGTTTAACGCCAAGCCGAGCTGCAACTGTATAAAGTCCTTTATCGACAGTCACTGGAATAAAAAAGTAAGAGTTCTCACCTTGATTGATCGAATCTGGAAAGTCGATGAAGCGAAATTGCGCTACATGTAGAATGATACCCACTAATAAGACCCATGAGCTCAGCCTTTGCCAAGTGTAGGCGCGATTGCGTCCATACTTCATCGCAGGTTTTGTGCCATCGGATCCACCAGAATTCGATTTGCTGGTGAACAAATACTTCACGCCTAATACGCCATGAATTGCAAATGGAAACCCAAGCAAAAAGATTGCGATGACGGGAAGATACGGGAGATTATGAATTGCATTCACACTATTGACAAAACCTCGGGCATTGTCGCCAAGTAAAAGCGCGGCTTGCGAATTGGCCAGCAAATGGTTGATTAAAAATAGGACAAGCCAAAAACCCATCAATGAATGGAGCCGTCTCCAAATAAATGCTCTAGGAATTACTTGAGAAGTCATATCCAGCTATTAAACACTCAAGAAACGTTTTGGAAAAGAAAAAAATTGGGAAGCGTTTCTTGAAGTCGCTTCTGCCACTTGTTCGATAGAAAGCCCTTTGACATCGGCTAAAACCTTGGCTGTCTCATCAATATAACTCGGCTCATTGCTCCTTCCCCGTTTAGATTCCGGAGCTAGATAAGGGGTGTCTGTCTCAATGAAAAGCTGGTCTAATGGAACATAGGCTGCCACTTCTTTGAGCAGAGTTGATTTCTTAAAGGTGATGATCCCGCTGATCGAGATCATCCAGCCCCTTTCAAGACACGCTTTAGCTTCTTCTAATGTTCCCGTGAAACAATGTAAAACAGCCGGCCGGCCTTGATAATGATGGTCTGATAGTTCGAATAGATCCTTAAACGCATCGCGGCAATGAAAAATAATCGGAAGCTTGGCAGCTACCGCCAGGGCAAAGTATCTGACAAGATAGGCTTTCTGGCTAAAGATCGGCGAGTGTTGATAATGATAGTCAAGACCCGTTTCACCGATCGCCACAAGTTTGCCTTCCCGCGCTTTTTTCTCAACTTCAGGAAAAAAAAGCTCGCCTTCTTTTTCAACATCGTGAGGAGTTGTGGCCGCAGCATTGAAAATCCAATTGTGCCGCTCGGCTAAATGGATCCCTTTTTCAAGACTGGAAAAACCTGTGCAGATATTGACGATAGCTTTAACGTGTTTTTGCTGAGCTCTTTCCAAAATCTCTTCGACATGATCGACAACCGTTGGAACTGTGAGATGCGCGTGGGAATCGATG
Organism: uncultured Chlamydiae bacterium; assembly: GCA_963838185.1. Classification (GTDB taxonomy): domain Bacteria; phylum Chlamydiota; class Chlamydiia; order Chlamydiales; family Rhabdochlamydiaceae; genus PALSA-1444. The sequence continues at coordinate 23,960 of CAWIQH010000039.1, forward strand.
AACTTCATTCATAAACTTTTAATTGAATTGAACTTGAATTTCAAGACTTATACAATAACGTTATTCCCTCCACGAGGTTTATTATGTCTCCACTCTTAGGTTCACTCAACGCATTTGTCATCTCTTATACGCAATCGGATTTCTTTGGAAAACTCATCATCCTGGGATTGATTGCGATCTCAATGATCTGCTGGCTTGTTCTCCTTTATAAAACATGGATCATGCGCCAAGTCCATCAACTCTCAACGGCTTTCCAAAAAGCTGTCACAGAATGTAAAAATCCTGTGCTCACTTTGGACTTATCTCAGCTTCCTCAAGCTCGCTCTCCAACAATCCCTCATCCTTTTGCCGACATCTATAGCTCCGTGAAACAGAAAACCATCGAAGTACTTAATAAGAACCACTACTTCATTTCTCAAAATGCCGGAGCAAAAGCGCCTGTGTATTTGAGTCCGACGGACTTGGATCTTTTAGAATCTCATGTCCTTGCAACGATCTCTGTTCAGAATAAAAAATTGGAAAAAAACTTATACGTTTTATCCACCATTGTCACCCTGGCTCCTTTTGTGGGGCTGCTCGGAACAGTCTGGGGGATTTTGATGACGCTCTCAGGCATGCAAAACGGCGGTGCCATTGGCACCAATAGTTCCATTTTGGGAGGCCTCTCAACTGCTCTTGTAACGACCGTGATGGGATTAATCATCGCCATCCCGGCCCTGATCTCTTACAACTACCTGAAAAACGCCGTCCGCAACTATGCATCCGACATGGATGATTTTTTGACCCTGCTGCTTTCCAACATTGAACTTCAATACCGAAAAGTCGAATGAGAAGAAAACGCACCGTCCCTGCAGAACAAGAAGAAGCCACAATCAATTTGACGCCGCTGATCGACGTCGTTTTTGTGATGCTCATCACCTTTATCTTGATTGCTCCAATGTTAGAGCTCGATCGTGTCGAGCTCGCCAGTGCGGCCGCAACTCCGAATAAACAATCTGCCAATTCTGAAAATAGTTCTCTTTCGATCCATGTCCATCCCGATAACACGATCTGGTTCCATGGAAAATGCGTGACAGCAGAGCAACTGACTGATCTATTAAAACAAGCCCGCAAACAGGGAAACCATCGCATCCCACAGCTCTTTCAAGACAAAAGCGCCTGCTTTGGCACCTATCAAAATGTAAAAAATGCCGTTGAAACGGCAGGATTCGAACAAGTTGATGTCATATTGAAACCAAGTTGACTCAATGCAAAAGAAAATTGCTCTAGTTGTCACTTCAGTTCACCTTCTAGTGATCTTTCTGTTCTGTTTTTCTCCCGTCAAAAAGCCGATCACTCCCAAAAAACATATCGCCGTCCGCACCATCCAGCCCAATACTAGAACCGCGACTGCAGCTGCACCCCGCAAAGGTGGAGGATCGTCCCTTGCTGCCGCTAAACCTATAGTCACGAAAAAAGAAGCTCCCAAAAAAGAGGCGGTCCCCCCAAAAAAAACCACCGCCGCTGCAAAACCATCTCCTGCAAAATCTAAACCGATCCAACAAAAAAAACCGGCCATGGTCGAGAAAGGCAAACCTAAAAAAACTCCTAAAGCTCCGGATAAAGTTTGGAAAGAAATTGATGAAGCTCTCGCAAAAATTGATGACAAAGTATATTCTAAGCCGCAGTCAAAATTGGACGTACCTAAAGTAAAGGGATCATCCCAAATTCCTTTTCCGGATTTTGGTGAAGACGATGAAGGAACTGAGGAGGAGACTTTAGCCTCCTTTCTTCATACTTCCTTGAATCTTCCTGAATTCGGTGAGGTTAAGATCCAAATGACTATAAAAAAAGACGGGACCGTAGCGCGCTTAAGTGTTTTACAAGCTGAGAGCCACAAAAATAAAGCTTATCTTGAAAAACATCTGCCGCTCTTGAGGTTTCCGTTGATATTAGATAAAGAAAAAACTTTTACGTTTACATTTTGCAATGAAATTTAAAATCCTGTGCTTATCCCTTTTACTCATCGGTGCTGCGAGTGCAGCGGAAGCTTCACAAGAAGAAATCCGCATCTATTTGAGCACCACAAGCCCGTTAGAACCTGTCTACATTGGAAAGCTCAGTTCGGATAGTTCACTCGGTTCTGATTATCTCACCCAACTAGAATCAGTCCTCAATTTTGACTTTAGCCATAATGGATCGACAAAAATTCTGCCCATGAATACTGCCGGCGAACAAACCTTATCTCAACCCACCTCTACTCAACGATTTAATGCTGCAATGTGGAAGAGTTGGGGAGCCGTGCATGTCCTTAAAGGAGAGATCCAAAATAAATCGCTTTCTTTTTCAGTTTTTTCTCCTAAAACCGGCTCTCTCAAACAATTTCCTGCGATGACCCTTTCCGGAGTTCTTGGAAGAGACAGAGTCCAAGTCCATCGCCTAGCCGATGCGATTTATAAAACACTTTATGGTCAGACTGGCGTTGCAAACACCCGTATTCTTTACGCTGCTAAACAACGCAGCAATGAAAAATGGGGCTCTGAAATCTGGTCTTGCGATTGGGACGGCGGAAATCCTAAACAGTTGACGCGCGAGGGAAATTATTCCATCACGCCTGTCTTTATCCCTTCTAGCTCTATATATGCTAATGACAAGTTTCTGTATGTCTCATATAAAATGGGACAGCCGAAGGTTTTTATCGCCTCCTTTAATGAAGGCGTCGGTAAACGGCTGATCGATTTACGCGGCAATCAACTCTTGCCGGCGATCTCTCCAAAACGGGATAAAGTCGCTTTTATTTGCGATGCCTCTGGAAAGATCGATGGCAGGACAGATCTCTTTTTACAAGAGTTTCATCCTGAAAAGGGCGAGGCAGGAAAACCGGTTCAACTTTTTTCTTACCCCCGCTCGACTCAAGCTTCTCCGACCTTCAGTCCGGATGGGTCAAAGATCGCTTTTGTGTCTGATAAAGACGGAGCCCCAAGGATTTACGTCATCCCTGCCACTTTTACATCGAAGCGTCCAACTCCAGTTCTGATCACAAAACAAAATCATGAAAATTCATGTCCGTCCTGGTCTCCTGATGGAAAGAAATTAGCGTACAGTGCTAAAACAAAGGGAACAAGGCAGATTTGGATTTACGACTTCGAGCGCAAAGAAGAGTGGCAGCTGACTGATGGAACAGGAAATAAAGAAAACCCTTCCTGGGCTCCCGACAGCAAACATCTCGTCTTTAACTCGACAGATGGCCATATATCAGAATTATACATTGTGAATTTAAACCAGCCTGACGTGGTGAAGATTTCTCAAGGTGCAGGCATAAAACATTACCCGGCATGGGGAACACGTTAATTAAACAAGGATACGAATATGAAAAAATCGAAGGTCTTAAAAGTGTGCTTTTTGAGCGTTTGCGCACTTCTAGCCACAGGATGTCAAAGTAGATCTGGCAACATTTGGGACGATAACCAAACTGGCGCCGGATATAGGTATAACGAACAAAACTCTTCTGCGCTTTGGGATGCTAACTCCAAAAAAGGCGACGGTCTCGCAGGTCCAGTTGATGAAGAATTTATTCCTCTGAACGAAGACGACCTGAAAACTCAATTCGCTGACAGGTCGGTCCGCCAGCCAAGCCGCGATCTCGGTGAAGCAGGAATGCCCTCTGTTGATGAATTTGGCGATCCTACAGGCTTGCAAGCTTCTATTTTCACTCCTATATTCTTCAATACCGATGAACACACAGTGCAAGGAAAAGAATACTTAGCATCAGTCCGCCGCATAGCAGCCTATATGAAATCGCATCCTAACATCAATGTGATCGTCGAAGGATATTGCGATGAGCGCGGTCCAGAAGCTTATAACCTTTCATTAGGAACAAAGCGCTCTAACTTCGTCCGTTCACTCCTCGTCAAAGAAGGAGTCAATCCGGATCAAGTTCACACGATCTCTTTCGGAAAAGAGAAACCGTTTGACCCAGCACATAACCCCGATGCGTGGTCTGAAAAACCGCCGCGCTCACTTTCGCGTTCACGGAAAATAATGAACAAAAAAGTTGTTCTCATTTTTCTATGCACCCCCCTCATTTGGGGGTGCACTTCAGCTCTCACCGCTCTTCGCGGCAACAACGATCATATCTATGAAGAGATGAAAACGGAAATTGCCGATCTCAGACATTCCCTGCACGGCACTGAAGTTGAGTTAAAGCTGTTGGAAGAAAAATTCGAGAGCCGCGAAATGGCTGCCGCTTCTCCCAAAGGAGACGTCGCCTCTTTGCAGCGCAAAATCGCACTTCTAGAAAAAACAATTGATAAGATGAACGGCGATCTCAAATCGCTTATGTCTTACGCTAACCAAACCACCACTTCTCTTTCCCATTATCGAGATCAAATCCAAGAGATCGACCGCAAACTTGGCGAAGTGAGCAAGCTGCGCTCGACACTGTCGCAAATGTCTAAAACCTATTCCGCTCCTGAAACTTCCTCTTCTGAAAGCACATACCAAGTCAAACCCGGCGATTCACTAGAAAAAATCGCACGCAAATATCAAACAACGGCTGAAGCTTTGAGAAAAAGCAATCAGCTGACTTCAGATAAAATTGTCATCGGACAAGAACTCACGATCCCTCATGACCTCTTGCGTAACTAAGGGTTCGTCGATTTTCGAGATTATTTTGACCGATTTTCGATCCGTTGAATGGGGGTAATATTGACATTAATATTACCCCCATTCAACGGATCGAAAATCGGTTCAAAAGAACTCGAAAATCGACAGAACCTTAATTACGCAAGAGGTCTAATGAGCACTGACCCTACCGCCAGCATCGGAATTTTTGATTCAGGATTCGGCGGACTCACTGTGATGAAAGCCATCCAGTCTCTTCTTCCACATGAAAACATCATTTATTTCGGAGATACAGCCCGTCTTCCGTATGGAACAAAAAGCCGCGAAACTATCCAAAGATATTCCCTAGAAAACGCCTCATTCTTAATCCAACAAGGCATCAAAGTTTTAGTTGTGGCTTGCCATACTGCCTGTTCTTTTGCTTTGGAAGAGCTGCAACAAAAGTTCGAGATTCCTGTGATCGGCGTCACAACACCGATGATTGAACAAGTCGCGCAGATTTCGAAACGAGGGAAGATTGCCATCTTAGGTACCCGCGGAACGATTGCCTCAGGAGCTTATCAAAATGCAATCCAAAAAATACTCCCCAATGCTGAGATTTCTCCGAATTGCGTGTCAATTGCTTGTCCATCTTGTTGAAGAAGGCTACATCGACCATCCCATCACTGCCATGGCGACTTTTGAATATCTCCACTCTCTAAAAAATAAAGATATCGACACGATTATTTTAGGATGCACCCATTTTCCTCTGCTCTTAAAACAAATTCAGCAGACCGTCGGCCCTAATGTCCAAGTCATCGATCCTGCACTATTTTGTGCTGCTTCACTCAAACAGCTCCTGGAAGAAAAACAGCTGATCAATCCTGATCTGACAGAGCCTGTCACCCAATTTTTGGTTTCTGATGATCCGGAAAAGTTCCGTCTGTTAGGAAAAACATTCCTCGGTCACACTGTTCCAGAAGTTGCTTTGGTCAATTATGTTTTCGAGATTTGAAAAAAAAGAGTGAATTTTTTTTATACACCTGCTTAAATTCTCCCCTTTCGGAGGAATACCAATGACCCACAAGAAACGCATTTTACTCATCGAAGATGAAGAGGATATTGCAGCTCTCATCAAGCTTCAGGCCGAGCTTTCAGGCTACAAAATGCATGTAGAGGTTGACGGTCTGAACGGTTATCGAGCCATTGAACGTGAAAAACCTGATCTCGTTATTTTAGATATCATGCTCCCAGGGCAAAACGGCTTTGACATCTGCCGAAAAATGAAAAGCAACCCAGAGCTCAAAAACATCCCCGTCATTGTTCTTTCTGCAAAAGGAGATGAAATCGATGTGATCTTAGGGTTAGAGCTCGGAGCAGATGACTATGTTGCTAAACCTTTTTCTCCCAAAGTCCTTTTCTCTCGCATCAAGGCTGTTCTTCGCCGGGGGAAAGAAGCAGAAAAGACACCTAAAGTCCTCTCCTTTGGTGACTTTACCCTCGAAGTCGACAGCTATCTTTTGCGCAGGTTAGATAAGATCATCGCAATTACTCTTTCCGAATTCGGCATTCTTAAAAGACTTCTCTCCAATCGCGGCAAAGTTTTGACCCGCAACCAACTCTTGGATGATATCCATAATGACGATGCGTTCATCGTCGACCGCAATATCGATGTGCATATTGCTTCCTCAGAAAGAAACTCGGACCCGGATTTGATTGGATCGAGACCGTCCGCGGCGTCGGCTACCGTTTTAGAGAAGAGCCTCGTCCTTGCCCAAAAAGAAATGGCAAGAAGATAAGCTACGAGTAGAAAAATCGGCATTTGGGCGGTGCTCAAATGCCGATTTTTTATTTACATAGGTAAAGAAGCTGCTATGCATAGAGAATGCAGCTTCGCCGAAGTATCATTCCCGTCCTTCTCACCTATTTCATCGACCATTTCGGATTTGCCATCGTCTTTCTTCTATTTGGACCATTAGTCTTAGGTCAAGATGTCGCACATTCCTATTTCTCAGACCGAACGTCCCATCCTCGCTGTTTTTGCCATCTTGATTTTCCCCTTGGCCCAATCGCTCGGCGCCCCGTATTTTCGGAGCTCTTTCCGATAGGATTGGCCGAAAAAAAACATTTCTCATCTCGATTGGAGGAACGATCGTCGGAAACGCCATCATGGGATCGGCCTTTCATTGGGGAGGTTTTTCATGGGTCTTGATCGGAAGACTCTTAGCAGGATTTTTCGCCGGAAATTTAACCCTTTGTCTTGCTTCTTTGCCGACATGTCCACACACCCAAAAACATAAAATCCATAATTTCAGTTTGCTGGCAGCAGTCGGAGGAATCAGCTATATTTGCGCGATTGTCTCAGGAGATTTATTCGCTCAGATTCTCACCTAGCTTTCCCTTTTGGATCTCTGCAATTTTAGGACTACTTAACATCACCCTCCTCTTGATTTTCTTTCAAGAGACTCGGAAAGTTCAAACACTCCGAGCCCTTTGGCTTCTGGAAAATCATCAAAGCCATCGAACGGCTTTTCGACTCCCGTCAGTTCAACCTTCTCTATGCGTGTTTTTTTTCTTCATGATGACCTGGGTTCCCTCATTACAGTATCTCCCGCAGCATTTAACAAACCAATTTGATTTTTCAAATCAATCGATCTTCATTTTCTTAACTCTCTTAGGCTTCTTATGGTCTGGCACCAATTGGCTTTTAAGCCGCTATGCTCCTCTATTTAATTCCTCGCGTCCTTTACCGGCTTCTGCTCCTTCTTGCTTGCTTTTTAGCTTTTGCCGGCGCTTTGCCTACTCCTTCTTTTTTTATTGCTGCTTTCGTCATCACCAACATCGCCGCTGCTTTGACATGGACTTATCTTTTTGTCGGAATCTCCAACCAAGCCTCCATGGCTGACCAAGGAGAAGTGTTGGGAGTCAGCCAAGCGATCGGATCGATCGCTGCTTTGACAGGCCTTGGCCTCGAGCGGTACCTGACGGCTCGATTCCCCGTCAGTATTATCTTTTCGCTGCTGGCGTGATGTTACTGGCCACACTGGCTGCGGGACTCTCCGCAGTGAGGAAAAATATTTAATACCCTTGCTCATTGCAGCTAATATTTTGTAGAAAGATAGAATGCAAAAAAATCTTATATTCCTCATCTTGATCAGCTTAACTTTTACAGCCGCTCTTTCTTGCGCAGGCAATGCAAAAGCCAATCACTTCATTCGATGCCTCCGATCGCAGCTCCTTTGAGAAACAGTCTCCTCGGAACAGTGAAAAAGATCGACAATGGCGAGCAGCTCTCAACCGATGACATCAAAAAAATGTCTCGCGCGGGACTTAGCGACGACATGATCATGAAGCAAATCAATGACACGAAAAGCGTTTTTTACTTAAGCTCAGCTGATATCGTCGACTTGAAAAAGTCTGGCGTCTCTCAAAGAGTCATCAATGCCATGATCCAAACCGGCATAAATAATTAAATCTGGCAGCTAATCAGCTGTTTCCATATTCTCGTGCGAAAATTTGGAGGCACTATGGCATTCCGTGTAGATTCGTCATCATCAAAAACAGTTTTAGGTTTAGCAGCCGTCGCAGCAATTGGACTTGGTACTGCGTTATTCTTACGATATCGTGGGAACGCCGCGGCACAATCAACAGCACCTTCTTTGGCTCAAAAAGGCGTTTCGATCCTTCGTAGTCTGCCTGGCGTCGGCCGCGCTGTGAACAACTTCTTTCCAATGAAAGCAGCCGAACTACCTGTCGTTTTGATGGGGAGCCTGTCTGATCCAATTGGTAGTGTCGAAGAACTCGCTGAGATGCTTGCGGAAGTTAAGAAGCAGCATAACGAACTTGGCACTTTGATCATCTACGGTTATCATTTTTTTATTTATCAAGACCCAGGCATTCTTGCATTAAATCCAATAAAGTTGGTTCTCGTGGGTGTACAAATTGCCAATAGCGATGAAGCTAACAGTCTTGTGCAATGCATGATCAAAAAAGATGACTGGATCAATGGCGTGAATCCAGATTTTAGTGGAATAATTCCGATCGAAGTTAGTTCTGTTGACGATGCTCTAAAAGGTGCTCTGAAGATTAATACTGAGACAAATAAGCCGTATCATACGGCCTATTGGGTCAGAGAATAAGTAATATTTTTTTTATTAATTAAATCTGGCACTAATAGCTGTTTCCATATTCTCGAACGAAAATTTGGAGGCTCTATGGCATTGCGTGTAGATTCGTCATCAACAAAAGTCATTTTAGGTTTAGCAGCCGTTACAGCAATTGGACTTGGTTATGCGTTATTCTTACGATATCGTGGGAACGCTGCAGCAGAATCAACAGCACCTTCTTTGACTCAAAAAGTCGTTTCGGTCATTCGTAGCCTGACTGGCGTCGGCCGCGCTGTGAACAACTTCTTTCCAATGAAACCAGCTATCATCAAACTAGGAACCCCATCTGCTCCGATTGGTAGTGTCGAAGAACTCGCTGGTAAGCTTGTGGAAGCTAAGAAGAACATAACGAACTTGCCGCTTTGATCATCTACGGCAATCATTTTTCTATTTATAAAGATCCAGGCATTCTTGCATTAAATCCAATAAAGTTGATTCTCGTGAATGCAAATATTGCCGATAGCATGGAAGCCGGCAGTCTTGCGCAATGCATGATCAAAAAAGATGACTGGCAAAATAAAGTGAATCCATGGCGGAGTGGAGTTATTGCAGTCGACGTTAGGTCTGTTGACAAAGCTCTAAAAGATACTCTGGAGATTAATACTGAGACAAATAAGCCGTATCGTACGGTCTACAGCGCCGGAGAAGAATTACCTACAAGGGTGTGATTCTAAATCACACCCTCTAACATTGACTTTTTCTTTCCTATAGAGACATTATTCCAGCAAGACCCTGCATTGGAGGCTCTCAAAATCATGTCCACGTATACTCAAGCTAAGCAAAACGCCAGCGCTACCTCTCAGGAAGGGGTCATCCGGCAAATCGAACAAACCGTTGGACATTTCCGCTATCTGACACAGCAGTATGCCTTTTTCCACATTCTGTTTTTCTCCTTTTTCCCTGCTTGAGGTCATCGGACTGCTGCTCTTTCTTCCGTTTTTAGCTAAAAGTTTTCTCTTAGCCACACTGGTTGCAGCGACATTTTTAACAGCGTTTTCCTACTTCGTTTTAAAGTTTTATTTTCAAACAAAAAAGCCTGAGCAGTTTTTAGTTCTGCGGGATAATTTTGTACAAAACTGCCAGCAGCTTTATATGATGACGACGGATTTAGTTGAGTCCAGAAGAGGGTTTTTACATGCCATTTATCAGCTTATCCATTCGTTAGAAGGACAAGAGTTTCAATTCTACCGCATCCCAAAATCTCTTGAAGCCTTAGCGCCTCTAGCCCAAAAATTTAGCGTTTGGTGCCACTTCGGCGATGTTCATTTGATGAAAGAGCTGCTCCACACTTATTGCCTCCGCACCCAATTAGATTGGGTCAAAACTCATCCAACAGAGCTCGATCTCCATCGAGCGATTGCCAGCGGATACATTGCACTATATAAAATCTACCAAGATCCAATATACCAGGGCAGACCGACGTATGCGTTTATCTCTAAGGAGTATGCCTCGCAAGAGATGGTGCTGAAATTTCAAAAAGCTGCTCAATGCGCCATTGAAGAACTCAAGATCGTCATCCACTATATTGCCCATGACACCTGGGCGCTGTCGAACTGGCCCTTGTCTATCACGATCTGGATCAAAAGAAGATGAACGGAAGACCTATGAAGCTTTACTTTTGCATTCTCCGCATGAAAGAGATGCACGTTTAAGACTGGGACTTGTATTTCCAACTGGGATTCATGGCCCATGGCCTAAAAGTCTATGAGGACCTTCGCAAGATGAACGATCCTCAAGCCGAAGAATTAATCCGGCACTACGATAATTTCCATTCTCAGGAAATCTAGGAAAAGAGCGTCTTCCAGTCGAGAGTCGCAACAAGAATACCCATCACACAAAGTGTATTGGCCTTCCAGTTGACCTTCTCCTTATAGAGCCACTGACCCCAGATGTTACAGATGATGATGATCGTCACTGCAAAGAGTGGATAGATGACAGCATGTTCAATCGATGTCGAAACTTCTGTTGCACGGATCATGAAAAATGTTCCCACACCGTTGGCAACACCTCCCAGCATCCCGTAAAGCACTTCACCCTTTTTAGGGACTCTCTTTTCTGCTGCGACATAGATCGCTGTCTGGATCAAAAAGGCAACGCAGAAGATCATCGGCATGAACCACTGGCACTTCGCATCGTCCATATCGAAGGAGAGAAATAATCCATTTTCTCCAGGAAAATTAATGAAAAGAGCTCTCCAGCTTAAGAAGACCAAGAAAAGAACATGGAGAAAGAAGGCCGCTGTCACAAACATGATCCAATTTGATTTCTGTTCACTACGCGATGTGGCCCATCCGGCCCAAAAAAAGACCGCCGACCACTAATAATGAGCCTGATTCCATTCCAGAGATTGTACTGATACCCAAAAGAAGCTCCGAAAAGTAAAACCATGAGAACAGAGGGCATAACAGTTGATGCGTTCAAGGCGGCAAACGTCAGGCCAGGAGGTCCTGTTTCCAGAGATCTTCCGAGCGATGCCATCATGAGAGCCAAAACAACGCCGCCAGCGATTGCAAAACCGGCCATGCAGTTGCTCCAATGGTAATCGCCGCTCCGGACAGGGTTTAACAAGATAGCGACTAAGAAAACGATGAACAACTGGATCATCAGGAATCCCTTGGTGGTTCCTCCGGAATCGATACTCCGCCGCATACAATAGTTGGAACCAGCGATGAATAATGCCGCGATCAGAATCAGTTGTATCCCCATCATGCAAAATCTCCTTTCGTGATATTGTGAGTAATCGTAGTCAATCTGGACAATTTTTGAGGACAAAAAAAAAGGCTTTGTCTGTTCAATATAGGAAATACTATTAGCATTAAGGGGTGGCATGACCAACATTTTAATCTCGACATGTCTGTTTCTTTTAGCCGCAGAGCCAGCGACTGGTCCCACAGGAAAAGCTGACACAGCAAGAAGCTTTCTTCCTGCGAAGAATAACGGAGTTTTGGAAAGATCGCGATTATCCTTTGGTGAAAAAGCAGATCTGAAGACTTCCTAGCCGACCCGGCCGTCTGCCATCCACGACAACCTTCATGCGATTTTAGCAGACATCGTTTATCAAGAGCGCGACATCCTAAAGCTCTAAATCTTTATGGGAAAATCAGCGACCCTTCCCTGCGGCAAAAAACTTTTCTCCGAAAAACTCAATGCCTCTATCTGCTGGGCGATTACGATGCCGTCATTCCAGAGGCGACGCCGGTTGTCGCTGACAAGACGAACAACGCCGAATACGAGCTCCAGTTTTTACTTGCCGACTCATTGTTTCGCAAACTTCAAAAAATTGCAGATCTCTCAACAAAAAGACCTGGCATCTCAAGCTAAGCCCCTTCTTTTAGGGCTGTATGAGACGAACTATAAGGATAAAGTGCTTCTGCCGCTGGCTGAGGTGCACCGCCTCCTGGAAGAAAACGCGCAAGCTGCCGCTCTGTATGCTGTGCTGGCTGAAACAATGCCCGATAAAAAAGAAGAATTCTGCTCACAAGCAGCTTCATTGCAAATGGGCTTTAGCAAGAATGACGCCATTGCAACATTTCAAAAGGTGTTGATTTAGGTCAGGGTAAAGCTCGTGAAGCCGCTTACAATGAACTGCTCCTGCTGTTCCAAGAAGATCGCTTTGCCGATCTCATCGAACGCGCAGCGGTTTTAGCTCCCACATGACGAATGAAAAAAGAGGTCCTCTTTAATTTTTGCGTAGGCCGCAGCCATTTCAAACTGGATCAATTTTCTGACGCCATTGTTTATTTCGAGCGGTATCTGCAACAAGAAAAGGAGGCCACATCCTATAAAAGGGCCGCTTTCTTGACACTGATCAGCTGCTCGCAAAAAGTTAACGACCCGATGCTCTTTGATCGAGTATTAGAACAGTTCATGACAGCATTCCCGAATGATGAAGAAGCCGGAAAAGCCCTTCTTCTGCATGCACAAACAGCGCTTCAAAGCGGCGATATCGATCAGGCGACAACAGATCTCGGAAGACTTTTGATCGCATTCCCAGATTTACCCGAAAAAGAGACGCTGCTTTACGACCATGCTCTGCTTCTGTCTAAAACTCAAAAATGGCAAGAAAGCCATGATGCATTTCTCTCTTACTTAAATAAATTTCCAGAAACCCCTCATGTCAATCTGATCTGGTCGTCGATTGTCCACTGCTGCGTCCAGGAATTAAAAGCGGCCTCTCCTGAAAATGTATTAACTAAAAAAGGACAGCTGGCTAGCGATCTGCAGCAAGCGCTTTCTAAATCCAATCTTTTCTCGCCTGAGGAACAAGCCAACTACCGTTTCTTAGTTGGACAACTGCACTTCGATCTGCAGAACTATCAGGAAGCGTTGATTCAACTGACCTCTTTCAGCACGGATTTCCCTGACCACCCGTCGATTCCCCAAGCTTTTATTTTACAAGCCCGGCTCCATCACGAATTGAAGTCCGCACCGGAAGTCTTTGTCGCCATCGCTGAAAAAGCCCTCGAAGTCACAAAAGACCAGGAAAACAAGACAGCTCTACGTCTCCAGCTGTTCAACGCTTACCTGACAATGAAAGAATTCGATAAGGCCGCGCATCACCTTTATCAAGTCCATATGATTGATGATATCGCAGTCCAGCAAGAGAACCAACTGTGGCTGGCCCATTATTATTATGAAGGTGCCAAGAAGGGAGATAATGACCACTTAAGCCGGTCTGCTAGCCTTTACCAAAAGATCCTAAAAACAGATGAAAACTACATTGTCCATTTTAATCCTGAGCAAACCTACCTGGAAAACGAGGTTTTAAGATTTGCCGAACTGCTTCCCGCACAGGATAAAAAGAAGCTGCTCGCTTCCTTGCGTGAAATGCACTCTCAGAATAAACACTTAAGCTGGAAACTACAGCGCCACACACTCCATGAGCTCGGTAAATTGTACCTTTCGCAGAGTGAACCGGATGAAGCTTTAAAAGTTTTCGATGAGCTCATCGTCTCTGATGCAGGTCCTTCCGATGTATCCAATGCAGCGTTGCTCGAGAAAAGCCGCATCTTGATCTCCCGTTGCCCTGAAAGCGATAGAAACGAGTCGAATCCTATCATCAGCCAGGTGCTTTCGACTTTAAAAGACCTCCAGATCCAGAAAAAACTCTCTTGCGAGCCGCTTCATTTGGAAGCCGCTTTAGAGTATGCGGACATCCGCACCCAGCTGGCTGCTCCCGAAACTCGCAGCGAATCAGCGATTTTCTTTTTGAACCGCATCAAAGACGACTTCAATTCAAAAGACAATACGATCGCTCAAGAATATCACGAAGCGCGCATCCGGTTTCCTGAAAAAGATCAGATCTACCAAAACTATATGAAATGCATCGAAGCTGAGATTCTCCGCTTAGAGGCACAGCTAGCGAAAGAACAGAACGATTTAGAGAAAGCAAACCGATCTGTTGAAGTCGCACTTGCACTTTTAAACGAAGTTTTACAAGATATTCACATTACACCGTACTTGAAGAACAGAGCAGAGCACAATTTGAAAGCACTTGAACGCACTGGATCTGTAAAGGAAGCATGAAAGATTCTCTGTTATTGAAATGTCTAGTCGCCTCTGGAGCGCTGCATGCTATTGCTATGACAGCGTTTTTCGCGCGTCCTATTCATTTTAATCCGGGCTCAGTTGCAACGCTGGGCAAAACCCCGCCGACTTTTTTGGAAAACGAAGAGCTCGTCATCTTGAAAAAAGATGCCGCTCTGGAAGACGCCTTTAAAGATTTTATTGTCGTCTCGCCTCAAACTCCTCTTCCCTTAAATGAGATCAAACAGGTTGCTTTGGAGAGTTATTCGACATTAGACGAACCTACGGCGCTTCCAATACCTGCCGAGCAGCCGCTGATCCTTCCCGATCTCTCTAGGGAATTGGCAACACCGGATCTGCCGGTCAAACCCTTAGATCTGACGGTTGCCGGGATTGCAGTTGAAGCCAAAGACCCAAATTTAAGCTTAACCCATCCTGCTCCTTCCATCCAGCCGATGCGGCCCGATATGAATCCTTTTGAGAGCTTAGTTCTGCAATCTTTTCCTGAAAACCAAACCCTTGCTCCTGAGAGCATCTTGGATTTTGAGTTCCTTCCTTCCCAAGAAAAATTCAGTGCTGTTGTGCCTCCGCCTTCTTCACCCCCTTCTTCCCATGCGATCATCGCTAGCGATGTCTCCTTGCTTTCCAAGCAAGAGAGTCTGGCCACTCCTGAAGTTTCTTTAGAACAATCTCCCATCGCTGCAGCGGTGCCCAAATTACAGCCGTCTGCGCCGTCTGCTCGTTATTCTGCGCTTCCTTCACTCTCAAGCTATGGAATCCCTGAATACAAGAGCGTTGAATGGAATGAAGCTTTTGATGTCGATATTAAAACGCTCTCTCGAGAAGAAGGCGGCTATCTCTTTTCTTTAACCTTCGTGCCCAAAATCGATCTGTCGCAGCATTGCCTGAAGCAAAACTACTATTTCCTGATCGACCGCTCCAACACGATAGAAAGACACCGCTATCAATCGTTTAAAAGAGCTGTCACACGCGCAGTCGCATCGCTGCGGGAAGGCGACAATTTCAATATCATCATCTTTGATTCAAAAATTGCCCGTCTAAGTGAAAAGATGATGCCTTTTACCAAAAAAAATCAAAGATTGGCTGAAGAATTTTTGGAAAGACAGCCGCATGGTCACTATGGACCTCCAGTCGATCTCTATTCTTTTTTGGGTAAAATCATCCCTGCTCAGATCGATGAGGAAGAAGCGCACACTGCGATCTTGATTTCCGATGGAGAGTCTTCACTTAAACTAGACAAACAAAGAAGCCTGATCAATGCGTGGCTTCTAGCTAACCGCAGCAAAATCACTCTCTATACCGCCGCTGTCGGACAAGACAACAACCTCTCTTCTCTTGATCTTTTAGGAATTGTCAGCCGCGGCTCGTTGCTCTATTCCGATACGCACACGGGATTTCCACGCAAACTTGCTAAACTCGTGATGACTCTTCGCTCGCCTGTTGCCAAAGAGATGTCCCTGAACATCCTCGCAAATGATCCATCTTCCCGCCTTCAGATCTACCCCTCATCTTCCAGATTGCCGTATCTCTTTAGCGACCATCCTTATGTGCTGTATGGCACAGCAGAAAAACTCTCCGACTTTACTCTGATTTTGGAAGGCAAGAATAAGGGGCAGATCCTTTCGATCAAAAAAGAGATTTCATTTACAAAAGCAAGACCTGGCAACCGCCTTCTTTCTAAAGAATGGCGGGCTCAGCAAGCTCATCTATTTTACGAACAATATCTTCAGGAAGGAAAGCCCGCCCTTCTTGAGCAAGCACAAAAACTCCTCTCGGATGAGCCTGCGCGTTCTCGGCGGTAAATACCGCAGCCTCCTTCTCCAATCTCCCCGCGGCGCTCAGACCCGCCCGACAACCTCCATGCTGCGCAAAGCCGTTTTCGATATGGTGCAAAGCTCCACCGAAGGATCTCGTTTTCTTGATCTCTTTGCCGGCAGCGGCGCGATGGGCATAGAAGCCCTTAGCCGCGGCGCTGTTCAAGCAACTTTTGTTGAAAGCCATAAAGACGCGCTCAGATGCATTAAAGCCAACCTAGCCGCGTTAAAGCTCGAAAAAAGAAGCGGCTGTCTACTCGTATGATGTGTTTGATGTGCTGAAAAAACTCGAAAAAAAAGGCGAGAGCTTCGACATCATTTATGCCGACCCGCCGTATCATATTACTTCTATTTATGAAGAGCTGCTCTCTTACTTAGACGGTTCCACTCTACTGACCAAAGGAGGAACTCTTTTTCTAGAAAGCCTCTCTCCATCTCCTTTGAAAAAAATGGAGCTGCAGCATCTTGTCCCGATCGACCAGCGCCGTTTCGGGACATCGCTGCTACATCAATACAGGTCAGCCTAGCTTCTTTCCGTTTTCCCATTTGCTTTCAGAGCAGATCCCTTTAGCATCATAGGATTTTTTGGTGCCGTTTGGCTTGTCATCAACGAAAGTTTGAAGGGCCATCGGCTTTCCATCTTCGAAATATTTATTGAACTTTCCGTGACGGAGTCCATTTTCGTATTCCCCTTCAAAGACTAAGACTCCTTCATATTCCAGCGACGAGAGAGACCTTCTTGCTTTCCATTGACATAGTGGGCTTCATGTGCAAGAGCTCCATCTTCAAAGTAGCTTTTTTCATCGCCATGCTTCTCATCGTTCAGATAAGTGACTTCAGCCATGACCTGTCCTTTAGGGAAAAACTCTTGCAAAAGGCCATCTTTTTTATCGTCTTTGAAATTGAGCTTCATCAAAGGGCGGCCTTTGGCGTCAAATATTTGGCAGGGACCTTCTTTTAGACCTTCCACATACATTGTCGTGCTGACCTTGTTGCCCTTGGGATCAAACTCAAAAACCTCTCCCTGAGGCTTTCCATAAACATAGTTGCCTTCAAGAGCCTTCTGTTTCTCGAAACCTTCTTCGGAAGAATAGAAAATCTGATGCAGGCCATGGCGCTGATTTTTTTCGTAGTGATAGACGACTTCTCTTCCGTCGGGCATCCGTTGAAAAAATTTCCCATGGAGCTTGCCCTTTTCGTACCAAGCTTCTGCCATCAGCTTTCCGTCTTCATCCCAGCTGGCTGACATCCCTTCTGGTTCACCATCTTTACTAAATTTTTGAGACTTGATTTTTCCATTCGGGTAAAACGACTCCGTTTTGCCTTGGATTTTTCCTTCATCATCGTGATTGATCATCGCAGAGATCTGTGGTTTACCTTTTCCCTTAGCCCGGTAGAACTCTCGATGTTCGCCTACAGGAATTCCTTCTTTGAAGTGTTGTTGAACATGAATATTTCCATCTTCATAATAAGATTCTAGCGGACCTTCCAAAAGATTTTCTTTGTAATGCGCTTTCATCTTCACAACGCCGCTAGCATAAAACTGCTGCTCCAGCCCTTCTTTTTTGCCTTCGATGTAATGCATAAAATGTCTAGGTTTGTTTTTTCAAACCACGCATGGGCTGTGCCGTGGGGAAAATCATTTTTAAAATGGACTTCCGAATGAGATCTCCCCGTTTGTTCCATTCGCTATGAACGCCTTCTTTAATCCCAAGGGCATACTCTTCTTCAATTTTAGGTTTTCCATGGCCGTACCATGCGAATTTTTTTCCGTTGAGCTTTCCGTCAACATAGGTCTCTTCTAACTTTTTCTCGCATTTGGATACCAAGCAAGAGTCAGTCCATCTTTCTCGCCGTTTTTATAGATTTCCTTCAAGGCCATCTTACCATCTTCGTACCACTCGGTATATTCGCCATCACGCTTTTTATCTTTGAAGAACCCCTGTCTTTTGATTTGGCTTGATGGATAGTACTCTTTTTGAGGCCCTTCCATATCACCAACGGAATAATTCAGGTCGCTGATGATCTTTCCATCCTCTGCCCACTTTTTGAATGGCCCGTCTAATTTCCCATCTTTAACAGAAAATTCAGCGATTTTAGCTCCCTTTTCATTCCATTCTTCGACCGGCTTAAGCAAAGTCCCTTTATCATCGTAAATTGCTGTGATGCCCGGCTCTCCATTCTCATGGACGCGCCAGTGTTTTCCAAAAGGAACTCCCGCTCTATATTCGCCTTCTCCAGCTAATTTTCCTTCAGAAGAAAAGAACAGCTCTTTCCCTTCTTTTTTTCCTTCCTTAAAGGTGATCCTATGGGCTTCTTTCCCATTCGGATGATATCGCACATGCGTCCCGATTGGCTCGCCTCGGAGGTAATCTTGAATTTCGACCATGACGTGATCTTCAGAATACATCACCACAGCAGGGTTTTTGCCATCAGAATCTAATACGCCGTTTTCAAAATTGCGGACGGACTTCAAAGCTCCGCTCTCAAACCATTCTGTTGCTTTGCCATGAGGTATTCCAGCTACATAGGTGATTTGAGCTGCTTTGCCGCCTTTAGGATAGTACCGGATGAGATCGCCTACGACTTGTGTCATCTTCATACTTGGCTTCTTCTGCTTTACCGCCCTCAAGATGATAGGTCGTAAAGAGTCCATGCCGCTTTCCCTGACTAAATTGGCAGACAGCCTTCAATTGCGCCGTCGGATAGAAAAGGCGCATCTCTCCATGCAGCTCCCATTCGCATTATAATGAGCGACTTTTTCGACATTATTTCTTTCATCTAGGGAAATTTCGACTCCGACAGCAACGAGCTTGAGCTTGCCTTCTTCATCTCTTGTTGAGGTGACATCGGACTCTAGTTTGACCTGCCCGTTCGGATAATAGGTGATTAATTTTACTGCGACAGCCTCGGCGTCTCCGACTTCTTCATAAAATATAATTTTTGAGGGCTGACCTGTCGAATGCCTTTCTTCTACTTTTGCTTTCCAATGAGGTTCCTGCTGACGAGGATGGGCCAGCGGAGGAAAATTATCTGAAGCAGCTAAGAGTGAAAAGGATAAAACTAACAAAGCTAAAATACGCATATCAACCTCATGAAATTATTTCATGCAGGATAAACGAAATGGCGGAAAATGAAAAGAGGGTAAAAAAAAACGCCCCTTATACTAAAGGGGCGTTCGAACAATTTTCTATAGCTAAACAAAACTTACATGAAGAAGCCGATCCAACAGAGCAGTACGCCCCATACGAGCGGGATTAATCCACATACTCTTGTAAAACCATGGTGGCCCATGTACATGTCGAGCAGCATTTGTGGGACGAAAAGACCCAAAATACCACGAACAATCATAACCCAACCTAATAATGTAACTAACACGAGGGCATCCATCTCCCACATGTCATATTGGCTTAGTACTGTAAAACCAACCCAGAGATAGATCACTGAGGTGTAGTACATAAGACCATGCGAATTTTTTAATGAACCCAGAACCTTTGAAAATGCATCTGCATACAGCAATTTCCAAAGGCCTATAATAACCAATAAAGGCCCAAATATACTAGCTAACCACATAGCGGCGTGTTTGCATCGCTTACTCCTTATGATAACGGTTTAGAGTTCTCACCCTAATCTAATTCGCACCATAAGGATTAAAGAAATTATTTGTCAATGTAACGCGACAAATCTTTTCTTTAATTTACACTTCTTACTAAAAAATAAGAGGGTTATATATTAAATAATAGGAGCCTAGATTACTTTTCTCTTGCGAACGTACTTGCCCATGAGTTCTGTTTTTTCCAGCACTTGGCCATCCATCGCAGCTTCTACTTGTTCTTTAGTCGCACCAGGCCTGAGTTTCAAAAATCCCTTCAGGGCATAGAGTTTAAAAAAATACCGGTGTTCGCGATCAGGAGGACAAGGACCTTGATACCGTTGTTCATTTCCTGTACCAGTCCCTTGGATACCTGGAGGAGGAGTGTTTTCTTTCAGGACACGGGTTTCAGGAGGCATATCATAAATCACCCAATGGATCCACATCTGATCTTTTCTGACAAAAGAAGGAACATCGGGATCATCCATAATAAGGACAAGCGACTTAGCGCCTTCTGGCACACCTTTAATCTCTAAAGGAGGATTGATATCTTTCCCATCACAAGTATAAACGTACGGAATTGGACCGCCGTTTTCAAAAGCTGGACTCATGAGTTGCATACAACATCCTTTTTCTTGGGTTTATCAGGAATAACTTCAGCAATTAACGCAGGACGCGTGCCAGAAAATTTCACAAGAAGCGGCTGACGGAAGTCGATAAAAACACTTCCCTTTTCTCTTTCAATTTCAAGAAGCCCCTGGGGTTCAATGCGTCCAGTAGAGAAAATCTGCAAGGTGTAGAAGGTTTTATCAGGTCCTGGAATTTAAACTCGCGTACACTTTTTAGCGCTAACGTGCGGTTGCGCAGAATTTTTTCTGCCGTTTTGCTCCGGACTTCAAGTTTGTCTTTGTCCTTAGTAAAGGTGATCTCCAGATCTGACTGGAGAGCTAGCGCCTCGATTTGGAGCTCTTGGATAAAATTTTGAAGCTCATCCACTTCAGCCTGACGCCGGTGCTGTGCTAGCAAATCAGTGAGTGAACATGTGCCAAAGACTGCCATCATTCCGATTAAAGCCATAACAATGACAATCTCAAGCAGAGTAAAAGGCCTACTGATTTGCTTGGGTTGTCTAGCCACTTGGATGTGCTTGATTATATGCATCTAATTTACGTGACGTAACGGTCACTTGTAGCCTATCTTCAGTATCTTTACGAATAATGTAAAACTCACCCCATCCGTCTTTGAGGAATTTAGGGGCTTGCTGTCTAGAAATAAGTCCAGAATTGAGAACAGCCGCTTCAACAACTTCCCGCTTATCACTGCTGTCCTCGACAATTTCCTTCGCTGTTCTCGGTCCTTGTTGAATTTCGAGGTTAAGGATATCTTCCAGTTTCTTAGCTCCTTCTTTGGAGGCGAATGCTTTGCCTTTATCTAAGGTGCCTTTCAAGTTGTAGCTGACAACTCCGCCGATAAGTCCAATCAGCAGGATCACAATCATGATCTCAAGTAAGGTAATTGCTCTTTTCTTTTTCATATTCGTCCTATGTTTGTAGTGCTGAACCGACATCTGTCATCGGAATTAAGATCGAGAGCAGAACAAGACCGACAATCAGCCCGAGCAGAAGAAGTAAGGCTGGCTGTAAGAAGGCAGTGAACTGCTGAAGTCTCTTTTCTAGGTTTTCTTCACAGATGTTGGCTATATTTTGTAACATAAAAGCGGTTTTTCCTGTCTCTTCAGCAATCGCCAGCATGCGTGGAACGATTGAAGGGATTAAAGGGGAAGCTTTTAATTCTTGGCTTAAAGGTTTTCCTTCACTGACTTTTTGCTCAGCATTGGTAATCACCTCTTCTAATAACCTGTTTTTCATCACATGGCAAGAGAGCTCAATGTCTGTAAAATCGGAAGGCCGCCAGAGAGCAAAAGAGAGGCTGTCCGGCAAAAGCGGATGGTGGCAGCTTCTCGTAAAAATTCTCCGACAAAAGGAAGTTTTAAAATGACGCCGTCTAATTTTTGACGCAGGAGCGGATGCTTGATTGAAGTTGCAATCACAGCAGCAAAAAGTAAAATTCCAATAACGATAAGCGAGCCTTGTGCATTCACAAAATCACTGCTCCAAAAACAAAGCGGGTGATGGGATGAAGATCGCGCCCTTCAAAAAGATTTTTCATCGAAGGTATGACAAAAAGGAGCAGGGCTGTAAAAACCAAAACGCAAAAGCCTCCTAGAAACATCGGATAAGCAGCAGCGGAAAAAAGCTGCTTTTTTAATTCGTTGCTGCCGCTCAAGAATCGCGCAGAGCTCTTCAAAAACTGTGGGAAGCGAAGCGGTTTGCTCTCCGGCATGCACCATTGCGATATAGATGGGATCGAAACTCTGTGGGATATCTTCGCAGAGTATTCCGAAAGCGATAGTCCAGTTTTAAGACTGTCGCAAAGATCCATGAGCAGCGGATGGAACCGATGGTGATGGTATTTTTCTTCGATGATCACAAGACTTTCAAAAGGGGAATGCCAGCACGGAAAAGCTGCCCGAGCATCCGAGTAAAATCGAGTAAAAACGGAAAAGGGATCGTAATTTCTTTTTTCTTTTCCTGAAAAAGATCGAGATCGACAACGAGAATTTGTTCTTTGCGGAGTTTTTCTTTAGCAGAATGGAGAGAATCGGCATCAATGACGCCGGAGATTTTTTTTCCTGCACTGGAAAGAGCTTGATAACGATAGAGCATAGTCAGTCTCCTTCGTAACCGCGGGTGACGCGGAGAACTTCTGCAGAGGTCGTGATTCCGCGTAGCACTAGCTGAGCTCCAGTGACACGAAGGGGGACCATGCCGTGTCTGCAAAGCCACTTCTCTGAGCTCAACAGCATCAGCGCTTTTTAAAATCTGCTGTTTGACAGCGTGGTTCATAGCCATGAGCTCATAAATCCCGTGCCGTCCTTTATATCCAAGATCAAAACACTGGTCGCATCCACGGCCTCTGTAAAAGGGTTGGATAGAATCGATTCCAAGTTCTTTGCATTCGAGCTCTGTTGGAAGATAGCTTTCTCTGCAATGAGGACAGATCGTGCGCACAAGCCGCTGAGCTAATACACCAACAACAGTGGAAGAAAGCAAGTAAGCCTCTGTTCCCATTTCAACAAGCCGTGTTAAAGCAGAAGGAGCATCATTGGTGTGGAGCGTGCTTAGAACAAGGTGACCTGTTAAAGAGGCTTGAATGGCGATTTCAGCCGTTTCTTTATCGCGGATCTCTCCAATCATGATGATGTCAGGGTCTTGTCGCAAGATATGCCGAAGGCCTGTGGCAAAATCGAGATTGATCTTGGGATTGACGCCGACTTGCGCCATATTTTGGAAGTTTATATTCGACAGGATCTTCAATCGTCATGATGTTGACTTCAGGTGAATTCACATCATTGATTGCGCTATAAAGAGTCGTTGTTTTTCCGCTTCCTGTCGGTCCAGTGACAAGAATAATTCCTTCGCTAAGGCGAATGAGCTTGTTGAATTTATCTAGGATATCTGGCGGCATGCCAAGGCGATCCAAACCTAAGACAATATTGCTTTTATCGAGGATCCTGCAGAACAACGCGTTCTCCAAACACAACCGGGATCGTGCTCACGCGAAAATCGATTTCGCGTCCGCCGATTTTAAGTTTAATCCGTCCGTCTTGAGGAAGCCTTTGCTCAGCAATATCGAGCCTTGCCAAAACTTTGATGCGAGTGAGCAGTTGTGTTTGGAGATCTTTTGGAGGGACATGCCGTGAGCTGAAGGACGCCATCGATGCGATAGCGGATGACAAGGCCTTGCTCTGAAGGCTCAAAATGGATATCGGACGCGCCTTGCTGAATGGCTTCTGTCATCACCATATTAAGAAGGCGGATCACAGGTGAGTCGGCAGTTTGTGCAAGAAGATCGTAGCCTTCTGTTTCAATCAGCATCGTCGGAGCTGTCTTCTTTGAGTGTTGCAATGAGCGAAGAAGCTGCATCATCTTTTTGATGGTAGCACTGTTCGATGGCTGCTTCGATTGCTTCACGCGGGGCGCAGATCTCTTGTATTTTTCTTCCTGTATGACATCGGATCGCTTCTAAGCTTTCCAGATCGAGAGGATCTTCCAAAGCAACGATCAAGATATCGTCTTGTTCATCGACAGGAAGGGCCAGTCGGCTTTTAGCCATCGGATAGGGGATCAATTGCACTTTATCGCGGACAAAGGGAAACGAGAAGAGATCTTTGACGTAAAGGATGTTGAATTCTTGACAAAGAGTCTGCGATCTATCGTTCATGGGTAAAGAAAGTCTTTAAGCTGTGTTTGAAAAACTTCTTGGCTGTTTTTTCACGGGCCTCGTCAACTCGCACTAAAAATTCAGGGATATCTCCCGGTCTTTTCTTCAGCTCTTCGCAGCGGATCTGTTCCATTTCGACTTTAGGATCGTAGACAATTTTAGGAGTGATAAAGAAAAAGATTTCAGTCTCATGATCCGTCAAGGCGAGTCGAACCAAAGAATCTTCCGATGAGAGGGATATCTCCAAAGAAAGGAACTTTTTCTTCATGATCTTCGTGCGATTTGCGGCGCAGGCCGCCGAGAATAACCGTTTCACCATCGACAACACGGACTTCGTTTTCAATATGGCGGCGATCGACATTCGGCTGCTTGTCTTTGTCGTGCTTTAGAGGTTGTGTCAAAAGAAATGTTTGTCTTCAGCGTCACAGCACCTTTTTCTTCACCTGCTTCATCGGGCATGTGGATCGTCGGAGTTAGAACGATGTTGATACCGTATTGAGTTCTAGAGAATGACTTTTCAAAAGCGATCTGTCCAGAGCTTGTATTGATAGGAGCAGCACCATTATTGATGGAAAGCTCTTCCATGATCGAAATCGCAGCAGGAGTTTGATTCACAGTGATGATCGAAGGAGCGGCATTGAGCTGAATATCGTCTTGCGTCAGCAAGAAATTATAAGCGACATCAAAATGAGGAGTGTATTTATGGTGAGGGCCGTGGAAGAAAAATTGTAAAACGCCTTTGCCGAACGAGTCTTTTTCATCCTAGATCGACGTGAGGACCACCCGACAGGTCTATAGGTCACGCCATTATGAGTTTTGCCCAGCTTCAGAAGATTAAGGCCAAAATTGTTTTGAGAATTAATTCTTCTTTCAAAGAGCAGGACTTCGAGTTGCACCATCTTCTTGGGATATCGAGTTTTTTCAAAAGCTCTTTGATTTTCCCCAGACGTATCTCGTCGAACAGTCATTAATACAGTGCCGGTCTTTGGATCAGGAATAAAATGGCCAGGAACATTTTGTTCGATCTCAACTTTGGTATTGATTCCCTGGATTTAAAGGAGGCGGCGTAATGACAAGAGGCTGTGTGGGAGGATATCCTTCAGGAGGAGCCTTGGCGCCTTGGATGGCTGAATGATAATTGAGCTCTGTTTCTTTCGGAACGCCCTCTTGTCCTGCGTAAATCAGCGAGCTGTAGACTTTCTCGAACGTTTGCGCCAGATCACTTGGATCGCTATGGCGGCAGGTATAGAGATAGATCGTCATTTCTGACGGATCTTCTAACTGCTCTTCGGTATCTTTGACGATTTTTTCTGCACGGTCGACGGTCTCTTTGAGCCGATGAAAACAAGGCTATTGCTATTGCCAAGAGAAAAAATTCCAAGACCTTCCTGTTCGGGCTTTCCAAAAGGGACACGGCCTTTCTCTAACGCTTCGTTAAAGAAGGTCGTTAAGATTTTTTCCATCTCTTTGATATGGATCTTGGTGACATGGACAACGCGTGTGACTTTCCCATTATGTCCTTCCCAAACCTTATCGTAGAAATCGATCAGTTTTTCGATCTCTTCTTTGACAGCAACAATAGCGATCTTGTTGCCCAGCTGATGCACAAAAGTTTGTCTATTATCGGAGAACTTTTCGAAGAATTGGAAAACCGTCTTGACCTGCTCAATCGGAGGATATTACCAGATAACAGATACGGCTTCCCTCAGGAACGGTAGCAACCTGCTCTGGACGGTAAGCGATCGTCTGAACAGCGCCTAAATCGAGTTTTAAAAGATAGAGCTGCCGGGCATAGGTATTGAGTTTTTTCATCCCAAAGCCGTTATGATAAAGCATCATCTCCAAAAGATCTGTCCAGGATTGACGAGGGATGGGGATATTTGAATAGAGATTGAGCTTCATGGCAGCATATTCGGGAGGAATGACATAGAGATAATCAGCCGATCCATATTCCATGACAAGCTGGCTTAATGTAATTTCTTCTTGGTCCCACAGAGAATAAGCCTCGCCGTCTTGGATGCCTTCTTGAACAGCCGTTTCCCGCCATGACTCTTCTAATTGCTGTTTTTCTTTTTTGAGGCGGTTGACTTCAGCAAAGACAGCTTGAAATGCTCCTTCTTCAGCCTCTTGTTTAGCTAAGAGCATTTGCTTTGCTATAAGCCTCTTCTAAACTTTTCCTCAAAGAGGAGAGCCTGTCGTTAAGAAATGAGACATCGCTCCCGAGCGAGCTATTTTTTTGCACAAGCGTGGCTTTTTTTTCGGAAATAGATTCAGCGCAAAGGAGAAGTGGAATAGAGAAACAACAAGCACTTTTTCATTGTTTTTCTTCTCCCTCGCCGTTCTGGTGCTGGATAGGTGGAATTGTCATTTTATTTTTCGCAATCATCGGTTGTTGAGGAGATCCGTTTTTGCCAGAAGAGGAGGGCGATTTTTTCTCAGTATTGACCACTAAAGAGATGGGCAGCGATTCTGTTCTCATTTTGTCAAAACAGCGGCCTTTAAGAATGGTTTTGCCTTTCATGTTTTCTGACTTTTTCAAAAATGAACAGCTCGCCTTGAATATCGTGATGAAGAAAAGCTTCAAGATCTTCCGCTGTCTTAAGAGAGCGCCACGGCGATCGGTTTTAACCCACCAATCGCCTTCTTTAACAATCACACGTCTTTTCCCCAGCTGACAGGTGATCTCAGAAGACGCTGCGAGGTCTGATCGATGTGATCGCTTCTTCAGCTTTTTGAGGAGCTTTAGAACTTTGCAGGGCGACATTGATCTTCGAAGAAATATAGCCGCTGGGATTCCAAACATCAAAATTCATCCCATGCCCAGAGGCTGACATAAATTTAGCTAAAGGAGCATCTTCAAGAGCAGGCTTGCCGATCTTCCATTCATTTTCATCCCACCAGAGAAGATCCCCACAGAAAGAAAGTAGACCTTTGCCATCGATCTCGACTTTTTGTTTAGCGCTTAAATCACGGTATTCTTCTCCGCCCCATTGATGCAAAAAAAAGATCGGGCGCCCACATTTTTCCTTTCTTAAGAACCTGAACGTAAGTTTCTTCATCTAATGACCGAGTCAAAAAAGGCGAGAAGAGGTCAAAACAACATCTTCTTTTTTTTCAGGCGTTTCAATTTGCAGAAGAACATCTGAGCCAGCCATTGGAAGAGGAAGAAGGCTGAAGTCAGTTTTTTCATTGGGAATTTATAAGAACTGTCTTGAACCGCTAAGGAAGAGTTTCTGTCCTGAGACCAATTGCTGCTGATCGCCTGAAGTTTTAAGTCCGATAGAGACTGTCGATAGTGCTCCGCTATCGGGCGGGTGTTCTTACCGAGTATAACCAACTCTTTGACCAAAGGCTCAAATTCAGGGCTGATATCCTTGGGAGAAATGGCAAAAGGACCTTTTCCATTTTCATATAATCAATGGAAGGAGAACGATAACCCGTGAACAAGAACCACCGTCATCACACTGCAGTCAATGAAACCAACCAAAAAATGGAAATAGAGAAGCAGCAAGCAGCATTATCCCTTGAGGGAGCCATGCTTGCAGTATCCTTTTTTAGATTGGTCGGTTTAAAAAGCTCCATAATCTGTCAAAGTGTAGGGGATTTGGCCAATATTTTAAAGAGATGGTGTCACAATAATTTTCTCAAGGGCTGTTGACGGGAATCATTTATCGCTTTTCATTGGATGGAAAACTGGATTCGACGTAAACGTCCATACAAGAAACTAAATGGTTTGCAAAAAAGATTATTAATCATTAGATTGAAAAAAAGGAATGGAGTAGAGAGTTATGGATGGCAACAAGAAAGGTGTTTCGGTAAAAGAAATCGAAGAATTTACCAAGAAACACCGATATGAAGTTTTCTTCTGCGCATTGTTTGTTTTAACCTGCATCTTCAGCCTCGTCGGCCACTTTGGCGGCGGATGGAGCATCTTCTTTGCGATGGGCGGAGCCGTTTTAGGCAGCATTTTCCCCTACCAAGACAGAATCTTTTTTGAAGATGGTCTTTAAATTCATCTTCAAACAAGACAAGACAATTCAAATTGTTCTGGGCGCTGTATCTATTGATTTTAGCGATTTTTCTACCGTTCATTATATTCTTAGTCGTCGGCCTCATCGGCGGACGGATGATGAATATTATGGGCGTAGATTCATCGAAGTAAGAACTTCTTCTCTGTATTTGATGTAGTCTAGAAGCGAGATCTCTTGGCTTTGAAAGTTTTGTTGGATTAAGAGATAAGCCTCTGGATCGTATGTTCTTGATGTGGGCTGTGCACCTTGCCAGCCCGCATTTTTTTTCATTTCAGCCCATGCTTCAAGTTCGCCTTTGGGGGTTCCTGCTAGTTTTTCCAGCATGGCGATCCGCAGCAGGTTATAGGCATACAAGATACAGCCATGACGAACGAGCGTACTCTTCTTTTCCCAGAACCTATCATCGCCATCCATGGATGCTTTCAAAGTTTTTGCATTCAGCAAAGCTTCTTCCAACTTCTGGTCCGCAATCATCAAAGAACAGGCGGAAAAATCTTTGTAGTACGGAGAAAAATCACCGATCCGCTTCAAGGTTGCTTTTCCATAACTGGTAGCCAGCCCTTTTTCACTATTGCTTAAGAGTTTTTGAGCGATTGCTCCATCGTATTTTGCATGGAGTTCAGGATGTTTCCGGATCAATTTTTGAAGTGTGACAAATTGCTCGTTCTTATCGCCTTCCCAATGGTTATACGCCATATCCGCAGCCAAATAATCAACCTGAGCATCGCCTTTAACCCATTTTGGAAACTCCGACCACGCCGGCAGCTATAATGGCACCGATCCCGGCAACTGTCAAAACGTGAGTTTTAACCCAATCGATCGTTTGTTTTTTGATGAATCCGAATTTTCCGAACGGGACATCTTCAATCATACGCATAGTTATAACTTAGATCTCAATAAGTGAAAAGGGGATGTTGAACCTATCCTTCAATTCTTAACAACGAAGAAAAACCTGTTCCATCTGATCCAGGGTATGATTGAGCGTAAATTTCTCCTCTACAAGCTTAGAAGCTGCATCACCATAGGCTTTTCGTAAATGAGGATCCGAAGCTAGGCGTAAGACAGCTTCGGCCACTTTTTCTGGCGCAGATGGCGGAACCAAAATGCCGGTAATACCATCCAAACAGACCTCAGGAAGCCCCCCGATCGTTGTCGTAATGAGGGGTTTTTTCAGATAAGCTGCCTGAAGAGATGCCTGAGAAATCCCTTCATGGGCGGTACTTAAAAGGGTAAAAATATCGAGGGCAGCTAGCGCCGTATACGGATCATCGAGATGCCCTGTGAATACAAGAGGCGTTGCCTCATCGACAAGATGCCGGAAGTTTTCTAAATATCCCCCGCCGACAACGACCCATTTTAGCTGCGGATGGCCTTTTAAAAGGCGGGCTGCTTCAATCAGATCTTGGATTCCTTTCCAGGAACGTACAACACAGACCGTGCCGATCAAAATATCATCTTTTTTAACACCCAGTTTATCTCTAAATTCCTGAACTTTCCCAGGATCAACTTGAAACGGCTCCACACCCGTTGGAATACACTGAAAACGAGAAACAGGTAGCCGGGCAAGCTCCGCAATTTTAGGAATAATTCCCGACGATGTTGTCACGATAAAATCTGCAAGACAGCGGTATAATAAGAAGGCGTTGAGACCTCCTCGCACCGCCGTGGAAAGATGCCGCGTCCGAATCACTTTGCATGCTAGCAATTTTTCCGGCAATTCCCCCGAGCCAGGAATCCAAAGAAGAGTGGGTATTGACGATGCTGATTTTATGCTTTCGAATGATCTTTAATAGATCCCGTAAAGCAGAAAAGGCCTTGCTGCGATGAAAATCGATCTCATAGACGGTAAATCCAGCTTTCCTTGCTTGATCAACAAGCTTTCCTCCGCGGACTACAGCGAAGATGATTTCATGGCCTCGGCTGCGCAGGCCGATCGCTTCTTTCAGGATTCGGATTTCTTGACCACCCCAGCCGTTGGAGCTTTCAGTATGTAAAATGGGCATCTCTTAGTTCCTTTAAAATCCGTCGATGTCCAGAAGAGAAAGGAAGCAAGATAAGTTCTTGCCATTTCTTCCATTCAAATCCGTCCAAAATCTTTTTTTCAGCGCTCTCGTATAAACAAGGATAAAGCGTCACATTATACCTGGTAAACCCATGTTTGACGAGAGGAAGTTCTGTTAATTTTTTTAACGAAAGATCCAAATCAAGTTTTTCGTTTAAGAGAGCATAAGGAAACTCATAAAGTCCTGCCATGACTTTCCCTTCTTTTTCCTGCTTCACAAGAATCTCATCTTGCCAGCGGATGATCGCTACTTGACGCTCTAAACAAATCGATGGCGGCCTCTTTCTCTTGATGGGAAAATCTTCCGTCCGTCCTTGCCGGTGAGCCTGGCATCCTTCCATCAAAGGACACTCCCCGCAGTTAGGCTTGCGCTGGCAGACTTTGGCCCCGAGCTCGATCAACCCTTCCATCGCAACCCAAGGCTCATCCTCTGTCAGTAAAGACAAAGTCAACTCTTCGTAATGCTTGCGCTGCGCACAATCTTTTTCTGAGGCAAAAAAACGGGAAAGAACCCTGATGACATTTCCATCGACAGCTGCAGCTTTTTGCTGAAATGCAAAACTGAGCACTGCTCCAATCGTATAAGGACCAAATCCCGGCAGTTTATCTAATGCTTCGGAAGTATTTGGCAACTCTCCTTGAAAATCTCTCATGACAATTTGAGCAGCCTTATGCAGATTTCTGGCGCGGCTATAGTAACCTAAACCTTCCCAGGCCTTAATGACTTCTTCCAGAGGCGCCGCCGCCAAAGCAGCAATGGTAGGAAATTTTTGCATCCAGCTGTTGAAATAGGGAATCACGACTGCTACCTGTGTCTGCTGAAGCATAACTTCCGAGATCCATACACGGTAGGAGGTCTTGTTCTCCCTCCAGGGAAGATCACGCTTGTGCTCTAAAAACCATTCTTTAAGCTGCAGCATAGCCTTTTTTTCCATCGCGGCCATCATAGCATAACCGCTTCTCGATGCAAACAAATTAAAATAAAGACTTTACGTCCCTGGCACGCTATTCGCATCACGCTCCTTCTGATCAACAAAGGAATCCTGAATGACAAGCGAATGGACACAGCATCACACAGACCTCCAAAACCTCATGAAAAAAGAAATCGATACAATGCGGGAATTACTGGGAAATTTGCACCAAGAAGAGATGCTTATCATCCAAAAAGAGATGGCCTACTGGAACCAACTCATGGAAGAGAGAGGCCACTTGATCCAGCAACTTAGCCACTTACGTCAAGACCGGATGTACATCACCGAAATTCTCGAATCTATGAACCACTCCCATGGCAATGTCCCGTTAGAGGAACTCGTCCCACCTGACCATGAAAATAGTTGGGAACTTTTGGCCCTGCGCGACCAAATACTTGCCCTGCTTGACCGTATGAACCTACAATGCAGCCGCAATGAAATGTTGACACAGCTGGCCCACCACCAGGCCGCTCCCCAGCAGCATCCTGGGCACCAACCTGAAAAAAAAGCGAAAATCTCTATTGCGACGCTCCCTCCCGAAGATTATAACAATAGGGATGCCTCCTAGAAAGACAAGAGCAGCCGGTTTCATTTACGGACCACTAGAGCACCATCTTGATCATCTAGCCCCCTTCTGCAGCTTGATGCAGATCCCCCTTGTCCTCACTGATGAAGACCTTCTTCAAAAAGCCCGTCTCTATTACCCCGACCTAGAACTTTTACATTGGGACTGTCTAGAAGCTCCCTTTGAAGTCGTCCGATCCTTTGACACCCTCTTCTACTCAACCCCTCGCTGCATGTTCGATGAAGTCTTTTTTATTGCAGAGGCCACCTTAGGAAAAAAAATTAAAACGATTTGGCTTCCTCACGGCAATTCGGATAAAGGACATGCCTCAGCCCTCATGGAGGGATTGAAAGATGAAGAGACCCTTCTGGTCTATGGCCCGAAAATGATCGACTTTCTTAAGAACAAAAATGTCTTCCGCCCCACTATTTCCCTAGGTAATTTCCGACTCGAATATTACCGCAGGCATAAAAAATTCTATGACTCGCTGATCCAAGAACTCGCTCTTCCCCCTAAGAAGACCATCCTCTATGCGCCCACGTGGCAAGACGGCGAAAATTCTACTTCTTTCTTCCAAGCTGCCGAAGAGCTGATCAAGCAGCTGCCTTCCGATGTTCTCCTCATGATCAAACTCCATCCCAATCTTGAAAAAGATATCCGTGTAGTGCAGTTCATTTTGCAAAACGAGGCCCATCCCAATGTTCGATTCCTTTCTGGCTTTACCCCTGTCTATCCGATCCTTGACAAAGCCGATCTCTACTTGGGGGACCTATCATCGGTCGGATACGATTTCTTAACCTTTAACCGCCCCATGTTCTTTTTCAATCCCACAGGCCGGGGTCCTTCCGACCCGGGACTCTACCTTCACCGGTGCGGGCAAACACTTCAACCAGATCAAATATTTAATATTCTTACCCATGATCAATCCCATTTGACACCGGAGCGCGCGGCGACTTATGCTTATACTTTCGGAAAACAGCAAAGCTGGGACCTTGTCCAACAAGAGATCCTCCAAAACATTAGGTAAAGCCGCTTGACATTGAACCGCTGGATTGCCATCCATACAGGCCCTGCCCATTACTTAGACCATCTAGGGGTTTTATGTATTGAACTGGGCCTTCCTCTCCTCGTCACTGAAGAATCAACCTATCAGACTGCCCGAAAGTTTTACCCTCAGCTCGATTGCAGCCTCATTGATCTCCAAGCCCTCTCGTTGGATTATCTGGCACAGCAGTATGATGTAATTTTTGAATCCGGCCATCGATGGGCATTAGAGCTCTTGCCTCTGTTTGAGATGATGTTCCAAAAGAAAATGAGAATCGTCTACTGTCCCCATGGAAATTCCGATAAAGGACATTCTCAAGAGCCGCTCCCTAAAGATATCTCGCTGGTCTATGGATCTCACATGATGGACCATCTAAAAAAAACAAAAAGCCTAAACAAGCTCTCTTCCACCGTTCTTACAGGAAACTATAGATACCAGTACTACCTGAAAAACCAAGAGTTCTACGATAACCTGCTAGCAGCCGAACTAGAGGGGAAATTAGACCCCCTCAAAAAAACCGTCTTCTATGCACCATCATGGCCTGACGGAGAAAATGATTCTTCATTCCTAACCTGTGCAACTCGCGTTCTTCAAGAAGTCGGAGAGTTTTATAATGTCATCATCCGGTGGCACCCTTTTCTGGACGATCTTCATCCTGTTGAAACACATCAACTGCGCGGAGCATTTGAAAATAAGAAAGGCATCGTGTTCCTTTCTGATTTTCCATGCATCTATCCAATTCTGAATGCTTCTGATGCTTATCTTGGGGATTTTTCTTCGATCGGCTACGACTTTTTAGCTTTTAACAAGCCTCTTTTCTTTTTAGACAGCCATTTTGGAAAGCTCTATCAATGTGGCAAGCAATTGAACTTAGAAAAACACTTAGGCAAATCGATTCAGCAGGCTGAAAACGCCTGTTATCAGCAACAAAGAGAAGAGACTTACCACTATGTATTCGGAGAATCTAAAAAGAGCGAAACGCTCTTGAATGAAATAAAAGAAGCTCTATCTCGCGATAGAGCTTCTTGGACAGAAAACTATTTGCAAGATTTGCAAGAGTTTTGATCTTGAGGAGCAGCTTCAGCTTTTTTTGCTTTTGCAACTTCAGCAATTTCTTCAGCAGCAACTTCTTGATCATCAGCAACAGCGACTTCTTCTTCGCCAGCGTTAACTTCGATAGCAGCGCTAGTAGCAAGAACTGACTTCGACTTTGCATCAACGGTGCCGTTGGCAGCGACGAAAGACATAGCGAACATACTTAATGAGAGAACTAATAACTTTGATTTCATAATGAACCTCCAATGTGGTTTTGTGTATGAATAGAGTGGAGAATAGAAAAAAGGGAGTTCTTCGTCAATGACTTTAGAGACTATCTGCAAAGTTCGAATTGAGAGGAGGGAGCACCGTCACATACGAGATGTCATCAAAATTTTCAATTAACGAAAGCGCATCCAACTCGTAGGCTGAGGCTCCTTCCCTCAAAGGAAAAACTTTAGTCACCAGTCCTGTTCGGAGCCCAGCTGGAAAAATCCCATCCATCCCCGTTGTGACAAGGATATCTCCCTTGTGGACCAATGGAGTTCCCGATTTAAGATCCCGCGCAGGCCCTTCTTCATCATCAAAATCATAATTGAATCCGACCCCCTGCAAAAGGGCATGCCTGCATCTAAATAACGGCGCTCGCATTCCCCGCAGTTCGCCTTTGGCAAGGTAAAAATTGACTCCGCTAGGATTTAATTTCTGATAAAACTCTTTCAATTCTTTTTTTACAGGATGGTCTTGAGAAATTTCTTCACAGCCGCTGAGCATCTCTAACAATTTCTTGGTTTGCTGAGCGATCACTTGCTTTTGCTCGCTGCCTCTTAAAATCCGAACCGACGGAACAATGCTCGCATCTGTTACCAATCGAACTCTTGAGCGATGCTCACCCACATATTCGATAATTCCTAAAAGAGATGTTCCCGCAACAACAGGACTATTTTTTGCGATGACGGTTTTCCCTAGATCTTGATTTGTCTTTTCTCCCAAATTAATCCAAAATGAACTGCTCCAAGAAGCCGTTTCACGAAAGATCACCTTTCCAATAACGGCAGGAGTATAAAGATCGATCAGCCTGAAAACTTCCGCTTTTCTTCTTTTGGCATACGCATCGTCTTTGACAAACCGTTTCAGAAGCTCTGCTTCTTCACCGACTAATTTTTCCAAATCGACCTGGGCTTTCAGAAGCTCGACTTGATAACGGAGATTGTGGTTCTCAAGTTTCAGTCCCTCAAGCTCATTCTTCATCTCTGGTGAAGTATAGTATCCGCCCGACGGCCAAACAGCCGCAATCTTGAAGACGCCTTCTTTTGCACTCGATAACCCCAGCCAAGATGGAGAAAGCGCCGCTACAGACATGGAGCGGAGCCGATCGGTCGCCTTCGTAGACAAACTCAGCTGACACAAAATAAAAAGTGCGATGAATATATAGGTATACCGCTTCACGATCTCAGCATACGAAAAATACAACTGTTAACACAAGTGTTTACGAGACGACTTCAGTGATTGCATTGACCACTGTGAGAAGATTTTCATCGGATAATCCTGCGATATTGATACGGCCATCGAGCGGCATATAGATCGCAAACTCTTTCTGCAGTCTTTCGACCTCTTCTTTTTTTAGACCCGAAAAGCAGAACATTCCCACTCGATCTGTCAGAAACAAATAGTTCCTTTTCAAAGAACGTGACATTAAAGCTTCGACAAAAGAGCGGCGCAATTTTTCAATGCGCGTATGCATTCCCAGAACCTCTTGCTCCCACATCTTTTTAAGCACCGGTGTTGATAAAATATGAGCAACAATTGCTGCTCCATGTTTTGGCGGATTGGAATAGTTTGTCCGGACAATTGTTTTGAGTTTAGAAAGAACAGTTTCTGCAATTTTCTGTGATTCGGCAACCACATAAAGAGCCCCGATTCTCTCAGAGTAAAGCCCAAAGTTTTTAGAATGTGAACAAGCGACTAGCATCTCCATCCCTTCTGCGACAAAAAGCCGGATGACTTTTGCATCTTCTTCAATGGAACTTCCAAAGCCCTGATAAGCAAAATCAAAGAACGGCAAAAGCCCATTTTCTTTAAAGAGCTTGAGCACAAGTTTCCACTGATCCAGTGACAAATCAGCACCTGTGGGATTATGACAGCATGGCTGTAAAAGCACAGTTGTTCCTGGCGTCAGCTTTTTCAAGTACTGAAGCATTCTGTCGAATTCCAAATGATGGGTCCGGATGTCGTAATACGGATAAGCCTCAACTGTCATCTGGCACCGAGAAAAAACACCGCGGTGGTTCGCCCAGGTCGGATCGGAAATGGCAATTCTTTCACCGACTTCCTGCTTCAAAAACTCTCCCCCAATCCACAATGCCCCAGTACCACCTAGGGTCTGGACACCGCAGACACGTTTACCTTCTCCGGCCCAGAAAAATTCCCCGAAGACCAATGCCCCGACCCGGTTCAAATAAGAACTATCGCCTGCGATCGGCAGGTATTCTTTGCTTTCTTCTTCTCTAAGTAAAAAAGTTTCTGCAAGTTTGACAGATTCCAGCACCGGCGTTACCAGCTGGTCATTTCGGTACTGTCCGACCCCTAGATTGATCTTATCCGGCCGCTTATCGGCATCAAACATCACCGTCAGGCCAAAAATTGGATCTAGAACTGCCGGAGTGATATTGTGAAAAAATAACTTGCCCATGATTTGTTATATAGGGCGTCGGGGGAAATTGTGCAATTAGTGAGCGCTAAAAAGACAAGAACCAAAAAAAGCAATGGCCCGTGATATCAAGTCCCTATGTTTCTTGTCCCCAATGTCCTCAGAGCTTCCGGAGCCCCCTACGCCAATGTGGAAGCCGCTGTTGTAGTCGGGGCAGCACTCCGGATACAAGCCGCCAGGGGCGAAGCCCCCAGTCAAATGCCAATCACCCCATTTTTCTATCAATCTCGTGTGAGTAAGTGAAGAATAAAGCTGAGTCGGAGGATTTTCTGAAGAACTTATATATGTTAAAGCCAAGAATGCCATAAAATCTCGAAATCCAGGCTTTCGAATTGCAATTCCACAGTCATGTCCAATCTTAGTCATGTCTAACTCGTGCTGATCAGCAGTATGGTTCCTAGTGTCCTCAAAAATACTGTTGGTAAAAAATAATACCTGAGTTTGTTCGGCCTCAGTATCTCCAAGTTCAGTTAAGATTGCAGACCAAATATCAGCAATCGGAACTGGATTACCCATTTTAGGATTTGCGGCAAACTGTAGAACTTTATTTCCTGTCAGTCCTTTGGGCCTAATCATAATCGTTATTCCCTTATTATTTTCCACCCGCCTGGATAAAGGCTTTAAGGCCTTTGTAAGAGCAAGCCTATTCAGTCGTTTGGCTCCTGTGAAATCCAGCCCATACTCTTTTACATCAACATGTGTTTTCCAGATATCTGCATCGATCTCCTTAAGCCAGGATGGAAAAGAAATCCTATATGACACCTCGTCCGAGGAAGCTAATGCAGTCCACTCTCTGCAAACGGGAACTACCTTCGCCAACTCTTCCGCGTTCAAGTGACAGAAAATATTGCACAATACTTGTGGAAGCAGGCTAAAGGCGACCTGAATTTCTTGGGGGCTAGAAATGGAGGAAAGATCCTGTTCAACAGGCACTTCAGGCTCCGTTGCAACTCTGCCATTAAGTCTGGGAGGATCTTGGGTAGGCGGCTTATCTGTTTTCATGAAACGAGATGCGACGTAATAAATGAGCGACAGAGATGACACAGTGCATAGAATTTGGACTATTTTTCCTTGCCATGAAGTTTCCACAAAATTGTGGACCGCAGAATCAATTAATCCTGTAACACCGTGTATTTTCATAGAACTGTTTTAATGAAAAAAAGTTTAAAAATCGACTTAAAAGAATTTTGTCGAAACAGGATTAAAGTGATTTCTTGGCAAGAACAGATACGATTTAAGTTCTTGATTTCCAGGGGCGCTTTTTTCTGTAGAAAAAACGAAGGACCTTTTAGAATGATCGCTCCCTTATATGGGGCGTTAGCTCAGTTGGTAGAGCGCCACAATGGCATTGTGGAGGCCAGCGGTTCGAGACCGCTACGCTCCAAAAATACTATTCGCCTTCTAAGAGATCGAGAAAGGCTTGGAGTTGTTTTGCACGGGTAGGATGGCGCATTTTGCGCAGAGCCTTAGCTTCAATTTGACGGACGCGCTCGCGGGTCACTTTGAAACGAACGTCCCACTTCTTCAAGAGTTTTAGGCTTCCCATCGAGAAGGCCAAAACGTTCGATAAGAACAGTTCTTTCACGATCGGTCAGAGTCGAGAGAACTTCATTCATTTTGTCTTTCAAGATCGCATAACCTGTGGCTTCTGCAGGAGATTCAATGCCAGTATCTTCGAGGAAGTCGCCGAATTGGCTTTCTCCGCCATCGCCGACTTCAGCTTGGAGAGAGATCGGATGTTGAGCAATTTTGTAAATTTCACGGACACGTTCAGGTGTCAGGCCGAGTTCATTGGCGAGCTCTTCCGGAGTCGGCTCGCGGCCGGTTTCCATCATCAGCTTTTTCGCGCCGCGGAGCACTTTGTTGATCGTTTCGATCATGTGTACAGGGATACGGATCGTACGAGCTTGGTCGGCAATCGCGCGGGTCACAGCTTGGCGGATCCACCACGTTGCATAGGTTGAGAACTTATAACCTCGGCGGTATTCAAATTTTTCGACAGCCTTCATCAGGCCCATGTTCCCTTCTTGGATCAGATCGAGGAAGGAAAGGCCGCGGTTGGTGTATTTCTTCGCGATAGAAATAACAAGACGGAGGTTAGATTCGACCATTTCGCGTTTCGCTTCTTGGCTCTTGTCCATCCAGCGTTGAAGCATCCGGACGTCTTTTTTAAATTCATCGAGTGTGCGGCCGGCAGCGAGTTCTCGTTTTAGAAGTTTTCGTTGGATCGCCACGAGTTTTGCAGCAGCGAATTTATTTTTTTCAGCCCTTGGAGTCAATTCTTGCATCTCTTTTTCAAGAGAGAGGAAGCGATCGTAGGCGGTCATGATCACTTCGCCAAAGTCTTCGATGATGTTATGGCGGAGTGAATCTGGCGCAAATAGGCCTGAGTGCGGATGCGGCATTTTTCGATATCTTCTAAGAGCTTTGGCTTTATCGGTTTTTTTGAGTTCAGGATCTCGCATCATGACAAAGTAGTTTTCGAGAGCTGCGTCTTCTTGCTTGAGCATTTCGCAGAGTTTAGGCAAGACAGCTATTAGAAATGAGGCTTTATCAGCAACTTCTTTTTCAGCGATGACTTTGTCGAAACGCTCTTTGCCGTGGATCAGATAGTTGGCGATCGAGATCGCTTCCCGTGATTGAATAGCGGAAGCGCATGATGATTTTTTCGATTTGGATCTGAGCTTTTTCGATCCGTTTGGAAATCTCGACTTCTTCTTCGCGTGTCAGAAGAGGAACCGAGCCCATCTCTTTGAGGTACATCCGGACTGGATCGTCTGAAGTCCCCTCAGGCCTTTTTGTCATGCCTTCGAGTTCTTTGGCTTCTTTCTTTCTTTCTTTTTGCCGTTCGACTTCGGCTTGGTTCAGGACTTGGATGTCCATCCCGCTTAAGAAGATCAGCACCTGATCGATCTGCTCAGGAGAGTCAAAAGTCATCGGCAGAATTTCATTGATCTCCTCGTACGTGATGTAGCCTTGTTCTTTCGCAATGGCGACTAGTTCTTCGATTTTCTGCTGATGCTGTTGTGTGAAAACGTTGGAAAAATTTCCTTTACTCATGTAATTCTTAAGATTTTGTTCGGAAAAGGCGTTGTTGTCAATAGGACTCTTGCTTAGCCAAAGGAAAGTGACATGCACCTCTATGCACTAGATCACTCTACACTTGTTTTAGCTTCCCATGCCGTCAGGGACCGGTCGTATCTTTGCCCTGAATGTCATGGTTTTGTGCGCATTAGAGGCGGCGGCAGGCGTCAAATCCATTTTTACCACGCACGCCGTCCGGCTTCATGCCGTCAACATGGCAAAAGTCTAGCACATTTACAGATCCAGCTCCATCTAAAATCACTGATTCCCAGTCTAACCCTAGAAAAAAGATTTGAATCTAGAATCGCAGATGCCCACTGGGCCGAAGAAAAGATTGTTTTTGAGGTTCAGTGCTCGCCGATCTCCTTCCAAGAGGCTAAAACACGGTGTGAAGATTATCTCAAACTCGGCTTTACCCCTGTATGGATCCTGCATGACCGGAGATATAACCGCCATAAGCTCACTCCGGCAGAAGAGTACTTGAGGAGCCAAACAACGACCTTTTATACCGATGGGAGGACCATTTATGATCAATTTGATGTATGTCAGAACTCGCGGAGGGTCTTTCGCGGACCTAAGATCTTAGTCAACCCTGCCCTGCCTCAAAAAAAAGCTTTAGAGCCTCTTTTTTCAAGACACTGGCCACTTTCGTTCCATGGAGATTTATTTCATCGTGCCAGCCCTGAGCAAATAAAGTATCTGAAGAAAATCGAGAAAAGATATCAACACAGATGGAACATGTGGAAAGGAGCCTACAAGTTTATACTCTATAGGCTCTTAGAACAGGCTAGTCTATAGCAGCGCAGGCTCTTTTTTTTCTTTAGGGGCGATGAGTTTTCTGAGCTGGGATGCAACGACTGC
The DNA here is from genome assembly GCA_963838185.1 of uncultured Chlamydiae bacterium. GTDB lineage: Bacteria > Chlamydiota > Chlamydiia > Chlamydiales > Rhabdochlamydiaceae > PALSA-1444. The sequence goes on from CAWIQH010000039.1 coordinate 64,308, forward strand.
CTTCATTCCTTTGTCCGTTAGATCTTGTGCAAATGTCTGGATACGACCATTCAGTGTCACAACTAATCTAGCTGCAGACCAGTTGATGGCTTGACGATCCCCAAATTTTTTCTGGATAAGGTGTTCTATCGTTTCCTGAAGTTTACCGAATACGAAACTCCCTGTAATTGTCCAGGTGACAAGTTTAGCACCCATTCCCATGAAACTCCAACGATTGTCTTTGGGCGACATGTTTCGGAATAATCCTCCAATCCTATTTCCAAAGTAGCTTTTCAACTGATCAGAAAACAGAAAATCAAAAACCGACTGATCCTCTACTTGCCTAATCGGCTGCTCCAAAAGAAGTGCTTGATTTTCCTCAGAACCTATTTCACCTAAAGAGGCAGCTAGAGATTGAACGCTCCTTTCTAGAATGCTGAAAACAGTGTGTCTTACGATCCGCGGGTATTGGATTAACTCAAAAAGGTCCTCCGCAAACTGCAATGCATAACCCGCAAAATTAGAATCGACATTGGCAATCACGAGGCGGCGGAGCAACTGTGGAATCAATTCCAAGTCAAGCGTAGCCAGCTGTGTCTTGTGAAGAATAAGTTCTTCGGAGATTCTTGCAATTGCTTCTTTTTGAGAAATTTTCTTGAACTCCTCTAACCGTTCTTCAAGAGCTATTATCTCAACAACTCCACCAGCGCGGGCTTGTAAAAGTCTTCCGATGTTCTCTTGATCTTTGTCATACCATTTCCCAAGTTCCATAGAACCTGCTTCGTCCAATTCATGGATTGTGATCTTGCTTGTGTCATCCTTCAATAAATCCACCAACGAAGCATTGATGTTTACAGGATTGAGCAAATCGGAAAGTTCATTTGCAACGCTATTGGTCGATTGTTTCTCTATAATATTCTCTAATGCTTGAAGCAAGAAGTTGCCTACGGGTCTTAACCAGGGACCAGCGGCAGGACGGAACCTTCGACTATACGTTTCAAAAGCCTTTTGTATGAGTGTGGACTGGGCCTCTCCAGGATTAGTCAAAGCCGTGGTTAATACCTTCTGAATATCTGCTGTCAACCCTTCAGGTTGTAAAATAGCTAAAAGCTCTAGAATAAGTTTCCCGAGGAATACAGTATCAGCACTCGGAGTATTGGACGCGCTGGGGTGCACATCTCCATTTAATTCCTTAACAACCGCGCTTTCTCTTACACCAATCTTGTTAGCTGGATCCGTTTTTACCCTCGTTAATGCTTCATGACATTTTGAAACAGAATCAATCAATGTCGTGGCTATTCGATCGGCAGGTTTAAAGTTGTCCTGCTGAGCATCTCTCGTACGTTGGTCAAAAGCTAGGAGCGTAGTCACAAAGCGGCCATACAAAGTGTTTACAAAAGAAGCAGCGCTTATTCCCACATCATGGAGGACTTCTTTCCCTTTTTGATGAAGTGGACCATGAGCTAATTTTCGGACGATCATTATTTTTGTGAGGAGCCAGCGCTGCTGTCCTGTGAGGGGTAAAAGTGCTTGTCTCTCTCTAAAACCTGTCCAGCCCTGTTCAACAATCTGAGTACATATTTCGCCAGAAGGGTTCTGAATTTGTTTCATTTCCTCTTCAAGAGTCTTCAGAGCATCATCCCAGCGCTGACCTGCTATGACCTGTACAGCACTCTCACTGGCCCCAACAATCTCCACGCTCACTTCGTCTATCTGCTCTGCATATGTTTTTTGGCCATCTCTGCGAGGTATCTTAGGCGCGACTGATGGAGGCATGCGCTCGACAATAATCCCTTCGGGAGCTTGCCCTCCTTTTTTTGCCAAGAAGGCAATTTTTCCTTTTTCTGCTACAGCTGTAGCAAGCTCGACCACATGGTAAAATCCTAGTACCGCCTCAGATCTTCCAAGTTCATGTGCGACACTCTCCTCTTCCAATTTTAGTTCAGGGATTTGCACTTTTTGAATGAGAGCGTCTCTTTCTGAGCTACTTGCTTCAACACGTAATAGGCTGACAAATGACTGAATAGCTTCGTCAGTAGGTTTTGAAAGAATTTGCACCAGACAAGCTTGAGCTTCCTTTCGTTTTGCTTCATCTTTCAGAACATGCGCTAATTGAGTTTCCAAGTCGATCTTGCGGATATTCTGTTGTTTTTCTTTAGAAGGAATGAAAGCGCTCTCAACCGAATCTAGTGTCCGGTCTAGGGCATACCAGCAGATATTTTCTAAGACATCCTGGAGAGTCTGACGATCGCTCCCGAAGATTGCAAAAAGATCTTCATGTTTGTCTGAGAATGATGACACTAGATCCTTGATAAGAACATCTCTAAGCGTCAATAGTGTTGTGTCGATGATGTTCAAGCGAACTTCATGACGATCTTTCTTCACTTGTTCTATCTGCTGTTTTTCTAACGTGATTTGCAAACTGCTTAGAATATGCGGACCATGAAGATTGATAGTTTCATACAATGTTTTAAGGTCAAAAACATCTATGCTTGGGCTATTTTTAATTTGAGCTTGTGCGAAAGCACTTTCTGTTCGTTTCACATATTTCAAACTCAGCTCTACTTTATTGAGTTTGCGCTCCAACTCAGCAAACCCGTCGTTATAGCGTGCATGAATTTTAAACCGGATGCTTTCCTCATCCCACTTTACTATCGGAGGCAATCCTGCTCCTCCAGTTTGAAGATAGGTCTCTGCCAAGAAAACAAAACTTTTTTCACCTACATGTATCTCTGTTTTATACTTCTGGTAGGCATGGAGTGCTTCGGCCAACTGAACTTCTTGTTCTTTGACGACAGGCACACCATTGATGAATAGACTTTCTAATAACGAGTGAGCTTGGGTTTGTACAGGTGGAATAGGCTCGTTTTGCTCCCGTTCGCTGGGCTTTGGAGGTTCGCTTATTGGAACAATATGTCTATTTCTTACACCTCTCGCAATGGCTTCAGTCTGCTCTCTTGTAAGTTCATATCTTTGTGGAGGAACTCCCGGTTGCGTTCTAGCAAGAAGATGGCAAGCCACTGAGTAAAGCTTATTTGCGATAAGAAACGCGGTACCAATAAGAGCCGTTCCGAGCACAACACGTTCGGTCACAGAGCCCTCGCGCAGGGTGTGGATTACCATGGAGCCAAGACCAGAAAGATTTTTAACAGAAGTCATTTTTGACCTAAAAAGTGGATTTTTCTGGGAAAATTATAACTCTAACGGGGTTATATTTTCGACGGGGAAGATATTTTTTCAAAAATTAATACGCAGCTTCGCTGCTGAGATGCCGGTGCCGCAGATAAACAAAATAGAGAAATACCCCGAGGACCATTAGGCTATAGAGACATTTTTTGAATGGAAAGAAAAGTTCAATCGAAGAATGCTCCGGGTGGCTAGGCTGATACCAGACAGGCCACTGCTGGGTAGTGTAATTTTTAATTTGCTTTTCAGCGCTTAGGCGGTTGAGATGGTAGGGTTTTGAAAAAATGGTTTTACCGTGATAGGTTTTCCCCTGAACTTCAAAAGCATAATACCCTTTGACTGCGAACTTTGATGAACCCTTTTCAATGACTCTCCACTTCTCCACTTTCGCTATACTCTTTTTTTCAAGCCTTAGATAAGCCCAAAGATCTAATGACGCGCTGACCAAAAAACCTGCCGTGATGAGGCCCGCTAGCCATACCAGGAGAGAAGAAGCGTTGAATTTAAAGCTTGGAAGACGCATAATTTGATGATTCTAAAGGTTAAGGATATTTATGGCAGAAGAAAAAAAAGCCGGCGGAGCACCTGCGGCAGAGAAAAAGAAAAACGGACGTCAAACGTCTGCGCAAAAACGTGATAAACAAAGTTTGAAAGCGCGTCTTAGAAACCGCAGCTTCAAAGCTACCGTAACAACAGCGATTCGCGGTTTTGAAGAAGCTGTTGCAAAAGGCGACAAAGCTGTGATGAAAGAACGTCTCAGCGCTCTTTATAGCTTAATGGACAAAGGTGTTAAAACCGGCCGTTACAAGCTCAATAAAGCAGCCCGTACGAAATCTCGTCTCACTGTTAAAATTGCATAAGTTCTGAGAAGGATCAGGATTCCTGGTCCTTCCATCTTACTTTCAGTCCCGATCTTCGGTGGCTGGAACGACTCACTGTTTTCTCAATTATTTCCGGATCTCCGCAAAGAACCACTGAATGTCTTGCCCGTGTCACTGCGGTGTACAATACTTCGCGGCCGAATGTTTCAGATCCCGGCGGCACGAGAGCAAGCACATGATCGAATTCACTCCCCTGGCTCTTATGGACAGAAAGAACATATCCTAGCTCATAGGGCGGAAGACCGCTTGCAGGGATTTTTCTGGCCCCGAACTCTGCATGCAGCAGTTTCTCGCGATTTCTCCACAAGATCCCGACTTCTCCGTTATAGAGCCCCGCTTCATAATCAGTCCGCGTAATTAAAATCGGAACAGCGAGCAGTTGATCCATTTTCCGATAACATGAGCTCGAAAATTTCCTGGTTCAAGCTATTGACTCCGAAGGGCCCTTCACGGATCGGTGACAAAATACAAAACTGATTTCCCCGGGAATAGTTTTCTAAAGCTTTTTGTAAGATGTATTCTTTAGAAAGTTTTTCATGCGGCGTGATCTTTTTGCCTGCTAAAATATCTTGAGCTAGCTGCAAGACTTCCATTCTGTCTGAGCGCAGACACTGACGAAGATGCGCTGTTGGAAGAAGATCGACCAGATCTCCAAAGAGACTTCCGGATTCGACAGGAGGAAGCTGGTTGCCGTCTCCTAGAAACACCACGCGCTGCCCCACCTCTAGCGATCCCAAGAAAAAAGCAAGGAGCTTGGCATCGATCATCGAGGATTCATCGATGATGATCAAATCTGCACGGACGTAGGAATTTCCTTTTGCCAGCTGCCGTGCTGATTTGATGCCTAATATCGAGTGGAGCGTTCCGCACGTTGCCTGGGGATTAAATTCTTTCAACCGCGCTGCAGCTTTTCCAGTCGGAGCGGCTAAAATCACCTGCGCTGAAGATCCCATAGCTTTGACAAGATGCGAGGTTAAAAATGTCTTGCCGGTCCCAGGGCCTCCTTCGATCACAGAAAGGGTATTGGAAAGAGCGAGATTTAATGCGTTTTGCTGCTCCTCTGTAAGCCCTGCAGGCATGGCATAGTCAAGCGGCTTTACTTTGAATGAAAGCTGCTTGAGCTGATTCAGGATACGGGTCTCGTCTTCGAAATTCCTCTCGAGATAAACAAGATTGCCCAGTCTGCGGACATAGGGAGAAGATGCTGTTTTAGATCCTTCTAGAACAGGCTTTAATAGAGCCTCAGGCAATGTTAGATTATCGAGATCTAAGCAAAGATGGCCGTCCCTTGAAAGCGCCATCAGAGCAGCAAGAAAGGCTCTTTCATTGGCTGTCTTGGCATGCAGATCTGCAAAAAAGAGATCCAGCTCAGTTAAGATGTTTTGCTCAAGAAGCTGTTCAAACATTGAGCACCTCTGGAATAAAATGGTAGGCGGCAGGGCCGCGGACAAAAAGGAAGAAAGCTCCCCCAAAGCAGTGGCTGCCATAAAGCTTTAAATAACGCGTGAAAGCCGTGGCATAAATTTTGCCCTGGAGAAGATAGTCGTGCTCGACCATGGCTTTATTCAGGCTTTCCGGGGTGTAATTTTCGAGGACATTGGTTTTCCAATCGATAAGATAGAATTTCCCGTTGTGTTCAAAGGAAAGGTCGATAAACCCTTTTAAGGCTGTGCCCTCTGTTGGAAAAAGAAATTCCATCTCGGGCATCAGACGTGTGCGATCAAGGTCACGCAGGCAAAATCCATCGAGCGGAAGATCTAAAACTTTATCGATCATGGTTTGGATCACAGCGCCATAGGCCTCTAGATGAGAGCCTTTGATTTCCTGATTGATAAGGCCTCCCAGATCCAGCTTCTTGGTCGAAAAATCTCTCCAAGATGCGGTGGATGATAATCCCTGTCTCCGCGCTGGAGGGGAGCAATTCATCTGAGACCGATTTCCTTTCTCCTGAGACTTGAGCGAGCGACGTGAACGATTGGAGAAAGAACGGTTTGAAAAAATGGTTTTTAGACGGAGGGGCCACTAGGGTAACCGGAGCTGATTCCGTGTAAGGTAGAAGATTGAAAGCGATTTGATTGAGATAAACATGTGTAAATGTCTCAAGATCGGGCGAGGTTCTTTCTAAGAAAAGCTCAACTGGAGAGGCTTCACCTAATTTATAGGTCTTGCCGCTTTGTTCTCTGGCCACAGGAATGTAAAGCCGACGTTTAGCACGGGTCAGAGCGACATAAAATTGACGCATCTTTTCCGCATCGAGCTCTTTCAATTCCGCTTCTGGTTTATCTTCTGCCGGTGTGCGGGAAGCGAGCCCCACTGCAAAGACAGTTTCAAACTCAAGTCCCTTGCTGGCATGGATCGTCATGATTTGAACGCCATGCGGATGGGCAGAAATTCTTTCATCGACTTCCTCGATTTTTAAAAGCCGAAGAGCTTTGGCTTATTTGATGCGGATCGCGGATATAGAGAATTTTTTCGACGATCTGCATCAGATCGTCATACAAAGCTTCGATTGAGCAAAGAGTTTGAAAGACGGACCTCTTCCAAAATTTCGTCTGGAGAAATTGGGCTAAGAAGACAGAAAATCCGTTCTCTAACCATACACGAGAGAGTTCTGAAAAGACCGCTTTAGCTTGAAAGACGGCTTCATCGGTGAGTTCTTCAATGGGAAGCTGGACAAAGGGCCCGAGCAGAACTTTTTTAACGGATGAAAGAGGATCGGTGCCATGGCAAGCTTCGACAAGTTCTAAAAGAAGATCGACCATGATCGAATCTCCTAAACTTGCTCCCCGTGAAATGACACAGGGCACTTGGTATTTTTCTAGTACATTTTTAACACGCAGCGCTTGATACCTGTCTTTGACTAGGATCGCGATTTCCCGAGGTTCTAGATGATGCTGATGGATCTCATGGATGATATAGGAAAAGAACTGCTGTTCGACTATTTCGCTCGGCCACCGTTTTCCCATGCCAAGTTCTCCCTCGGCAATCATGAAGCAAAGCTCTCCGTCTCCTTGTTTTGCAGCGTTGGAAAGAGGAACGAAAAGTTGCTGCTGTAGTTTTGGAAGGTCCATCCATGGTTTTCCACAGAAAAGACGATTCAATCCATCTAAAAGTCCTTGCGTCGAACGGTAGTTCGTCGTCAGGGCTGCTTTCTGCTCAATATTAAATCCCTTGGCAGCTTCTAAAAAGGTGTAGATGTCAGCGCTTCGAAACGCATAGATCGATTGTTTAGGATCGCCGACCAAGTAAACAGCTTTTGTAGGATCGGTAAGAAAAAGTGTTTCAAAGATGTTCCACTGAACAGGATCGGTATCTTGGAACTCATCGACAATCACCGCCTGATATTTTTTTCGGATCTCATCAACAAACGATTTCTCCACAAGCCTTTCTTGGACCATTTTCAGGAGATCGTTAGGAGAAACTTTTTCGTGGAGGCGGGAGAGTTTTTTTCTCTCTTCATGCCATGCCTGGCTTAAAGCCTAGGAAAATTTGACGCGGGTTTCTAGCAGCCTCTAGAGCTGGCAGCAGCGCTGATCTTAAGCTGCTCAAGAGGGGCATGGCCTGTGAATTTTGTGCGTGCTTTGAGATTGCCAGATTCTATCCCTTCTAAAAAGAACTCTTCTTCTGCAATAAGCCTGTCCCATTCTTCAGGCAGTATCTGTCCCCTTTGCAATGCAAGATCAAGAAGTGAAGCCTGTTTGTCAAAATCAGCCGACGTCATGCCTTTATAATGGGGCCGCGCTACGTCAAAAGCTTCGGTGATTGAAAAAGGAGCAAGACTGGAGAGATTTTTATTAGCTTGAGTGAGAAGCTCTGAGGAGGAAAAAACTTTGATCTGATTTTCAGAAGACGTAAGCAGCTTATCGACGAGTTTATCACTATCGTTACGGACAGAACCAAGGAGCCGTTGGAGTTGCGCAGGAGAGAGTGCATTGGCCCCGCGGAGAAACTCTAAAACAGCCCATTTTTCTTCTTTGTCTTCCCATTCTTGGAGATCTAAGCCGACAAACGCCTCAAAAGCAAATTCTTGGAGGATCCGGTGGCAAAAACCATGGATCGTAAAAATCTGAGATTTATCAAATGTCAGCAACGCGGTTTTGATTTTCTCTTTTTGTTCTTCTGATAGATCGGACAAATAATCGAATGATTGCTCTCCAGAAAGGGTCTTTTCTAAATTCGCACGGATTCTGACTTTGAGCTCTCGCGTTGCAGCTCTTGTAAATGTCACGACAAGGATTTGATCGAGCGTGTAATCGGTCTCTAAGAGAAGTCGTACGACAAGATGCTCGATCGTAAATGTTTTTCCAGTTCCTGCTGAGGCTTCTAAAAATAAACGGCGCTGCAAGGGTGCTGTCCGGGACAGAATATCAAAGGAGCTCATGAACAACCTCCTGAAGATAAGGATTCCATGCCTGCAGCCAAAGATCGGTGGGCGGGAGCAGATTTCTTTTTTTTGCCCATTCGATGATCTCATCATCTTCCGTAGAGGGTATCTTTCCTTCTTTGAATAGGCCTCGTGCCCATTTAGGATGGAGCGGTGACGGCATCGTCAACGCTTTTTCTGCATAGCGGATATATTTCTCAAGAGAGTCAGGAGATGGTTTGATCTCGCTGATTTTTCCTTTTTTAGTCAGTAGAAGATTGCTAGGCAGTTTTAATTGCGAAACAATCAATAAAAGCGGCCAGGCCTTGAGTTGATCAGCAAGGGTGTCTTCTCCGTGAAAAAGAAGGCCTTGAGGAGACATTTCATCGATCCTTCCTTGGATCATCACATCATTGATATGGAGAGCGGGATAAATCCAGGTATGTGCATCGATCTGCGTCGCCTCTTTGCAAGACGATTTCAGTTCAATGGAATAGATCTCTTCTGGTCGGACTTGGAGCTTGGCAAGCATTTCGTGATAGGTTTCGATCTCGTCTCGAATTTTTTGAATAGCGGCCTTGGAGAAAGCACCGACGGGCAGCCTTCCCTCTTTTGCCATCTCCTGCAGCAGCGATTCCAGCGGTTTTTTTAACGAAGCTTTTCGCAAACGGATCATATCCAAAGGAGAGACGGTAAATTCGGTGTTGGAATCTTTCCATTCAAAATCGATTCCCAGTCTTTCTTCGTAAAAGTATTTCAGTGGATGACGGGCAAGACTGCGGAGCATGCGAACATCGATAACGGAAAGGGGAAATGGAGGAAGAATGGGGACTTTAGGCTCAGCAAGGTAAGTTTTTTGCAACGCCTCAAAATGGATTTTTGAAAAACTTCTAAACCCTTTTTCCTGATAATACGACGAATCGAACGGAGAAAAGGGATGGTCCATGATCGAAATCGAGCAATAATTGGCTAACTCTTCGACCATCGGACAGGCTTTCTGACTTTTTCCATCTTCAGGATGGATCCGCAGATAAGTCATGATCAACATCTCTCTTGCACTGCAAAAAGCTTCTAGAAAAAGATATTTGTCTTCTTCGATACGGCTTGGGATGGCAAGCTGCTGAAGTGAAGAGGGAGGATCCTGCCTTGGGAAGCTTCCTTCTTCCATTCCCATGAGAATGACTGCCTTAGCGGGAATTAAAGCTCCTTTTTCCAGCGATGCAAAACGGACTGCTTGTAAATGAGATCCTTGTACAGCTCCGCTCTTTTGCTCGAATATATTTTTCAAGATTCGCTCGATGCTGGAAAAGGGAAATTTTCCATCGATCTCCATCTGCTGGAATTTCTCGAGCTCGCGCATTAAAGGATCATCCGGATCGGGAGCAAAAAATTGGGAGACAAGGGATTTTAATGTTTTCGACCACTCTTTCAACGATCTCTCTCTCCTCGGAGATCCCTTCAAAAAGCTGGAAAACTTTAATCCACCTGCTTAAAACATCAGCATCTGAAAAATCAATCGACAAATGGTTGTCTTTAACCGTTGTTACCAAGGCTTCCACAAGCCGTTTTAATCCGTCTTGCCACGTACCGGGGTGGTCTCCCTTCAAATCGTAGCGGATATGCACTTCATTGATCCATTTGAGAAGAAGATGAGCATCTTCAATGGTAAAATCGAATTTTTTCAAAAAGGGAGGGCAGAATAGGAGTTTTTCAACGGATTCTTTGGAAAATCGATAATGAGAAAGCTCTAAAAGAGCTTCGAGCCCTTGCATAAGGGGGCTTTTAGAACGCGCTTCGAGACAAAAGATGGCAAAATCAAAAGGTCCGCTCCTTTGACGAAAAACTAGCTCGATAATCGGAGCGTAACTCTGCATATCCGGAGCGAGCACTAAAATTTCGGAGGGTTTGAAAGGGAGCCGCTGGATGATTTCCCAGACTATTTCGACTTCGCGCAGTTTGGATGGCGCTGAATGGATTTGAATCGATTCATCAGCTATTTTCTCTGAGATCGATAATGTCAGCATCTCTTCTTGGATATTTTTTAGAAGTGATTCGGCTTCTGTCTCTTGATACGCATCTATCCACTCTTCGTCTTCAAAAAAACTTAAAAGCCGCCTTCCTTTTCGGCCCCAGTTGGCTAGAAGGGAGTGTTCATTTTCAAAAAACTGCAAAAGCTCTTTCCGGGTCTTGGCTTGGGCTCTTTTCAAAAGATAGCCCTGCTCTTGCAAAGTATGGAAATCGCCCCAGTACATCGCGCAGGGAGAAAAAAAGAAAACAGGTCGCTTCCATTTTTTTGAAAGCGGCTAGCTGATAAGGAGAGATTTGGAATGGATGAAAAAGATAGACAGATCCTTCTAATGTGTTCTGATTTTTCCAGGGGATCTCTTTTCCAAAAACAGCCTTCCAGAGGGATTGCTGCCAGCCGATTTTTTCAAGCCACTGCACGAGTTTTTCTTCGGGCTGATTTAAATAATGTAAAAACAAGGTGCTCATCCGCTCGCAGAGGCTGGCTTTACGCGGAAGGCCGCCGTGATCTAAATAGGCTAAAAGAGGTTCGGCATTTTGAACAGACTCTAGCGCTGCTTCGATCTTAAGAGAAAGTTCTGCGTGAGACGGCACATGAGGAAAAAGTCGTGAGAGCGCCTCGCTCCAGCTGATCATTTTGCAGCCAGCAGCTACATGCAAAAGCGGATCGTGAGCCCATTGCAGGAAAAGATCTTGTTTGACCCTTTCACTCTGCACAACGATCCACCGTTTATCAAACGGATGGCCATCGTTTTGGAAAAGCTCTTCTTTTAAAAGCTGCGCTAGAACTTCGAGTTGATTAGAGACAAAAATTTTCATAACGGTGTTATATATTTCCTGCTAGAGTAAACCTTATGGTGCTCCTTAAAAAAAAATCGTGGGTCGAGAGCATGGGCGGCTTTTTGTCCAAGCTCCCTGGATTTTCCCGTCCCGATAAGCATTCTCTCCATTTTCTCAATATTGCTCAATTTATGGGAGCTCTTAATGACAATATCTTCAAACTTGTCATCGCCTACCTCATCATTGACCTCAGAGGCCAAGAGCTGGCCAGCATCATATTAGCTAAAATCGGCGCTGTTTACGTGATCCCTTTTTTATTATTTTCTTCAACCGCGGGGGTTTTAGCCGATCGCTTCAGCAAGCAAAAACTGATGATGCTCTTAAAAGGGATCGAAATGGGAACGATGGTCCTTGCCATGATTGCTTTTGGATATGAAAGCGTTTGGGGGAGTTATTGTCTTCTTTTTCTTTTATCGACGCATAGCGCCATGTTCGGACCTCCTAAATATGCGATTATTACCGAACTTGTCCCAAAAGAGGGAGTCTCTAAAGCCAATGGCCTGATCACTTCTTTCACCTACTTGGCAGTCATTTTTGGAACATTTTTAGCTTCTTTTTTGACCGAGATCACCGGCAGAGACTACGTCATCGTAGCTGGTTTTTGCTTGCTCATTGCGATCATCGGCTTCATTAGCACATTCGGCATAAGAAAAACGCCTGCTCAGGGCAGTGATAAAAAATTAAACTTTTTGTTCGTTAAAGAAATTTATGACACACTGGCCTTCTGCTACTCCAGAAAACACCTTCTTGTCGCCGTATGCGGTTCTGCTTATTTTTTATTTATCGGGGCCTTTGTCCAGCTCAACATTATCCCTTACGCTATTTTTGCTTTAAAGCTCAACGAGGTTTCAGGGGGATATCTCTTCTTAAGTACTGCTTTCGGCATTGCTCTCGGAGCTTTTCTCGGTGGAAGGATTTCCAAAAAAAGGATCGAGCTAGGTCTGTCATGTTTTGCGGGGATCTTCATCTCACTTTGTTTATTTTTACTATGGGTCTTCTCCCATCACTTAGCAGCCGTGGTGATCTTATTAATCTTTTTGGGAATTTTCGGAGGTCTTTTTATCATTCCCTTCGATTCTTTCATCCAGCTTTTCAGTCCCAATGAAAAACGGGGCCAGATCATTGCAGCGAATAATTTCTTAAGCTTCACTGGCGTCTTGCTAGCCGCAGCCGCCCTCTACCTATATAGTGCAATTTTAGGCCTGTCGCCTTCGATTGCTTTTGCTGTCACAGGAATTGTCACACTGCTTTTGTCTCTCTTGATGATGTCCAGGCTCTCAGACCTTTTTCTTTCGTTTTTCTCCCGCTGCATCTTGCATCCTTTGAATCATATCCAAACTCTGAACCTAACGGTTTTAGAGAAAAATCCGGATGCAATATTGATCCTGCAGAATGCATCGTGGAAAAAAGCGATGCTTCTTTTAAGCGTCGCTCAAAATGCGCATCTTTTACTCAGGCAAGATGGAGAAAAAAAGCGTTTTCCGTGGTTTAATTGGGTCTTTTTCTCCGTGAAGATGATTAAATCCGACAGCTCGTTAAAACCATTGCTGGATGCAGCCAAAGAAATGGCTGATGATACCGCAAATCCTTGCATTTTGGTTGAATCGGATAAATTGCCAGAGACGCTAGTCAGCTCTCCGAGCATGTTCAGTCTTTTTCAAGGAAAAACCTCGAAGTTCATCTACGTCAATGTCGATACTTCTGGCTCTCATGTCAACATTCTCTTCAATGAAAGCCCTTTTTAGAAAGCGTAGATCAGCTCGACTTCGTACTGCTTATAGCGGCGGAAAGGCCCGATATGATCATCCAACGTGATCGATTGGCTCCACTCTTGGAAAAGGTTCAAGTTGTTGGTGAGCATGTACTGCAGCACAAACCTAAAGCCTCTGTAGTTGACGTTACCCTCAGGCTGGTGCCGGTCTGTGAAAGCGGTAATGTCGCCTTTCTTTTCTTCGTAATAGAAAGATTGTCCCCGGCGAGTTCCCATCCCAATACCGCTGACATCAAAGGAAGGAACGCACTGAGCAGCCAAAACTTGATAGTTGGCCTCAAAGTTCCAATCCCCGGCTTTTTTGATCTGTCCGATCGCAAATCCGAGATATCCCCCGAAATTGGCGCGTCTATGATCAGTCAGTTCGAGTGCTCGCGCTCTATGGTTATAGAGTCCTCCGAGATAGAAGTTCACGACTTTATCCCAAGGCTGAGGAATGAATTTGTATCCAAGCAAGAGCTGAGAGACTATGAAGTGAAACTGCTCAGGAACTTTATGTTGATCTTTCGTATCCCAGTCGACCAAAGAGTATTTGGTATAGAATCCGGTGTTGGCGACGTTCAAAATACCCATTTCGCCGACATAGGCCGCCTGATCTTTCTTCTCATTGACCATGAAAGCGCCCAATTGATAGTAAAGGTCTCCGACTTTATCGATAGCATAGCTGTCTTTGAAGTTCACCCCATCAAAGTTTGATGCGAATTGGAGCTTAGAATCAAAAACAAGCAGCATGCCTCTGCGGCCGACTTCGATGTCCGCTGTATGCCGGTCTCTATCGATAACACGGTATCCAAAATATGCTTTGTCAACTCTGATTTTGTCGTTTGTTCCGCTGCCGAAATGCTCGGTGAACGTTCCTGCATCATTATCAAATTTAATCCGTGCAGCAGCCCAGGTATTTTCTGTTCGGTAGTCGATGCCAAGGTTGAATTCGACGTCATAGTCGTTATTCGGCCTGCCTGTGCCCCTTCCCCGCTGAGCTTTTCCGTTGAAAACTGTATTGTTCGATTGGAGCTCTGCCCGTACCTCACCGCTGATCGAGAGCTGACCGCCTAATTCTTTGACGGTGATCATCCTTTTTGAGTTGATCCAATCGCGCAAAGCCTGAATATCTTCGTTATTCATGTCGTCAGCGGCAGACAGCATGCCCGTCATCAAGACAGCAGAACTCAAAAGTGCTAGGCGGCGATAGAAACTCATATAAGACCCCAATTCTGGATTATGAGGGAGCTCAGTATAAAGCTGCTATGCGTTTTTTTGCAAAGACTGACATTTTTTTGGAGAAAAATAGACCAAAAAAATAAATTTTAAAAAAAATATTAAGTCTTCTTGTTAAAAAATCCTGCCAACGCTATTCAGGGATTAGGAATATTCTTTTAACCTTTGGAGGAAAGAATGGCTAAGAAAAGAAAAAAAGCTAAAAAAGCGAAGAGATCAGCGAAACGTAAGCGCTAGTCTTTTGATTTCTTGATTTTATAGGGGCGGGAAGGCAACTTCCCGCCCTTTTTTTTAGAATTTAATGTTCCCGCCAATCGTCAAGCCCTGCTCATCAATCAACTGGACCTCTAGGTTCACATCGACTTTCTTCCCTTGGGAGAGCGAACATCCTATCGCCATGCCAAACCGGCATCGGTTGGTCATCTTAAAATGCCTCCGAGGGTAAACCGTTTTTGAAAGTCCGCCAACATTTGCGTGGACATTGGAATATTTAACCCCGAGATAAGGCGTAAAAAACCCCATCGTATGGTAAACGGCGATAGATCCCTGGTATTCGCGATAGGTCACATGGCCGCTTGAAAAACTAGAAACGCCGTTGACCGTGACCCATTGAATAGAAGGCTTCCCATATTGGATCTTGCCATCGAGCCCAAGCCCCGTATTGCACCACTGAGCCAATAGTAATCTGACTCCGCCTCCTGCCGTCCAACGGTTGTCGGTCTCAAACTCCCTCCGCTTGTTATCGACATGCGGCCGATACCAGAAATGGTTTCTCATCGCTCCAACTGTCCCGTAAACTTCAAAACGATCCAGGTAATTAAGGATGACAGCGCCTTGGTTCATCAAGATTTCGAACTGATCGATCTTCCCGCGGGATCCGGCATACGATTTGAGCACTCGATCGAAGACAAAATCGCCTTGATAGCCGATTTTGATGCCGAAACTGCAATCAGGCGAAATAAAAAGCCCCGTATCGATAATTTCCGGCTCGGCAGGATTTCCCATGTATAGGGCACTTACCAGTGATTGCGCGGCGACAAAGATTCCCAACAGATAATTTTTCATATCCGTTTATCTTAAAAGCCGGAGCCTCAAAATTCAAATCTTATTTGTGTAGACAACCCAAGCGAACTCTTTTCCCTTTCCCATCCAAGTTTTGACCAAAGGAGCAATACTATGTATTAGTAGATGAGACATAA
>CAWIQH010000040.1:0-18569 GCA_963838185.1 uncultured Chlamydiae bacterium
CTATTCCCCTTTATTTGTATGTTCTGCTCGTTTCCGAAAGATCTCTATTGGTCATCGGACCGCGAAATAATTTTCCAGCCTCTTCCGCTCGGCTTCATCGTTTTAGCGCCTATTGTCCAATTGGCCGGACAGACTTCACCATTATTTTCATAATGGATCAAAGCATCCAGAATTCGGAGAACCTCTTCCACAGACCGCCCAGCGGCAAGTCATTGACAAGCCGACGCCGGAGGCAATCCACGGAAGTCTCGATAGGCGATCCCCTCATCTTCCTTCAGGACATGGAGTCTTGAGCAATCGATTTTGTCAACATCTGAAACCAGAGGATATGTCACTCCTTCGATGCCTCCTTTGCTCTTAGGAGTACTCAGCCATGCGGACTATCGTGCTATCGATTCTGATGACTTGTGCATTTTTGAAAACTCTCGAGTTACTTTGAAAAGCATGCAGCTCTGTCGGGCAGACAAATCTAAAGTCCAAAGGATAGAAAAAGAAGACGACATACTGTCCTAAAAATTTGCTCAGGGGAAAAATCAGTGACGATGCTTCCGTTTACAACGGCTTTTGCCTTGAAGGCCGGAGCGGTTTTACCAATCAATAAACTATTCATATTCTTCCTATTTCAGAGTGTATCTTCAAATCTCGAATATAGGCATTCGAAATTTGAAGATACACTCTGAAATAGGAAGAATATGAATAGTTTATTGATTGGTAAAACCGCTCCGAGCCTTCAAGGCAAAAGCCGTTGTAAACGGAAACATCGTCAGTGATTTTTCCCTGAGCAAATTTTTAGGACAGTATGTCGTCTTCTTTTTCTATCCTTTAGACTTTACGTTTGTCTGCCCGACAGAGCTGCATGCTTTTCAAAGTAAGCTCGAGAGTTTCGAGAAGAAAAATGCACAAGTCGTCGGATGCTCGGTCGATAGCGCCAATAGTCATGCCGCATGGCTGAGTACTCCTAAGAGCAAAGGAGGCATTGAAGGAGTGACATATCCTCTGGTTTCAGATCTGACAAAATCGATTGCTCAAGATTTTCATGTCCTCAAGGAAGATGAAGGGATCGCCTATCGAGGACTTTTCATCATCGATAAAGAAGGAATTGTCCGGCATCAGCTTGTCAATGATCTGCCACTCGGGCGGTCTGTCGAAGAGGTTCTCCGAATTCTGGATGCTTTGATCCATTATGAAAATAATGGTGAAGTCTGTCCGGCCAATTGGACAATAGGCGCTAAAACGATGAAGCCGACTCAAGAAGGGCTGGAAAATTATTTCGCGGTCAAATAGTCATAGAGATCTTTTTCGGAAACGAGCAGAACGCTTCGATAAAGGTGGCAGATGGGAATGGCTGCTTGGATGAGTTCTTCATCGCCAACGCCTGGCATCCCGATTGCAGTTAAAACTGTTTGCAGAGATCTCTGTTTTAGAAACTTAAGACCCTGAATATAATCTTCAGTGCTGAAACCCTCTTCCCCAACTCTAAAGTAGATAAGGGCATGTTCATAGAGAAGGGCCTGCACGGCATAACGGATCCCCTCAGAGTTTTCTGGGGGATTGCCTAAAAAGTCTAGGACCTGCTCCAGAGAAGTCAGGTAAAGAGGCAGGCAGAGTTCGCCCCTTTCCGCCGCTCCAAATAAAAAAATCGTTGTCTTCGACTTCATTGACTGCCCTAGTATTAACCTCTCTATAGCCATATATAAAAATTATTTTAAAGTTTATTTTGAATAGGGAAATCAATTATCAAATAGGTAGAAGGGAAGTGGTTATGCATCGCATCCTAAGTGGTTTTCTTTGTTGGAGTTGCTGTTTGTCGGCTGTCGGAATACCAATGGAGGAGGACCTTTCCGTCTCATCCTTGGACAATGGAATAGAACTTTGGCTAAAGCCGTTTGTCCTTCCAAATCAAGAGATTTCTTGTCGGGTGATCGCGAAAAATCCCTTCGAAGCCGTACCTCAGGTTTTCTCTCTCGATTGTCCCATGGATGCCTTCGAAGACGAGCTTCCGTATTTTGTCGATCTTTGCAAAGAGCAGATCATCAATGAATCCCAGTGCAAAATGGCAGTCGTTGCCGTCGGAGATTTTGAGGCACCGAACCTCGTTGAATTTCTCAATGCTGCCTTTGAGGTATTTTCACAGAAGATGAGCGTGCCTGCAGCTCAGATGATCTCAGTGAGTCCCTCAGATGAAAACGATATGGTCTATTTATCCCTGACATACCCGACTTCTTTCCAAGAGATCAAGACAGATCAAGACCTCAAAAAACTGTGGGTGCTGTATCTGCTCCAATCGGTCGTTGAAGAAAGATTCAAAAAAACAATCAAAGATGCTGATGGCCAGTGGATTTCAGCAAGCCAGGCCAAGTACATGCTCCCGTATGCAAATACTGTCGCTAAGGGGAGGCAAATGGTGGGCGATGAGCCTAAAAAAATGCTCTCGGCATTTTTATCGCGTGATGAATGAAATCAAGAGCAACGGTTTTTCAGCGCAGGAACTATCGGATGCAAAAGCCAAGACTTCAGAAGAATCTCGTCAACTTTTATCAGAAAAATCCAACGAGCTCGGTCCTAGCAGATTACTTAGCTTCGCATTGCGCTTTTGGAGCTGGACATCCGGATTACTTGATTTTTATGACTCTCTCATTCAAGGCAATCTCTGAGATAGAGAGAGCCGATGTGGCAGATTTGATCGGAGTCTATTTCAAAGATGCAAGCAGACGTGTAGAAATGGCTGTTCCTCCAACCATAAATGTCACGGAAGCCTGCCATTAAAGAAGTTTTAGACACCAATAAGACAGATGGTCTGGTCTTAACCCTAAAAGAGAATGGCAATAATGCAGGCACTGATATCTCACGCGAGCTCTATAGTAAGCTCCCACTAACGGAGGAAGAGGAAAAGATCCTTTATCAAATTATCGACTCTATAGGAAGCTGGAGCTTCCGTAAGCTTATTAAGACAAAGATGAAATGGCAGCGCTAGGAAATAAAGTTCAGCATGTCCATCCATTTAAGTTCTTGGAGATAGTCTTAAACACCCCTCATCTTAAGCAATCGATGCTCATAGTCGAAGACGGCTTTTTAAATCTAAAATGGCGGGGGTTCTTTGACGGCACAAGCCAATCGCCCGGGTTTAGTGCCAAGTGCGAACGAGAGTATGCCCGCGATAATTTAGCGCCTTATATTGTCGGCTTTTGCCAAACGGTCAAGGCTAATCCTGAACAAGTCCGTTTTTTTGTTGAGAAAAAGGAATGGGAAAATTTAGTTCGCTTTTTAGTGAAAGAACTATGAATCATAAGTTCATGCAGGCTTGACGTTAAATCTTCTTTCCTACTAAGAGGAAAAGAAGAGCATGAAAGAACGTCAACCGGTTAATTACATCTATTTCGGTATTTTGTTTTTATTTCTTTCTATTCTGCATGTTTATCATGTTTTTTTAATTGAGAATGCAACAGGCCTCCATCGCTTTTTTTATTCCATCTATGCTTTAGGGCAATGTGTCATTGAAGTCTTGATTCTGATGGCAATCGGCCATTTCTTAAGCCGGATCTCGAAAGTCCTCAGTATTGTCTTTATCATGGCGACATTTCTGTTGTTCTTAACCCATCTCATTGATTTTCCTCTGGTGCGCATCATGGGGATGTCATTTTGGTATGCCTGGATATGATGCTCGCTGAGAGTCTGGGCAACTTTATCGAATTACTCTACGCAACCCATACTCCGATGATTTATTGGGTGCTGGCAGGCTTTGCCGCTATATTGATCCCGATTCTAGGGGTTGTCTTTTTCCGCTCACGCATAAGCTTTCTCAAAAAAAGCCGATCCATTTTTCCAAATCCGTCGTCGGAATGAGTCTTTTTGCAGCAGTGTTTTTTCTTTCGATTTTCGATGTAAAGGTCGGCAAAATTGCAGCTCCTGCGCAAGCGGCCCATTTTCTGGAGGCATTGCCCTGGAAGACAACATTTTTTCCCTCTACTCCTCCCCAACTGGAAATCGGGCAGCTTTCGCATAAGCCTTCTGAAAATGACTACCTCTCCTATTTGAAGACGGTCAATTTAAAGGGAGCAAAAAAGCCGAATATCTTTCTGTTTATTGCAGAGAGCCTCCGGGAAGATTTTTTAACGCCGGACGTTGCCCCTGCGCTTTCTTCGTTTAGAGAAAACAATATCGCTTTTCCTCAAGCATTTGCCGCAGCCAACGCGACGCAGCAGTCGTGGTTTTCCATTTTTCATAGCGTCTATCCTTTCTACTGGGAAAAACGGCAGCCTCAGCAGTGGAAGTCAGGAAGCTTGCCCCTGCAGATCTTAAAAAAAGCCGGTTACCGGGTGCATGTCTATTCGGCCTCAAGGCTCCAATACTATCACATGGATGAGAGACTTTTTGGGAAAGACACTTCCCTTGCAGATACCTTCCAGGTATTTGGCCTGGATGAAGAGAGAGAAAATCATGAAAATGATTCTGAGTGCATAGCAACACTCATCGAAGACCTTTCTACCTATAAAGAGGGGAATGTTTTCATCGTCTTTTTAGAATCGACCCATTTTGGCTACAGCTGGCCGCAGCAAGAAAGCCTCGTTCAAGCTCCCGATTTAGATTACTTAAGTTTGGCCTGTTCCAATGCCCAAATTGAAGAGTCAAAAATAGATATCGCAATGCGATCCATTTTATCGATGGACTCTTTGGACAATTCCTTAAAAAACTAGAATCAGTCCCTGGAGGCGAGGAAGCGGTGGTTGTTTTCACAGGAGATCACGGTGAAGAATTCTTTGAGCAGCAGCACGTCTTCCATGCCTCAAACCTGAGCTCGATGCAGATTCATGTTCCTCTCTATTTTCGGTTGGGAACTGCTGTAGCTTCAAGGGACATGGCATCCCATCTTGATATTTTCCCAACGATTTTAGACCACGTGCTAGGCCATCCGCATTTTGCTTCATGGTTTGATGGAGAATCGATCTTACGTCCTTCTAAGAAGAATTTTACCGTTGCAACGAGATACAATGGATGCCGCTCTCCCTTTGAATTTTTGATCCACACAGGAAAAGAGCACTTCATTGCCCGGTTTAACAAAAAGGGTGCAATTTTTAAATCGAGAGCTCTTGAGATTATTTCGCATCGAGATGAAGAAGATCAGCCGCTCGATGTCCATCTAGATCAAATCAAAAACAATTTCAAGCTGCCGTTAGAGATGCTTTTTAACCATTAAATCTGCGTTTTTTCCCAGTTCGTCTTCAATTTCGAGTAGTCTATTGTATTTAGCGACACGATCGCTGCGGCTGAGAGACCCCGTTTTGATCTGGCCGGCACCCGTTGCCACTGCGATATCGGCAATGGTTGTATCTTCCGTCTCGCCGGAACGGTGCGAGATGACGGTGGCATAGCGGGCTTTTTTTGCCATTGCAATGGTCTGCAGCGTCTCCGTGAGCGTGCCAATTTGATTCGGCTTGATCAAGATGGCATTTCCTACGCCCATTTTGATCCCTTTTTGCAAAAAGAGAGGATTCGTAACAAAAATATCATCGCCGACGATCTGGATCGACAGCTCATCGGAAAGCTGTTTCCATCCCGCCCAGTCGTTTTGGTCTAAAGGATCTTCAATCGAGCTGATCGGATAGTCTTTGCAGAGCTTTTTCAGGTACTTCAGATAATTTGGGAGCGTCATGCCGAGATATTTTTTCTTTTTCACGTCGTAATATTCTGAAGCTGCGCAGTCGAGGGCAATCGAGATCTGCGATCCGGGTTTATAGCCTGCTTTTTTAATTGCCAGCATTAGAAAATCAAGCGCTTGCTCATGGGATTTTAGCCGTGGAGCAAAGCCTCCCTCATCGCCGACAGAGACCACGTGGCCTTTTTCTTTGAGCAGGGTTTTCAAGACATGAAAGACTTCGGCGCCCCAGCGGACAGCTTCGTGGAAACTAGGCGCTCCTTGCGGGCGGATCATGAATTCTTGAAATTCCAGACTGTTATCGGCATGAGCGCCTCCATTGATTACGTTCATGAGAGGAATCGGAAGCAGATTGGCTTTTTCTCCGCCTAAATACCGATAAAGAGGAAGTTTTCTTGCCGCAGCACCGGCTTTAGCAACTGCGAGAGAAACACCTAAGATGGCATTGGCTCCGAGCTTGGACTTATTCGAAGTGCCATCGCATTCGATCATCAGCTGATCGATCGTCTCCTGCTCCCACACATTTTGGCCTGTTAACAGTTTGGAGAGTGTTCCATTGATATGAGAAACAGCTTTGAGCACGCCTTTGCCGGCATATCTTTTTTTGTCGTTGTCACGCAGCTCAACTGCCTCATGCTCTCCCGTGGATGCTCCAGAGGGAACGGCGGCTTTTCCAACAAATCCTGTATCGGTGGTCACGAGTGCTTCCACGGTGGGATTGCCGCGTGAATCTAAAATTTCCAAAGCGTGGATCGACTTAATTTTGCTCATACTTTTCTCAGTGTTGGATTTGGTACATTAATATCGCAGCAGCGGTTGCGACATTCAGAGATTCCATTTGGTTTGTCATCGGGATTGAGACAGCTTGCCCTAGTGCTCTACTTTCTGGAGAAGGCCCTTCCGTCTCATGACCCAGCACTAAAGCAAGCGGTTTTTTAAATGAGATCTCAGTTAGTTTTTTTCCTTCGACATCAGCGATGTAAACTTGTATGCCGCTCGTTTGGACAAGTTTTTTAAGTTCGTCGTAGCTTCCAAATCTGAGTGGAAGAAAGAGCGATGCTCCTCTTGCAGCCCGAAGGGCTTTATCATTGAACGGGTCTGCAGTCTTAGGAGTTAAAAATGCCCCTTCCCATCCCAAGGCCACAGCAGTCCGGAGAATGGTCCCGACATTGCCTGGATCTGCTAAGGCATCTAAAACGATAATGGTCTTTAAGTTTTCTAATGAACTCTGTTTAGGCAGCTCAACTTCAGCAGCGACAAGGTCATGCGAAGAGATGTTGATAATTTTTTCTAAAACATTCGGAGGCGCGAGGTACGATTCCTTGGCATTGAAGGGAAGAGGATCGACAGAGATTAAAGTTTTTAATGGCATGCGGGCAGCGACATCGCTCACAAGAGTGACTCCGACAATAAGCACACTATTTTCTTGAGCGCGGAAAGCCTTATTATCGCGCAGTTTCACCAGTCTTTTTACGAGAGGGTGTTGTAAGCTACTAATCATGCGTGGTATCATAATTGGTCTATGATGACATATCAGATTTTGAGGGGCAAGCGTTTATGGATGGTGCTCTTTTTAACAGCTTTTGCTTTGTGGGGATCGTACCAACTTTTTCAAAATAAATCGCTCGGATTTGGCACGTCGAGAATTACTTCAGATTTTTCATATAATTCCGACTGGGCAATCGAAGAGCCGCAAGATTTGGCTCCTCTGAAATCGATTTTGGATCAAAAATTCAAGTTCTTGGCTGTCGGATCTCAATCGTATGCCTTTGCAAGCGAAGATGGAAAATATGTGGTTAAGTTCTTCATCATGAAGCACAAGATCCCGCGCCTTTCCGATTTTTGGAATCCCGAAAAGGTCGAATATCGCCGTCAAAATCTTTTTTCGATCTTCAGGGCCCACAAATTAGCTTATACCGAAATTAAAGCAGATACCGGCCTAATCTACATCCATCTGAATAAGAGCGATCATTTGAAAACACAGCTCAAAGTGGTGGACCGGCTCGGCCGCACGCATCACATCGATCTGGACAAGACGGAGTTTATCGTCCAAGAAAAAGCCGAGCTGATTTTCACCCATTTAAAAAAACTGCTTGATCAAGGCGACAAAGTAAAAGCGAAAAAATGCGTCCAAGCTGTCCTTGAAGTCGTCAAAAGACGGATGGACAAAGGGATTTGCGATCATGACAAAGCCGTCAAACACAATTACGGTTTCATTGGAGATCGGGCTGTCCATTTCGACATCGGACGGATTGAAAAAGTTTCTAAACCCAAAGAATATAACCGCATTAATGGACGGATCAGCACATGGCTTCTGGAAAACAAATCTTCTCTTTAGTTCTGCTGCTGGCAGCTGGAGCCTTCTCGTATCAGAAATTCACTTCGGTTGAAAGATTTTCTGAAGATAAGATCTCTTCATCTCTTCCGGTCCATCCGCAGTGGACGATTCCGGTTCCTGCAGAATCCGTGCAGATCAAAGAAATCTTAGGATCCCGTTTTAAATTCTTAGGAGAAGGGGCGCAAGCGTTTGCTTTTGAGAGTCAGGATGGCAAATACGTCTTAAAGTTTTTTAAGATGAGACGGTTTTCCCCCTCTATCGCAGATTATCTCTGTCCTCATGTGGTAAGGCGCCGTTTAAAAAATCTCCGCTGGGTCTTCAATGGCTACAAGATTGCTTATGAAAATTTTAGACAAGATACAGGCCTTGTTTTTATCCACCTTGCAAAAACAGATTATCTGAAGCAACAAGCGATCGTCGTTGATGACAAAGGACAAGAGCATCAAATCGATCTCGACAAGACGGAATTTGTCCTCCAAGAAAAAGCCGAGCTGCTGTTTGACCGCCTTGCAAAGCTTCATAAGGCCGGAGATCGAGAAGATGTCCAAAAATCGATTGCAGCCGTGTTAGAGCTCGTTAAACGCCGTATTGATAAAGGGTATGCAGATCGTGATAAAGGCGTGAGCAATAATTTTGGTTTTGTTGGAGAGCGCGCCATCCAATTAGACATTGGACGGCTCTACAAAGGCGCCAAAGAAGGACAGTTCGAGCACGTCCAGCAGCGCATTGAGCGTTGGCAAAAAGAAAATCAAGCCCTAGCTAAAGAATACTCAAATTGAGCTTGTCCTGTTCGATGATCCATGATCGTCATTGAGGCATTGATGCCACCGTGGCTCACAGTCCTACCGGTGATGGTGAAAAACGCATCGAGTCTCAACTGAGCTGTGTTAATTCCTTCCGTTACCGGCGCACTCAAACTTTTTTGATCTAGTCTCACAGAAATTCCGAGAGAGCTATTTTTAAAAATTCCATTCAAGTGGGTGTGAAGCATTTGGCCTAGGCCTTCATGGAAAGAGCATGAAACTCTCCACGCTTCTTCTTCGGAAAGACCGCAACGTTCTCGCAGGAAAGCCAAAATAGCTGTATGGACTCCTTCCCGATAATAGGCCGATTCTTGCTCAGCAGATAGTTGGGACTGAGCTTTAAGAAGGTGTTCTCCGACAGAGATATTCATCGTCCTTGCAGTACCAGAGATTTTTTGTTGGATCGCTGCGTCTTGACGGTGGCCTCCTGGATAAAACTCTTGTGCAAGGTGATGGATCAAGTTGCCATGATGCGGTGGAATGCGAATAGGTTGATGGTTTTCTAAGAACGCTCGGTATTCCTCAATAGTTCTTGAGGTTTCATTGTTAGGATGAATGGTTTGACCTGGAGGTTTAAAAACAATATAAGAAGCGTCTCCTACCGGTCCACCAAATACCCTTGTTGGTGGGACAGGAACTCTTTCATGGGCAGCTTTAATAAAAGGAATGACTCTTTCAAGCAGGACCAATCTACTATCAATGATAGGAGCTTTTTGGAGGATAAAGGGTCTTGCTAGCACGTGAGTGAGGACAGCGGTCAAAGTTTCATGGTTAATTTGGCCGGTGATGTAGAGGAAGTGAAGTTTCAAGATCGTCTTGATGACATTGCCTCGGTCTTTATCGTCTTTGCATAAGGCCTCCAAGATGCTGACATTCATCTTCCAGCAGGCAAATAGAATGATATGGACGTAAGAGAGAATAAGAAATGCTTGATGCTCTTCTTGGGTTGTGATGTTTTCTTTGTCCGAAAAATAAATCTGCTGAACTTCGTCGAGAAGAGAATCGATGTTTCTTTCAAGCTCGCAGGCATCGCGCAGTTTTTTTGGTATGCAAAAACCGTTTGCCGCCAATTGATCTTCCATTTGTCTTGTGTTGAGCTGAGACTCCGTCATATCTTCGAAATTACCAAGAGGCATCAACAATTGCTGTGCGAGCCGCCGTTTCAAATCCTGTATGGGTTCTACTTTGTCTCATACTTGTCACGACGTTCAAAAAAGTGTCCATCTAAACGGAGTGCAATTGCAAAGAAGTTTTGATGATAAACAGCTAATCTAAGCCTTGCTCTAACTCGGCCGCTTTCGTCGCCAAGCCGTTTCCTTGTTCCATTCTCCAAAATGACATGAAGAATCTTTTGTCCTTGCTGACGGCAGCCTCTTCAATGAAAGTGACGTAGTCGGCATTGACTACAGGCGGGTTGGAAACAGGATTGCTATCGGTAATCAATTTTCCTACATAGGGAATGTAGCTAAGAGCACCGGCTAACAAGTCAAACGCCAATCCATAGGGGTCATCATGTTCAACTGGAGTGCCATGCCACAAAATGAGTGTGGATCTACCATTAACGGTGATCAGACCGTCCTGATAAGGAATATTGCTTGTTTCTAGAAGAGGATCAAAACGCAACATCAAAAGTTCCTTTTGCTTTATTCGCCTCGCAAGCAACACCATTCATCCAGGTCGAGGCATGCGGGTTATTTAAAGCGTTGTGCGTGCTTTAAGCTCTTGTTTGGAAAGTAGCAAGAGTCAAATTTGCAGGAAGCGGCTCTTGGAAGCCTGCTCAATGAGCTGCTGACAGTAAGGGAATAACTCAATGCCCGCAAAACGGACATAAGAAAGCTCTCTGACGAATTGGAACTGCCTTGAGAATTTCTGCTGTACTTGCAGCATCTGCAGAAACTGAGCATCTGCCGTGATCTTGCGCAAACATTACACGTTTCTTTGTATTGTTCATCAGGCGTGTGAAAACTGGTTGGTTCAAGTAATGCATTGAGAAGTGCATTCCAAGCCGTTGATTTCAACATCGTTATTGGAGTCGTCCTTTTCGGGTGCTGTAGTATTTGATATTTTTTTCGCGAGCAAAGTCCTCTAATTGCTCTTGGATCAAACGATATTTTGTCCATTTTGAAAAATGACGTATTGGAGACGAAGTTAGTCGCAGCTCCCACAACTCTTTCCACAGCTGAAGCTTGAGAAGGAGAGGGGGACGGCTTCAGTTTCGCTCTCAGAACCCGGAAGAACTCCTTTCGGAAGATGAGGGGTCTGACTGCGGATGCGCAGAGGGAGGATCGTTTGATTCGGTAGGAGAATGAGAGTCAATGCTGCACGTCGCAGCTCAGGAGAGTCTGAAGGCATCTGCCTTATCTTCTAAGGGAAGAGAGGACGAGGAATTGCTAGCATGAGGTGGGGTCGGAGGTTGTGCCAAAGGAAGAGGAGCAGAGCCTGGCTGAGCTGGACTCCTGAACCGGCAGGAATTCCACTGCGAGCCTGTCGATCTGCCTGCTTCTTCGTCTTCTACATTTGGAGGAGAAAGTCATCTCGCGTCTTGCTCCAGCCATTTACGCCGGCAGGTCCTGACAGGGTGATAGGAGGGACAGGTTAAGTCTTCCAGATAAATCTGCTGGGGGAGTTGGCGAGGTGGCGGAGGTGTTTTAGGGGAAGAATCTTCTGTTGGCCACAAGTAGGCCGCTCCGACAGCTGCAAAGGCGCCTGCGAAAATGAGCAGTGGAGGTGTAGAAAAGAGTGAAGATCCCATTTGAGGTTTAATCAGGGAGGTCACCGCATGAGAGGTTCGAGAAAGGGGCGGCCGTTTTTAAGAAAGGTGAAGCAGAAGGAAAATAGGTAAGGACAGGTCGAAACGCCGGTAAGAGTTTGGAATGGACTTGAGTGTAGGTATCATATTATTCCCTTAATTTGGACGACTATTTTACAGGGAGAAGATGATTCAAAACAATCAATTCCAATTCGACGATTTTTTTAACATCTCGATGATCGTTTTTCGATCTTCGATGTTTTGATTGACGGAGATCTTTTCGGCCTCTTGGAGCAGCAGGCCCATTTTTTTACCGGGTGTAATTCCTTCAGCGATAAGGTGTTCTGCACGGACAATCGGACTCTGGGTCTGGATTCTTAAGATGGCCTGTTGAAGAAGCTGTTGGTGGAGAGAATGGTCATGTAAAAATTTTTCTTTATCTCGCTGAAGAGAAGTGGGCGGCAATGATTTCTAAGAACGAGCGGGCTGTGGGATTCGCATAGAAGCGGGCCCATTCTAAGGGTTCAAGTTTTTCTTTCCATTTATCAGGCAGGGTCAGAAGCCGCTGAGCATGGTGATAAAATTCGACAAATTCTTTGTCGGCTTTCAGAGAGTTTTAAATATTCGCAAAGGTCCAGTAGATTTTGAAGAGAGAATCGGGAAAAAGTTCAAGCAGTTCTGCATTGTCGGACACTTTTAGGAAAATGTTCAATGCAGTTGACCCTTTTTTGGAGTTCTTCTGCGGAGACATTTTTTAATTGCGGGAAGATCGTGGGAAGAAGTTTGAGCTGGTGCAGTGTGAGCAGTCCCGTATCGAAATGAGAAAATTGAGACATTTTTTTAAACTCTTGCCAAACACGTTCAATGGCAACGGAGGGAAGAGTGTTTCGGCCTGAGCAAAAATTGCTTGCAAAGTGTCGGATTCAATGGGGAAATTAAAACGGGTGGAATATCTCACGGCCCTCATCATGCGGAGGCGGTCTTCCTGAAAACGGGCTTTAGGGTCGCCGATTGCTCGGATGATTCCTTTTTTGAGATCTTTCATTCCATCGACAAAATCAAAAATCTTGTCCTGAATAGGATCGTAGAACATTCCATTGATCGTAAAGTCGCGACGCTGTGCATCCTCTTCAGGAGTTGCAGGATCGATGCCGACGGGCGTCTTCCATCAACATAGCCGCGGTCTTTTCGAAAAGAAGCAATCTCAAATTGATGGCCTTCTTGAACGACGATCACGATGCCAAACGCAACACCAACGGGAATTGTTTTTGGAAAAAGCCTCTGAACTTCTTCAACAGATGCCGATGAAGCGATATCAATATCATCGGAAGGGTTTTGCAAGATAAAATCCCGTACCCAGCCTCCAGCAAAATAGGCGGTGTATCCCGCATCTTGGAGTTTTTTTACGATCGATGTTGCAATTTGTCGAGAGTCCATTCTTTTAAGATAGCGGAATCAATTTTTTGGCGAAACAACCTTGAGGATTGTGAGAAAAGAAATAATTAAGCAAAATATTTGCGTCGGCAATTTTTTTAATTGATGCGTTAGGAGTGTGTAAATGAGATTAATGCAAAAACTGTTTTACATGATTGTGCTTGCAACTGCTCTTCAGGCAGAAGAGTATTTTATTTTTTCTCCTAAACAGATTTCAGGCCATATCGTTTCGTATGATGACAAAGAAAAAGAAGATATTGCTAAAGATTTGGAAGTTGTAAGAAGCGTCTGCCATTTGAAAGAAGCCCCTTCGAAAGACCGTCCATTTTATTTAGCTTCTGCCGGAGGACCTGGCAGCCGCAAAAGTACAATTTTGGAAAGATTTATCCAAAGCCATCCTTCATTTCAAGCGGGTGTTTATCTCGATCCGGATCAACGGGGCTTAAAATTTATGGCCCATACCTATTACGATAAGTCGCTCAATGCTCTGCAAGCGGCTTCTAAGCCCGACTATTTAGAAATTCAAAAAGCAGCGTATGAGAAATGGAGAGGGGCTTCGAATTACATCACGCTCGTGCTTCTCGAAGAAGCGCTGCAAAAAAAAACTGATATTATTCATGGCACGACTCTGACAGGAGCTTATGTTGAGGAGTTTCTGAAGAAATTGAAAGCAGCAGGTTATCACATCACTCTTGTGCTTTGTTATTGTGAAGACGAGATCCGAAAAGAAGCCGTTGAATATCGGAATAATGAGCAGAGGTTCTACCAGTCTACGCCGGAAGATGCGGTTGCTAAAGGAAAGTTATTTGCGGAAAAGCTGAGCATCTATTTTCAATACGCCGATACGCTTCATCTTTATTGGAGCGACGATCTAATGGCAGAGGAAAGAATTTCAGTGATTTTTTACAAAGGCGAAATGATCCTAGGAGAGGGATGCGCCTGCGTTCTTGACAGATTCATCAGTAAATTCGACGACGACCGTGCTGCCCTTGCAGCCGAAGGTAAAATTATTCCTTCATGGGATGAGCTCGTCCAGCTCTACTCAAGTCGATTTTAAAGATAACGCTTTGAGGGAAATGTACGGGTTGTTAAGATTGGCATTTTTAGGAGGTTAACATGAGCTTAACGAAAAATTCACAACGAAAACAGATCATAGGAATTATTCTTGTCGTGGTGTTTTTACTGACTATTTTTGTCTATGGAACAAGAGGATGCCGTCCTTCTCGTAAAGAATGCAATCCCTGCAACAAAGAATCAGCAAAAACTTGCCAAGCAGAAAACGGCAGCTGCCCTGTTGAAACGCAATCTATTCAATAATTTTTTGACCTATCCAAGACTTTCTTGGATAGGTTCTCTATCCAATTGCTTCCACTCTAGAATCTTTCCAGAAGAACGGAATTAAGCTCACTAGTCCCAGCATAACAAAATAATACGTCGGCGTTAAATTGCTGCCGGTCAACTTGATGAGATAAAGCGAAGCCAATGGAGCAGTGCCGCCCATCAATGCATTCGCAAGATTGTAGCTAAGCCCGATCCCAGTATACCGGACAGGAGTGGGAAATAATTTTGCAATAAAAGCTGGGACCAAAGAGTAATTCAATGTTACAAGCAAATTTAAAACAAACTGGATTGCCATTGTTTCTAGTAATGCGCCTTTGCTTACAGAATAAAACATAAAGAAAGGCAGTACGATGATTCCGATTGAACTGATAATCAAAAGCCTTCTGAATCCGAAACGGTCGCCCATCATTCCAAAGAACGGTAAACAAAAAGAAGAGACCGTTAACATCGCGGCATTAATCAGTAACATTTTTCCGTAAGGGAAGTCGAGGACCTCTGTCAAAAAAATAACTGAAAAGAAATAGATCGCATAAAAGCCGCCAGCGGCAATCGCGGAGATACAGAAAGTCTGAACACACTGTTTTTTGTAATTTTTGAAGGTGGTTGTGATAGGGTTTTTGAGAATTTCATGATGCTCATGGACTAATTTATATGCAGTGGTTTCATGGAGGCGGCGACGCAGATACCAACCAAAAATTCCGATCAGGCCTCCGAGAACAAAGGAAAGGCGCCATCCCCATTGTTCAAACACAGCGGGCGACATCCAAGCTTCGAAAGCATAAATTTCAATGCTGCTGATTACAAAACCCATCTGGGCTCCAAAAAAAGTCCAGCTGCCATAGAATCCTTTTTTACCTGGAGGGGCAACCTCTGTCAGATAACACATAATTCCGCCGATCTCGCCTCCAATCGGAATGCCTTGCGCCATCCGCAGAACGGCTAGAAAAACTGCAGCCGAGAGTCCAATCTGCAGATAGGTTGGCAGAAGACCGATCATCATTGTAGGGACTGTCATGCACATGATCGAAAGGATCAGTCCAATGGTCCGTCCCTTTCTATCTCCGATTAATCCAAATAGGATGCTGCCAAGCGGCCGCATGATAAAACCAACCGCAAAAATCACAGCAAGCCTTAATAGGGCAGAGTATTTGTCAGTCTCAGGAAAAAAAAGACGTATAAAAACAGAAGAGAGGTATCCGTAGAGGGCAAAATCGTACCACTCTAGGAAGTTTCCTAGGGTGCAGGCGGTAATAATTTTAGATATTTTCATATTAGTGGCTAAAAAAATGATATAACTCTAAACACCTTTGAAGGCAATAGAGGCATCCCTTAGAATGGAAAACATGATCAGAGTTCTGACTGAAGAGACTATCAATAAGATCGCCGCGGGGGAAGTCATTGAAAATCCTGCGTCTGTTGTCAAAGAGCTTGTCGAAAATGCGATGGATGCGGGGGCGCAAATGATCTCGATCGAGATCAAAGGCGGTGGTTTTCAACTCATCAAGATCACCGATAATGGCTCGGGCATGAGCTCGGATGATGCTCTTCTTTGTTTTGAGCGGCACGCGACATCTAAAATTGCCGATATCGAAGATCTTACTTCTTTAACATCGATGGGGTTTCGGGGAGAAGCTTTGGCTTCCATTGCCTCGATTGCCAGGGTCGATCTAATCACCGCTTTGCAAGATGGATCAGGGACGCATGTCGAAGTTGAAGGGGGAAAAATCCGTTCTGTCTTGCCAGCTCCCAGGAAACGGGGGACGACTTTTGAAGTCCGTTCTTTATTCTATAACGTTCCTGCAAGAAAGAAATTTCAAAAACAGGCTTCGGCAACGACAGCGGAAATCCATAAACTCGTCGTGACTCTTGCGCTTGCCCATCCTGAAATAGGGTTTGAGCTGATCTCCAATGAACAGATCGTCTTAAAAGCTGCCCCGGCTTCCGGTGCGGCATTCTTTGAAAAGCTATCGAATCGCACCAGTGATCTTTTCCAGACGAGTTTTTTAGCGACGAAGCTAAAGGCTAGCGGAGCTGAAAGAGACTATGTCCTAGAGGGAATTCTAGGAACGCCGGCAGACCATCGGATCAACCGGACTGGCCAATATCTTTTTGTGAACCGGCGTCCTATTTTCTCTCCGCAGGTGACGCGTGCGATCAAAGAAGGATACGGGCAGCGCCTCAATGAAGACCGATATCCGATTTTTGTGCTTCACCTCACTGTTCCTCCATCTCTGCTCGATGTCAATGTCCATCCGCAGAAAAAAGAAGTCCGTTTTCAGGAGGGAGAGTTCATCCGGCAGTTTGTAAAAACCCATGTCCATCAAGCGTTTGGCGGAGCAGCGCCGATTGCCGATCCAGTTGCTTCTTATACGTTTCCTGAAATGACAAAATCGTGGGATGAGCCGTTGACATTCCGGGAAGGGCCGCAGGAAGCTCCCGTTTTAACATCGCACGAACAGGTTATCGGACTTTTTGAACACTATTTGCTCTTGGATGGTTCTACGGTAGAGGGATTTGAGCCCGGCATCGTGTGGGTCGATCTGCAAAAGGTCCAGCAGCAGTTGATCTGGCATACGCTAAATCAACCAGAGCAAGAAGCCCTTGCACAAGGATTGTTACTTCCTTTGGGAATGGAGCTCAGCACGATTGAAGCAGAGGAGTTACACTTGAGGAAAACAGAGCTTGCACGGTGCGGATTTGCGGTTGAATGCAGCGGCAAGCAGTCGCTCTTGATTGAAGCGATTCCTCCTTTCTTGGACGAGACGGATGCTGTAGAAGCGATTCGATTGGTTCTACAATCGGAAGAGGCTTTTCCAAAACTGTCTGAGAAAGTCGCCCGCTTTGCCGTGAGAAGAAAAAAATCTTTTATGATGCAAGAAGCTTTAACTTTATGGAGAAAGTTTAAACAACTAAACTCTCGTGAAGCTGTAACATGGATAGGGATGCATGCCATCGAAAACTTTTTTAAATAGACTCACAAAACTGCAGTCGTGTTTCAAAACATGGAAGGCAGATGGATGCCTGATCGAAAATCCACTCGATCTTTTTTATCTGACAGGACTTCAACTTTCTTTAGGAATCCTTATCGTTCTTCCATCGAAAGCAAAACTCTTTGTCGACGGCCGGTATATCGAGTTTGCAAAAAAAAATAGCCCTTTTCCCGTTGAGCTTCTTTCGCAAGATGCAGTAAGTGCATTTTTACGTCCTGTTCGTACATTGGTTTTTGACAGTTACACGACGACAATGCTGAGAAATGATCAGTTGAAGAAACTCTGTTCAGGAGTTCTACAAGGCGTTCCTCAGCCATTGAGAGAGTTGCGGCTGATCAAAGACGCAGCAGAACTAAAATTAATGAAAAAAAGCGCAGCGGTTGTGTGGAAAGGTTTTGAGCATATCCGAAAAAGCCTGAAAACGGGCGTCACAGAGAAAGAACTTGCGCTATCTTTTGAAATTTTTTGCCGAAAACACGGGTGCAGAAAAACTCTCTTTTGATCCGATCATTGCCTTTGGGAAAAACTCTGCCTATCCTCACTACCGTGCAGGCGATGTGAAATTAAAAAAAGACCAGATTGTTCTCATCGACATCGGAGTTGTTGTCGATCATTATCACTCCGACATGACCCGGACTGTTTTTTTTGGCAAACCAGATCCTCGTTTGGTTCTTCTTGAGACTGTTGTTAAAAAAGCCCATGATGGCTGCATTGAAATTGTGCAAAAGTGGAACCAAAGTCGGAGATCTCGATAAGGCCGCACGGCAGGTGATCGAAAAAGCAGGGCTGGAGGAGCTGATTTTGCACAGCTTAGGACATGGCATTGGCCTGGAGACGCATGAATTTCCCCGACTGAAATACAAAGGGGAAGATCAAAACGTCACTTTGCAAGAAGGGATGGTCATCACGATCGAACCAGGACTTTATTTACCGGGTGCCGGTGGAATCCGTTACGAAGATACGATTGTAATCACGTCTAAGGGGTATACTAATTTTTATGTTTAATAAAGTTAGCATTCGGAAGAAGATTTCGATCTTTCGCATCTCACTCTTGATGATATTTCTTTTATTACTCGTCCCTTTCAGCAAAACGATTTTGGAGAAACTGGTCTATCATGCGATGAAGCAGTCGGCTGAAGATCTGATTGGTAAACTGCAAGAAAAAAGCGATGAAGAAGCAATGCTTATCCACTTGAATTACCACGACCTGGCGACTTTTTTTTATACGACCCTTATCAACAAACAGCTGCAGACCAAGTTT
>CAWIQH010000041.1:0-43844 GCA_963838185.1 uncultured Chlamydiae bacterium
GAACAACAAAAGAACCCTGATGGTTCGTTTCCACTTTGAGACCACCGCAGCTCTTGTATACCACTCTGACAAACGGACTGGAGCTACCCCGCTCTCATGTTGACAGGTTTATACGCCGCATAAGGAACTTCTTTTCTTCCTTCAGTCAAAATCCAGACGTCAAGATATTTCCTTGATCATCCATCGACATTTTACAGCCGTTTACATCTTTTGTTGGATTCGAAACCGCAATAGGTAAAGACCAAGACTGCCCGACAGGTTTATCGGCAGCATAGACCACATCTTTTCCTTTTTCAGTCTTCGTCCAACACGCTGCGACATGACCTGCATCATTCATCTTAACGATAATTGACTGAAATAATTATCTAGGGAAGCAACGTCCACAACCTCGGACCACGTGCCATCAATGCAAGTGGCAGCTTGGATTGTTTTTGTTCACTTTGTGATGATTCTCCCAAAACGAGCCAGATCTCCCTTGGAGCTCATAGCTCCATTCATTACTCGACAAATCAGAGGAGTCCCTAAAAGAAAAAAGGGTGCATGATCGGACCAGCTGCCATCGTCTAGCAACCACGATCCCTTTAATATCTTTACCGACTCATAACCTTTACGTGTACTATCTTCCCACCAGGCAAAAACTTTTCCCGTTCGATTTTTTATCAAGTGTTGTGAGGACGAATATCCTTCTTTCTGGGCAATTTCAGTCTTTTTTACTTCCCCCTTTTGATGAGGAAAAAGACGAGAGATAACGGTGTATATTGTTCTACTAAATATATCTTTAGGATGTTTGTTTTCAGCATGGCTAAGAAACAGAACATTTCCATCGGAATCAAAAGTCATTTTAGGATATTTGGGCTTATCCTCTGGATTTAAGACATTCACAGTAGGAGTCCAGGCTTGGTTTTTCTCTTTTTTTGCAAATTGATAATATTCTCGTTCATCTCCCTCTGCATCTTCCTTTTCGACCTCCCAGAAAACATAATTGATTGCCTTGACCATCGATCAACGACACGAAATCAATAAATCTCGTCAACAGGCTCTGAGAGCACGGCTGAAGACCACTTTTTTTCTCCGTCTTTTGTTGCAGCAAATACCGTTTCTGCATTCGTCTCTCGGGATTCTTGGAGACCCAAAGCGTCAACGCTTCCCCCTCTTTATTCAAGGGATAACTTGCTTGGAGTTGAGATATCCCGTCCAGGTTCTGAAATAGTTACCGGTGTCGTGCAGCTGAGGCCCCATGACTTGACCTATAGTAATAGACTCATACAAATCGCAATTTTTTTCATCGTTTCCTCCTGTGAAGTAGAGAAAACTATAAATAAACTAAATTTTGCCGCCCAATAAAATATGTTCTTCACTTTTCGATTTGCTAATTATTTCTTTCCTCTTTACATACAAAATTAGAAAGAGTCCTATTTTGAAGGAGAAGTTTATGGCTAAAAAGAAAGCAACGAACGAAAGAATCGAAGTCAGCAGCATGATGAAGAAAGCAAATAAAGAAAAAACCGAAGCCGTCAGCATGGTGAAGAAAGTAAGTAAAGAAATTAAAGCAAAAATCGAAGCCGGTACCAAGATTAAGTGCCCTGTTTGCGAATGCGTCGCTTTTGCCAAGATTACCAAGAAAGATTCCTTGTCCATTTCGGCCTTGCCCCAGCTGCAACGAAACCATCGAGGCCCAAGAGTGCTGCATTGTCTGCGACTTTGGACAAAATGAACCGTCCCCTGCATAAGAAGAAATAACGGTTTTTACCGGAGTTCGAAAGTAAAGATAAAGTCTCGCTTGTAGCCCAATTGGTGCAACATCAGCTTGCCGACTTCTAATTGAACATCCTCAAGGAGTTTTTCCGGGTCAGCCGTCTTCAAATTCGGAAGCTCGGCAATCAGTTCAATCCTTTGGTCCCGATGCAAGACGACATCCGTTTTGAGCTTTTCATCGGGATACCGTTCTTTCCAGTACGCATCAAGAAGCGTCTTGAAGCAGACGTCTTCTCCACGTGGATCGCAGGACTCATGCGGACTTGGAAGTAGGCTTTTCTCTGCATGAAATAAAATCCTAACCCCCTAAGATCACAGCCACCCCAGAGAAGCCCCCCAAAGGTATAAAAAGACTCTTCTCTTTGAACAATAAGGCCGCGCAGGTGAATCTCACCTGCGGCGCCCAAGGAAGAGCAATAAAAAACAACCCCGTGCAAGCTAAAACGAGCACTAAAAAGAACTGGACAGCTGAAAAAAGCAGATTCTCCTATACGCATTAGAACTCTTCAGAGTAGCTAGCTTCTTTAGATCGTTGGCGACGGCTTCCATTAGTTCCGTTTTCGTGATCAGGTTTTTGAAAATCACATGGACGAGACTCACATGGAGGCCTGTTAAACGGGAAAGCTCTTGGGTCACCTTCAAGTGGATCTCATCGGCTTTTTCAGGGATGCAGACCCCATAAGCGACATTACTTCAAGTTTCACACTAATCGAATGGGTCTTGGGATCCTGCTCAACGGAAATACCCGTGATCCTTTCAGCGGGCTCCCGGCCAAAAAGGTTATCGATCAGGTTTCCTTCGACCAGGGCAATTCCCTCTATTCTAAGGAGGCATTGCACAACAATCGACTGAAAAACCTTCGTTTCGATATCCCTTACATACGTGGTGTCAGGGAGTTCGACTTCTTTCCTGTCAATTTGCTTTAATGGATCGTGCATATGAATACCTCATTGACGGCATTCTAGCGAAGAAGAGATATTTTACAAAGTATGAAGACCAAGGACGGAAAAGTCCTTGGTCTTATAGAGGAAACTACCAGCTGGCCTTGATAATGCCAGGAATCAGAGCTTGGTTAGCCATTTCACGGAAGCAGAGACGGGACATCTTAAACTTACGGAGATATCCACGTGCACGGCCTGTAAATTGGCAGCGGTTACGTAATCTTGTTGGAGAAGAGTTTTTAGGGAGTTTATTCAGAGAGATCTGAGCTGCAAGCCGATCTTCGTCACTTTTATTGAGATCTTTTACGATTTTTTTCAGTTCTTGTCTGCGATCCCACTTCAGTTTAACGAGGCGCTCGCGTCTTTTTTGTTTTGCTACCAAACTCTTTCTTGCCATTATTTCTTTCTCCCAGGACCTTTTTGACGTTGTTTTCTGTTAGGGTCTGTTTTATTGATCACATATACACGGCCTCTGCGACGGACGATCTTATCGCCCTTCGAAGGATCCGCCTTAATTGATGCTCTGACTTTCATAGACTAATCCTTAATCTAAATTGTAGCGACTATTGTAGTGGTGACAGATATTTCTATGCAACAAGTTTTCCTTGAGGGATTTAACCGGTTCGAGTAACATATTCCTTTCGAGAAAAAACTATGAAAAGAACATATCAACCTAGCAAAAGAAAACGTTCAAAGACATGCGGCTTTCGCAAGCGAATGAAAACCGCCAAGGGACGTCAAATCATCAATCGACGACGAAGCTCCGGACGGAAGAGATTGTCAGCGTAAAGCTGCAATTTCCCAAGTCTAGTAGGCTCCGCTCGCGTGATGAGTTCCGGCGTATCAAGAAATACGGTAAAAAAATTACCGGGCGTACAGTCATATTTGATGCTTTGACTGAAAAATTTCCTTACCGTCTTTTAGGGGTTACGGCCTCGAAACGGTTTGGCAATGCCGTGGCAAGAAACCGCTTTAAGCGGCTAATCCGCGAGGCTTTCCGCATTCAGCAATACCTTCTCCCCCCTGGCCTCGTCATCAATGCCTCGCCTCGAAACAATGACTCTATGCCAACATTTCAAGAAATTTTAGAAGATTTCAGCCTACTGTATGTTAAATGAGCAGCAAAAAAAAGCCATCCATACGACTGAGGGACGCGTCCTCATCCTTGCAGGAGCCGGCAGCGGTAAAACAAGCGTCCTAACTCATCGCATTGCCCATCTCATTAAAAATTTAAATACACCTCCCTCCTCGATTTTAGGCCTCACCTTTACGAATAAAGCCGCCGCTGAAATGCGTAAACGGGTCGCCGATTTGATCAATCCAGCCTTGGCAAAACAGGTCACCTTTGCACCTTTCATAGCTTTTGCATGCAGATCCTAAGAAAAGAGATCCATAAACTCGGCTATACCCGGGATTTTAGCATCTATGATGAGAGGGACGTCAGACGCCTATTAAACCACCTTGTCAGGGAAGAACTCGGAGTCGAGGGCGACCTCCCCTCTTTAGATCCCACCTATGAGGCCATCTCACTAGCCAAAAATAAGGCCCAAACCCCTGAAGAAATGAAGGGCGACAACATGTCAAAACAACTTTTTGGGCGCCTCCAAACCGTCATGCGGGCCTATAATGCTGTCGATTTTGACAATCTCCTCTGCCTGACACTCCAGCTTTTTGAAGAACATCCCGATGTCCTGGCTAAATACCAGACCCGCTTCCGCTACATCATGATCGATGAGTACCAAGACACCAATCCGATCCAATACCGCCTCGCTAAACTCCTTAGCGCCTCTCACAATAACCTCTGCGTTGTCGGAGACGATGACCAATCGATCTATGGATGGCGCGGCGCTGAAATCAAAAACATCCTCCAGTTTGAATCGGAAACCATCATCAAGCTCGAGCAAAATTACCGCTCCACTCCCACAATCTTGGCCGCAGCCAATACCGTCATCCGCCACAACCAAAACGGCACGTCAAAGAACTCTGGAGCTCTAAAGAAGCCGGCGATCTCGTTGAAGTTTTCAATGCCCCGAATGATCTCGACGAAGCCTCCGCCGTCGTTCTCCGGATGATCGCCTACAACCAAAACTACAGAATCCCTTGGAAAGAGATGGCAGTCCTCTACCGCTCTAACCTCTTAGCGCGTCCTATAGAACTAGCTCTCATGCAAGCCTCCTGGCAAGCTCCCGGCGATAAAGAGACCGAATGGCGCCGAGGAATCCCTTATGAGACCTTCGGGGGCACTGAATTTACTGAACGGGCTGAAGTCAAAGACCTCGCGGCATATCTCCGCGTGATCGTCAATCCTCAAGACCAAGAAGCCATCTTAAGAATCATCAACGTCCCTCGCCGAGGAATCTCCGACCAAGCCCTCGATAAAGTGACACAAAAAAATCGGGACCAGAAAATCCCTCTTTGGAAAGCTCTCCAAGAGGCCAATGAACTCGACGGCCTTTCCGACAGGGCTTTAAAAGGGATTCGTCATTTCATTGAAATCATCGAAAAAGGACGCGAAAAGTTTGCCCATCCTCCTTTTGATACAGGCCTCCGGTGGCTTCTCGAAACGATCAATTACAAAAAAGCGATTGAAGAAGAAGTCAAAAGCGATAAAGCCCGCGAATATAAAATGGAAAACGTCGAAGCGTTCGTCCAAACCTCCAAAAACTTCACTGACCTGCAAGAATTCCTCGGCACTATGGCATTAGATGACCAGCAATTTACGCACCGTGATGAAACCCGGGACAACAAAGTCAGCCTCATGACCTTCCACAGTGCAAAAGGCCTCGAATTTACCGTCTGTTTCTTAGTCGGTCTTGAAGATCAGATCATGCCGCATGAAAAAAGCATGGCAGAAGGCGGCCTCGAAGAAGAAAGACGCCTGATGTACGTCGCCATGACCCGCGCTAAGAAAAACCTTGTCCTTTCGATGTCCCGCCAAAGAAAGCGGTATGGCAAAGATGTGAATATGAATCCGTCTCGCTTTCTCTTTGAGATCCCCAAAGAACTCATCAAAGTCACCTCCTGGAAGGGCTAGGAAACTTAAAGACAGACTCCAGACGTTCTAGTAAAGACTTAATTCTTTTTCACTGACGCAACTTTAGCAATCTCAAGGAATGCGAAAACTTTCCAAAATGGATCTTCAATAGATCGGGCCGTTGCTTTGGCTCCCTCCAAATCCTTCTGTGCCTCAATTTTCACAATCTTAATCAGTACCTGACCTTTCCAATCTGGATCTTCAATAGATCGAGCCGTTGCTTTGGCTCCCTCTAAATTCGTCTGTGACTCAATTTTCACAATCTCACGGAGTGCTTTATCTTTCGTAACTGGATCTTCAATAGATTGGGCCGTTGCTTTGGCATCCTTTAAATCCTTCTGTACCTCAATTTTCACAATCTCGCGGAGTGCTTCATCTTTCCAACCTGGAAGTTCAATAGATCGGGCCGTTGCTTTGGCTCCCTCTAAATCGTTCTGTGCCTCAATTTTCACAATCTCTACGAGTGCTCCAGCTTTCTTTTCTGGATCTTCAACAGATTGGGCCGTTGCTTTGGCTCCCACCAAATCCGTCTGTGCCTCAATTTTCACAATCTCAAAGAATGCTTTATCTTTCGTATCTGGATCTTCAATAGATCGGGCCGTTGCTTTGGCTCTCTCTAAATCTTTCTGTGCCTCGATTTTCACAATCTCTACGAGTGCTTCAGCTTTCCACCATGGATCTTCAATAGATCGGGCCGTTGCTTTGGCTCCCTCTAAATCGTTCTGTGCCTCAATTTTCACTATCTCATAGAGTGCTAGCCCTTGATTATCTGGACGTTCAATAGATCGGGCCGTTGCTTTGGCTCCCTCTAAATTCGTCAGTGCCTCGATTTCCACAATCTCGCGAAGTGCTTCAGCTTTCTTATCTGGATCTTCAATAGATCGGGCCGTTGCTTTGGCTCCCTCTAAATCCTTCTGTGCCTCGATTTCCACAATCTCAAAGAGTGCTTCATCTTTCCTATCTGAATCTTCAATAGATTGGGCCGTTCCTTTGGCTCCTTCTAAATCGTTCTGAGCCTCAATTTTCACTATCTCATAGAGTGTATAAGCTCTCCAACGTGGGTGTTCAATAGATTGGGCCGTTGCTTTGGCTCCCTCTAAATCCTTCTGTGCCTCAATTTTCACAATCTCAAAAAGTGCTTCAGCTTTCCTATCTGGATCTTCAATAGATTGGGCCGTTGCTTTGGCTCCCTCTAAATTCGTCTGTGCCTCGATTTTCACAATCTCATAGAGTGCTAGCCCCTGCTTATCTGGATGTTCAATAGATCGGGCCGTTGCTTTGGCTGCCTTTAAATCCTTCTGTACCTCGATTTTTACAATCTCTACGAGTGCTTCATCTTTCCAAGCTGGACCTTCAATAGATCGGGCCGTTGCTTTGGCCCCCTCTAAATCCTTCTGTGCCTCGATTTTTACAATCTCATAGAGTGCTAGCCCTTGCTTAACTGGATGTTCAATAGATCGGGCCGTTGCTTTGGCTCTCTCTAAATCCTTCTGAGCCTCACTTTTCACAATCTCTACGAGTGCTCCATCTTTCCAAGCTGGACCTTCAATAGATCGGGCCGTTGCTTTGGCTCCCTCTAAATCCTTCTGTGCCTCGATTTTCACAATCTCAATGAGTACTTCAGCTTTCCTATCTGGATCTTCAATGGATTGGACCTTTGCCTTGGCTCCCTCTAAATCCTTCTGTACCTCAATTTTCACAATCTCGCGAAGTGCTTCATCTTTCCTATCTGGATCTTCAATAGCTCGGGCCGTCGCTTTGACTTCACCCAGCAGGAGATCAAAAGCAAAAAAAACATCAACGATCTGGCGAAAAGATTTACAAACTAGACGGCTGTTGGCTTGCTCCTGAATTGAAAGTAAAACAACTATCCTCTCTGCGCGTATCCATAGAGGTAATATGTTGATTAGGTTTAAGCTCTCTACAGGAATCTCTAAGGTCATTTCTGAAATGGACCTGCAGGTTAGTTTATGAGTGGGCCAATCCATTTTTTGGCATGTCACATTGCAATAAAAGACCTGTTGACATCTTGCACAGGAACTTGCATCGGGATTGTCCGTCTTACAACTTGCACAAACTTTACTATTAGTTAGATTTACACCATCGGTTTTGATCCTTTTTGGAGGAAGACCTTGATGCTCATTGAGACGTTTAAGAGGTGTAACCATAATAATTTAAAAATTAACAATATTTGTTTTCAAATTTAATCATTCCACTGCAATCAAATCACTAGTTTAACTTCTGTTTTTAATATTCATAAAATATAAAGCTTTAAATTTTTATCGATTATAACAAATTAGACAAACAAAGTCCAAGCTTAGCGAAATAAGAAGTAAATATTTAAATATCAATGATTTGCGAAAAACAAATCATTGCGTATCATGCAGCGGCGGTAGGCTTAGGCGTATTTGGAAATAACCCTGACATAGTAGGTAGAGCTTTCGCAATTGCAGCAGACCATTTCAAAAATCAGCTTGTGTCTAGTGGAATCACTTTAGAGCAAGTACGAGTCCAGTTTGATGTCTTTAATCCGGCATTACCAGCTGGCCAATGTGTGCGAAGTATTGGATTGGAAGAGAAACCATTTTCTCTTTCTTAAATAGGCTTTTAATCAAAGTCACCTCTTGAAAAGGTTAGAAATACCGCTGCATCGCTAAATTACTCAGATAATAGCAAGGCATAGGCTAAGAAAGGATCCCTGAAGGCGACTTTTTTCTCTTCTCCTCTGATCTTGCAAATGTGATATCCCCGAACGAAAGCGGTTTTGATTTCATCTTTGGTCAAAGCAAGAATTTCTTCAATGGCCTCGGTTTCTTCTTGATTAGAGCTTTCCTGTTTCACAACCTTGGCAATGAAGATTGGGACAATAGAAGTAGCAACACCCGAATCCGGAGGAATCTCTCCTATTTTGACAAGAGCATCAATGACCATTCCTGTCTCTTCTAAAGCTTCTCTTTTTGCAGCGCTTTCTGGAGTCTCTCCTTCATTAATGACTCCACGAGGAAGCTCAATTTCCCATGAGCGTGTCGCATGGCGGTAGTTGCAATTGAGTACAATCTTCCCATCTGGAAGAACTGGCATAACAGCAACTCCTGGAACGCCCGTCAAACTTTTCACCCAGAGAATCCTTGCATAGATCCCTTCATGTCCGCTAGGAAAACGGCAGGCGTCATTGACCCATAACCAGTATTTATCACGACAGACAACACCGACATCTCTTGCGTTGCTTTTCTCAACTGCAGCCATTTTTTCAGGATCCAATAAAATTTCGATTTCTCCTTTGGAAGAATCTCCCATTGGCTGAACTAAGTGAGGGTATTGCTGGATAAGTTTCAGATAGTCTTCACGTGATTTTTCACTTCCATTTACAGAAATCGTCAGTGCTGCTGTTAACAAACAAGATTTTAGGATGTTCATAATTCCCCACAGGAGAGAGATATTATTCGATTCCCTGAAATAAGCCCTAAGCTAAATATTTTTTTCATGCCAAACTTTAATAAGTTGGAAGTGGAGAGACGCATTCAGAACTTTTAGGTGGGAAAGATTTGAAATTTCTCATAGCATATTGTTTATGAAAAATCGTCTCGAGGTTTGTTGATATGGAGAACGGAGAAATCATACTCTATACTGCAGAAGATGGCAGCGCAACGATTAGACTTCGAGCGGAGGGAGAAACCGTTTGGCTTACACAGCTTGAGATAGCCGAACTTTTTCAAACCACAAAGCAAAATATCAGTCTGCACGTGAATAACATCTTTTCTGAAAAAGAGCTTGATAAAGCAGTTGTCAAGGAACACTTGACAACTGCTTCTGATGGCAAGAAATATTTAACTAACCTCTACAGCCTGAAGATGATATTGGCGATAGGATACCGTGTTCAGTCTTATCGAGGGACTCAATTTCGCCAGTGGGCTACGACTCATCTGCAAGAATATCTCGTAAAGGGCTTCGTGATGGATGACGCCCGACTGAAAGAGCCAATGGGGTTAGATTATTTCGACGAATGGCTTGCGCGTATTCGCGATATTCGCGCGTCCGAAAAACGCTTCTATCAAAAAGTACGCGATATCTTCGCTACAGCAGTCGACTACGATTCCAAAAGTGATCAAGCACAGCTGTTTTTTAAAAAAGTGCAAAACAAGATGCTTTGGGCCGTCACAAGTCATACCGCTGCTGAGTTGATTATAGAGCGAGCAGATCCTACGTTACCCAATATGGGACTTACGAGCTGGCAGGGGAATCGAGTACGACAACAAGATGTGACGATTGCGAAAAACTATCTCGATCAACCTGAAATCGAAGAGCTAAATCGAATTGTGGTCATGTATCTTGACCACGCAGAAGATCAAGCCAAACGGCGCAAAACCATGACAATGGCCGAATGGGAGCAGAAGCTCAATGCTTTCCTCACCTTTAACGAAAGAGATCTTCTTGAACATGCCGGAAAGATCTCAGCTCAGGTTGCTGAAACATTAGCCCTGGATCGGTATGAAGAGTTTGATGAGAAGAGACGCAAGGAAGCGAGAAGAAAGGCAGATGCTGAGGATAGAATGCTTTTAGAAGAGCTTCAGGCAAAAGCAACAGAAGCGCATGCGAAAAGATGATCCGGCAAAACTATCAAGACAGCCTTAATATGCTCAATAAGATGAACTCCAGCGAGTTTCTGGATATTTTAGACTTTTTTTAAAGAAAATATTATAATCTTACACTAATTTCTATACTCAGGTATCCTATACGGCCATGGATCGTAAGACTGAAATTAAATATCTGTTTCTGATCATTGTTGTGTTCATTGCAGCGTGCATTGAAACCGATATCTATTTGCCCGCATTCCCCGATATGATGGCTTGGTTTTCCGTCTCTGAAAGCGCCATTCAAGGACTTTTAACTTGGAA
This sequence comes from uncultured Chlamydiae bacterium, assembly GCA_963838185.1. Classification (GTDB taxonomy): domain Bacteria; phylum Chlamydiota; class Chlamydiia; order Chlamydiales; family Rhabdochlamydiaceae; genus PALSA-1444. Next base: position 10,626 of record CAWIQH010000041.1, read on the forward strand.
CTTTGTCGGCATCTGCGTCTCTGGACCTCTTTATGGACCGCTATCGGATGCTTACGGCCGTAAAAAACCGATCATGACCGCGTTGGGAATATTTCTCCTGGGAAGCATCGTTGCTTTATTTTCCCAAACCTTTGACCAAATGCTCTTAGGACGTATTCTCCAAGGACTTGGAAGCGGAGGCTGCTTTACCTTGGGAACTGCGATCATCTTTGATGCCTTCAAAAAAGAACGGGCAATTGCCGCTACGAACAATCTGAATACAATCGTGCCTTTAATCATGGCTGCTGCTCCGATGATCGGAGGATACCTAAATAATGCCTATGGGTTCAGATCGAATTTCTTAGCGATTGTGCTCTTTGTTCTCTTGAGCTTTGTCATCTGCCTATTTTTCTTCAAAGAAACACTTCCTGTTGAAAACAGAGTGCCGATGCGCATGAAGAGTATTTTGAAAGATTTTAAACGGGCTTTCACTAGCCTGCCGTTTTGGCAGCTGACAGCCGTGACAAGTCTGCTCTTTGCCGGCTATATCGCCTTTCTTTCAGGGACATCGATTCTCTTCGTTGTTGAGCTTGGGATGAGCAAAGCGATATTCCCGTTCATTCAAGGAGCTGTTTTAGGCGGATGGGTCGCTGGAAGTTTAGCCATCAACCGCTGCATTGCGAAATGGGGAATCCCCAAGATTAAACGCGCCGGGATCTTTTTGTGCATCGCAGGAGGAGCAATCCTTGCTCTTGCAACGATCCTAACTCCCCGCGATCCTTACTTTTTGACCTTCGGAATGGTGATTTACGCCTTCGGGGCGAACTGGATCATTGGACTTTACTTCCCTGAAAGCATGGAGATCCTTCCCGATATCAAAGGAATCGCTGCTAGCCTTCTGACTAGCGCCCGTCTGTTTATCTCAGCACTTGTTGTGGGACTGTCCGGCATGGTCTACAATGGCACGATCTATCCTCTGTCTGCCATCGTCTTAGGAACGACAGTATTGATTTTGCCGACCCTGTTTTTCTACGAAAAACGGAAAAATGCTGCAGTTACGCTAAAGAGCTAGTCTGTTTTCTCTTTTTGTAGGCGTCCCATCCCATTTCCAGAATGATACTGACGCAGATGACAAAGGTCGCGATCCCTAAGAGAAAAAAAGCATCATTCTGAGCAGTCGCATGCGACTGCGTCAGGACATTTGCACGGATGATTGAATCAGCAAGATGAGGAGCTTCCGTGGGAGTTGCTCCCGTATTGTGGATGAGATGAGATTGCAAGTTGCGAGCCACGGCTTGAAAAGCCGGAGAGGCCGTATCGACTTGGGCTCCAAATATCTCGTTATGGAACTCCTGCCTTTGTATCGTGATCACCTGGGCGCTAAGCGACCCTAGTGTTCCTCCCATCTGCCGAGCAAACGTAATGAAGACCGAGGCAGCTCCTCCCAAGGCAGGAGTGATATCCGACATCGCATAGGCCGTTGCAGGCCCAAGAGCAAGACCTACTCCGACCATCCGGAGGTTCCACATCCAGAGCATCTGCTGGTGGCTGCTATAGATCGTGATATTGGGATTGATCAAACAGCTGATGGTGATCAGAGCCATCCCCGTTAGTGTTAAAACTCGAATAGAAAAAAACTTTGTCAGAAACGCTGCGCAAGCGCTGACAACTCCCAAAGTAAGACCAAAGGTTTGCAGATAATGCCCGATCACGTGTTTGGCATAGTGAAGATCATAGTCTAGAAAGATCACCGATAAAATTTGTGTTGTATAGAGCGGCGCTCCTACAAAAAAGATCGTAATACAGCCGAGTAAGAAGGACCTGGTTTTAAAAAGAGAAAAAACAATCAGCGGATTGGGGTTTTTAAGCTCCAGAGGGATCAAGATCGCAAGACTGAGCACTGCCAAAATGCAACAGGTGATGATAAAAGGCGATGTCCAGCCTTCCGTATTCCAATCAGCTTTAGCGCTGTTTAAGATGAGTAAAAGGTTAGTCACAAAGAAAATAAAAGCGACATATCCCCAGGTATCGAATTTATGGACGTTTTGCGGCTCCGTCTCTTTATGTAAAAGCGCCGTAGCTAAGAGGGATGGCAGGCCTAAAAGAAAACAGAGAAAAAATGACGACTGCCAGGAGATATACTGCACGCAGTATCCTCCAACAAGATACCCAAGAAAGCTGCCGATCCCGAAACCAAGACCCACATACAGCGCCAGTGGAAGAGTGAGTTTTTCTTTGGGAAAGATCTGCGCAATAACGGCGATACTCAGAGGGAAAAGAGCACCCGCTCCGGCTCCTGCAATTGCCCGGGAAATGAGGAGAGACCAAAAATCAAAAGCCAGACTATTTAAAAGAGATCCAAAAACAAAGATTCCCAGTCCCCAAAAGAAAATGATCTTATAGCCATACCGAAGCGCTAAGTAAATTCCGAGCGGCAGGATGATGCCAAGCATCATGATGAAGCTGACTGAGATCCACCGAAGGTCATCATTACTCATCTGAAGCGCGCCTTGGATCGTCGAATCAGCGACATATCCTGCAGTCGCAGAGATCAACCCGATCACAGTAGCAAAGATGACGTTGGCTAAAATCAGCCAGGGAAGGAATTTAGAAGAGGGATTAATAAAGTGCGGAGTCCGCCAATTCACTGTTTGACCTTGATCTTGACTTCTGCCGACATGCCGGGAAACAAATAGAGGCAATCGTCTTCTTGAGGATCTTTCGATTCTCCGATGGTGATCTTTAAAGGAACTCGCTGAGCGACCTTTGTGTAGTTTCCGGTCGCATTATCTTGTGGGATGAGAGAAAATTCAGAAGCCGCGGCTCCCTTGATGACGAAGATCTTCCCCTGAAATTTCTTATCAGGATAAGCATCAACGCGGATCTCGACTTCATCGCCGATTTTGACGTTTTCCATTTTGGTTTCTTCAAGATTGGCAAGGACCCAGACATCTTTTAAGTCATAGAGAGAAAACATCGCCTGGCCCGCTGCCATCACATCGCCTTCATAGACCCATCGTTTGACGATCTTGCCATTGATATGGGCGTAGACTTTGGTATGGGTCAAAATAGCCTCTATGACGCCGAGCTGGGTGATCGCATGTTCTAGATCGGCTTTGGTCATTTCGAGCTTGGATTTGGCAATTGCAAAGTTTTTCTGCGCATGGTCGAGCTGTTGAGCAGAGGTGACGCCTTCTTGAAAACCTTTCACGGCCCTTTCGAAATCGTTGCGCACTTTTTCAAAGTGAAACTCTTCTAGCATTACGGAAGCTCTTAGAGAAACGATCTTGGCTTCAGCTTCGACTTTTTGCGACTGCGGGATCGTATCGTCCATATCGGCGATCAGATCGCCGGCTTTGACAAAATCGCCTTCATCGACATAAAGCTTGGTCAGACGCGCTGAGATATCCGAACTAACGGTGACTTTAAACCCATCGATGATCGCATCGTTGGTCCCAACAAAGGGACGGTAGTAGGTAAACCAAACTACCCCAATAGCTGCGCAGCAGACGACTCCAACGAGAATATACAACGGGATTTTTTTCACTCAGATTCCCCTTCTTTTGTTTTTCCGCTGGCATGCAGCAATGCATAGTACGATGACAAGAGATCGAACCGACCTTCATCTTGGGCGGTTTTTGCCCGGATCAAGCCATCGACGGAAATAAGGTAGTCATAAATCGTCGTAAACCCAATGTCAAGCTGGCTTTTAGCCTGCTCCAACGTCTCCTGAGCTAATTTGTAATTAGCTGTAGAGGTGACATATTGCGCTAGTGCTTTTTGCATGCCGTAGAGCTGCTCCCGGACATCGGTATGGGCAGCTTGAGTCACTTTTTTTGCTGTGTACCTGATCGCTCGGGACTCGGCTCTCGCTTTTCGGATTCTTCGCTCCCTTCCTGTTCCATCAAAAATCGTCCAGTTGATCGAAAATCCGACAGCCCATTGAAAGATCTGGTTATTGAACTGTGTTGAAGGCCGATACAGATAGGGAGTCATCGCACCGCCGTAGTTTCCAAGCAGAGAGACTGTCGGCCAATATTCACCTCGCTTCAGTTTGACAGTTTCCTCTGCTAATTTGACATTTGTTTCGCTCAGCCGGATATCGGGCCGAAAAGCATCTGCGTAAGTATTCCATTTGGAGAATTCAGAACTCGAAAAGATCTTGTCCATGATTCTGCTTTGCATCGCGACAAACTGGTTCTTCACAATGCATTCATCTTGGAAGATCGACTCTGCGGCTTTGACTTTTTCGGCCAATTCCGGAACCTGGAGCACATCGATATCTTCCTGGTTGAAGGTAAATGGCGATTCGACAGGATCGTAGCCTAAGGTTCTTGCAAGCTCATCTTCATGCGACTTGAGCATTTGGACTGTTTTGTAATAAACATCGGTCACATTGGCGACTGCGACACGCGCTTGATTGACATTGTAGGCTGTTGCTTCTCCGATGTTGTACTTGCCCTGCATCCGGTCCGACAAATAGCTGAGCAGATCGATGTGCTCCTGGGCCGTTTTGACTTTTTTGTGATCGAGCGCCACGTGAAAATAGAGCGTCCGGGTTTGGTACAGGACATCGTTTTTAGCTGCTTCTAAAAGCCTTTCGAATTGCTCGATCATCAGCGATGAAATGCCGATCTGATAGAGAGTCTGGCTAGAAAAAAGCGTCTGGGTCATCGTAAGCTCAGTTAAAAACGCCGATGGTTTGGTGATCTGTAACAGAGGGATGGTCGCTTGGGTCTTAAAACCCTGCGTATAGATGTTAAGCTGAGGAAGCCATTTGGAGATCGCATCTAAACGGCCCTGCCGGGCCATTTCGATCAGCTGCTCAGAAGCCTGGACCTGGGGATTGTTGGCCAGAGCGATCTCTTCCGCTTCTTTCAGCGTCAGAGCCTCCAATCCGCACATGGCAGTCACCAGCAGCAATATCCACTTCATAATTCTATCTATAATGTAAAAAATTATTTTACAAAGATAAATCCATGGAGCTCCAAAGAAAAAGGCCTCATCCTTCCGGAAGAGGCCTTTGTGTCATCAAGCTCTAATTAAAGCTTATTAAATGTTGATAAAGTCCATATCTGGCATTTTTGGTAAAAAGTAGATACCAGCACCGACACCTGCCGCAATAGCGCTAGCCGTCAGGACAGTTCTCATCCAGCTGCTTTTAGCTGACTTTCCACTTTGGTTGTTTTTCGCTTGCAGAGTTTCAATCCGCTCAGCTTCGGTTTCATCAACTTCTTGAGAACCTGCGATTTGTAAAAGTGGTTGCATCTCTACTTCAGATTCTTCACGGTCTTTAAGTGCAGGCATAATTTTTGCAATGTCAACAGTATCCTTTTCTTCCTCTACCAACTGAGCAACTGTCGTTACAACGACGGTTTTAAGTGCCGTTCCAACGTATGTTTTATCTAATTCATTGCCAAATTTATTCGCGACAGCAGAACCTGCGCTCCACGCCGCAGCTTTTGCGACTATCCAGACTTTATTTGCGACGCAAATGAGAACGAGTGTACCCAATGTTGTCACAATCGCAGTGCTAATCACAGGCAATAGAACCGGCAGAGTGATTTGTGCTGCTGGGATAATAGCAGCTTTCATGGCCAGATTCGCCATAAACAAGGTATTTGCCAATCCAGGTTGAATGAATAATTGATGCGTATTTATCACAGCAGCGCGACCGGCATTACCAACTGCGGCAGCATAGGCTGCAGTAGCAACTGGGTAGCAAGAATAAGCAACAGCTGCGGCTCCACCAAGTGCAACAACGCCTAAAACGGCACCAGCTGCAATTAAAACTTTACGCTGTGTGAGGGTCTGAAATAGACTTTTCTTAGGCTCAGCATCAGCAGTTTTAGCTGGTTTTGCATCGCTAGGGACGCTAGAGACTGGGGCTATTGATACAGCTTGAACATCTCGACCTTCAAGTTTTGGAGGTTGTCTCATAGCCAGTGCATTCTGCTTGAGGTATGCTTGGACATTAAAGTTTGGAATGCCATAAGCGAATGGAGTAAATGTAGGTTGATTTCTGAGAAATGCTGCTGCTAAACCTGTTCTTATTCTTGTTGTGAAAGCCATTGTTTTATTTTCCCCTTTCTTGTTCTAGTTTAAATTGTTTTTGGTTTGTGCATATAGTATAACTATTATAATTATAATTATGCAACTAAATTATATTGTAATTTGATAATAAAAATGGTTATTTACAGATTGATAATAACAACTTTTTGAAAAATGAAAAAACGTACCTATATTTTTTTAAAATAGCAAAATTATAAATTAATTTATTGAAAAATCAAAAGTAATATTTTTGATTAAAAAAAAGAACTTTACAAAGCTCTAAAATCGAAGCTCAGTCTAAGTAACTTATAATTAGATAGTTAAATAGCATGCGAGCACTGGCGGCGGATGACGTCTTTACCCCATTTTCCGGCCCAGTGGAGGATAATCGCCTCGAAATTGATCCCATCCCGGATCACCCAGTTATACTTGCTGGGAAGCTCAGCAACCTCGATATTTTCACTATTAATGATAAAGGTCAGAACGTCTTGATCGCCTAAAAAACGGTCGTTATGACGCAAGGAAAGATCAGTCCAATGATCGAGAAGTGGAGAGCTGCGGTGATAGGCAATCACACCGGAATTATAGACTTCTTCTTCGGTCGTATGGTTGATCTCGAGGGCAAGGGCCATTTTTGAATGGCTATGAATTTTTTGAAAAAGAGGGGCTAAAGGACCTGTGATTTCACAGTCCAAATCGACCCAAATCGTCTCATCAAAAGGGGTTTGTTGTAGGGCAAACGGCTTATAGAACCATTTTTCTCTGCCCTGCCAGAGCTCTTTTCCATAGACTTTTTCCCACTCAGAAATCAGCTCAGAAGAAATGAGGCGTTTTTGGGAAAACGAAGTTTTTCGGGGCATCTAAGGAAATCCAGTGTCCTTTGCTTTGGCACCATTTTTTGGCCTCTTGAGACATGCCAAAATCGACAAAAGCGACAGGATAGCAGTTATGCCGACTATAGTGGGCCCACCACCATTCTAACATCCATTCTTGGTTCTGATCGCAGCCAATGAGGATTCCTTTGGTCATTGGACTCCGAGCGGGGCGATCATTTGTTTGAGCTCATCAGGAGCATCAGCAATCGCTAGTTGGGCATGAATCTGGGCTTTATCGATGAGATTTTTATCTTTGTAGAACTCAGCTAAGATCAGATGACATCTCCAGCGATTATCTTTATCTTGGTCGCCATAGCGGCTAAGATATCTTGTTCAAAGGCTTGACGATGTCATTGACTTCTCGCAATTTTCTCAATCCTGCCTTGAAAAGCAAGAAGAGCTAGCTGCCATTCGATTTGAGCAGAATTTGGCTTTCGTGACTCGGATCTCAGCTTTGATTTTTTGAGCTTGCTTATGGTGCTTTTTGGCAAACTTTAGCATACTGCTCGAGGAGAAAATCAGTTCCGGTATCTAGAGCATAATCCGGCTGTCGAGGATCTTTTCTTCACAGGCTTTCATATTGAGGACTTGGCATTTTCGGTAGAATTGAAGAAGCTGGCTTAAGGAGAGCTTCTCAGTGTTTTGGCAAAGTTCATGGATCGAGAGCATCTCTTGGAAAAGAGAGACGTATTTTTCTGTAGGGATGACTAAAAACCCTAAACGTCCGATTTCTTCTCCTTGAGATGAATAGAACAAGCATCGGTGTCTCAGGCTCATTTTGTGAAGCCGGCTGTTCTTCTTTTTTGATGCTGGCGGCTGTTAAAAGAGCTTGAAAAGAGGGGGTTTCCCAGACATCTTCCCGGAGCTCTTTGGACCAAGGACAGCTTTCGCCTCCAAAAATTCCTATGACTTTTGGCTCGCTCCAGAGGAGGCTGGCACCAGAAAGGATTAAAAGGATTAGCTTTTTCATATATACTGATTTCCTATTTAACGCCCGTATTAAGGTTAGCTATAAGAAATGCAGCACTTTCCTCCAACAATTATTTTGCGTCATAACCGAGAAAATTTAAAAAAATGTTCTCTCCGGGGTTTGGAACAAGAAAAGATATGGTCTTTTTGACTTATCCGACTTCCACCTTGCCGGACCTGACCGGATACTGTGTTTTGACGCTCGATGCGCCTCTCTATCTCTAGAAGATGCCCACCTAGGTCTTTTTCTCATTGATGGGACCTGGCGGTATGCTGAAAAAATGGCTAAGAGTTTGCCGCCAGAAGGCCCTTTCATCTGCAGGAGTTTGCCGACCCACTTCCGAACGGCCTACCCTAGAAGACAGCTCGACTGCCCTGATCCTGAACGAGGACTGGCTTCTGTGGAAGCTCTTTACCTGGCTTATTCGATTTTAGGCAGAAACACCGAGGGGATCTTGGACCATTACCATTGGAAAGAGCCATTTTAAACAAATCGCACGATTCCACTAAACGATCACGTAAGCTAAGATGTTTTAATCATTTGTATGAATCCGAAAGTATATTTATTAGACGACCATCAAATCCCCCTGACTGCTGTTGATCCCGATGCCCTGCGCGTTGTGCAGAATCTTCAAAAGGCCGGCCATGTCGCCTATATTGTCGGCGGCGGCGTGCGAGATCTTTTGCTCCAGCAAAGGCCAAAAGACTACGATATCTCAACATCGGCAAAACCGGAAGAAATCAAAGAGCTTTTCCGCAGCCAATGTTTGCTGATCGGACGCCGTTTCCGTCTGGCCCATATTCGTTGCGGAAGAAAAATCTTGGAAGTCTCGACATTTAGATCAGGCGACCCTGAAAGCGATCAACTGATTGTCCGCGATAATGAATGGGGATCTCCAGAACAAGACGTGCTGAGAAGAGATTTCACGATTAATGGTCTTTTCTATGACCCATCCAATCAAACAGTCATCGACTATGTCGGAGGATATCCCGATCTGCAGAAAAAATACCTCCGGACAATCGGACAGCCTTTCCTCCGATTTAAACAAGATCCCGTCCGAATGATCCGCCTGATTAAGTTTCAAGCCCGCTTCGGATTTGATATCGATCCCGATGCTAGAGTTGCCCTTGCCGAGTGCTCGCCTGGAAATCATGAAAAGCTCACAAGCTCAGAATTTTTGAAGAGCTGCTCCGGATGCTCGAATCAGGGGCTGCAGAATCGTTCATGAGGCTGATGAATGAGACAGGCTTTTTAGAGCACCTCATGCCGGCGTTTTCCGAGTTTTTAGAGACCCCAGAAGGCGGAGATGTTTTCTCCTATCTTCAAGAAGTCGACTCACGAACAAAAAAGTGTCATTAGACCGCGGACTTCTTGTCAGCTGCCTGGTCTTTCCTTTCTTACAAAAATGGCTTCAGACCCGCTTCATCGACCGTGGCAGAATTCCTCATTTAGGAGAAATTCAAAATGAGACTCACGATGTGATTTCAACACTCTTCCATCCTTTTTTCCTCATCCCCCGCAAACTCCGCATGAAAATCACCTCGATCCTTACCTCGCAGTTCCGAATGACGCCTTATGAAAAAAGAGCCGGCAAACGGCCTCGGATTCCTCGCGATCCCGATTTCATTTAGCGCTTGAATTTCCTCGATCTCCGGACCTGTTTAGAGCCCGCCTTGAAAAATATCTGGGAAACTTGGCAGGACGTCTATTTCCATCCTGCCCGTAAACGTCATCCTCACAGAAAACACCCTCACCATGCATAAAACGGAATTTCTCGGACCTCCTTTAGATGCAGGACCGCTTCCTGCGGTCTTTTATTTTTCGCTTTCTGCTCACGATTCTCTCCATCTTGATCCCTTCAATCAACCGGCCATTTATTTGGGCAATCCCGCTCTAAGGATTTTTTCCGTCTCACTGCCCGGCCATGACACGCTGCCTCCGACAGAAGCCCTCCGCTTTTGGGCCGACGAGATCCATCACGGAAGAGATGTGATCCATGCGTTTGTACAAGAAGTTGCCTACTTACATCCGCCATTTGATCGATCAGCATGTCGTCGATCCTGAAAAAATCGGCGCGATGGGCCTTTCCAGAGGAGCCTTTATCGCTTCTCATATTGCAGCGCTTGTTCCCGAAATCAAGCACATCCTGGGGTTTGCTCCTTTAACACGCCTTGCAAACTGTGCAAGAATTTCAAGATCTCGATGTTGACAGATGGGACTTAACGCATCTTGCAGACAAAAATCTGCAATCGGAATATCCGATGTTACATCGGCAATCGCGACACCCGTGTCGGAACAGAAAGCTGCTGCCAGTTTATTTCAGCGCTTGCTGATACTGCTTATTGAAAGAAGATCAGCTCTTCTCCGATTGAACTGATCATCGGACCATCGATCGGACATAAAGGGCATGGCACTTCACCGGAAGTATTCCGGCAAGGCGCTGCATGGCTGGAAAAAAAACTCCTGGGTGAGAGCAATGGTTGACCTTTTTATCATTGCAGGAGAAGCCAGCGGAGATCAGCTCGGCGAAGGCCTTCTGCAAGCTTTAAAACCCTCCAATCTAAAAGTGATGGGCATTGGCGGCCCTAAAATGCGCGCTGTCGGAATGGAGAGTCTCTTTCCGATGGAAAATCTTCAAGTGATGGGCTTTATCGATGTCCTTTTTGCCCTCCCCCATTTGATCAACTGCTTTAACAAAACAGTCGATGCCATTTTAAAGGCACAGCCTAAAGTCGTGCTAACCATCGACTATCCGGGATTTAATCTTAGACTGGCGAAAAAACTCAGAAAAAAAGGGTTTAAGGGAAAAATCTGCCACTACGTCTGCCCATCTGTTTGGGCATGGGGCAAAAAAAGAATCGGCCTGATGGCTGAAAATCTTGATCTTTTGCTTTCCATCCTTCCTTTTGAAAAGCAGCTGTTTGAAAAAACAAAGCTGCGTGTCGAATATATCGGCCATCCGCTCGCAGAGAAAATTTCACCTCAGGAAAATCCAGATACGCACCTGATCGCTTTTTTTCCTGGAAGCCGGACAAAAGAAATTGAACGCAACTTCCCTTATTTTATCCGGCTGGCAATCACGCTAAAGCGTGATTTTCCTGATTACAGGTATGTGGTTTCAGTCTCTCAAGAAAAATACCGGCCTCTTTTGAAAAAAATGGCTCCCGATCTCGATCTGGCAACGCCTGCAGAGATGAAAAAACTTAAACCGTTTTTGGCCGTCGCTAAATCGGGCACCATCACGCTTCGAGCTTGCTCTGCAAGAAATCCCGACAATTGTCACCTATGCAATCTCCCCTTTAGACGTCTTTATAGCTAAACATATTTTTAGAATTTCTCTCCCCTTTTATGCCCTGCCGAACCTCATTGCCAACAAGACCATCTTCCCGGAACTGATTGGACCCGGCCTAACCGACGAAAGATTGCTGAAGGAAGTAAAAAATTTAATAATCAATCAGGATGTTTGGGACCGATCCAAGGCTGAATGCAGGTCTCTTCGATCCTTGCTCGGAAGAGAAAATGCAAATACGCGGTCTGCCCAATTGATCTTAACTATGCTAAAAGGGTAAAATTGGTCACTTATGGAAAGCCCATTAATAATTTTTACAGAACAGCTCCGCGACGGAAGAAGGGAGCAGATCGAGCACGTCCTACCTCCTGATTTTCTTAGGATTGAGCGAGCCTGACCTTATTTTCCACAGCCCCATCTATTTGAAGGGAGAGGTCTACGCAACGGACGAAGACCTTATCCTGCAGCTTTCTGCCCATACAGAAGTGAAGATGCCCTGCAGCATCTGCAATGAAATGACCTTTGCAACACTTAAAACCGAAGAACTTTACCACACAATCTTACTGGATGAGCTGAAATCGACAACTTTTGATTTTACCGACATTCTCCGAGAAGAAATAGTTATTTTAATTCCCCTGTATATCGAGTGTCAGCAGGGTAAATGTCCTGAACGTAAGATCATCTCTAAGTTCATGAAAAGTAAGACAGTTTCACCCCAGAACCATTTTCCGTTCGCTGATTTATAGAAATTCAAGTATACTAACTAGTTCATAGGAGTTTTAACAATGGCTGTACCACGTAATAGATCGTCTAACGCGAGAAAAAATTCCCGCCGATCACACCACGCAAAAAAACCAAAAAATGCGATGATATGTTCCAACTGCAAAGGCAAAAGACTCTCTCATACTGTTTGCCCTCATTGCGGCTATTATGCCGGACGTTCGATCGCTAGTACTAAGTAAAACAAATTATCAATGTTTCGGCTGCGTCAAAGCCCTGGGGTTAAATGATTGGAATCAGGTCCATATTAACTCAATATGAACCTGATTCCAATCATTTAACCGCAGGAGCTTTCACGTCAGCCCAAACATTAATAATTTATTTTACTTAGTACTAATGACAAAAATAACTCTCTTGCGTAACTTAACGTGGGAGACCTCATGAAGTTACGCAAAACGACTCCTCATTCCATTCGCATCGGTATCGACCTCATGGGCTCGGATACTGCACCCGAAGATCTTTACCGCGCCATCCTTCAACTCCTTCAAGACGACTTCCCCGCTGAGCTTGTTTTTTTTGCTTCCGAAGAAATTAGCGGAGAGCTCGATGCTTCGCTCACTATCGTAACGTGCTCTCAAGTCATCCAAATGGAAGACGATCCCCTCATCGCCGTCAGGCGCAAAAAGGATTCCACTCTTTGCAAGGGCCTACAGCATTTAAAAGATGAGAAAATCAATGCCTTTGTCTCAGCCGGCAATACCGGTGCGCTGCTGCTTGCTGCCAAAACCACCTTAAAGACTCTCAAAGGGATCAGCCGCCCAGCTCTTCTAGCTCTGCTTCCCACAAAGAAGAAGGAAGTCGCCGTCCTCGATGTCGGAGCCAACTTAAGCATCAAATCCGAACATATCGTGCAATTTGCCGCGATGGGAATCGCCTATCAAAAAAGCCGGGGCATTGCTAATCCTACCGTCGGCTTGCTTAACATCGGCACCGAAGCTAAAAAAGGAACTCCGCAACTCCAAGAGGCGTATCTCAAACTCGATGCCATGAACCGCGATGGACAATTTTTTGCTGGTAATATTGAAGGGAAGGACGTCTTCCACGGCAATATCGATGTTTTGGTCACCGATGGATTTACAGGAAATGTTTTTTTAAAAACTGCAGAAGGAATCGCTGCTTTTATCTTGGAACAACTTGAAACAAGCTCTCGTGAAGGCTCTTTTTCTCATTTGACGCATGAGCTAGCCGCCTTGCGCTCCCGGATGCACTATGCGGAATATCCCGGAGCTATTTTATGCGGCGTCAATGGAGTTGTTGTGAAATGTCATGGAGATTCTTCTCCTGAGACCTTTATTCATGGAATCAAAGGGGCCCTGCGCCTTGTCGAACACGGCTTCTTAGAAAAGATCAAAAACCAACTCGCTTGAGCTTATTATCGAACGGTCGTCCGCCCCCGGCGTTTTGCACGTGCGGGTTTTGGTCTAATTCGCACCTCGATATCTTGATCCAAGGCCATAAGAAATTTAAATAGGCGATCCATGCTAAAACCTGCAAGTCTACCATGGAGTAAGGCTGATACCTTAGGTTGGGTAACATCCAAAATTTTGGCTGCTTGTTCTTGAGTTAATCGTTTTCTTTTGATGATATTCTGAATTTGTCTTGCTAGTTCCGCTTTAGCCAGTCTCTCTTCTGGATCGGGCAATCCCAGGTCTGCGAAAACATTCCCACTCCCTTTTATGAAATCTGCCATAAGTTTTTAACCATTCTTTTTGTGATATTCTTGAACCTGCCACAATCGATTCTCAATTAGTTTTATTTCTTGTGGGGGCGTGGCAATCCCACTTTTCGATTTTTTCTGAAACACATGCAGTACATATACCGCATCATCAAATCGTATGGTATAGACAGCACGGTAAGCATTACCATTGTAATCTTCTACTATTTCCAACACACCTGCTCCCAAAAAACCCTTTAGCGGTTTGGCAGTTCGGTGCTACTCGCCCTTTTGAGCGAGATAAAGAGCGTATCCAAATGTATCCTGCACCTCAACTGGCATCTCCTTCAAATCTTTGAAAGAAGACCCAACCCAGTAAAGCGGCTTCAAGTTGTCATTCATGCAATAAATATCCCATTTTTGGGATATTTACAACAACTATTTTTTAAAAAAGATTATTGCTTTTCAGAATTGTCTATAACCTGCTCTTGTGGAGCACGGCTACATGAATAGTAAGGTAGGTTCCTAGTCTTGATTCTCTTTCACTGGCTTTGCTGGAGCATGGAAACGTTCCATTAAGCTGGCGTTTGTCATACGTCCAATGCTTCTGCATGCAAGACCAATGACAGAGAATTGAGCAAAGAAGTAGGCATGACTCGGAAGTAAAGCGAGTTTTCTGCCAACCATCGCTGCGGTTTTGATCGGATGAACAAGAAACTTTAATGAGAATAGCGCCCCTGCAGTCATTCCTACGCCGACAGCGATAGGACTATATTGAACCGAAGAAAGTTTATATGGCAGATCGACCAGCGGGTACAGCATCCAGTCGCCAACTTCTTCCAGGAGGTTTTTTTCATAGGAAAGACCGACAACCTCTCCGGCATCTCTCTTCCAAACGAGTTGCACATATTTTTGAGAGGAGAACTTATTTGCTGTTTCTTGATAAGCAGGAAGCTTTTCTTTTAGAGCATTTACACGCGCGCTGATCGCATTTCGAGCTGAAGAAAACGTCTCTCTCATGGTCTGCATGTAAGACTGAAAACGGGACGTCTGAGGCGGATTTGGTTGTTGAACTGACACTATAATTCTCCTGATTTAATCTGTTACATTTTACACTTATTTATAATTAAAAGTAATCTGTAATTACTAATTTAGTAAATTAAAGTTTGCAATAAATTATAATAGAAATTACTTAAATTTCAGAAGCAACTTCAAGACTGGCATTTAAGGGCAAACCGTTGTAAAATGCAATTTCGTATCAGGTGATCAAAAAGGTCGCTTGGCTTGCTAAAATTGGGAACAATTTTGACAACCCAAGGGATCTTTTACCCCTAATGGTTAAAATATGAACGAAGAAATTCTTATCAATGTTGAATCTAAAGAGACCCGGTGTGCATTCCTACAAAATGGCGTCTTGCAAGACCTCGTGATCGAACGAAAAAACAACCGCCAGCTGACAGGAAACGTCTACCGAGGACGTGTAAAAAATATCTTACACAACATCCAATCGGCATTCATTGACATCGATGAAGGCGAAAACGGATTTATCCACATCTCTGACATCTTGGAAAACACTCAAAAATTCCAAGAACTCTTCGATATGGACTTCGACCTCGAAAAGAAGTCGAAGGCAAAAGTCGAAAAAAACAAAATGAAACCGATATCTCGAAGATCTTGAAGACCGACCAGCCCGTGCTGGTACAGGTTGTCAAAGAGCCGATTGGAACCAAAGGCGCAAGACTCACTTCGAACGTCTCGATTGCCGGACGCTACCTCGTTCTGCTTCCAAACACACCCCACCGCGGTGTCTCCAGAAAAATTGAAGACCGTGCTGGGAGAGACCGTCTGAAGAAACTCATCCAAGCGTTCGAAATGCCACAGGACATGGGTCTGATCTGCCGGACAGCCAGCCTCAACGCCACCCAAGAGCAACTTGTCCAAGAAGCAGGCGATCTGCTCAATACGTGGAAAGATATCATGGAGAAATTCGAAAAAGCGGCAAAGCCGACCTGCCTATTCGAAGAATCCGATCTGATCAAACGGTCGATCATCCAAGCCATCGATAAACAATACAGCCGGATTTTGATCGACGATTACAACACTTTCCAACGGTGCAAGCTACTCTATGACAGATATCACAGCGACCACGAAGTGATCATCGAGTATTACCGCGATAAGATCCCAATGTATGAAAGATTCGGCGTTGAAAGAGAAATCGATAAAGCTCTCCGTCGAAAAATCTGGCTCGGCAGCGGCGGATATCTCTTCTTTGACAGAACCGAAGCGATGCTCACCATCGACGTCAACTCAGGACGCAGTAAAGAACAAAAGAAATCAACCGATGTCGAAGAGTCGTTAGTCCGCATCAACATGGAAGCTGCAGACGAAATGGCTCGGCAGCTACGGATCCGCAATATCGGCGGCCTTATTATCTGCGACTTCATTGACATGCGCTCGAGAAAAAATCAACGCCGTGTTTTAGAGCGCCTCAAAGAAGCGATGAAAGAAGACTCTGCAAAGTGCACGATCTTAGGGATGAGCGAATTCGGACTCGTTGAAATGACGCGCCAAAGAAACAGAGAGTCTCTCGCTCAAATGATGTTCACAACTTGCCCTTATTGCAGCGGAAACGGAATCATCAAGACGCATGAGAGCGTTGCGATTGAGATTGAGCGGACGCTTAAAAAACTCATTCTCCAGCAGCAGCAATTTGCTCTAGAGTTAGTCTCTCATCCGAGCTTAGATCATTTCCTAAGCCATCACGATAAGAGCTATCTTAGAAAACTCGCTGAGAAGTGGAATGCCGATCTGAAATTTGATGCAGATGACAAACTTCACTTGAATGACTTCCAATTTTATTCAACGACAAATGGCAAACAGCTCGAAATTTGATCTCAACATTGAAGCCCAAACGTGGATGCCGCAGAAGGTAAAAGAGAACTACTATTCCTTTTACTATGGCTATAAAAAGGCGCTCGACCCTCACCAGGTCGATCCAGCCTCTTACGCTGCTTGGTTTGATGATTTTCTAAAATTCATCCGAATGCAGCTGACGACTCCTTTCCTCTTCCAGCCGTACCACGAAAAAATCCGCTACCCTGATGACTACTACAAGTTTGGAAATGATTTCTTCCGTCTTCTTGTCGATACAAAAACCTCGCGCGTCCATGGAAAAGCTCAGCTCGAAGAAATTGTCGCTCACAAGAAAAAAGGGCATAACGTCATCTTGCTTGCCAATCATCAAGTTGAAGCTGATCCTCAAGCAATCAGCCTGCTTTTAGATGATAAATATCCAGGACTTGCTGAAGAGATGATCTTTGTGGCCGGAGAACGAGTCATCACTGATCCTCTCGCTGTTCCCTTCAGCATGGGAAGAAACCTCCTTTGCATCTATTCCAAACGGTACATCGATCACCCCCCTGAGAAAAAAGCTGAAAAGCAACACCACAATAAACGGGCAATGGACCTGATGCGCATCCTCCTCCAAGAAGGCGGCAAGTGCATCTATGTCGCTCCCAGCGGCGGACGCGACAGGAAGAACTCTCAAGGAATTGTCGAGGTGGCTAAATTCGATCCTCAGAGCATCGAGATGTTCTATCTGATGGCGCAAAAAGCCAAGACCCCGACTTATTTTTATCCGATGGCGCTTGCGACCTATGATATGTTCCCCCCTCCTGAGACTGTTCAGATCGAACTCGGCGAGACACGTGTGAGCAAGCGCGGACCCATCTATCTTTCTATCGGGCCTGTTATTGACATAGAACAGTATCCAGGTTACGATCAGCCTGACAAGCATCAGCGCCGGGGAGCTAGGGCCGACCATATTTGGACCCAAGTGTCCAATGATTATAAAATGTTACTAAAAGGAGATCCTGAATGAGAAAACTTATCTACGCTACCCTCTTACTCGCAGGGACCTCTCTTTTTAGCACACCCGCTTATGAACGGATCGAAGATAAAAACACCCTCAAAATTCTAACTCCTGCACTGGCTGAAAGAAAGACTGCTAAGATCCGTCTTTCTAACGGACTGCAAGCCTATTTGATCTCTGATCCAGGCGTGCATGAATCCGCAGCAGCGCTGGCCGTTGAAGCAGGTGCTTGGCAAGATCCTAAAGAATATCCCGGCATGGCCCACTTTTTAGAGCATATGCTCTTCATGGGAACAGCTGCATATCCAAAAGAAAATGAGTACATGCAGTACATCAATGACAACGGCGGGATGCCGCAAGCCTACACAGCTTCCGATCGCACTGTCTATATTTTCTCCATCAATAACGACGCATTTAAAGGAGCCTTTGACCGGTTTTCTCATTTCTTCGTCGATCCTCTTTTTAATCCTTCTTCCATAGGACGGGAACTCAACGCTGTCGATCAAGAGCACGCCAAAAATATCGAAAATGACAACTGGCGCAGCTACATGATCTTGAAAGAGACCGGAAATCCCGACCACCCAATGGCAGGGTTTTCCACCGGCAACGCAGCCACACTCTCCGGTATCCCTCAAGAAGCCCTCAAAAAGTGGTATAAAGAGAACTACAGCTCCAATCGGATGCACCTTGTCACCATTTCTCCACTCCCGATCGAAGAAATGATCCAACTGACCGTTGAAAAATTCTCCGCCGTCCCTAACCATCATTTGACTCCTGCAACGTATCCCGATGAAATTCTCTCCCCTCAACAAAAGGGCCATTGCATCTACATCAAACCTGTCAAAGACCTCAAATCAGTCTCCATGCTCTGGCATCTGCCCAAAGAGATCGCATTGGATATTGAGACCTGTACACCCTCTCTAATTGCTTATGCGCTTGCCAATGGAACAGAAAACGGCCTTCTTGAGCAGCTCAAACGAGAAAAAATTGCTGAAGATGTCTCCGTTTCTATCGATCGATTTAGTAAAGACAGCCTCATTTTTATGATCGATATCTCGCTGACTGAAGCCGGCACAAAACAGATTGATACTGTGATCCAAAGGACCTTCCAAGCACTCAATCGTTTGAAAGAGACAGGAGTCCCCCGCTACGTCTTCGATGAAAAGCACCGGATGGCCAAGATCGGTTACGAGTACCAATCCCGTTCAGATGCCTATAGCTTTGTCACTGAAGAAGCCGCTGCCCTGGTGTATGAAAAACTAGAGACCTTCCCCCTTAAATCAACCATGCCGCTGCGCTACGATGCAAAACTTATCCGCGGCATGCTCGATACACTGACACCGGAGTCTTGCGTCTTTTTTGTGTATGCTGATCCAAAACTCACCGGCGTGCTTCCAAATGTCCAAGAAAAATGGATGAATGCGTCTTATGCGATCAAAGAAATCCCCGCTTCAACCCTGACTGCCTGGGCTAGCGCTAAACCTCATTCCCACATCGACATTCCATCTGCGAACCCTTATCTTCCGGAGTCCCTGGCTCTGATCCGCGCCCCAGAAAATCTTCCCGTCCACCCAGCCCTTGTCGTTCAAGAAGATTTCGGAAAAATGTATTTCAAACACGACCAAAAATATCATGTTCCAGAAACAGCTGCGCTGATCTCTTTAAAGACACCTCAGCAAGACGGATCTGCTCAAGCGCGCGTTCTTTTTGATCTTTATACTCGAGCGTTAACAGAAAAATTATGCTCGCCGCTTTTCTACGCACAGCAAGCAGGCCTTGGCGTTAACTTTTCTCAGAACCAGTTCAATTACGGAATCTATGTTTCAGGCTATAGCGAAAAAACACCGCTTTTCCTAAAAACCATTTTCCAATCTCTTCAAGAAGTCTCTCCGACGGCTGCAGAGTTCGACATCTACAAACAATCTCTTCTCTCTACCTATGATAATGCTTCCAAAGAGCTTCCTGTCCGCCAAAGCGTCCAGCTGCTCAACAGCATGATCTTTAACAACAGTCCAACTCCGCGCGCAAAACACCAAGCGTTGAAAAACATCTCCTACGAAGATTTTCTCGGGTTTACCCGTGAAGTCTTCAAAACAACGTATGCTGAAGCTCTGGTCTACGGAAATATCACCTCCGCAGAAGCCGCCAATATTTGGGGAGACTTAAAAACAACCCTCAATGCTGCTCCCTTTAATGAAAGCAAGCACTACAAACTTGGAGTCCTCTCTCCTGCTGACAAATTAGGCCCTTACATGGTCGTACAGAACACAGAGCGGCAAGGCAACAGCACCGTGCTGATGCTGCACCAAGGTGCCTTTTCGATGGAGAAAAGGGCCGCCCAGGAAATTCTTTCCAATGCTCTGAAAGATGATTTCTTCAATACCCTACGTACCAAACAACAGACCGGCTACATCGCAAGTTCTTGGGACACCGAAATTGAAAGACAGCTTCTCCAATTCTTTGCCGTCCAATCCAATACTCACCAGCCTGCAGAACTTCTTGCAAGGTTTGAGCTGTTCATTGAAGAGTTCAGCAGCCATATCAATAAGAAGATCCCTGAAGAGCGGTTTGAGACCTTAAAAGCTTCTCTCATCAAAGAACTCGAAATGCCCCCAGAGACCATCCCTGGAAAAGCATCCGAGCTCTACAACTTGGCTTTTGAATATGATGGAGACTTTGACTGGATCCAAAAGAGAATCGATGCGGTCAAACAACTGACGTATGCTGATTTCATTTCAACATCTAAGACGTTCCTATCGCGTTCTAACCTTAAACGGCTAGCGGTCCTGATGGAAGGCGTTTTACCCGAACAAAACCACTTCCGTTACGAAGTCATCCAGCAAGATGACATCCGCGACGTTGGACCCTACATTTCCTATAAGTAGTTACTAGTGCTCAGTCACGCTTAAAATTTAGGATTGGGCTGCGTCAAAGCCCAGCGCTGATCGTTACCCATAAGCTCTTTCCGCTTTCCCCTTTTACGAAAATGCTGCACTGGGTACTCTTGCAAAAAGAACCTAAGAAATATTTTAATCCGTACTCACGAGGACGTCCATGTCAACATCCTGGAAAAAATTTGCTCTTTCCACCACAGCCTTCACCCTGCTCGCTTCTAATGTATTTTCTACGCCCTATACCGTCACCTCGGGCGGGGACACGGTTTTAGGAGGAGGCGTAGGGGTAGGAACTTCAGGAGAGCTGCGCTACGTCCTCAACCAGCTCCTCAATGATCGCGCACAGGGCAACGGCGGCACGACCCACACGATTACGTTCTCCGTGCCGAGTGTGACGCTGACCAACATCCTCCCCATGATCAACCTCTTCACTTCTGATAACATCACCATTGGTAACGCATCAGGCAGCACCACGATCGATGGCGGAAGTGCGGGCCGCCCCTTCTTCATCCGGCAGGGTGACGTCACCCTCCAAAACCTCGACATCCAAAATGGAAAGGCCCAGGGAGGTAACGGCAGCGGCGGCGGGATGGGCGCCGGCGGCGCCCTATTTATCGACCAGGCCACCGTGACATTAAATAACGTCAATTTTTCGAATAACATGGCCAGCGCAGGCCTGGGAGCCGGAGGATCAGGTGGAGGTTTAGGAGGAAATGGGGGGAGTAATATCGGCGGCGGTGGCGGATACAGTGGCAATGGGGGGGAGTAATGTCGGCGGCGGCGGCGCCGCCGGGCATGGAGGAGCGGGAAACTTTCCTTCCACCACTGCGGGAGGAGGAGGAGGAGGCGCAATCATCGATGCCGATGGTGCAGCCTTCAATACCAGCGCTGTAAGTGTTGGTACCTATGTCTTTGGCGGTGGTGGTGGTGGAGGCCAATCAGGTATGGCTGCGGGCGCTGGAGGAGGAATCAGTGCACCTCCTGCAATGGGCGGCGGTAACGGCGGCGGTGGCGGTGGCGGTGGATACAATGGATCAAGTGGTAGTATTATGAGCGGCGGTAACGGCGGTAACAACGGCGGCGGCGGCGGCGGGGACGGCGTCAGCGGCTTTCACGGTGGCAACGGCGGTAACAACGGCGGCGGCGGCGGCGGGGACGGCATACACGGTGGCAACGGCGGCTACGGTAGTGGTGGCGGTGGCGGTGGCGGCAACGGCGGCTTCGGCGGCGGCGGCGGGGAAGGCTTCGGCGGCGGCAACGGCGGCTTCGGCGGCGGCGGCGGCAGCGGCGCTGTGGGCGGCGGCGGCGGCTTTGGCGGTGGCGGTGGTGGCGGTGGTGGCGTTGGCGGCGGCGGCGCTTCCAATGGTCCTGGCGGCGATGGCGCCGGACTGGGAGGAGCCATTTTCCTTAATGCCCCCCTAGGAACCTTGATCATACAGGGCACCTCGACGACCTCTCTAAACAACGCCTCAAGCAATTTAGGCACTGGCGCAAATGCCGGTAATGACCTTTTTCTTCTCAGCGGAGCGACTTTAATCTTCGATAACTCGGGCACTGTCAGTTTTGCAGGGTCGATTGCCGATGACAGCCCCTTATCTCTCCCTGGGGGAACGTACAATGCCGGCACCGGCTCAGGAGCCTCGCTCACCATGCAGGGAACAGGGACCCTCATCCTTGGCGGGAGCAATTCCTACAGCGGAGGGACATTCATCAACGGAGGCATTCTCCAGGTCTCAGCCGATGATAATCTCGGCTCCTCTGCAAGCGCCCTTACTTTTGGCGGAGGAACTCTCGAAATTACAATGCCATTTACAACAAGTCGCGGTGTAACCCTAAATCCGGGCGGCGGAACCCTGCAGACAGACGCGGCTGTCACGATGAGTGGAACTATCATGGGCGTGGGCTCCCTTACCAAAACAGGCACCGATACCCTCATTCTCTCGGGGAGCAATTCCTACAGCGGCGGCACGACTTTTACTGCCGGCACTCTTTCTGTAAGCAATGATAGCAATCTTGGAATGGGCGGCGATTTATTTTTTTCAGGTGGAACTCTTGAAATAACAACAACCCCCCTTTTTACCACAAATAGAGCAATCACGCTCACTACGACAGGAACAATTAGTGTCGATGGTGGTATTCTGGCGTTTCTGGGCGGTGCGATCGGAGGGATGGGACCACTGACTAAAAGCGGACCGGGGCAATTACTCCTGACAGCAATAAATACTTACAATAACGGTACGATTATCAGCGATGGCATTCTCAGTGTTTTCGCAGGTGGAAACCTTTTTGATTCAGGCTATGTCAATTTAACCGGTTTACCCTCCACTTTTGATATTAGCGATCTCGCTGCATCAAGCCTTACCATTGGAGATTTAATAGGGATCCCCGGTAGCTCTGTTACTCTTGGCCCCAACAATCTGAATTTTGGCTCTTCAGATACCCAGACCTTTGCAGGCAGCATCAATGATGGAGGATTAGGAGGCACCATCACAATGATGGGTACGGGCACTGAGATTCTGACAGGAACAAATACTTACATGGGCGGCACGGGTTTTGCTGCCGGCACTCTTTCCGTAAGCCATGATAACAATCTTGGAGATTCGTCAGGCCCTCTATTTTTTTTTGGTGGAACTCTTGAAGTAACAGGAGGCGGTTTTAACTCAGGTAGGATGATCACGATCGTTTCGCCAGGAGGAACAATTAGTATTGATAACGGTATAGTGATGCTGATCAACAGTATTACCGGTCCAGGACCACTGACTATAACGAGTACATCAACATTGGGACGATTAATCCTGACAAGTAATTCTAATAATTACGCCGGTGGCACGATTATCGATGCAGCCACTCTCGGTCTTATGGGATCCGGCACCCTTAATCCTGCAGGTTTCGTCGATTTAAACAGTTCATCCTCCATTTTTGATATCTCTCATCTCAGCCCAACAGGCTCAAACCTCACCATTGGAGATTTAAACGGGGTTACCGGTAGCACTATCAAGCTTGGCCCCAACAAGCTGACTTTTGGATTTGGCACGGCAGACACCATGGAGTTTGATGGATCCATCATGGGTAGTGGCCCACAAGGCTCCATCGTGATGGCGGGCTCGGGCAAGATGATTCTAACAGGCGCAAACACCTACGGCGGCGGCACGTCTATCAACGCTGGCACACTCAGTCTTTCTGGAGGCGGATCTCTTAATAATACAGGTGCCGTCACTTTAAACGGCTCACCCTCCACTTTTGATATCAGCGGTATCACTGCACCAACCTTCACCATTGGAGATTTATCAGGGGTTACCGGTAGCTTCATTACTCTTGGCGGCAAAGATCTCACTTTTGGCATGACAACCACCAAGACGGTTGCATCAATCATCAGCGGATCAGGAGGCTCCATCAAAAAGCATGGATCGAGCACTGTGACTCTAACAGGTGCAAACACCTACTCCGGCGGCACGGAGGTCATTACCGGCACACTCATAGGCAATGCAACAAGCCTGCAAGGACCCATCCAAGTCGATGGCGGCGCTCATCTCATTTTTGACCAAACAGGCCTAGGCGCAGGAATCTACAGCGGTGCAATCACAGGATTAGGATCTGGAACACTTACCACAAAAGGATCAGCAGGATCTTCTTTAAACTTCACTGGGGCAAGCTCTGTACTGGGACAAGTCACGGTTGCTTCGGGCACTCTTTTCATGAATGGTACGCTTGGAGGTCCAGGCCTTATGACCGTATCTCCCGGAGCGACTCTGGGCGGAACCGGAACGATCATTAAAGATATTACCATCAATGGAACACTTGCTCCGGGCAATAGCATAGGTACCATTAACTTGGTCGGTGCGCAAACCCTAGCTCCCGGATCGACGACCGTTATTGAACTCAATCCGACGACAAACGATCTTGTAAACGTCACGGGAACCATGATGATAGATCTCGGCACAACGCTTCAATTGATTCCCCTCCCCGGAATGTATTCAACGTCTATGACCCGCACGATCATTCAGACAACTGGAGGCCTCTCGGGAACATTTTCAACTGTCAGCCCACTTCCCTTTTTCATAGGCAATGTAACTTATACACCATTCGATGTTCTTCTCACGATTACTCCAGTGATTTCACCGACAGTCTTAAGCGGCCTGACCGGAAACAACCTTATCTTCGCTAACTATATCAATAAAAACGCTCCTAGTCTTATTCCATTCTTTCTTCCTGCCTTTCTGAATGGAACCCTTAATGAGGCCTTAGAAAGCGCAGCACCGACGCGAAACGCTTTCTCCCTTTTCGCGGCTGACAACAACATGTTCTACCTCGATACACTTCTCTCTAACCACAATCGCAATGCAAGAAATGCCAGAAGACAAGCGTACCTCCCCGCTCAGCGTAAGAATACCGCTCAGGCAGAGTCAGTCTTCGACATCCCAGCTAACGAGCTTTTAACCGAAGCCTCTGCTATTTCATCTGAAGAACTCCTTGACTCGGGAGATCCAACTCCGATGTACACACAGGTAGATTCATCAGTGCCCTGTGAAGTTCCTGAAGAACGCCCTTTTGAGATCTGGGTGGAGACCTTCGGAGCGCTCGCCTATCAGAAAAAGCAAAGTCAAACCCCTGCGTTTAATCCCTCAACTGGCGGTTTGATTTTAGGCTTTGATGGAAGGACAAGCCGTCATAATCGTGTGGGAACAGGCGCGGCTTATACCTATACGTACATCCATGAAAAACAGGATGCAGGCCATAGCCGCATCAATCAAGAGTATCTCTTTCTCTACAACACGTGGAATAATCCACATTGGTACTTTGATACAGCGATCATGACGGGATTTTTTCAGATCCACAACGTCAGAAATATCCACATGACCGGTTTTGAATTTGAGTCCAAATCTCGGGTGAATGGCTGGCAATTGGCTCCTCACTTAGAAGTGGGATATGACTACAACTTTTATGACAATAAGTTCACAGCCGAGCCGTTTGTCATGTTCGACTGGGTCAGCAACTGGCAGGGAAGTTACAAAGAGCATGGAGACGGTCCGTTTAATGCAGGTCAGAAGAGCCACTACTCTTCATTCTTGCGTTCAGAAACAGGCCTTCGGTTCTATGAAACGATCCGGTATGA
Source organism: uncultured Chlamydiae bacterium (assembly GCA_963838185.1). Lineage (GTDB taxonomy): Bacteria > Chlamydiota > Chlamydiia > Chlamydiales > Rhabdochlamydiaceae > PALSA-1444. The sequence goes on from CAWIQH010000041.1 coordinate 36,102, forward strand.
CAGCTGGAACTTTACAGTACAAGAAAAGCTCAGCTATTTGAACAAGAAGCCGTTTAAAGTGGGAAGAGTCAATGCGTTCCTAGTTGGAGCTCCCGGCTCGTTCACGGTAGAAACCCTCACCAAAACTCAAAACTTAGCAGTTGCCGAGCTGGAGTTAGTCTTCCAGCCTCATAACGGCTCTCTTCCTAGAACCACGCTTGAATACCAAGGAGAGTTTGGGGTGATGTACCGATCTCACTTAGTCTCGCTGGAGCTGACCTGGAGTTTTTAAGGGAGTTTTTGTTGTAGTTGCGCAACATTCGGACGAGAATCCTTTAATACTGCGCGCTTTGCAATCGGTTAACCCCGGGAACTTACACTAGGCTTTAATCCAGACGTAAGTCTTAAAATTTCCCTGGGCGCTCTGTAAAGTTAGGGCCATCCCTTTCAAGGTTTTCTCATTTTTTAGATAGTGTAAAGCCTGAGCAATGACCGGAGTATGGTCAGTGGGCTCTACCACAGGAATCAATTGAGAAACATCCTTCTGAGAAAGATTAAAAACTTGATCGGGATGTTCTTTTGGAATGATAAATTTGTAAGACAAAAAGTCACAGCAATAGACTCGATAAGATACAGCGCTCTCGTTTAGATCCTTCATTCTCATGACTTGAAGAATTTGCGGCTGATGAGGATCCGATGGAATAAAGTTGATGCAGAAAACGCTTTCGAGCGGACCCAAGATACAAATAATCCGGTTCTTCCAGATATCTTTCCTCTCATCAGGCATTGACATAGCCACTTCCACACGGGCCCGCATGACCTCAGGTGTGTACGTTTTATATTGGAGAGGCCCTAGATCGCTCAGGCGAACTTGAGTGATATTCGTTGTTTCAGGGATTTCCTCCTTCCCAAAGGTCGGTGTGTAAGGGAGATCTTCCATCCCGCAGGAGAACACTTGAGGAGACCAACCACGTGCAAAGCAAAATCTCACTGCCATAGGCGAAACAGGCTACTCGTTCTTATCTTTAAAGAAAATCTCTTTGATCACAACCCTGTCAACCACTAAGGCTTGTAAATCAAATCTATAACTATTTATTAACAATTAATTTAATATTAATAACTTATTATTTAAACACAAATACTGTATAATAACTGTTAAATTAAATAGGAATTAAATTTTTATGACAACTCGCATTACCGATACAACTGCAAAGTCTCAAGAAAGACTGCCGAGGCCCATTTTCAATTTTATACCCATTGCTGAAGATACTCTTACTGAGATCGATAGAATCGCTGAAGAAAGAACAGTGGTGGATGCGTCTAGACCTTCTCCTCTTCAAGGGCGCGTATCGCCTTGCCCAACGATAAGTTCATGGATGGCCACGTTAACCCCTGATGGCAGTGAAGACGATGAAACAGTCGACTCAGAATCTCAAATGTCAGGCCGTAGCTCTCCTGAGTTCCAAGTTTCAACAGGCAGCCTCAATAGCAGCAGCGGCTTCTCCACCCCCTTTATCACACCTGAATCTTCACCTCGCAAGGCAGCTTCAAATAAAATTCCTAACACCCCTGAAGCCGTGAGACTCTTAACAACTGTGATTGAGGGTCATCATCCGGGGTACGAACTTTCTCCCGATAGTAAAGCGGATATGACTAGTGCACTAAGAAAAGTCAAACAATGGCAATCTCCACACGAAGCAAAAGACAATGTCCGCCGATCCCTCGCAGAAGCTCTAGAACGATCAGGATCGACAACAGAAGTGTCATCTCCTCTTGTAGTTGGACGTCGTTTAGTCTTTGCCGCCACGGAAACCGATGATATCATGGGAGATTGGACAACGTGCTTAGCAGTAGATCTTAGATTCAGCTTTCTCGATGTAAAACATTTAAGAGACTTGGAAAGGCAAGGCGGATTTCACATTTGCAGCGCAGATCATCCCCGCGATGGTTGTGTTATCCAGCGTCGGACTAATCTATTGACCGGGGTTTGGTGCGGACGAGTTTGCGGAAAAGGAGACCTTACCAAAACCCTTAAAAACTTCACTTCCTTTGTTCCTCGACAAATGAATCTAGAACATTACCAATCCCTGATTGCGCATGCGATCAATACACCGGCCTGCAAAATAGCTGGAGAGAGCAACCGACGCCTCTATCGGATAGTGGATGGAAAAAATACTTTTGTTGTTGAATGCTACTTGCAAGAACAAGGCACAAGGATTAGATCAGCCATTCCGGTATTCCACTACGAAGTCTTCAATGGCAAAGACAAGTCGTTTAGAATTCAGTATTCTTACAAATGGTCGCTAGCCGATAACGACCCTCTGATTTGTACTTCCTATGAAGTCGTCTACGCAAAGCTCTTTGAATTGCTTGAAAAATGCCCGGAAGCGATTGTCAATGAGACAGATGACAAGATCATCGTTGACGTAGGGCTTCTCTACAACACCCCACACCCTAAATACGGCAGCAGCTGCCCGATTGATCAAGGTCTATTAGTCGAAATCTCTAGAAAAGACCTTTAGGGAGCGTACTCAAAAGTTTTTAATACTTGGGCTAACGTGAAAGCTCTCGCGGATTAACGATCGTAAAAGGGTCCATATTGGCTTAATATGGACCCTTTTTACGATCGTTAATCCCCGAGGCTTTGACGTAGCCGAAGTATTGAAAACTTTTGAGTACGCTCCCTAATCTAATTTCATATTGTGATGGACGGCGTCGACATCGTCGAGGCCTTCCAAATATTCCATGAGCTCGAGATTGGCTTTTTGGTCATCAGGACTGCATTCGACGTAGATTTTGGGGATCCGTTGCAAATCTGCCGATTCACATTTGATTCCCATTTTATCAACCGCTTCTTTGACCTGGAATAAAAGCTCTGGAGGAGTTGTGATAATGTACATCTCATCTTCTGTCTCAAACTCATCTGCACCGGCTTCCGTGACCGCTAAAAAGAGCTCATCTTCCAAGGCGCTTTTCTTCGGTACTTGGATAACGCCTTTCTGATCAAAATTATAAGCTACAGCTCCGGGGCTTGCTAAAGTGCCCCCTTTTTTATTCATCGCAATCCGGACATCGGAAGAGATCCGGTTTTTATTGTCGGTCATGATGTCTAGAATCATGCCGACTCCGCCGTAGCCATACATCTCGTAGGTAAATTCTGAGAAATCGGCTTGATCTGCACTGGAAGCTTTTTTGATGTTTCTTTCGATGTTATCGCTAGGCATGTTGACTTCGCGGGCTTTGATCATCACGAGTCTTAACCTGGAATTAGACTTGGGATCAGGCCCGCCTAATTTAACAGCCGTAATGATCTCTTTAGTGATCCGGGAAAAGATTTTTCCTTTGATCAGATCGGCTCTTCCTTTCCGGTGCTTGATGTTCGCCCACTTACTATGACCTGCCATACTATAGTTCCTTTTGCATCATAATTTTATCGAGGTATTCTCCATCCATCTTGATAAACTTAGGCTGACGGCCAAATTCTTTAAAGCCGAGCCGCTCATAAAGCCGGATTGCGGGATTGCCTGAGTAGACCTCTAAATGAAGAATCTCTATTTTAAACTGGTTCTTGGCTACTTGGATCATGTGTTCCATGAGTGCCTTGCCAATGCCTTTATTGCGGTGTTTTTCATCGACGATGATCGCAAAGAGACATTGATGGGCAAATTTCTGATAGGGCTGAATGTATAGCGTCGACATGCCAACAGGAACGCCATTTTCATACGCCGTGAAACACGCTTGGATTTTACTGTAGCCCATCCAAATCCTGACCGCATCATCGATCTCTCTTGCATCGATCATCGGAAACCATCGCAAGATCGCAGGGTCTGCCAGCCATTTGGCAAGATATGGGCTTTCTTCTGGGTTTGCAGGACGGATTTCAATCATAGCTTTGTCTCCAGAAAAATCCTCGCCTTGTATCCTTCGGGGGTTTTCACAAACTTTTCCTGCCTGAAGATCTCCTGGAAGTCGTTTTTCTTCAGCACAGAGATGATCGGATTCCCCTCAAAAACCTCTGTTGAGATCATCTCCAAATGGAAATAGGTCTTTGCCAAATGCTTGAGATTCCTAACTAAGGCATTTCCGATCCCTTTTTTCTGCCAGTGGGGATCGACAATCACTTTGAAAAGACAATGATGGGCCACTTTTTTATAAGGCATTAGAAAAGCGTCCCAATCCCGCACGGGATATGATTAACCGTTGCTGTAATGCTGCAGCTCCACCGGCAAAATCCGATCCAGCACTGGATGGCATCTTCGACTTCTTTTTCTTCCGTCATCGGAAACCACTTGAGCATGCCGGGCTTCTCATCCACTGCCGCAGATAACTGATGTCCGTCACATAGGTGTATCGAATATCTAGACCCGGGATCTCTTGCATCAACCAAACTCCTTCAGATAAGCGAGGACAAAATCATCAATCTCTCCATCCATCACTGCTGCAATGTTGCCGACCTGATAATCGGTACGGTTGTCTTTGACGAGCGTATACGGTTGGAAGACATAGCTGCGGATCTGGTGCCCCCATCCGATATCTTCTTTTCTCCGCCCATCTTGTCGAGCTTGGCTTTTCTCTCTGCCAGCTCCTGTTCGTAGATCTTAGCACGGAGCATCTTTAGACATGATTCACGGTTTTGAATTTGGCTTCTCTCTTTTTGGCAAGAGACAATGAGCCCCGTTGGAATATGCGTCATCCGGACTGCGGAATCGGTCTTATTCACGTGCTGGCCGCCGGCTCCTGAAGCCCGGTAGGTATCAACACGGATATCTTCGGGTCGTAAATCGATCTTGATATCATCGCCCACTTCCGGAGAGACATCGACAGAGGCAAAACTCGTATGACGTTTTGCATTCGAATCAAACGGAGAAATCCTAACCAACCGATGGACGCCCTTTTCAGCTTTGCAATAGCCATAAGCAAAGGCCCCGCAATTTTAAATGTGATGCTTTTGATTCCAGCGACATCGCCTTCGACGGTATCGAGCATCTCGACATCCCAGCCTCTTTTCCCTGCCCATCGTTGGTACATCCTGGATAGCATCAGAGCCCAGTCGCAAGCTTCTGTTCCACCGGCTCCTGCATTGATGCTGAGGTAACAGCTCTTGCTGTCCATTTCGCCGGAGAGCATTTTTCTAATTTCGAGTTCAGAGATAATTTTTTCGATGCCATCGAGCTCGCTTAGAAGCTCTTCAACAAAAGCCTGATCGCCGCTCTCTTCCGCTTCTGGAAGGAGCGATTGAACATTGGCAAACCGTTCTTTGACTTATTATAAGGAAGCGTCCAAGCTTCGAGCTCGTTGGATTCCGAGATAACCTCTTGTGCCGCTTGAGAATCATCCCAAAAAGCAGCCTCTCCCATTAATGTCTGTAGTTCTTCAACCCGCTTTTCTTTTAGACCCAGGTCAAAGATACCTCCACATGTGAAGGATCCGATTCTGAATACTGTCTATGCGGTCTTGGGTCTGTTCATTCATAATATACGCCTTGAAAACCACCTGTTGAAATAACAGAAAATGGCTTTTAAATTTTTTTTACATCAGTTGACCCATTATGCCAGAATTCGAGAAACCGTTCAACCAACCTTTCTTTACATTAAAGATATGACACTTATAATAATCGCGATTACAAAATTCCCTTTAAGGAGGATATCATGGTCGATTTCACTAGTCTGGACGCAGCCACAACAGGAACTATCACCCGCTTGCACAATTTTGCAAAAAACGTAGAAACTGCCCACTTAGGCAAACTCTATGCAACTGCCATCAATGGTCTAGATTATTACGTCGTTCAATGTGCCGCTAAACCCGTCCTCGCAAAAGCTCCCGAGTGGGTCTCTAGCAATAGAGTCGTTAACTCCATCCAAAATCATAAAGGCCTCACTATCCTGGCTTCCTGAATCATCGCCCTCATCTTTTTCGTCATCATGCTCCATCCTAAAGGCGATGGTTAAGTCTACAGACACTGACACACCAAACAAACCTCCACTATCTTCCGATGATGAGAAAGACTCTGGCGTAGAAGGTGCTAAAGGTAGAGACGATGTTGATGATTCAGGCGTTCTCAGGAAAACTAAAGATGCAGGGAAAGGAGGTCGTACTTCTCCAGTTTCGATGATAAGAAAGATTCTGGCATTGAGGGTGCTAAAGGTGAAGATAATGTTGATGGTGTTGACAATCTTTTGGATGACCCAGCTTCAGTAACCAAAGATGCTAAAAAGGAATAATCGGTCGAAAGATACGATACAAAAAGGCAATGCCCGCAAGGGTATTGCCTTTTTTATTGGGATTTTTTAAGCACAAGAGCTTGGCGGGAATCTACCGTGTACTGCCAATGCCAGGATGGGGCCTCGATCTTCTCAAAGGTCAAGTGAAGCTCGCCTTCGATCTCGATGGCACGGCATTTTTGACCATCGGGCACTTCGATGAAGTGGTCGCTAGATAGCACAATATTTTCAGCATAAAATTCGCTCATGCCGCGCAGCAGGATCTGACAGACTTCTTGACGGGCGATCTCATTGCGCCAATAGACATTAGGCATATCGTGATCGATCCCTTTATTACGGACAGTGACATTTTTAAGCACGCAGCGGCCTGATCTTTCTGAATAAATCAACTTCTGCCCTTCAGTATGTCCCATCACAGATTCGGCTTGGATGAGGAGGCTTCCTTCTAAATCGAGATTTTCAATGTCGACTTCTGCGATCTGCAATTGGAGCTCGCTTTCGGGATGGAGTCTTCCGCCGCGGAGTTTTTGTGCAATCACCGAATAAAGAGGCCCTAAAGCAGGATGATAGAGGAAAATAAAGGAAGGGCCTTTCTCAAAAAAGTGGAGAGGATCGCTGACAACAGGCACTTGCATATGGCAGGCCACTAAAAGGTCGCGGTTGTTTTTTAAGATGTCTAAGAAACAGCCTTCGGGGTTTCTAAAAGAGATGAACCTAAGGTGAACTCTCGTTTTGCAGCGGAGATCGTCTTGCGGCGGTGGTTATAGGTCAGATAAGTCTTGAGCTGCTGACGGTCTAGTAGAAGGAAGCGCGGTTTCAAAGGTCTCTTCAAAGAAATCGGCAATGTTCTGCATCGTCGATTCTAAACGGGCGACCTCTTCTTCTTTTTTCTGGCCGGTATTCGTACGGTAGGTAAGCTTCTTCAGATTGACAAGGATGCCGGGGATCGGACAGCGGGTGATCGCATCGAGGACAGCTTCCAGATCGACGAATAAGATATTGGTGTTCGATGGGAATTTAGAATAAGGACTTCCGGGTTTTTCAGGCTGATCGACAATGCCGAACTTTTTAAAGTCGCAGTACTCGATATTCGTCAGGGTGTATTTGTAGCCCTGAGAATGTGGAGCTTCCACTAGGACATTGATACCCTCAGAAGCTTTGACCTGGCGGGGACACGAAGCAAATCCGAATTTCTTATCTCTACACATCCAATTCCTGTGAAGGCGGTGAGCCATAGTCTGTGTTGGCGACAGGATTATTCACTTGCCGGACGAGCGCTTTTTTTCTGCCGCAGGAAAAAAACCAATCGAAGATGCCTTCTTCGCGCGCCAGCCTCCAAATCACTCCATGCCCTCCCGGCTTTAAAAGGAGCTGCATAGGGCCTTGGAGATGCCACTGGCCTTCCCGGTTGATCGTGGGGACCATCGGCTGGCAGAAAAATTTAAAACTCTCAGGCAGCCGTCCGAACCAGTTCGCTTCTTCGCAGATATCTAAGATATGGCGATGGTTGTTTTTTTCTTCCGATGTCATGACAGCAACCAGT